>DCAD01000036.1:0-46189 GCA_002311875.1 Gemmatimonadales bacterium UBA1142 | reverse complement strand
CGTTGTATCCTCGTCAAACACGATCGTCCTCAGGTACTCAATGGTTGCAGAGTCGTAGACATCAATCGTGTTGCCTGCGTTGTAGATGAAAAGACGCTCACCATCGGCGCTTACGGCCAGGCTCATGCGGGGCCGACCTGTAAAAGGTACCCGCTTGGATACGCGCCGGTTGACGAGATCGAACTCCCAAAGCTCGTATTCTCCAATCTGCGATAACAGTCCATACGCTTTCTCACCACCGGGAGCGAGACTGAAGTTTCCAACTGGCTCGGATTCGCCGAGTGTGTAGAAGTCCACTTCTTTCTCCGAGAGTCGGACCCTGGCGATACCCATCATGCGCCGGTTCTGCGCCGGATCCGTCACCCTAAAGAGGCTGGTGGCGATACCCTCTTCGTCATAGGGCTCGGAGACTGTCCCAAAACTGCTCCGTCCAAGGCCAGGCTCGATCGGAGTCGAGATCTCCCAGCGGTCGATCTCTTCATAGCTGTCTGCATCGAGGGCAATAATGTCCCGTGTGAACATGTAGAGCGTCGCGCCGTCGGGTGAGTACCGAAAGCTAATCGACTCCCGCTCTTCGCCATCTGGCCACGGAATGGTGTCGCTGACGGTCTTATTCGTCAGGTCGTATTCGAGGAGGAATGGCCCTTCAACCACATATCGGTCCTGTAGCTTGGTGTACCGTTTCACGAACATCACGGCTTTTTGGTCAGATGGATGCGGTGCGAAATTGCCGATACGCACGTTCACGTTTCCCTGGGACAACGTGAACTCGTCCACGACCTCGAGCTTCTTTAGGTCCACGACCTCTATATGAAGCGCGGTTGCATCCCTCACGTAGAGTCGGTCCTTCCGTTCGTTGACGACGATGGCGGCCGGGATGTTGTACCTCATCTCGATCCTGTCAACGATCTGTTCGCTGGCCTCGTCCCAAACGAGTAGGTCTTTTGTGTACGTACCAAAATACCAAAGCGCGGTATCCTGCGCCTCAAGTGTGACCGATATACACACCATCACGATGATCATCGCTCCTGCGCTCCGAACAAGCATCCGCATCATATCAGTGAGCCTAAGGGAAGATTAGGTCCAGCTTACGCCAGTCCTTTTGAGCGGAGGCGCAATTGCCCGTCCAGTCGGCTGAGTGGTTGAGCTGATCGGGCACATGTGCTGGCCAGAAGCATGAGAGGTGGCAGTCGAAGATGTCCCTCTCCACAGGCTGACAGAGTCCTGCCGTGCCCCCGGAAGAGTCCGCCTCCCAGCCAGGAGAGAAGACCAGGGAACACCCCAACGGGAAATGCGGTCCATTCTGTTCGTGCGGAGGACGGCTTTCGAGACCCACCACATCAAGCTCTGTGGGCTGTGTCTGTTCAGCCTCATGGGCCACCCAAGCTTCGATCCGAGCAGCTTTTTGATTGACGGCTTTAATGTGCTTCACCGGCTTCTCCTATGTTCGTACCTATGCGTCGAAGCGATTGAGGAACTTGGGGTTCTTTTCTGCCAGTGCACCGTAAATTTCCAGGCAAGTGTGTGTCCAGCTTCTCACCCACGTACAGTAGTGCAGATTGGGGTGTGAGGAGGTTCCGTATTGAACATGAGCTTCGTGATAGCACCCGCCGGAGCAGATCGGTCGGGCCCAGCACGTGTGGCAGTCAGTCTTACTCGCGATGTGGTGGTCCACCAAGAATTGGCCTTGCTTTGCCCGATCGATGCCCTCTGTGACGGATCCGATGGTATGTTCGGGGGATCCGGCGAAGCGATGGCAGAGCGAGACGTCCCCGTCCGTAGCTACGCCCATAAGCCCGAGCCCCGCGCCACAACCGTACGCCTTACTCACGCCCTTATGGATCTCCTCAAGCGTGTCTTTAACGTTTGAAAACCCGTGGTGCTCGTCATTCAGTGCGCACTCGAGCCACTCTTGAGCGAGGATCTCAAACTGCTCGAGCATGTTGTCTTTGCCCTCGCTCGTGATCGCGTAATCTCGTTGTTCTTGAGTTGTCACGGGTGCGAGACCGACCTCCCAAAAGCCCATATCCTCCGTCAGGTGCCGGAAGATTTTTAGCACGTCCATGTTCTTCTGAGTGAGTGTGACGCGTGCTCCGATAGGGCGTGTCTTATGACGCTTGAGGAGCTCCTTGATCTTAGGCTCAATCACGTCGTAGGAACCCTTACCATTATGGAAAACCCGTAGGCCGTCCTGGACCTCTTTCGGCCCGTCTATCGAGATCGTCACTCCAATCTGATTATCGGCAAGCCACTCGATAATCTGTGGGCGTAAAAGGGTCGCGTTGGTCGTGAGGCTGAACTCAATGCGTTTACCTTCTTCGGTAGCGCGACGACGCGCATACGCTACGGTCTCTTGCAGAACTGGGAAGTTGAGCAGCGTCTCACCACCGAAGAACGTTAGATGCACCACCTCCTGCCCTCGGGACTCCTCAAGTAAGAACTCAACGCTCTCCTGGGCTGTCTCTTCTGCCATAAACTTGGGTTGGTCCCCGTATTTCGTGTCGACGATCTTATCCTCGCCATACTCGTAGCAATACGTGCATGCCAGGTTGCACTTGTTGGTGACGTTTAGGACCATCGTCGTAAGTGGGAACCCGGCAGGTGGCAGGTCATTCGGCACCAACTCCCTCGGAGCGTTCACGTCTCCAATCGCATGTATCTCTGTGAGTTCGTCGATCGTCTCCAACAACAGGTCAATACCGAAGTGATCCGAGAGTTCGTTGATCAGTAGAGTCTTAGTTTTCGGACCCTTGCCAAGCGCGTTGAGGATCGCGTCTGATGGACCCTCCATCCGGAAGATGCCAGCTGAAGGAACCATGTAGAGGTACGTGATTCCGTCCGTTTCAAAAGGATGGAACTCTCGGAGTGCGAGAGTCTCTGCCCCGTTAGTGATCGTCAAACTCATCGTTCAATCTCCCGCCAAGGTTCCCAACGCATGTACAATGGGACGGTCACAAGCAGATGAGCACGAGCTCTAAGCTCCCTGCCCTCCCGGCCACGGTACGTGGCTAGGACCCAAACGTCCCCGATATTGTTACGATCGCCGATCCGGTCCGGGTTTATGCCGTCCAATGCAGGAGTGAACATCCCGTCCTGTCCGATCGAACCAACGAAGTTGATATCGTCGTCACCAAACGTTGCTGCGTACTCCTCTAGGCTCCACGAGACGTCTACGCGTCCCAACTCAAGGTCGTCTTCAGTTACAGCTTCGCCGTCGGGGCCGTCGTTGTAGGCGATCGCGTCGAAAGTCTGATATCCCTTCGGAAAGCTTGCTCCTCCGATTCGCGCCATGCCGGTCGCTGGCGTTACAACAATCCGATCGATCCCGTCGTGGACAATGATCGCCCCTTCTAGGGTCGACTCGAATGCGAAAAGGTCACGAGCCCCGACCACTGCGTCGGTATCGATCTTGAGTCGAACGACAAGCTCATAGTCTTGAGATCGTTCGATCGTCTCGATCGAAACTCCAGAACCGAAGTTCAACTCTGCACCACTCCGGGTGTCCTTGAGGTCTCCGCCATAAATAGTGACCCGCGTGGTTTCACCACGTCTGAGTGCTCGCGGGTAAACCCCCGTGATGATCGGTGCCGTACCGATCTGTTGGAGCGTGATATCCGGTCCCATCTCGTCGTATGCTCCTGAAAACCACCTGCCAGACATCGCACGCTGGTTCCGTTCGACAAACATCACCTCGAGAAGTTCGTCACTTGATCCAGGATTTGAACGGCCACGCCACTGGTAACCAGTGTAGACAAGCGCCTGTCCCGAGCGTTCTACAGTGCGTCCACTCTCCGCGTACACGTATTGTGATGACGTTGTGAAGGCATCCGTGTCGCCTCCAGCGGCCGTGACAGTAAGGGTTCCGTAGATGGGCCCCTTACCCGGCTCGTATCCGGAGAGAGCCCAACTACCTGCGAGTTGCGGAGAGCGCTTGTTAGCCGACCAAGCCGACCACTCGGGGGTTTCCAGCGGGAAGACGGTGGCGAGATGATCGATCGCGTTGTCCATGGGGTGGCGTCTATCAGGTGGCCTCCCGTCGGAGTCAGTCTCGGCCGAAGTACGACGACCTATGGGTGCCCGTGTTCGTCGGAAGGCCTGTCCGTCAACCAATGGGTATAGCCCCCGATGTGTTGCCATCAGGAGTGCCCATTCATCATGGGTGCGCCTCTGGGTGATTACTCGGCCCATTGAATGACACTGAATGCATGTGAACTCGACCTCTGAGTCACCTTCATAGTCGTGGTCAATGAGTCTCCGTTCAACCTCAAAGAGTCCTGGCCGGAGTTCCTCAGGGGCGAGGCCCTGCTCATTAGAGAGATAGCGCACGATATCACGTGCTTCTTCTGGACTTAAACGGACATCGTGCAGTGCGGCCATTCGACGTACCGAGGTCTGCCACCCCTCGGGCGTTTTCCTCAAGTATGATATGCGAGTCATACGACCTTGGTCATCGACGGTATGGCAGCGTGAGCAAAGCTCAACTGTTGTGCCATGAGTTATCGCGTACCCCTCATCCTCCTGTGCGTCTTGGCTTTGACTGTGTAATGCGGGTGTCCAGACGACGAGTAGGCTGAGGCCTGCCATTCCGATCATGGACAAGTGGGTAAGAAGGGAAGTCGCCATTCGGTATTGGGTTTGAGGACACAACATCCTAGGGCTGGAAAGGGCTGGCCCGCTAGGGCTTGCCAGGGTCTACAAATACTATCCTTTCCTGGTCAGCACTATTTATCACGATGCATTAGTAAGCCCGCAGCAAAAGCAGTCGACAGACCAACGAGGAAATCGGGAAGACTGACCGGTGTCTCTCTTTCGTTGTACGCATTCCACATATTTGGAACTTCAGCGTATTGCGGCGCCAGCTCGACGAGTGTCAAGAGGTCTACACCCCTTACATAGCGCATACCGTTGCGGTAGGCGTCGTTCGTGAGGTGACGTTTCATAACGATACGTTGCGATCGGATCGCAGGACGTTTGATTACACGGAGGTCCGGATTAGATAGGGCGTCAAGTGACTCTATCGAACGGATCCTCTCGTGAGCAGCTCGCACGATATCAGCGGGGACGTGTGTACCCGCTGGATCCTCAAGCCATTCTTCGTCGTCAGGAGCACTTATTGCTCCCGCTGCAGCACGTGCAGCCTCAGCTCGTGTTGTCCAGTAAGGGTGGCCGTATGCCGACGCAGCTTCCTCAAAAAACTCTGCTGAGCGATGTCGGTAGCTTTGATAGACTGATCGTTCTCGGTCGTCGAAGAACTCAAGTGCCACCTCAGTCATCGGTGCATCAACTAGCGCGGTGTGCGCCACGATTCCGGCTAGCCATCCTGAGGCGAGCGCCTTCTTAACACCATACGAAGAGAGTGGATCGATGAACGAGCCTGCATCCCCCACCAGTAAAAGTCCTGGTCGGCTATACCGGCGTGCATGGTAGAGTGAAGACGAGCAAGCCCACGAGTCACCCTCGGCATTAACATGGTCAAGCATCGAAGCTAGATGAGTTGTCTTGGCGAGTTCGCCTCGGAGCATCTCATTGACATCACGCCCCTCTAGTGCAGCATGGCGTTGGTCGGCCATAACGGTAAAGCACCGAAGCGTATCAGAAAGCGGTACGGACCATGCCCAGCCATCTTCATAGCTTTCGACTAGGGTGTGATTTGCGGTTATCTCATCCCATCCGGCTGGCTTCTCGAAGCGCCGAGTTATCGCGAGTGTTGTAGTCGAGCGATCCGCTTCCCGAACATCTCGGGCAAGAAAACCGTGCCGGCCGGTCGCATCGAGCACCCAAGAGGCTCGGATCTCGACCATCCCACCGTCTTCTGCTTCGCAGGTAATCTTCCACCCTTTCTCTGATTCGACTGCCTTACGGGCCGACATACCGATCAGCACGCTTGCTCCGATTGCCTCCGCTGCGGAAACGAGAACACGCTCGAATCCGGTCCGGTCCACGTGATAACCCTTTCCGTCCACACCGAAATTCTCACTCCGTTTCTCATTACCTGCCCACCAAACGCTGTTGCCGCTATTCGGGAAGAAACCAGCTGCATCAGTTGCCTTGAGCACTCCGAGTTCCGAAAGGAGGCGGCGTGCTGAGGGTGGAATCGATTCAGCGAGTGCCCCAGCGGGCGTATTGATGGGTCGAACGAGGGCGACTCTGTGGCTCCGTTGCGCGAGAAGTGTCGCTGCCGCTGTCCCGGCTGGACCACCACCGAGAACAAGAACATCGAATTCCCGTATGCTCACAGGCTTGTGCTTTCGTCTACGGAGAAGCTGCTGGGGTCCCGTTCTATGCCCGCGGCACGCAGGCACACCCGGATCCGCAACCCCGAAAGTCCTTATCCCCAGCCGATCCCGTTAGGGGAACCGGTGCACTGATTAGCTTTTCCACCGGCGTGTCGGCAGGTGTCCTGCCTCTTTCCACCCCTGCACGTTCCACAAGGTCACCCCAGGTTTCCACCCGCTCACTCATCCCGTGGCGGATCTCAAGCGTGCAACCGTTCGTCTCGCAATGGTATTCGTAGTAGGGCATGCCCTAATGTAATAACATGTTTCTGTTCGATCGCTACAAAAGGGAGGTAGGCGTGTTTAGGTATACGCTCCGGGCTTTGATTGTGCCGCTTTCAGTTCTCTCGGTAACTCTGGCTCCGGTCATGGCTACAGGACAGGCACTGCCTAGGGATGCCGGAGACTACGTTATAGTCGGTGGGCGTCTGTGGGTTGGGACGGGAGACGAGGCGATTGCCAACCCGGGGATCCTCATTCGAAATGGTACTATTCTTCAGGTTGGTAACTTTGGAGCGCAGTACACTGACCTTCCCCGAATCGAACTCACCGACGAGCACTTCCTCATGCCAGGGCTGTTCGATTTGCACGCTCACTACGCCGTCGACCTCTTTGGCGAGGGCAGGGTCGACGAATATACAGTCAACCCAGTGCTTTTCCTTGCGAACGGAGTAACCTCAACGTTCCCCGCGGGTGAAGTCGATCCAGCAGAGGCACGGAAGGGCAGGGAGCGGATTGCTTCAGGTGAAATCTCTGGCCCGCGAATCTACAGCTCGGGTCCCTACTGGGGGACTGCACGACCGGGGTGGCAACACGAGGCGATGACCCCAGATAGCATTCGTATAGAGGGTGCTTCCTGGGCTCTCAATGGTGCTCATGGGTTCAAAGCCAAAGGGATTCTGCCCGACCAGCTCGAGGCTGTCATCGAGGTCGCGCATGCGCACGGACTTACGGTCACAGCCCATCTCGATTCAGGTTTCCGGAACTCGGTGAATCCGCGGGATGCTATCCTTATGGGGATCGACAGAATTGAGCATTTTCTGGGGGGCGACGCCCTACCAGCTACCCAGTCGGCTTATGAATCACTAGAGGCGCTCGACCTCGACCACACGTTGACTGCGACCAAGATAAGAGAACAGTCCAAACTCTTTATTGAGCACGGTGCTTTTTTCGACGCCACGCTCACAGCTTACGGGTATTTCGCAGACCGTGAGGCGGCGGTTTACGAATACTGGGAAGATGAGATGGGCTTCCTGACCCCTTATGCCCGCGCGATCGTCGACGCCGGATTACCTAAGACGCCATCAGAGCAGTTCGGGCGCATCTACAGAGTGAAACGAGAAACAGTAAAAGCTTTCTATGATGAGGGTGGAGCGGACAACCTTACGCTCGGTACAGATCACCCGAGTTGGGGCGAGTTTTTTAGCGGCTTCGGTTCACATCGGGAGTTGCATGCAATGGTGTTAGCGGGGATTCCGAACCCGGCTGCGCTCCGCGCGGGGACGATTAACGCGGCACGGGCCATAGGTGTCGATACCCGGCTGGGCACGATCGAGTCCGGAAAGTATGCTGACTTGATCGTGATTGAGGGTGACCCGCTCAGAGAGATCACGGACACTCGGAACGTCCGGATCGTCGTCAAGGCGGGGCGGGTCTACGATACGAAGGAACTACTAGACGGGGTCCGGGGCGCTATGGGCCCGTTGAGTTCCACGGATGCTGACTGGTGGAAAGGGAATCTGAGGCTCGGGCGCTGACTCACTTTTCGTATAAGGGCTCGGAGGATAGAGATCGCCTATCGCCACCCCCTCCGAGCCCTTGGCTGTGATGTGAGCGTAGAAGTCAAAATTAGCTTGATATAAATGGCAACCTAAAAGATCGATGATCTAATGTAGACGTCAGATCGGGCCCAAGAGACTTCGAATTCGGCGTGGACCTCATCTGCTTCTGCGTCCCTCCCTTGTGCTCGAAGAGCACGCTCCAGCCCGAAGAGTGACCAGCCGTTGTGCGGGTGGTCCTCGAGTTCCGCACGGTAAACTTCGGCAGCCTGAGCGTGCTCACCAGCTTCTGACAAAGCATCACCGAGCCAGTGACGTACAGAGAAGTTCAGTGGCTCGGGCTCGTCATAGACGAGTCCATCCTCGAGTTCAACACCTTTCTCTAGAACCTCGATTGCTTCCCGAACGTTGCCGTTCGCACGTAGGATCTCGCCTTCGAGTATGGAGGCGACGATACCGAGGATCGATGCCGCTGGATGTCCTCGGATCATATCGGTGCCTTCCTCGGCTCCCTGTTTCACTTGGTTCAGGTACCAACGGGCAGTTCCCTCATCTCCGGTGCGGAGAGAGGCATACCCTTTGGAGAAATCCCACAGCCCTCGGAACGTTGTTCCTTCAGGTGCATTGTCTAAGTCGAGGATTTCTTCGAAATAACCAAAACGGAAGAGTGTTAGCGCCTCATAGAAGTTACCTCCGTCCATCATTGCCGCGTAGTTTTTTGCGGCTTGAATTGCTGCCGCGCCCTGCCCGTCATTTGAAGCTGCGAAAAGCAGCATGTGGAGGTTGTGCGAAGGATATATCGCAAACCCGTCACCGTACTCGGCCTTCAAGTCCGAGTGCCAGGCGGCTGTGTTGCCCCGCACTGCATCTCCCCAGCGCCCAATTCGGTTGAACGTGTGAGACGGCATGTGCTGAATGTGACTTGCGCCTGGGATCGAGCTCCCGAGGTGTTCTGCACATGCCTCTGCCTTGCCTGGGACGTCGGTGCGTTCAGTCGCATGGACGTAGAGGTGACATGCACCGGGGTGTGTGATGTCTTGGTCGAGGACCGTCTCAAGGACCCGGTGGATAGTCTGGATTTCCGGGTTCGAGACCTCCCACCACTCACGACGTGGCTGCAGGAGCATTAGTGCCTCTCCCGCGAGGAAGCCGAGGTCTAGGTCCCGAGGATGTTCAACGTATAGCTCGTTAATCTTCTCCGCCCACTGTTCGTCGAGTTCACGCCGTCGACCTTGGTTGTGTTCGTATTCGTACCTCGTAGCCATGGCCTCGATGAGTGCGTGCTCTACCGGATTCGTATTGCCTTCCGCTAGCTCACGCGCCTTCTGTGCAGCTGTATGTGCTAGGGGAGCATCGCTAGCGACCATCGGGCCATTGAGGTAGGGGCCCCAGGCCCAGGCTTCGCCTAGGTAGCACATGGCACACTTCGGGTCTCGTTTCCAACCTTCTCGGAATGATCGTGCTGCTAGGTTTGGATCAAACGCGTAGAGGAGTTGGATGCCTTGGTCGAAGTAAAGCTGTGCCTCAGCAGAACTCGTCGTAATCGACCGAGAAAACGGACCCAATCCCTTGCCGTCATGATGAAGCGGCATCGGCTCGTCAAAGCCAGAAGGGAGGTCAGGGCCGTTCTCTTGGGCCACCATGGGGGTGGCAGAGAATAGCACGGTGAAAGCCGAGAGTAAGATGCGTCGGCGCATGACGGAAGCACTCCAAATCTGACGTGAACTCAAGGTCAGAGAATCTGCCTATGGGCGGTGAATCCGTCCAGCGTGGGGTTTATAAGACCTCTCGGGCTAGCCGGGAACGGACCTGTATCGCAGGTTGCGTTGCTGTTGCCACCACTTGATGAACATCATTCAAACACCGCACAGGAGAACCGATGGCCAAGAAGGATAAACCCCCCCTCTCTCGCCGTGCTTGGATCACTGCGACGTCCGGTGTAATTGCGGCCGGCTTGATTAAGACCCAGGCCGATGCGGTCAAGCTCGTTGCTCAGGAGGTATCGACCGCAGCCCAGGACCCGACAAAGGTGCCCGGGAGGCTCACATCAGAGATAGGTCAGCGTGCCCCGGCCGAGCAACCACGCCGTTTGGTGCGGGCCCCGACTCTTTCGAGTTCCTCAAGGACCCCGCTACAGGATCTCTGTGGAATCATCACTCCTGCGGACCTCCACTTTGAACGCCATCATGCCGGAATCCCGAACATTATCCAGGAGGAGCATGAGTTACTCATCCACGGGATGGTAGAGCGCCCCATGGTATTTCGGATGGCTGATCTCAAGCGTTATCCGCAGACGTCACGCATTCGGTTTGTTGAGTGCTCCGGAAATGGCGGGGGTGCCTACAATCGAGACCGGATGCCGACCGAGGTCACTCCACAGTCGCTCGACGGGCTTCTGAGCACTAGCGAGTGGACGGGGGTATTGCTCTCGACGATCCTCCGTGAAGTGGGCGTTCGTAATGGGGCTAGTTGGTTACTGGCTGAGGGTAGTGACGCTGCCGTAATGTCTCGAAGTGTGCCACTCGAGAAGGCCATGGATGATGCTATGTTGGCATACGGCCAGAATGGCGAGGCGATCCGTCCGGAACAGGGTTACCCGTTGAGGCTGCTATTGCCGGGCTGGGAAGGCAATGCACAAGTCAAGTGGCTTCGACGCATTGAAGTCACTGACCGGCCTACGATGACTCGGGATGAGACTTCCAAGTATACCGATCCACTCAAAGGGGGAAGGGCTCGCCAGTTCAGCTTCGTTATGGACGGCAAATCCGTGATCACGTTCCCGGCCTTCCCCTACCAACTCCCGGATCATGGGTGGTGGGAGATCAAAGGGCTTGCCTGGTCAGGTCGCGGAAAGATCACCCGCGTGGATGTTAGCACGGATGGTGGTAGTAGCTGGATGCCCGCTGAGCTTCAGGGGCCGGTTCTATCGAAGTCGACAGTGCGCTTCCGACATCTCTGGGATTGGGACGGGCGAGAAACCCATATCCTTAGCCGTGCGGTCGATGAGACAGGATACGTGCAACCGACCGTTCACCAGCTTTGGGACGCACGTGGCGAGAGAACGTCTTATCATCAAAACCACCAACGGGCATGGAAAGTGGCTTCCGACGGAGCAGTGACTTTCGGACTTGGAGACCTGATATGAAAAGCCTGAGTGTGCTTCTGGTCTCCTCACTACTCACGGGATGCGGTGAGGTGGACGTCGCTGCCACCAGTGGTGACGTACTACCGACTGAAGTCGCTGATCGGCTTCCCGTCTCAGCACCTGCAACATTTGGGTTTGGGGGAGAGGCAACTAACACACGCATCGCGATGTGGGACATAGATGTGAAACCTGACGGTGAGGGTCTCCCTCCAGGTAGTGGCTCAGTCCCCCAGGGCAAGCTCGTTTATGAGACTCAATGCATTGCTTGCCACGGGGTTACTGGAACCGAGGGTCCGTTCGACCGACTTGTGGGGACGGAACCGTGGGAAGAATGGCCAAGCGCGAGGGTCGTGGGTAGCTACTGGCCTTATGCGACGACCTTGTTCGACTACATCGTAAAGGCGATGCCTCAGTTGACCCCTGGCACCTTGACTTCCGATCAGACCTACGCGGTCATCGCATACGTCCTAAATATGAACGGCTTAGTCGCAGATGATGCCGTTATGGATGCGACCACGCTTCCCGCTGTAGAGATGCCAGGTCGTGATAGGTTTGTACCGGACGACCGCAGAGGCGGTCCTGAAGTCCGCTAGGGCTATCGATCTAGCTTCTCGTGGAGTGCCCTTTAGTAATCTCTTGGTGGCACTAGGAGTTTGAGGTCCTCGGGCATCTGCGTTGCCATATAGGCGAGGAGTGACTGAGTCGCCGAAGTCTGGTTAACTGGAGTCAGCCCCAAGCCGAATAGGGCTTCACTGTTCCCGTCATCCAAGCTACGGATTGCGGTCAGTTGGAGAGGTTCTCCCTGCGTTAACTTCACGATGTGGATCGGTGTTAGGAGGACCGAGATTTCTATAGGAGCTCCGGTACCGGAAGCCCCCCCCCAGATGATGTCCGCAGTCTCAATATCCCCAAAGTGGATAATATAGCTGTCCTCTCCGGCGAGTGGTTCCGGGAGGGTCGCTCGAATTGCTAGAGCAGGTGCGTAGATGAGTTCGGGGTGATCCAACTCGAATCCGATCGAGTCTAGGAGCGTTTCGAAGTTCTGAATTTCTTCAGGAGTCATATCCGAACGCTGACGAATAAGCGGACGGAAGGCGACCGAGAGCGCAAGATTGCCCTGTCTCGCGAAAGTGACTGTACTTGCTCCGTCGAGTTGTCCGTCGGGTCCCACTTGCAGCGGCTCCGGTGAAGTCCAAGGGCGAAATTCTTGCATGTCCCAAAGGTCCTCAGGAGACTCCACGAAGCGATACGCACCATCGGAATTGGCGGGTTTAGCCGCATCGCAGATCAAGTTTTGTTCTGATCCACACACCTCTAGGACGGCGCTCCGAACGAGAACTGCTCCTTCGCACGCTCTGTCGCCAACTCCGAAGTCACCAGCCCCCTCAATTAGGTCTTGAGCCTCGACTTGGACTCCCTCAAGCGTTGCCTGGACTGTACCCTTGATCCGCTCTCGGTCGACCGCCCTCTGTTGCTGAAGCGATTGCTGGTTTGTCTCCAAGAAACTTCGGGCGAGCCGCCCGTCTGAGATGAACCAGTCTCGTACCGCAGCTTCAGTCGAATCGCTGGCGTTGAGAGAATCCATCAGAGTGCGGTCTTCGATCGCAATCGCAGCAGCGATCCGGCGCAGTCTCTCGGTGCGAAAGCCCAGAGGCTGAAGCCGGAGGTTCAGCGCGTCCAGTTGGACCAACACTGGCACGCATAAGCGTGAACGCTCTAACTCAAGGTCAGCGAAGCCATCCGGGGGAGTATCCTGTGCGATACCCATCAGCGGTTTCGCTAGTAATGCGGCTAATGCCGCTGTCAGTAGCCAAGATCGTCGCAATTGCTTTGCTTTGCCCAGAATCTGTCGAGGTCGGTCGCAGGGGTCGTTCACGGGTATGTTAACACTCCCTATTCCCCCACGGTCAACTGTAGATCTCGGCGATGGTCATTCTCCACTTCACCACTCACCCTCATCTTCGCTGATAAGTGGATTCAGGCCGCGCTCTGTGAGCACCCGGTTGAAGTTTGCCAAATCATCCTCGACCAAATCGTCAAGTGCAGCCCTCGCGTTCATAAGGATCTCACGCAGCACCAGGTGAACTTCACCTTGCTGGTCCGTCGGCGAAAAGTCTGCTGAGTTAACACTATTTGATAGATGGCGGAGCTTACCCAATACCTTGGCTGGATAACGAACACCATCTTGCCCCGTGCCGGTAGTGCGCAGTTGGATCAGGTCCTCTTCTATTGTTACCAGGGCGTCATCCAGCTCACCAGCACCCTCTATCAGATCAACTGCACTTCCTTGGTCTTGGAGCACATCGACCAGGTCGTATAACTGACGCCGCAACCACTCGATCCGGTTGATTGCGTCTGCGGCAGCATCGTAATCGTTACGGACCTCCTCGTACAAAGAGAATTGGGCGCGGATGCTCTCCATGGTCCCATCGGAGTTGGGGTCCTTTAGAACGGTGAGTTCTTGACTGAACTCCTCGTCCCTTACCTCAAGCGTCACTGTGTAAGTGCCCGGAGAATGGCGCAGTGCCAGACCTTCTTGGCTTTGGACACGTCCGGGTCCGTAGTCGACCCAGTCGGCGTACATAGGAGGAACCCGACGGCGGATGGGTGTACTCTGCTCTCCTTGGAAATCCCAGAATATGCGGTTGATTCCTGCAAGACTGGTCCCTGTGAGGATCCGAACGAGTGCTCCGGTTGCGTCGTTGATCCGGATTGTTACCGGACTACCGGCTGTCTCAGTGCCCAGCCAGTAGTTGATGTATGCGGCATTCGGAGGGTTCTCACCGACGCTCATGTCGGTGCTGGGAGCCGCTGGTGCAGTGCGGTTGTTGAACCGGTATGCGTCCCGCGGCTCGAACAGGTATGACGGAGAGGTTCGCACTGCGTCTGTTAGCTGCTGCAGAGGGCTGAGGTCGTCCATGATCCAGAAGCCTCGACCGTAAGTCCCGATTACAAGGTCGTTAAAGTGCTCTTGGATGACGATTCCATACATGGGAGATGGAGGTAAGTTGTTGACTAGCGACTGCCAGTGGTCTCCATCATCGAAGCTGACGTAGAGACGGTTCTCGGTGCCGAGAAAGAGCAAGCCAGGTCGTACAGGGTCTTCCTGGATACTGCGAGTGAAGCTCAGCACATGGTCGTCGAGGCCTTCTGTGATCTTCGTCCAGGTTTGTCCGTAATCTTCTGTCCGATACGCATAAGGGGCGAAGTCACCCACTTGGTGTGCTTCGACCGCCAGATAGGCTTTACCCGGTTCCCACTTCGACGCATCAATCCCTCGAACAACACCGTCGACAGGCCAATCCGGCAAGTTTGCTGTGACGTCCGTCCACGTGTCTCCGTCATCACGACTGACGTGGACCTTGCCATCGTTCGATCCAGCGTAGAAGACCCCTTGTTGGACGGGCGATTCATCGAATGCATAGATCACGCAGCAATATTCAACCCCGATATTATCGGGGGTCAGACCGCCGCTGATTCCCTGGCGACTCTTGTCATTTGTGGTCAGATCCGGACTTATGACATCCCAGCTCTGTCCTCCGTTCCTGGTACGGTGAACATGTTGGCTAGTCACAAAAATGGTGTTGTTGTCATGAGGTGAGACAAGGAGCGGAAAGGTCCACTGGAACCGGTAGCGCAACTCCTCAGCTGGCCACCCACCAGTGCTTTCCGGCCAAACTTCAACACTACGGAACTGTCTATTACTCTCATCGTGCCGAACCACAATTCCGCCTCGTGCCCCCGACCCGGATGCGCTTGACCAGACGATGTTCGAGTCTGTTGGGTCGGGAGTGGCAAAGCCGCTCTCACCTCCGCCGACTTGGTGCCAATCACCTCTCGGAATTGGGCCTGGGCCTCCCCCTCTTGCGGCGTAAAGCGTGTTGCTGGGACCTCTATACGAAGGCCCGTCCTGGCGGTTTCCGAGTACGTTATATGGAACTGCGTTATCCACAGTCACATGATACATCTGTGAGATAGGAGGCTCAGTTGTCAGATAGGTTTTGCCCCGATTGACAGAGATATGGATGCCCTGATCGTTACCGATAATCAATCGGTCGGGGTTCTCTGGATCGATCCAGAGATCGTGGAAGTCACCTCCAGGACGTTCGAGATCCTGATGTTGTATATAGGTGATCCCGCCGTCGTATGAACGCGATAGAGCGGCCGTCAGGAAGAAGACCTCGTTCTCATCATCTGGAAAGACTCTACAGTTATTGTAGTAAGCCGTCCTCCCACCAAGGTCACGGCTGTGGTTAACCAAGTCCCAGTCGTAGCCGCCGTTATCAGAGCGCCAGAGTTCTCCATCTTCCGTCTCTTCACCGTGCCAGGGTACTCCGTCTCCGGTCTCGATGAGAGCGTATACCCTTCGAGAATCGGCCTGAGACATACAGACATCGATCTTGCCGACGGGAAGCAATGGAAGCCCGTGGCCTCTGAGTCGGGTCCATGTCTCACCACCGTCGCGAGACATAAAGATGCCCGAGCCGGGCCCGCCACTCTCTCTGCCCCAAGTGTTCACAAGAACTGTCCACATACCGGCGAAGAGCACGCGTGGGTTGTTGGGATCCATAATCAAGCTCGAAGCTCCTGTGTCCTCATCTACAAAGAGCACGTGTTCCCAAGTATCACCGCCGTCGAGTGTGCGATAAATCCCACGCTCTGCCTGGGGTGCGTGTGCGTGCCCTAGAGCCGCTATGTAGACGATGTCAGGGTTCTGAGGGTGGATTACGATGCGGCTGACGCGGCCTGTCGCATCGAGGCCCATATGCTCCCAGTGGCTTCCTCCGTCTGTCGACTTATAGACGCCATCTCCTACCGTGACATTCGAGCGGATATGGGGCTCCCCCGTGCCTGCCCATACGATCTCGGGATCAGAGAGTGAGACAGCAAGGGCTCCCACTGAGTGGCTATCTTGGTCGTCGAATACCGCACGCCAATTGATCCCGCCATCCTCGGTTTTCCAGAGGCCTCCCGAGGCGGCTCCGGCATAGTAAACGAGGGGATTACCGACCACTCCTGCAACAGAAGCAACCCGATTGCCGACAACACCGATGTGTCGGAACTGCAGAGCTTCTAGCTCCTGTGACGGGAGGGTCTGGGCCATGAGCCCAGTAGGAGTGACGATGGCTAGACCACAAAGCATTACTAAGAAGAGCTTAGGCACTGACCCGAGCATCTTTGGGCCTCCTACTTTAAAGTGTATATGTGCGGGTCAGAGCCACTACCCTACTCGGGTGTCTGGCTATTAGCCCGTTCTGTGTTCATGTCTCTGTTCCGCGTAACGACCATTAGTCACCACCGGGTCCAGCTGGTTTCCGGTAATCAAGAGGAGGATCGCGATCACCAAGCAACGGCTCGTACACCCACCCTTCTGGGATACTTTCTGCATGCTCAATCTTCGCGGCGGTGACTAGGTCGGGGCGAGTGAACAGGTCAACTGCTGTCATTGCAAGTGTCTTGGCGGCTACGAGCATGCCTTTCTCACCGATTGTCGTTCCTCCGGCAGCGATCGCCTGCCATGAGTGGGCTGACGTTCCTGGCACCCAAGTCGCTGCCCTGACTCCCCCGGTCGGCACCATCCAACTGACGTCTGCAACGTCAGTGGAGCCGCCGCCGCTTCCTCCAACCTTTAATGGTTGGATCTCCATCGCAGATGCTAGGGGTGGAGCGTCAGCCCCGAGCGTGCGGTGGAGCAGGTCAGCAAAGCTGTACTCTTCATCGTCGTAAATTACACCACCCACCCTTGTCAGGTTTGCGTGCACCGCTTCCTGAAGAGCGAGATTAGGCAGAAGATTGTAGAGGCCATGGATCACCTCGTACTCCATGGTCGTGCCAGTTCCAAGCGCGGCACCTTCAGCGGTGGCCGCGACCCGCTCGAAGATTGACTTTACGTTCTCGGGGTCGGGATTTCGCACGTAATAGAATACTTCGGCGAAGTCCGGAACCACGTTCGGTGCAGCTCCGCCGTATGTGATTACATAATGGATCCGTGTCTCTTGTGGAACGTGCTCACGGAGCAGGTTGACCATGTGGTTCATCGCTTCGACACCGTCGAGCGCCGAGCGGCCCCGCTCAGGGGCACTGGCAGCGTGAGCTGAGATTCCCGTGAACCTGAACTTTGCCGACTTGTTTGAGAGGGAGCTTGATGCGTCAGCCGAGTTCACATCGGCGGCATGCCAGTGGAGCATGATGTCGACATCTTCAAAGAGACCAGCTCGGACCATATACACTTTCCCGGCCCCTCCTTCCTCTGCTGGGGTCCCGTACAGGCGTATCTCTCCTTGCTGGCCAGTTTCTTCCATCCACCTCTTTGTCGCGATCGCTGCGGCAGTTGACCCTGCCGCGAAAAGGTGGTGGCCGCAGGCGTGTCCTTGGGGCTTGCCTTCGATTGGTGCCCGTATAGGCTGCCTATCCTGCGTGATGCCTGGGAGTGCGTCATACTCCGCCATGATTCCCACAATCGGACCGTCACCGTTCTTCCAACTCGCGACGAATGCTGTCGGTATGCCCGCGACTCCGGCCTCTACCTCAAAGCCTTCCCTATTCAATGTTGACTGTAGTAGAGCTGAGCTTTCTGTCTCCATGTACCCTAGTTCAGCGAGTTCCCAGATTTCTTGGGCGATATCACCATAGGAGTCTGCATTCTCGTCGATATAAGCTGCCACCATGGTTTTTGCGTCTTGGGCACCCGCGAAGCTGGGCAGCGCCAGGATTATGGCGATCGGTAGGGCCGCCACTCCGCATCTTATCATCACCGTTACTCCATTATTAAGGTCTGTCTAATAAAGAAATGTGCCTTAGCTATCGGCCTCTCGTTCTGACCATGGCAGGTCCACGGGCGGTACCTTCCCAGTCCGGGTCGGCGGCACCGATCCAGGTTCGGGTCGCGGGCTCAAACTGTATGCCATGTACCCGCCCGAAGGCCCCACTTCGAGGTGTTTCAGTGACCTCGATACCGAGCCCCCGCATTTCTTCCAATTCCGCGAGTGTCCAGCCTATCCCGGGACTCGTCTCAGCGCTATAACCGCCACCGCGGGCACCCGCGACCCGTGGTTCGGCCAGAGCCTGGGGCAAGGACATACCGAAGTCGATTACACGCGTGATCGCGTGTACGATTGCAGGTGGAATCATGCCACCACCTGCGGCACCCAGGACAAGGATAACTTCACCGTCTTTTAGGACCATGAACGGGCAGATATTTGACCGTGCTCGCTCCCCGGGCTCCATCCGACCCAGATACCCACCCAGAGTCGATGCATACAGGAAACCGAGGCCGGGGGTCACGACTTTGGAGCCCATAGTGGGGCCAAGCGTTTGTGTGAGAGAAACGAACATGCCGTTCTCATCTGCAGTCGATAGGTGCGTGGTATGCCCACCGAATAGGTCACCTCGATCTTGTAGAGGCGGGAGCAGACTTCCACCGATAGTTGAACGAGGGGTGTTGGGAACTGCCACCTGTCTTGCCAACTCAGTAGCCCAGTCTTTTGAGGTGGCACGTGCAGCCGCGGTATCTGTGCCGAGCACGCGCAACTCTCTCGACGCCAGGCTCAGTGCCTGCCCAGTGACTGCGAACCACTCTGCCTCGCTCATTGAAGATGGTTCAAATTTCTCCATGATCTGAAGGGCTTGGATGCTGAGGACTCCAGCTGCCGGAATACCCATTCCAACGAGGTCATACCCTCTGTAACTCCCGCGGACGATGCGACTATCTTCAGCTACGTACTCATTGAAGGCTTCGAGAGTGACAGCACTGCCATGGTCGGCGAGGTCGGTTGCCATCTTCTCGGCAATTTGGCCCTCATAAAAAACCTCGCGTCCCTCACTTGCAATCAGGCTTAGCGTCTTAGCGTAGTCAGCTTGCACCAGAAGCTCTCCGGCGCGGTATCCATTTCCGCTTCCCTTATAGTAGGCATCAATAGTGCCTGGGAACTCACGGGCCTGTGGGAAGCCCGAGGCCTGCCGATCTGCATCTCGTGGAAGCACACGAAACCCGTTCTGGGCCAGATCGATCGCGGACGCCATCAAGGTCGTGAGCGGAAGCGATCCGTGTTCTTCATGAAGTTTGAGTAACCCGGCCAGAGCACCAGGCACGCCGATGACCGGATAACCGTATGAGGCTTGCGGTGCCGTGTCATAGTCGTAGTCCCAAGGAGCCTGGGTGGTCCCATCGATACCATAAAATTCACCGTCAGGAGTCCTAACGAGAATTTGGTTGCGACCCCCGATGCTGTTCATGGTCGGTTCGACTACTGCGATCGCGAACCCTGTAGCGACCGCTGCATCTGCGGCATTGCCTCCAAGCTCGAGAATCGCTACTCCAGCGTCGGTTGCTAAAGGGTGTGCGGCGGAGATCATGCCGGCGCTGGATCGGTCTGCTTGGCGCACACTCTGAGAGGCGGCGGCGACCGCCGAACAGGCGATCGTGATCAGGAGGATCACGAGGATCGAATAGTAACGACACGGGTGCATACGGCGTCTCAGTAAATGAGGGGTCAAAACTCCACCCCGAGAATACCTGTGTGACGGGACCCGCACTACCCGGTGTAAGTTGAAATACTTTCTGTGTGTCCGGTAATGGGCTCCGGGTTTATCTCTTTTTGACCACTGGAAGTTACGGATTAGTAGTGATAGCTCGCCGCACTTCTAATCGGGTGACATCTTTCGAGACCACGAAACTGCTCTGGTCACCCGGAGGGTGATGCAACTCGTCCTGGCTTTCCAGGATCCGTCGTTCCTCGCTGCGGATCCCGCTCGACTCCGTGCCGCACTGGGAGCAGTGCTTATCGTAATGATCGCGTGGACTCTGTCGACGGACCGGTCGAAGATCTCGTGGCGTGTCGTGGGCTGGGGTCTCGGCCTGCAATTTGCCTTCGCTGGCTTGGTTCTCCAGACCCCGATCGGTGTGGCTTTTTTCGACTGGATGAACGGCCTCGTAAGTGCGTTACTGGGTTACGCGGAAGAAGGGGGGCGTTTCATTTTCGGTAACCTCGTCTCGGATAATGTTCCTGTTGGGATAGCCGAAGGAGGCGAGGGATTTACCGCGACCCCAGGGGTTGTAGCTCGCACCGGAGCTTTCTTCGCGTTCCGGATCTTTCCGAACATCATCTTTGTATCGTGCCTTATGACGGTCCTTTACCATCTGGGGCTTATGCAAGCGGTTGTGCGGATGGTAGCGTGGGTCATGCAGCGCACGCTTCGGACGTCAGGTGCAGAAACTCTTTGTGCTGCGTCAAACATCTTTGTTGGACTAATGGAGTCACCACTTGTCGTGAAGCCATTTGTCCGTGGCATGACCGAGTCCGAGTTGATGGCGATCATGACCGTGGGTATGGCGACGATCAGTGGTAGCGTTCTCGCTGCGTATGCCGGGATGATGGCTCCTTTTCATCCTGCTGCTGCCGGTCACCTGATCGCGGCGTCAGTCATGTCGGCTCCAGCGGCCTTCGTGATTGCCAAGCTACTTGTACCCGAGACGGCTGAGCCCGAGACCATGGGTACAGTGGATCTGGAAGTTCGGGGGGAGAAACCAGACGTTAATGTCATAGATGCTGCTGCCCGCGGGGCAGCCGAGGGGTTGAAGCTCGCACTTGTTGTTGGGGCCATGCTGATCGCGTTCATCGCTCTAGTCGCTCTTGCGAACGGTGTGCTGGGCTGGGCTGGCGGCCTTGTAGGACTCGACGGTCTCACGATCGAGGGCATGCTAGGATGGGTGTTTGGTCCAGTTGCGTGGCTACTGGGTGTAACTTGGGCGGATGCGGGCGTCATAGGCCAACTGATCGGAGTGGATCTTGTCCTTAACGAGTTCGTCGCATTCGTCCAACTTCAGGGACTCCTTGAGGGAGGCGCCGAACTGCAAGAGAGGTCTGTGGTGATCGGAATCTACGCGCTGGCGACCTTCGCGAACTTCGGTTCGGTAGCGATGACGATCGCAGGATTGGGGGAGATCGCTCCTAGCAGACGCCAGGACCTAGCGAGGCTGGGCATCAAGTCGATGTTAGCGGGCCTACTCGCTGCCCTGCTGACAGCGACTTTTGCCGGCATGCTCACTTGACTGAATATCGGCCTAAGGTCGTTGGGCTGGGGACTGTATCGCTTGACACCATTGAGGTTGGAAACCGCACAGAAACGGACGTTCTAGGGGGCTCGGCTCTCTATTTTGGAGCCGCTGCCAGGCTCTTCTCCGATGTCACCTTATTAGGAGTGGTAGGAACGGACTTTCCCAGGTCGGAGCTTGATCGACTCAGTGAGATCGACATCGATACTTCGGGTATCTCAACGCGTCCTGGTGAGACATTTCGCTGGCATGTCCGGTACGAGCTAGACGGGGAAAGGAATACGCTTTCAACCAATAGGCCGAGCGCACTCGAGCAGCCTTCCATCCCGGAGTTGGGGTACAGGCCGGACGCGCTCTTTCTCGGTAGCACAGATCCATCAATTCAGGCTTCGGTGCTGGTCGACTCAGGAAAACCAGCCCTCGTTGTCCTTGATACGATGAGTCACTGGATCAGAGATCGGCGTGAGGAGTTCGACATGGTTGCACGCTGTGCGGATGTTGTTCTTCTCAACTCAGAGGAGGCGAGCCTTTTGGGTGACGGAGACCAGGGGTTCGCGGTCACTCAGATCCTAGACGGGGGATGCTCCTGGGTGGTTATGAAACGAGGAGAGCAAGGGGCCGTCGCCTTTAGTCACGACAAGTCGATTACCGTGTCGAGCGTACGGCCCTGCTACGTGACTGACCCAACCGGGGCAGGGGACGCTTTTGCCGGGGGTCTCGTCTCCGCGCTCGCTGGGAGTGGCACACATTTACTTGATATGGAAGTCGCGATGGGTAGAGCTGCCGTGATGGGCTCTCTAGCGGTCGAGTCTTTTTCGATCGATCGCCTGTTGGAGATGACTACTGATGAGGCTGCCTCAAGGGCCCACGAAGTTCCAGTGCGAGTGGGGTGACATCTGGCTGGCCCTTGAGTTTCAGCCCCTCTGGACCCGACTATTCAGTGTAGGTGAGATAAAGGGAGAGCACATGTCGGAGAAAAAGAAGCGACTGATTGTCGTCGGTGACCGCGTATTGATCCAACCGGAGGAAGGCGAGGATCGGACCAAGGTCGGTTTGTATCTTCCGGCAACAGCGATAGACAGCCAGGCAGTGCAGGGCGGGACTGTGGTCGCGACGGGTCCCGGGAATGCGGTCTCCGCTCCTACTGAACTGAGTGATGAACCCTGGAAAATAGGGAGCCCTGAGCCTCGCTACGTTCCGCTGCAGGCAGAGATCGGTGATTATGCGATTTTTTTCCGGAAAGCAGCTGTTGAGATCACTTTCGAGAGCGATCACTACCTAGTGGTTCCACAGGCTGCGATCCTAACACTTGTCCGGGAGGAGGATGACGGAGACTTCAGCATTCCGTCCTTTTGAGGGTCGCCTCAAGAGTGGAGACGCCTCCCGGGCAACTCGCGAAGAGGTAGTTGATCTAGCTAGGTATCGATGCATCATCTCTGACTGGGAGGCTTTCAGGAAGGCTGCTGCGAACCCCGAACCCACTGTATTCAGAGTCTGCAAGCGTCGCACCTCTCCACAGGCACTTGTCGACCGTTTGACTCAGCAGGGGTTTCGACTTCGTAACAAAGCGGGATTACCGGACTTCTACGAGGTAGAGGAAGGTCCGCGCCCCGTGTCCCTTACACTGGAACACTGGCTCGGCCTGTTCTATGTACAGCAGGCATCGACCGGGATCGCTGCTCCTGTGCTTGATCCTCAACCTGGAGAGCGTGTCCTGGATTTGTGCGCTGCACCGGGTGGTAAAGCCATCCACGCGGCAGAGTTGATGAAAGACCGGGGATGCTTGGTCGCAGCTGAGTTGAGTGAGAACCGCATCCGCGGTCTTCTGGGAAACGTGTATCGGCTCGGGAGTCCTAATGTTCTTGTTGCCTCAGGGGACGGGAGGCACGCTCCAGAAGATGCTCTTTTCGATCGAGTGCTCGTTGATGTTCCGTGTTCAGGAGAAGGGACTCTCCGGCGGCGAGCTGGCAGGGCCGCCCGGCAGTCATCTTCCTTCCTTGCATATGTGACTAAGGTGCAGCACCGGCTCCTTGAGAAGGCGATCCGAGTCACAAGGCCGGGAGGTACGATTCTTTATGTGACCTGCACGTTTGCACCTGAGGAGAACGAAGCTGTTATAGACGACATCATCCGGGAGCAGCCAGTCGCAATTGACCCGATTAAACTCCAGATACCATGCGCTTCTGGGCTCACGTCCTTTGAGGGTCGTAGCTACGATTCGGCCCTAGAGGGTACAGTCAGGATCTATCCTCACCACCTCGATTCGGGTGGGCTGTTCATGGCGAGACTGCGCCGCCTTGATGGTAGTATCGGAGAAGACAGCTCGGGAGCAGTAGAACAGGGGGCCGAAGGCTGGAAAGCTGTGCCACAGCTTTTTCCGGGAAACGATCCTTCGGATGTCGGGGAACTCGTGGAGCTTGCCACGAATGATCTTAAGGATCGTTTCGGCGTGGATTCGGCATATCTGGATGAGTGCAAGTGGGTTCTTCGGGGTCGTCGCCTCTGGCTGCACACTATGAGCGAATGGCCGGTCGATGCTTGGAAGGCAGGTGTATGGCGACCGATTTCGATTGGATTTCGGGCGGTGGAGTTCGACTCCCGGGGCCGTCCGAGGCCTACCAATGACTTGCTACGCTGGCTTAGTCCGCATGTGCGGTTACGCACCGTTGATGTGAGCGATGACCAGATGCGTCAGCTGATTGCGCGGAAACCGTTGCCAATCTCAGGAGACTTTTTGGGGCCTGTAGCACTCCGTCGCGGCCAAGAAGTTCTAGGCCGCGGCGCGATGACTCGGGACGGCCTCAAAAGTGAGATTCCGCGGGCCCGCGCCACAGATCTCGCTCGTGCACTGGGTATCGACTAGCTCCGAGGGCAGGTCTCTCAGCAGCCCAGTTGGCCTCCTTCGTCTCTGACAGAAACAGCGTGTTCGACGAAGAGCGCGTCTGCAGGGGCCAGCGGAAGTAAGGCGAGTGCGTCTAGGCCAAACCAACCCATTTCCAAATGCTCGCTCAACTCCGGGATACCCTGCACAGCTACCTTGACGAAGTCGATAATGAACGGAGTTCCTTCGTCATAAGTCGAGAAGAGGGTTTCCTCAACGGAGACCACGTCCAGACTGAGTTCTTCGGTGAGTTCCCGACGGATACCCTCATCTTTGGACTCATCAGGTGTGAGCTTGCCGCCAGGAAACTCCCATAGCCCACCGTGCCGTTTATGATCGGGTCGGCGGGCAACTAGGTAGAGGTCGTCTCTTGAGATTACGGCAGCGACGACGGGTATCTTTGCGTCACACATCGTTGATTAGTACCCCAGTCCACAGAGGTGGTGAGGTGTGAACTGAATTCTTATCCACGTGCGCTGGTACCAGGCTCGGCGGGGACAGTCAGGAGTAAGAGAACCGCCGCTACCAGAGCTGTCACTGCACCTAGCCAGAAGGGTGCTGCAGCACCGAAGCCGCTCCACGCACCGAATCCCTCCCAGAGCACTCCGGCCAGGACCGATGCGGGAAGACTGACCAGTCCTATGACGGCGGCGTATGTCCCATACGCGGTCCCTCTAAGTTCCTCGGGAACGAGATCAGCCACGAGCGCCTTTCCTGCACCGGCGACTAGGCCGTGGTATACACCGTAGACCACGTAGAGCAAAGCTACCTGGGTCGGGGAGTCAACGAGAGCGAATCCTAGGTATACCCCCGCGTATATGCACCATCCTCCGCAAACCACCCACTTGCGGGGAACCCGGTCAGAGAGAGATCCAGCTGGAGTGGAGACCACTGCGTACACCACGTTGAACGCAAGTAACATCCAGAGTACTCCGACCACGCTGACCCCTCGTTCCTGAGCTCTGAGTACCAGGAAAGCATCAGCCGAATTGCCAATTTCGAAGAGTACCGAGCAGGCGGCGAAGGCTGCGAAGCCACGACCTAGGCCTCGCACACCCATCCCAGGCGTTGCCCTAGTTGAGGTGCTACTTGGGATATCACGCGCACCCGCTGCTAGCAGTGCGACACCCAGGAACGCCGGGATCAGACTCCATAAGACGAGTTTCCGAAATGTCGTCTCTTGTAGGAGAACGCCCGCACCCTGGCTTTGCTGCACAATCCAAAGGGTTAGCAGGAGGCCGAGCACGGCCCCTCCCGTGTCAGCCGCCCGGTGTATCCCGAATGCTAGGCCACGGCGCTCGGGTGGTGTCGAGTCCGCCAGAAGTGCATCTCGAGGTGCAGTGCGAACACCTTTCCCGACGCGGTCTGCCCATCGTATTGCTAAGATGGCCGGCCAGCTTGACGCTATGTAATAGAATGGTTTTGCGAGAGCCGCGATCGCGTAGCCTGCGACTGCCAGACGCTTACGTGCGCGGATGCGATCTGACAGCCATCCAGAATAAAGCTTCAGTACGCTGGCAGTTGTCTCAGCGATTCCCTCGATGATGCCGACGGCCCAGAACCGCACACCGAGAACGTTAGCTAGAAAGAGTGGAAGGACGTTGAGGAGCATCTCGCTCGACACGTCCGTGAGGAAGCTAGTACCACTCGCTATCCAGACGTTTCGGTGCAGCTTCCCCTCGGTCTTCGGGGAATGATTCATTGCAGATCGATACTGATCCCGATCGCGATTGATACCGCTCCCAAGGCTATAAGTCCCAGGTAGAGCGGGCCCGTGAACTTGATCCAATCTTCGTAGCGTACACCGCCAGCAGCGAGAATCGCCATGAGTGCGCCGTTGGTAGGTGTAATCAGGTCACACAGCCCAGCCCCGTACTGGTACGCGAGAACAGTGACTTGGCGCGAAATGTCCAGGAGATCGGAAAGAGGTACGAGTACAGGCATGGTCAGCACCGCTTGTCCGCTCACACTTGGCACGGGTACATGGATCGCCGCCTGTGCAACGACCATTCCGAGCGCTGATGCCAGCGCTGGAAGGCTCTCTAATGGCTGGAACATCCCGTACACGATTGTGTCAATGATCCGGCCATCTTGGAGCACTACGTAGATCGCTCTAGCAAATCCGATGAGGAGCGCAGCGTATGCCATCTGACGGAACCCGTTTACGTAGGCTTGAGCGGTTCCACGCAGGCCCATTCGCGCGAGTACTCCCACGAGAACGCCCATGATGAAGAAGGCAGCCGACATTTCATCGAAACCCCAGTCCCAGCGAATCAAGCCGACACCCATCAGCGCGAATGTGACAAGCACCATAAACAGGATGAGGTGGTCTATTCCTGTTAACGAATCACTTGGGTCCTCAACTCCGCCAATCGCGGGTGCGACGCGGGTACGTTTCGCGTACCTCATCGTCATCCCGATCCAGAAAACCAAAGCCAGCAGTAGAAACACAACCCTGAAAGACCACCCCGAGACAGGTGTCACGTCTGCCACGCCCTGGGCGATCAAGACCTGGAATGGGTTGATAGGGCTGAAAGCAGACCCGACGAAAGCGGCGCCAGCGCTCATCGCGATCGCTACCATCGGTGTGAACCCCAGTCGGGAAGTCACTATCAAGACGACAGGGATCAGGGGGATGATCTCCTCCTGCATATTCTGCACGACTCCACCGGTGGCAAAAAAGAGTGAGACGGCTGGGATAACGAGCAAATCTCGTCCGTGGAGGGCACGGATGAGAGACGAGATTCCTCGCCTGAGAGCTCCAGTTTCGTCGACTACGGTGAACGCACCCCCGATCAAGAATACTAGGAAAATCACGCCACCGGCGTCTGCCATACCCCGTGGGAGTGCTACCATAGCATCAAACAGGTTGACTGGTGTACGCTCCACCTGTTCGTACGTTCCAGCGACCACAACAGTTCGCCCAGTTGCTTCATCCAGACGTCTCTCGAACTCACCTGCAGGTAGCACATAGCTCGCCATTGCAGCGAGGATGACGCATCCGGTCAGCAGGACGAGCGGATGGGGAACACGGAAGCGGTACTGGGTGTCGGTCATCATGCGCGCTGGGCTAGAGGTGTAAGAGCGTAGCTTGATTCAACCTGGTAGAAAGAATCTCCAGCTTGGGGCCACAGACGTCCGTCCGCTAGCGGAGTGAGGTGAGTGTGGTTCAGCGAGCGCTATCTACCTGCGGAAGATCCAGATCCACAAGGCTATGAATAGCAGCAAAGGAAGCACACTGAGCAGTAGTATGCGCCACCCTAGTTGAGGCGTCTCTGCATCGATTATGACATCGGTTGTATAAACCAGGTCACTCAGTGGTGAGTTGTCGCCGTTCCCTGAGTTCGCTGCCACATGGAACACAACACTGTTCCCAGTTGAAGGTGCGATCCATTCCATGGACCAAGAGGTGGAGTCAGGGGCCGACATACCTGAACCCTGGCGGGTTTGATGGACGTACTGCACGCCGTTAGTGCCCATGGTGACTGCGACCCGGTCGTTGAGTGGATGGATTTCACCCGCAGCACGTCCCTGCTCATTTCCGGTTCCGTAACGGGCCGCGAGTTGGAAACCAGCCAGGTCGGTTTCTTCGGCCTCGAGGAGGACCGTCAAGAGGTAGCGCTCACCTTGAACGTATTCATTTGGGAGCCCTTCAATCGTGACACGACCCCCGAACGCATTGAGGTCACTACCTTGGTGACAAGTGAGGCAGCTGGGTTCTCCGAATCCTCCCGTGTGGCCTGGCGGTGGCCCTTCAGGATTGGGAGCAGGAACGGCCGCCGCCCCTGCTAGTGCGAGGGCGGCGGCCAACGCTAAAGGCGTCCTGCGCATCAGTGGGAGACGGCTCGCCTCCGCGGCGGAAGTTTGGCCACCCCAATCGTATTGGTGTCAGCACCGAACCAGACGGAGTTAGTTTCGGCGTCGAAGTACATGTGGCGGATCGTGCCGCCTCCGCTTTCGACAACAGTCTGGCTGAAGAACTTACCGGTCATAGGGTCGAAGCCCACAAAATTATTTGGCTCGATACCGGTCTCGACGATCCAGATGCGGTCCGAATCATCGACAGCCATACCGTACGGACGCGACTCAGTTCCATTCGGGAATTCGAACTCAGTGACTTCCCCGGTCTCGGGATCAAGGCGGCCTAGAGATCCGCGAGTCCAGTCTCCGTACCAGATGATATCGTCGGAGGTGATCCCGATTCGACGGGGGCGTGCATTTTCCGGTAGTTCATAGGTCTTTAACTCAAACGTCTCTGGATCCACTGTTCCAATGTGATTCGTGTTGAAGAGCGCGATCCATGGGCGATCTTGAGAATCGACCACGATCCCGTATGGACGGCTGGAATTACCGCGACGTGACCCTTCGACTTGCAGGGATTCCAAGAGGCGGATTTCACCGGTGTCCTTAAAGAACTTGCCTATATAGTTGGCCTGTTGAGCGGTGAACCAGATATCGCCCTGAGAGTCAAAGACAAGCGTGTGGGGATCACGTACTGCCTCGTTCGGCATCCTGTATTTGGTGATATCACCGGTATTTGGATTGAGCATGCCGATGTGCGTGGCACGGTTACCAGAATACCAGACCATTCCGTCGTTATCGACCACCAAATTGTGTGGCCCCGCTCCTTCTTCGAGGTCGTATTTCTTGAACTCACCTGTCTCAGGATCGAGCACCGAAACGTAGTCAGCTGTCTGACCGACAAACCATACTTGCCCGTCAGGGCCTACCATGGGGTCCCGAGGCCGTGAGGCTTCGTACGGTACCATCCATTCTGTCAGCTCAGGGTCAGTATTGGTTTGGGCTATCCCGCGCTGCGCGGGCAGAGCCAATGCCATTAAGAGTGCGAGAATCAGCATCGGAGAAGCACTCATGCTTGCCTCCATCAAGAGGGTACGACCAGGGGGTGTGAGCAGCGGTTCCTGGACCACAATCCACGCTGACAAGGTGGGTTATCTCCATAAATCACGCGAGTCCTTGTGTCAGTTACGGGTTTGAACTGATATATGAAACGTTGACGCCTCGCCCGTAGAAACGTGTGGCGATAGCTTGGCCTCGTTTCTTGGGCCCTCCCAGGATCTATTTCCGACGCCACTTTTTGCCCCCCCTGCCTCCTCAAAAGCTCTCTTATGAGTAAGTACGATCAGGATATGAAGCGCCGTGGGGCGAACCACGTGGCGCTTACGCCGCTGTCCTTTCTACAGCGGACCGCGAGCGTGTATCCTGACCGGATTGCCATTCGCTATGCCGGCAGTGAGCAAACGTGGTCGGAGACTTTCCAGCGCTGCTGCCGCTTAGCTGATGCATTAAGACGTCGGGGGGTGGGAAAGAACGATACGGTTGCCGTGCTCTGCCCGAACACACCTGCAGCGGTTGAGGTGTCGTTTGCCGTTCCGATGGCTGGTGCGGTCCTGAACATGATCAACACCAGACTCGATTCAGAGATGGTCGGCTTCATCTTGGATCACGGCGAAGCATCCGTGTTCATGGTTGACCAAGGCCTAGCTGAGGTGGGTGAAGCAGCTCTGCGGTCTGCGGCAGTGGACCCACTGATTATCGACATCATGGACTCCACCCAAGAGGAAGCTTCCTCAATAGGTACATTGACCTATGAGGCCTTGGTCGAGGAGGGCTCAATTGGAGTTGCTTGGTCTTTTCCGCCTGATGAGTGGGACGCGATCGCGCTTAATTACACGTCCGGAACAACAGGGAATCCGAAGGGAGTTGTCTACCATCACCGGGGGGCCTATTTGAACGCGCTCGGGAATGCCCTGGAGTGGTCTCTCCCCCAGAACCCTACGTACCTCTGGACGCTTCCGCTCTTCCACTGCAACGGATGGTGTTTCCCTTGGACCATTGCCGCGGTTGCTGGTACCAACGTCTGCTCCCGAGGGATCGATCCTGCTCAGATTATCGACCTGATCGCGTCAGAGGGTATCACGCACATGTGTGGGGCTCCGATCGTCGTGAATATGGTCACGACTGAGGCAGAACGGCGGGGAGAGCGCCTCCCTCACTTGGTGCGCATGATGACAGCAGGTGCTGCTCCTCCCGCTGCTGTGCTTGATCGAGCAGGCCGGATCGGGCTCGAGATTACGCATGTATATGGACTGACGGAGTGCTACGGACCGAATACTGTATGCGCCTGGCATCCGGAGTGGGACGAGTTGCCTGCAGAGGATCAGGCAGTACTCAAGGCTCGCCAGGGCGTGCCGTATGTGGTTCAGGAAGAGCTGGCGGTCCTCGACCCGGAAACGATGGAGCCCGTTCCTGCAGACGGAGAAACGATTGGTGAGATCATGATGCGCGGGAACGTGCTAATGAAAGGGTATCTAAGGAACCCTACTGCGACATCTGAGGCTTTTGCCGGAGGATACTTTCATACAGGTGACTTAGCGGTACTCCATCCGGATGGGTACGCCGAGATCCGCGACCGATCAAAAGACATCATCATCTCAGGTGGCGAGAATATCTCTTCCATCGAAGTTGAGGCCGTTCTCTACAGGCATCCGGAGATCTCGGCGGCAGCCGTTGTGGCAAGACCGGACGATCACTGGGGAGAGACACCGTGCGCGTTCGTCGAACTCCGTGACGGATCCAATACAACGGAGACGGAGATCATCGATTTTTGCCGAGATAATATGGCGCACTTTAAGGCTCCCAAGACTGTGGTTTTCGGGGAGCTGCCTAAGACGTCGACTGGCAAGATCCAGAAGTTCGTGCTTAGGGAGCGCGCTCGAGACCTAAGCGACTAGAAGCGTCGAACTTTCTCCAAGACCCTACCGGAGGACGCTTACAGGATCATTCCCCGCCCCAGTCGGGGTCAGGAACAGGAACAGGGAGTAGCCACAGTTTGTCCCCTGTGATCCAAGTGCCACGCTTGTTTCCAAGGCTTGCCGTGCGAAACTCATTCCGTTCATACCCAGGATACTTCCCACCCCCGCAAGATTGCCGGCCAATCCGATCTCGATCGGACCCACTCTTTGGAGCGCGCGAGACGGGGTGCCATTCGCAATCGGCAGGACCTGGTTGATCCCCAGTGGGACAGCTAGACAGGATCCATAGGATGTTTGGTTAAGGCCCTGAAAGAGGCTCTGTGAGATCGAATACGGTTGTGACCGTGACCCAAATCCGGTCCAGAAGTCGAGTGTGGGTGCGTGCTGATACCCGCTAGAGATTGGGCCGCCACGATCAGAACGACTCCAGCTTCCGAAGGGGTTCTCGGCTTGGTCCCTGTCAACTCCAAGTAGACCCAGGCCCGTGTTGACGGCATGTGCACAGCCTGTAATTCCAAGCATGAGTGCGAGCGAAAGGGCAATTCCCCTGAGTCGCGATTGCTCTTTCATGCTTCGGCTCCACGTCTTAGGCGCGTCTGAGTCTGACTCGCACAAGATACGATGCAATTGGGGTTTCGTCATCCACATTTCTATCGGGAATATCTTTACTCGGTCCCGTATTCTTCGCGCAGGGCGACTTTACGCACCTTGCCTGTTGCCCCCATCGGTAGTTCATCCACGAAGATTACATCGTCCGGGAGTTGCCACTTTGCGAGTGTTTCCGAGAGGTACTTGAGCACTGATTCTTTGGTCGGCGAACTGTCCGGTGTCGGCACTGCGATCATGAGTGGGCGCTCACCCCACTTTTCGTGCGGAACTCCAATGACCGCTGCCATGATGATGTCCGGGTGTCCCATCGCTGTATTTTCCACGTCGATAGAACTGATCCACTCGCCGCCTGATTTAATCAGGTCTTTGGTGCGATCGGTGATCTGGATGTAAGACTGGCCATCGATGGTTGCGACATCTCCCGTGGGAAACCAGCCGTCGGGTGTGAGTTGTGATTTGTCCTCCTTGAAGTATCCATCGACGACCCAAGGTCCTCGAACCTGCAGCTCTCCAAACATGACTCCATCATGGGGAAGTGGTTTTCCATCGTCGTCTACGATGCGGAGTTGCACACCGAACGGCGGCCTCCCCTGCTTGGTCTGGAAGTGTGAATATTCCTCGACGGATTGCTCGCGGTGGGATGGTAAAAGGGTGTTGACCGACCCGAGAGGGCTCATCTCGGTCATGCCCCATGCGTGTCTGAACTCGATACCGAACTCGCCCTCCATGGTCGCTATTAGTGTACGTGGGGGTGCAGCGCCTCCTACGACTACCATGTCCAGAGATTCTGGCTTCGCCCCAGTATCCTGCCAGTATTGAACCAGTGGGATGAAGACTGACGGGACTCCCGCACAGTACGTCACACCCTCTTGGGACATCAGGTCGGAAAGGGCGTCAGCATCATATCGTGGACCCGGGAAAACAATCTTTGCTCCTGTCGCTGCCGCTGCGTAGGGAATTCCCCAAGCGCACGCGTGAAACATTGGCACGATGGGGAGTACGGTACTGGCTGCCCTAAGGTCGAACACATCAGGCATGCAGACCCCGAACGCGTGCAACACTGTGGATCGATTGCTGTACAGTGCTCCCTTCGGGTTCCCGGTGGTACCAGAGGTATAGCAAAGTGCTGCGGCAGCATGCTCGTCAAGATGAGGCCATCCGAAGTCGACATCTCCGTCGGAGATAAAGTCCTCGTAGGAGATCGCGTTAACCAAGGAAGTTTCGGGCATGTGTGCCGAGTCCGTGAGCACAACGACGGTTTCCACATTAGGGATTTGTTCCGCCACGGCTTCAACCAGTGGTACGAAGGTTAAGTCTACAAAGAGAATACGATCCTCCGCGTGGTTGACGATGTAGACGAGCTGAGTGGGATGTAATCTCGGGTTGAGTGTGTGGCATACTCCACCCATACCAGACACGCCGTAATAGACTTCGAGATGGCGGTAAGTATTCCAGGCCAGAGTACCCAGACGGTCACCCTCCGTAATTCCGTGAGCTACGAGCGCACTTCCCAATTTTCTGGCACGCGCACGGGCGTCATTCCAAGTGTAACGGTGGATTGGTCCTTCCACTGTGCGGGTGACAATCTCTCGGTCAGGGTAGACGTCTCCAGCATGCTCGATGAGTGATGAAACGAGTAGGGGGACCTCCATCATACGGCCGCGCATGGCCTGCCTCCTCATGTGCCGCGGTATAAAACGGGAAGCGAAGCTATCCATCAGCCCAATCCTCTGGCAATCTAGGAAATGAATCCGCTCGCATGATCACAGAGTGGCTAGAGGCCTTGGGCTCCGGCCAGCAACAGTAGGATCGGTGGTGTATTATTGAATACGGGATTGGTTCGAAGCAGGGAGGTCGTAAGGGGATGATTGTGCGGTGGTTTATTCGTATCCGGAGGGACTCGAGTCGGATTTTGGTGCTTGCGGCTACGCTAGGTACCTATGCCTGCTCGTCATCCACAGACTTCGGAGAACCCCTCGACTCGACATGGTCTCAATGGTCCACTCCGGAAGATGCTAGCTTCAGTCGAACTGCTCTCGAGATGCTTCCTGAGTACCTCTCAACGCTCAATACGACGGGACTCATGGTGGTCGTCGATGGTAAGGTGCTTCTGCACTACGGGGACCTGGAGGAGCTCTCGTATGTAGCGTCAGTCCGTAAAAGCATTCTGGCTATGCTCTACGGACCTTCCGTCGCCAACGGCACCATTAATCTAGACCGGACACTGGAAGAATTGGGGATGGATGACCACGGGGGTCTCCTGGAAATCGAGCGGAGGGCAACAGTACGGCACCTTCTCACAGCACGGTCGGGGGTTTATCACGAAGCTTCGAATAGTGGAGATGATTCTGATTCTGCACCGACGAGAGGCTCACAGGAGCCAGGTTCCTATTTTCTCTACAATAATTGGGACTTCAATGCAGCCGGGGCTGCATTTGAGTTGATGACAGGTCGAGAGATTTTTGACGCTCTAATGACTGATCTTGCAGAGCCTCTTGGTTTCGAAGATTTTCAGCGCTCGAGGCAAGAAAAGAGTGGAAATCTCGATCGGTCGATCTACCCTGCCTATCACATGTGGCTCTCCACCCGTGATATGGCTCGGGTCGGCCAACTCATGTTGCAAGAGGGTAGTTGGGACGGCCACCGGATGATTCCAGAAAGTTGGGTGCGCGAGGTTACATCCTTGGTCACCCATCGAGAGCAGATGAATCCGGAATCCAGGCGCTCCGGTGCATTTGGCTACGGCTATATGTGGTGGATTTGGGATAGCCCTTTGGTTTCACCCCTCTACTCTGGAGCCTATACAGCGAAGGGAGCCTACGGGCAGTACATCACGGTTTTGCCCGCACTCAAGATGGTAGTAGCGCACAAGACTGCTGTTGGAGATGGTCGCGGATATGATTCCACATCCTGGTCGGGCTACCAGGGGGTCCTCAATCGTTTACTCGCAGCGAAGTGTCAAGAGAGTTGTAGCTAAGAAATTACGAAGGTATGTGAGGAAGGGTGATCTTTGCTTTTCTAGAGCGATCTTCTCTCATTCCTTAGGTTGCTTACCATGAGTCCACAGAATTTACTGCTGGAGGAGCTAACCTCCCCCGAGGTCAAGCGCGCACTACAAGACGGCTACACAACTATCGTAGTTGCGGTTGGTGCGGTTGAGCAGCATGGCCCCCATCTGCCTTTGTTGGTTGATGCGGTTCGTGGTGACCGGCTAGCACTGGAGGTTGCTCGCCGACTGGGTGATGCTCTCGTTGCACCGACTATCCGGGTGGGCTGTTCGGAGCATCACATGGCCTTCCCAGGAACACTCTCGATACGACAGAAGACGTTAGAAGCGTTGTGTACAGACTACGTCGTGAGTCTCTCTCGTCATGGATTTCGGCGTGTGTGTTTTGTGCCCTCGCATGGTGGCAACTTCGTGCCCCTTGCGGACATGCTAGATGATCTCCGTTTGGCAGTGGAGCCAGATTGCGAAGTTGATGCCTACACAGACTTGGTGGGCTTCATGGAATGCTGGAAGAGTGCGGTTGCATCTGAGGCACCCGAACTTGTCACTCGCGTAGGTGGACATGCAGACATTGCTGAGAGTTCAGAGATGCTCTGTATCAGGCCAGATCTGGTGCGTGAAGATCTTGCAGAAGAGGGCTACCTGGCGGACTTCGATGACGCCCTAATTGAGCGGATCTTTAGGGACGGTTTTCGTGAGGTTACTCCGAACGGTGTCCTAGGGGATGCTCAGGGTATGAGTCGCAAGATAGGGGAACGGTGTATCGAACATGCAGCTGACGGCATCGCGGCTGCCCTGCGGAAGTAGCATCAACCGCTAAAAGTTCTGGCTTCAGGGCTGCTCCTCAGTATGCATCGAGCCCTGTAGCCGATCAGCCGGATCCCATAAGGGGGTCGGTCACCCCCAGGACGTGAATTGCCAAGAGTCCTAGGACACCCAATACGAGTAGATAGTAGATCGTAGGGAGGATTGTCTTCCGTAGCGTGTCACCTTCTTTGCCGAGAAGGCCCACGGTGGCAGATGCAGCGACGACGTTGTGGATGGCGATCATATTCCCTGCGGCCGCTCCCACCGCCTGGAGCGAAACGATCATGACAGTCGACATGGCTAGTCGCTCTGCGACACCGTACTGGAAGGCTGCAAACGTAAGGTTGCTCACCGTGTTCGAGCCGGCGATGAACGCGCCCAGTGCTCCGGTCACCCCGGCGAAGAAGGGCCATACCTGTCCGACGTTCTGCGCCACCCACTCAGCCATGGCGAGCGGCATCGACGCGATACCTGCACCGTTCACGTCCGAGTTGATGTAGACACGTACCATAGGAACAGTGAACACCAGTACGATGCCAGCGCCCACTAAGATCTTGGTGGACGACTTCATCGCCTCGGTCAGCTCCGACATCTCCATTCGATGTAGAACTGCCGTAATCGCCACGACGACCAGCAATACGAAGCCTGGTAGATATAGTGGCGTGGTGGAAGCGGTGATTCCGGATCCGAGAATGTCGGGCCAGGTGATGGCAATCGATTGGAGCCATCCGCGAACTGGTACCAGGATCTCCGTACCTGGTATCGTGTCGAGCCGAGTGATTACGAGGATGGCACCGAGAAGTGCATAAGGTGTCCACGCCATCACGGTGGAGATTCCCCGGCCCTCCGGCACGTCAGCGAGTTCTTCCTCCAAACCACTGATCCAGGACTGATCCCAGGTCCTGCGCTCAGGGAAATCCCATATGTCGTCAGGAAGGAGCCATCCCTGGCGCGCGACCCAAACGACTATAATGAGGCCCACCGGTGCTCCGAGGAGGGATGGGAACTCGGGCCCAAGGAAAGTCCCAAAAAGGATGTACGGGATCGCGAAGGCGAGTCCTCCGAAGATCGTGAACGGCAGGATGGAGAGCCCTTCGGTCCACGACTTGTTCGCGCCGAAGAAGCGGGTCGTCATGACGACCATCCATGTGGGGATAAGCACCCCAGCGATAGCATGGAGGATGACGACCTTCGCGGTCACGAGGCGAAGAAAGTCGTTCATTGTGATCCCGGCAGCGGTCAGGTCAGCCATAAAGGCTTCGCCACCGAGACCGTTCTGAACGCCTACGAGGATAGGTGTTCCGACAGCTCCAAACGTGACGGCCATGCTCTGGATCATCATGCCGAGCATCACCGAAGTCGCTGCGGGAAAGCCGAGTGCGACCAGGAGCGGGGCCGCCACGGCAGCCGGAGTTCCAAAGCCTGCCGCACCTTCGATGAAAGATCCAAAGAGCCAAGCTACAATCACGATCTGGACGCGGCGGTCATCACTCACACCGTGGAACGAGCGTTTGATAGCGGCGACCCCCCCGGAGCGCTCAAGTGTCTGCAAAAGCAGGATCGCTCCGAAGATGATGAACAGTAGATCGAAGGTGATGAACAGCCCTTCGATCGAGGCTGCGGCCACCCGAGTAGGACTCATCTGCCACGCTATGAATCCTACGGCGACGGCAGCAACGTAGGCAGCAGGCATGGCGTGTTTGGCCGCGATACGGAAGCCGATCAGAAGCACCCCCCCGAGTGCGATTGGGAAGAGAGCGAGTACGGCTTGTATACCCAAATTCATGAGTTCCCCAGTGTTCGTTTTGCGACGCCAACCTGTGCTCGACGCTCAGACCGGATGTGTCCCTGATCTAGAACGGTACAGCTAATGCACTGCAGAGGAACTTCATTAGTGGTGTACCGATCTTGAAGAGTCTTGCAAGCTCCTGTGGGAGAGTTGCATCGGTCAAGAAAGATTCGGAAACATCTCTTGCTGCGATGTAATCCTTCCACTTCAGCTCCTCGATCAATTCGTGATCTGTCTCAAAGCCCTTGGGAGGGCGTTTAAGACGATCCCCTGATAGTCTGAACGTATCTGTAAATTTCTTATTTCGGGACGCCTTCTTCCATGAGCGAGGATCTCCAACGATATGCTCCCGGATCGCACGGAGCGACGGTGGATCGGGATGCCATACACCGAGCGCCACGAAAATCGACCCTGGCTCGATGTGCAGATAATACCCGGGAGCATGTACATCCTTTGACAGATCGTGCCTGAATTGGATTCCCGTCCAGGTCTTGTAAGGGCTCTTGTCTCTAGAGAAACGTGCGTCCCGATAGATCCGGAATAGAGACCGGGGTGTAGCCATGAAGTGCGGGCTGATGTTCTTGAGCTCTGCTGCAAAGGTTTCGATGAAGCGAAGGGCGGGATCCTTCACCAGGTCTTCATACCTCGTCTTATTTGCTGAGAACCACTCACGATTGTTGTGTTCAGCCAGCTCTGCCATAAAAGAGACCGTGTCCTGCGTGAAGTATCTCTCGGCCACGATTCTCGCCCTCCACTAGATTGATTTTGTCCCGAGAAAGGGTGGGGATCCACCACTGCAGACAAGTGTGCTCGCGCGATACAGCACTTCACAGCATCTTCCCGACGCACCCTCACGGAGACGCAGTTATGAAGCGAGTACTGATTACGCTGACTACGATTTCGACGCTGGCCATCCCCCTCGGTGCCCAGGAGACAGTAGATCTGGCGATGATCGAGCGGATCAAGGCTGAAGGGCTAGAGCGATCAAAGGTAATGGAGCATTTCAACTATCTAACAAATGTAGTTGGGCCTCGGCTTTCGGCGACGCCGGCGTACAAACGAGCCGCTGACTGGGGTGTATTGAGATTCGAGGAGTGGGGGCTCGAGAATGCTCATTTAGAGTCATGGGACTTTGGTCGTGGCTGGACGCTCGAAGGACTCACGCTTGAAATGAGGAGCCCACGATATTTCCCACTGTTCGGGTACCCCGAAGCCTGGACACCTAGCACGGAAGGGATTCTGGAAGGGCCTCCCGTGTATATCGGGGATTGGACAACCAACGATTTAAGCACTCGCGGGTCAGAGTTGCGAGGGAAAGTCGTGCTCATTGCTCAGCCACAGGAAGGATTCATAAAGGAGGACAGGCTTCAGCCCACTGACTATGAAGAGCCAGTACGGATCGGTGCTCCAAGGTCCCTCCCAACTCAGACTCCGGCAGATCGAGGCACACTCACGCAACTTCTTCGCGATATCGGCGTCGGTGCGGTGCTCCGGCCCAACCAGGGAGAGCACGGGACAATTTTCGTACTGGGTCGGGATAACCCGGAGAGTGCTTCTCCAACCGTGATCCTAGCTTCTGAGCACTACAACATGATCGTTCGCATGATCGAGGCTGGAGAGCCGGTTAGCCTTAGAATCGCGATCGAAGGCCAATTCCATGAGGACGACACCAACGGTTATAACATCCTCGCCGAGATTCCAGGGGTGGACCCACGGATCGGGAACGAAGTTGTCATGGTCGGAGCGCACTTGGATTCCTGGCACTCCGCCACGGGCGCCTCGGATAATGCCGACGCAGTAGCCTCCGTCATGGAAGCAATGCGAATCCTAAAAGAACTAGGTGTACAGCCGAGGCGTACAATACGTGTGGCGCTTTGGGGCTCTGAAGAGCAGGGCCTACACGGCTCTCGGGAGTACGTGGCGAGGCATCTGGGTGAAAACAACCCCGATAACCGGCAGAACCTCTCTGTCTATTTCAACCACGACCCTGGGACAGGTGGGATCTATGGTTGGTATATGGAGCAGAACGCAGCAGCAAAAGCGGTTTTTGATGCTTGGCTTGAGCCTTTGAATGATATCGGAGTCCGTAAGAACGTCATGGACAACATCGGAAGTACGGATCACCTATCGTTCAGACGTGCAGGTCTCCCGGGCTTCAACACACTCCAGGATTACCTGGACTACGATGTGAGAACGCACCACACAAATACGGACTTCTACGAGAGACTGAGCGAGGAGGACTTAGCTCAAGCTGCGGTGGTGCTGGCGACGTTCCTCTACCACGCGGCGATGCGTGACGAGAAGGTGCCCCGGGTTCCGATCAGCTGATTAGAGTAGCTAGGGGTAGAGCCGCTCGCTTCCCCAGCCGTCTGGAGATCGCCTGAACAGTATCCGGTCGTGTAGCCGGTCCGCGCGTCCTTGCCAGAATTCTATTTGATCTGGTTCGAGCCGGTACCCACCCCAAAACGAGGGAAGTGGAACGTCATTACCTGAGAACTTCTCACGGTAATCCCGCACTCTGGCTTCGAGTTCCGCGCGTCCAGAGAGGTTTCGGCTTTGCTTCGAAGCCCACGCTCCCACCCGAGTTTCCCGCGTGCGGGTCGCAAAGTAGTCTCTGCTCTCCTCCTTCGAGATGCGTTCGACCCTGCCCGACACACGGACTTGCCGTTGCAGGACCGGCCAGTAGAAGCAGAGAGCTCCCCTGGGGTTCCGGTCCATTTCAGAGGCTTTTCGGCTTCCGTAATTGGTGTAGAAAACGAAGCCACGAGGGTCGACGTCCTTCAGGAGGACCATCCGAACCGAAGGCCCCCCATCCGGGGTGGCTGTGGCAAGCGACGTCGCCTCCGGAAGCAGGATCCCCGACTCTTTAGCCGCTTCGAACCAGGCACGGAAAAGGTCAATCGGGTCCATATCTTCAGTGGCGTCGGGAAGTCCACTGGTAACCCCTCTGCCGAGGGTGAGGAGAGTCTTGATAGAGGAAATAAATGACATGACGAGAAGGTGTTCGGTCATGAATATTGCCACAAGGAGTGGTTGACGGACGCCAATCCTTTTCTAGCTTTCAGTCAGCGATTCCCATCCCCCCCCAGGGGGGATGGGGTATGGGACTAAGGGCGACTACTGGCACAGGGCGGGTCAGGATGATAGACGAGCGAAAGACGGATATCTTGCGGAGGCTGAAGAGCGTAGAGGGTCACGTTCGGGGCATTGGACGCATGGTTGAGGAGGAGGCGTACTGTATTGACGTGGTCAATCAAATCCTGGCGATTCAGAGGGCGCTCAAGAAGGTGAGTAGTCGAATGCTTGACCAGCACTTACGCCACTGCGTGACAAGAGCAATACAGGGTACGGGTGACTCACAGAAAGAGCAGGTACTCGGGGAACTAATCCAGGTCTTCGAGGCGAGTAGTAAGGCTTGAGGAGGAAACTTTGATGAACAACAGAACAGTTCAGGTACCTAACATCAGCTGCGGGCATTGTGTGGCGACGATTGAGAGAGAGATCTCCGAGGTCGAGGGAGTGTTCTCGGTTGAGGGCCGGCATGACACCCAGGACGTGACGATTTCGTGGGATTCTGAGAAAACAAGCTGGCAAGAGATCAAGGTCCTGATGAGGGAGATCAACTACCCGCCGGCTGGCTAGCCTCGGGCTCGGCACACCTTCCATGAATGAGATCGGTACGACACCAGATTTATCGAGTGCTCGACGGCTCATACTCCCTATCACTGGGATGACATGTGCGAACTGCGCAGCCACTGTCGAGCGGGCATTGCGTAGGACCGAAGGGGTTACTGGGGCCTCGGTGAACTACGCCACTGAGCGTGCCATGGTGGAATTGTCACCAGAGGGGACAACCCTTGAGGATCTGAGCATTGCCCTTGAGCGCGTGGGATATGGGGTGTTGCAGGCGGACCCGGGTCAGCTTGATGACGTGGAAGCGGCGGCCCGGCATCGGGAGCTTCAAAATCAAACCAGAAAATTCTGGACGGGGGTAGGGTTCGCAGGCCCGCTCCTCGTACTCAGCATGGCTCGGGACTTTGGGGTTCTGGGTTCGTGGGCCTACGCACCGGAGGTCAACTGGCTGATGTTCGTGCTCGCGACCCCGGTTCAGGTATACGTCGGCTGGGACTACTACGTAGGCGGCTGGAAGTCCCTTCGGGCCGGATCGGCCAATATGGATGTGCTCGTCGCCCTGGGATCCACGGTCGCTTACGTGTATTCGATCGTCGTCGCGGTAGCCCTCACCGCTGGCAGCACCGCAGTGGGTGAGCACGTCTACTTCGAGACTGCTGCGCTCATCATCACACTGATCAAGCTCGGCAAACTGCTGGAAGCCCGGGCTAAGGGGGAGACGAGCGAGGCGATCAGAGAACTCATAGGGCTCCAGCCAGATACTGCCCGGGTGGTTCGGCAGGGGATCGAGCTTGACGTACCTGTCGCGGACGTCGTGGTCGGCGACTTGCTGCTCGTGCGTCCGGGGGAGCGCATACCAGTAGACGGCGAGGTTGTCGATGGCCTGTCTTCGATTGATGAGAGCATGCTGACGGGGGAGAGCATGCCGATCGAGAAGGGACCTGGGGACGACGTCGTGGGTGCGACCATCAACAAGTCGGGTGCTTTCCATTTTCGGGCTACGAAAGTTGGGGCTAACACCGCGCTGGCTCAGGTCGTTCGACTTGTGCAGGAGGTCCAAGGGAGCAAGGCCCCGATCCAACGGCTGGCAGACCAGGTTGCTGGTGTTTTCGTGCCGGCAGTGATCGTGGTCGCTCTCCTGACTTTTGTGGTTTGGTGGGCCCTGCCCGGTGCTGATTTCGCTACGGCTCTCGTCCGCTTGGTAGCGGTACTTGTGATCGCGTGTCCCTGCGCGCTCGGGTTGGCCACCCCTACGGCGGTGATGGTTGGAACCGGTCGGGGTGCCCGTCTGGGAATCCTGTTTCGCAGTTCAGAAGCACTCCAACGTGCCAAACAGATTGAAATAGTCGTATTCGACAAGACGGGGACGCTGACGCGGGGCGAACCCGAGATCCTGTCTGTCATCGCCCTCGACGGTGATGAAGCTGAACTCTTGCGTTTCGCTGGATCTGCGGAGTTGATGACCGAACATCCGTTAGGTGAAGCCGTGCTTCGTGAGGCCCGACGAAGGTCCTTGAAACTAACTGAACCCACCTCGTTCAAGGCACTCGCTGGCCGGGGCGTGGAGGCGACGATTGCGGGTGTAGGAGTCTTAGTTGGAAACCAAGTCCTTATGGCCGAACGCGATGTCGACCTCAAGGCTCTTGAGCCAGCTACTGAGAGAATCGTGGCCGGAGCTGCAACCCCTTTGTGGGTTGCGATCGATGGTAAGGCAAAAGGAGTGCTTGGAGCCGCTGATACGCTCAAAGAAGGATCAGCGGACGCAGTGCGCGATCTGAGAGATCGAGGACTGCATGTCGTCCTGCTAACTGGTGACCAAACCGCCACCGCGGAAGCCATTGCCTCAAAGGTCGGTATCAATGAGGTCAGAGCAGAAGTCCTCCCGCACCAGAAGCGTGATGTCATTAGGGAACTCCAGGCGGACCACGTCGTGGCTATGGTAGGTGACGGGATCAACGACGCCCCGGCCTTGGCACAGGCGGATGTCGGCATCGCGATCGGTACAGGTACGGACGTGGCGATTGAGGCTGCCGACATTACCCTGATGGGCGGGGATCCAAGATCTGTGGTTACGGCGCTCGCATTGAGTCGGGCAACCATGCGCACGATCAAGCAGAACCTATTCTGGGCTTTCTTCTACAACGTAGTGCTGATCCCGGTGGCAGCCGGTGCCCTCTACTCGGCAACTTTCCTACCAATAATCTTGAGGGCGCTGCACCCGATCCTTGCTGCGTTCGCCATGGCGCTCAGTTCGGTGACTGTCGTTGTGAACAGCCTCAGGCTCCGGCGGGCAGATCTCCGATGACACCCGGGGGTGCCATTCCGGATATTCTCGCGATCATTGAGAGCGCAAAGGCTCGGGACGGTCGGGAAATGCTCCACAACCATGTCGCCAAGATGTTGCCGGAAGCCGACGAGCTAGAGAGAGACGAGGTGGTTGAACTCGCACTCGAAGTTATTGAATCGGTGCCGGTCTTCCTCGCAAGTGCTCGGCAAGAGGCCGAGGATCGCGGGCTCTCGTCTGCCGTGAACCCTCTGCTGGATTGCGCAGAACACTACTATCTCCAGCCGATAGATCTGATTCCGGAGATGACGCAGGGACTCGCGGGGCTTCTGGACGATTCTTACCTGGTTATCCGGATCTTGGAGAATCTTGAAAAAGGGCCGGAGGCGTTCCTGGACTGGGATCTGGACTATCCTGCGCGCTTCTTGGAGAGGCTCATAGGCAGATCGATCGCCCAACGGTTGGACTTGATCGCTCTTCAAGCGATGGAAGATGTGTCCATCAATCTGGCAGAGCTTTGGCAAGAGATGTCACACTCGGCGTGACAGACACATAAGCGAAACGGTCACTGCAGCCCGCCAGAGCGAGCCGCAGCGACCGTTTTCTAGATGCCTCTACCTCAGAAGCTTAGATCCAGCCGTTCTTACGGAAGCCCTTGATGGCCTCGGCCCAACGGTCCATTTCATTTGGAAGACCAAATGAAAGCCGGTTGTAGTCGAGCATCGGCGGGAAATCACGACCGACCAGCAGCCCTTCCTCGGCCATCCGGTTTCTGTATTCTCCAAGGTCACCTTTAATTCGGTGCATGATGAAGTTGGTGTTCGTCGGAAGGTAGTCGAGTCCTAACTCGTCCAAGGTCTGGTGCACGATTTCCTTGGACTCTGCGTTCGTCGTGATTGCACGATCAACCAGGCCCTTGTCCTTGAGAGATGCTATGCCTGCGGCACCTGCGACGACGCTCGGGCTGTTCTGGACCGTATGCTCGTTGAGTCGCCTGGCCGTCGTCGGATGAGATACTGCATAGCCCAATCGAAGCCCCGCCATTGCGAAGATCTTCGAGAATGTTCGGATAACGATGACGTTTGGCCTCTCTTCGATCCACTTCATTGCCGGCCAGAAAGAGTCGTCCGACGCATATTCTAGATACGCCTCGTCCATGAGGAAGGTCGTGGTCTCAGGGGCTTCAGCGATCCATGCATCGATATCACGCGACGATGTGATTGTTCCCGTCGGGTTGTTCGGATTACAAAAATATACGACCGATGGACGACGCATCGCAGACTCGCGCATGCGGCCGATATCGTGCTGTAAGTCCTTGGTCAGGGGGATCGCCTCCACCTCGAAGGGCATGGTGTCCTGATAGTCTGAGATATCCTCAAACGTGGGTTGCGCTATGATCAGGGGTGTGTTTGGCCCCTGGAATGCCTGCACTGCAACCTGAAGGATCTCAGTTGAGCCGAAACCGAGCGTCAAGTTATTAACCTTCACGTCGAGGTACCGGGCCAGCTCCTCCATAAGGGCCCCCCGATAGTCTCCGGGATAACGGTTGGCATCGACAAGGGATTCAATCACTGCTTCTCGGGCGTCCGGCGATAGCCCCAGAGGATTCTCATTTGAGCTGAGTTTGATTGTTCCATCGGCAAGTGTCTTGCCAGTCCGCCACCCCGGCGTGCGGTCCAACATTGCCGCAAGGGTGCCACCACCCCCGCTGACTCCCGCGATACTCGCGGCCAACCCAGTAGTTACGAAACCTCGGCGATCCATATTTCCTCCTGAGTGAGCTTAGGCTAGTGCAATCTTATTACGACTGCGTTGGATCGAAAAGGTGGGGAGGCTCCAGCATAATTTCCTCATCCCACCACCATACGGAAGGGACCAGCAGGGGAGTCGTAGCACGGCTGTTTCTAATCACGACAAACTTGCTTCCGGCGGCAGCGTTGATAAGTGCTTGGTTTGGCTTACACATTGAACCGCACGTGCATGATGTTTCCATCGGAGAGGACGTAATCCTTTCCCTCGATCTGGAGTTTACCGGCTTCCTTCACGGCAGTTTCCGAGCCGCATTCTATGAAGACGTCGAAGGGAGTGACCTCTGCGCGGATGAACCCCCGCTCAAGATCTGTATGGATCTTGCCCGCGGCTTCACGTGCTCGAGTTCCGCGCTGGATCGTCCAGGCTTTTACTTCGTCGGGGCCTACCGTGAAGAATGAAATCAAGTCTACCAACGAGTAAGCTGAACGGATGAACCTGGAGAGTGCAGACTCGTTAACTCCGAGGTCTGCCAGGAACTCTGGCTGATCTGCTGGATCTAAGCCAGAAATTTCCGACTCCACGCTTGCTGAAAGAGTAAGACCGGCCGCACCGAGTTCTGCAATGCGGCTTGCAAGCGCGTCCGGCATCGGATCGGTTGCTCGAGTTTCGCTCCGGTTCACCACTATAAAGAGTGGCCGGTCGGTGAGGAGCCCGTATCCCTTGATCAGCGTTCGGTCGAGGTCCTGAGGTGAGATCAACCGCACGGGATGTTCTTCTTCGAGTAACTTCTGGATCTGTTCAAGCGTTTCGATCTCGTTCGCATCGGCACGCTCTTTCCGAGCCCGATCGAGTCGCTTCTCCACGACCTCTAGGTCCGCCAGCACGCATTCGGTGTGAAATGTTTCTAGGTCGCTGCGGGGATCCGGTTTTTTCTCCATCATCGGATTGACGAAATCCTGCAGGACGAGGCAGAGTGCCTCCTGTTCTCGAATTCGGTGTAGGCTACCACGGGAGAGTCCCCCACTGTCGCTTCTGTGCTCACCCGGCACGTCGCAAAAAATCATCTCGGCGTACGTGGTCTTCTTTGGGGAGAAGATCCGCGAGAGGGTGTCGATCCTGTCGTCGGGCACCCTAACTGTTCCCAGGCGCACTTCGCCTCCGAAGCCTACAGGGGCCCCAAGACCTGTAAGTGCATTGAAGACGGTGGTCTTACCGGAACCGGCGAAGCCCACGAGTCCGATCTTCATGTGATGTGATTGTGGAAGGAGCGGTACTGAGCACTCCATTCACGCCCAGCCACCGCCCCGTAGACGTTGGGTTGGTGCAAGGCTTCGAAACGAGAACAGATCCCCTCGGTCAGCGTACCTCCGTATCGACCTCGGTCTCCCCCTCCGAGCGG
>DCAD01000003.1:24209-79267 GCA_002311875.1 Gemmatimonadales bacterium UBA1142 | reverse complement strand
CGTAAAGTTCCTCGAAATCCACATCCGTCCCTTCTATAATCTCATCAGCGAGGTATCCTAGACCGGACCCAAGCACTATTGAGATTCGAGGAACAAAAGGGAACACTTCCCTCAGATATGCGGCTGCAGCCTCTAAGTCGATAGGATCAGGAATCACTCGCTTATTCAGAGGATCATCCCTGCCACTGTGGCTGTCATAAAAGCAGCTATCGAACCAGCAATCATCGCACGCAAGCCCAGCCTCGCGAGATCATGCCGCCGAGAAGGAGCGATACCACCAATCCCTCCTAATTGAACCCCAATCGAACCGAAATTTGCAAATCCTGATAACGCATAGATGGTGATGACGATCGAGCGCGGTTGAAGGTCGTGCTCGCTACCGAGTATCGCCGCTAATTGTAGGTATGCGTAGAACTCATTCAGAACTGTTTTCACGCCAATCAAAGATGCAACCATCGGAGCATCAGCCCATGGCACGCCCATAAGCCAAGCGAGCGGAGCCAGGAGCCATCCCAGGATCAACTCGAAGGTGAGTCCATCGACACCAACTTGGCTACCTAACCAGCCAAGCAAGCCATTCATCATGTACATCAGAGCGATGAAGGCGAGCAGCATTGCTCCAACGTTCAGCGCTAGGAAGAGTCCCTCTGATGCACCTCTCGCTGCGGCATCGATCACGTTGACATCCGACGTTTCGATGCTGACCTCAAGGTTTTCAGATGTCTCCGGTTTTCCATTCTCAGGATACATGAGCTTCGCAACGACCAGCGCTGCTGGTGCGGACATGACCGAGGCAGCGATGAGATGCCCAGCAATGTCGGGAAAGTACACCATCAGGATGCCCACGTAGGCGGCAAGTACACCTCCTGCTACTGTGGCAAAGCCTCCACTCATAACTGCCATCAGTTCAGACATTGTCATCCTCTCGACGAACGGCTTGATGAGGAGGGGCGCCTCGGTCTGGCCTACGAAGATATTCCCGGCTGCGCACATAGTCTCAGCACCAGATGTCCTCATCGTACGCTGCATCACGAACGCCACTCCCTTCACAGCTAACTGCATGATGCCGAGGTGATAGAGCACCGTCATCAGCGAGGAGAAAAAGATGATTGTCGGCAAGACATTGAATGCGAAAAATGCCCCTGTGTTCGCTACCTGACCGGGCATTTCCGAGAACTCACCCTGCCCCACAGGCCCACTCCCCACTGGCACATTTTCGTACACGAGGTTGCCGAAGATGAAGCTGGCACCGTCTACAGTGAAACCGAGGAGCGCGATCACTACGGTATTAATCACATCGAAGAAATCGGCGCCAATGGATGTCCTTAAGATGAAGAACGCAAAGAGGATTTGGAGAGAAATACCCCAAATCACGATTCGCCAATGAACGTTCTTTCGGTCCACGCTCAACCCCCACGCGATAACCACCAGAAGAGCAAGACCTAGGATCGAACGGAGACGCTCTACCAACGGCAAGTCGAGGGATCCGTTCGGAACCGAAATCTGGTTCGCGACCTGGGGAACTGTCTGCGTCGCCAAAGAAGCATAGGGCGCAGTCTCGGCTCCCATAGTCTGCCACGCACCGGTCAGAATCAGGATCGCCGCTGTCACCCATAGCACGGCAACGGCTGGCCCTGGTGCCTTCATTCGGTTGGTCATCTCCTTGGATGAGAGCGATAGCGGGACGCAGACCGAATATCATCAGACCGACACCGAACCACCAGCAAGCGTTGGGGAGTGATATATCGTCGACCCTCCCGTGACCTTGTAGCATTTTTCTCTTCTAGCCCTGCTTATCCCAGGCGATAGCAGAAATGCCATTATGGCAGTGACCCGACGCAAACTCCGCCAAAGCGGCGCATATTTCGCCCAGTTTTGCGGCATAGCTATTGCAATAGCAAGGCTGGACTACCAGAACGCCTAACACCGGATATGAGGAGAACATGAGCAAAGTTATTGGGATTGATCTGGGTACTACCAACTCTGTCGTCGCAGTTATGGAAGGCGGTGAGCCAGTGGTAATCCCGAACTCAGAAGGTGGGCGGACGACCCCATCGGTCGTGGCATTCACGAAAGACGGTGAACGTTTGGTAGGTCAGGTAGCGCGCCGCCAATCGATCACGAATCCGGAGAATACGATCTTCTCCATCAAGCGGTTCATGGGCCGGAAACACGTTGAGGTCACTGAGGAAGAGAAACTCATTCCCTACGAGGTCGGCCCCGACTCCAGCGGCCGGGTTCAAGTCACAATCCCGAACGCGGAAAACAAGAAGTTCAGCCCACCCGAAATCAGTGTCATAATCCTCCAAAAGATGCGCCAGACGGCCGAAGACTACTTGGGCACGAAGGTGAGCCAAGCTGTCATAACCGTTCCCGCGTACTTCAATGATGATCAAAGGCAGGCCACGAAGGACGCCGGTAAGATTGCTGGTCTCGAAGTACTCAGGATTGTCAACGAACCTACGGCTGCCGCCCTAGCGTACGGGCTAGACAAGCAGTCCGAAGAAAAAATTGCGGTCTTCGACCTAGGTGGAGGCACTTACGATATCTCTATCCTGGAGTTGGGCGGCGGCGTATTCCAGGTCATGTCGACGAATGGTGATACACACCTAGGGGGTGACGATTATGACCAGAGGATCATCAACTGGCTCGTGGAGGAGTTCAAGCGTGACCAAGGGATCGACTTGTCTCAAGATCCAATGGCACTTCAGCGACTGAAGGAAGCTGGAGAGAAGGCGAAAATGGAGCTCTCAACAACCATGTCGTCGGATATCAACCTTCCATTCATCACCGCGACCCAGGACGGTCCGAAGCACTTAAACTATACGCTCTCGAGGGCAAAATTCGAGCAACTCGTCGAGGATCTAAACCAGCGTACGATTGAGCCAATGAAGCAGGCACTCGCGGACGCCGACCTGAAGAAAGACGAGATTGATGAAGTCATTCTCGTCGGAGGATCGACCCGTATCCCGAAGCTCCAGAAAATTGTTAAGGACTTCTTCGGTAAGGAACCACACAGGGGTGTGAACCCGGACGAGGTTGTCGCAGTCGGCGCCGCCATCCAGGGTGGCATACTCGCTGGGGATGTTACGGACGTGCTTCTGCTCGATGTGACGCCGCTTTCTCTCGGTATTGAGACGCTGGGGGGTGTCCGGACGACCCTCATCGAGCGAAACACCACAATTCCGACGAAAAAAGCGGAAGTCTTCTCCACGGCGGAGGATAATCAGACAACAGTCGAGATCCATGTGCTCCAAGGCGAGCGCGAGATGGCGATCGACAACAAAACGATTGGTAAGTTCCAACTCACCGGTATTCCACCAGCATCAAGGGGGGTGCCTCAGGTCGAGGTCACCTTCGACATCGATCAGAATGGAATCATACATGTGTCGGCCAAAGACCGTGCTACAGGAAAAGAACAAGAGATCCGCATCGAAGCTTCAGGTGGGCTGTCGGACACTGAGATTGATCGGATGGTTAAGGACGCTGAGGCACACGCTTCGGAAGACGAAGAGAATCGTGAGAAAGTCGAGGCTCGGAACCAGTTAGATTCACTCGTCTACCAGGTCGAAAAGGATACAGGCGAGTGGGGTGACAAGATCGATGAGGGCACAAAGAACCGTCTTGAATCAGCGCTTGAGCAGGCCAAAGAAGCTCTCAGGGGGGACAACTCGGACACGCTCAGCACCGCGCGGGATGAGCTGATGCAGGCATTTAGTACTGCTGGGCAAGAGATGTATCAAGCCCAAGCTTCGGAGGCTGAAACTGAGGAAGTAAACGCAGAGGAAGGAAGTACTGGTGAAAGCCAAGCTGGCCCTGAAGAAGCTCCTGACGAGGACGTAGTAGAAGCTGATTACGAAATCGTCGAGGAGGAGGCCTAACCCCCCCTCGCACAATATACCCTACTTGGGATCTAGGCGGCGTTAGAGCGTAAAATCTAGGGGTGCCAGACAACTAAGCGTTCTTTAAAGAGTGCTGAGAATTGGATCTACCTAGTGTCTTCATGTGTAGGTATGCCATCCGGTTTGCCGAAGCGAGCCGTTGTAACATTTAGAATCGATTCGGGAAGGAGTTGAAATGTACGATCCCCTTCGGGCGAAGGTTAAGGTGGTGTCTTATAGCGCAGTAGCCTTCCTCTTCGGACTCGGGATTGCGAGTGGGCTCGGATGGACGAGTAAGTCACATGCGATGCCCTTAATTGAAGAGACAACCCAGATATCCCCGGAAGCTGTTAGGCCCGCACTGGATCTCAGCCAAGCGTTCACGAATCTTGCAGATGCTGTTACGCCAGCAGTAGTGCGGATCGAAGCCCGTAGACCCGTGACGACGGCCAACCAGCAGGTTCCTGACGCGTTCCGACGCTTCTTCGACACACCAGAGGGTCAAAATCAACCGCCATCGCAGGGACAAGTCGCCGGAGGCAGCGGATTCGTCGTCTCCACAGACGGTTATATCCTTACCAACAACCACGTCGTTGAAGGGGCTGACCAGGTTAGGGTTTACTTCCCTGACCGCCGCTACTTCGATGCAGAGATTATCGGAACTGACCCTTTCACCGATGTAGCTCTCATCAAGATTAACGCAGGGGAGTCCCTTCCAGCTCTAGCATTTGGGGATTCTGACAAAGTGAAGGTCGGAGAGTGGGTGCTCGCAATTGGCAACCCCGGATTTGGTAATTCTGCGGCCCTCGATTTCACAGTCACAGCCGGGATCATCAGCGCACGTGGTCGACCACTCCGGCTCCTTCAGAACGAACTCCGCTCCGACCCAAGATTCGGCGAGCAGGCTTCACGCTGGGCGATTGAGGACTTCCTTCAGACCGACGCGGTTATAAACCCAGGGAATTCGGGCGGACCGATGGTGAATCTCTACGGTCAAGCAATAGGGATTAATTCAGCGATCGCCTCTACGACCGGAGTCTACCAGGGATACGGTTTTGCTATCCCGATTAACCTCGCCCGCCGGGTGATGGAAGATCTGGTTGAGTATGGCTATGTGAAGCGCCCAAGAATCGGCGTGGAAATCATCACAGCTACAGCAGAAGACGCTGAGGTCTACGGACTACCCTCCGTCTCCGGTATCCTGGTTCAGGCAGTAGACCCGGAAGGACCAGCCAACGGAAACCTCGAGCCCGAAGATGTGATCGTAGCCCTGGATGGCCGACCAGTCGGTTACGTTGCAGAGCTACAAGCGCAAATCGCTCAACACAGACCCGGTGACCGAGTCAGCCTCACCGTTTATCGGGACAGCCGTCCGGTAGACGTCACCATTCGACTCGACGAGGCTCCAATCAATAGTTCGCCGTCAAGTGTTTCGGAGCGGACGGTTCATTCCGAGGAGCGCTTGGGGATCAATATCGAGGCACTCGACCAGGAGTTAGCAACCGAATTAAGGTTCCCGGAAGCCGGGGGCGTCGTACTCACTCAGGTTGCCCGCGGTAGCCCAGCTCAGCGTAGAGGATTGGGACAGTATATCGGGAACAAGTTGATTCAGGTGAACGACGCAGACATCGTAACGCCCGAGGATGTGCGTGATGCACTCGACGCCGTGGAAGGGGGAGAAATTGTCTCGCTCCGCTTTGAGAACCGAGAGGGAGCAGGGCGCGTAGTCAACGTCCGCATGCCTAACTGAAAACTGACGGCAACACGATAAGGAGCGCGGACGACTGGCAGAGTCGCCCGCGCTCCTCGCGTTTGTTGCAACCATTTTCGGGATAAGGGAAGTTCCGCCGTTGTACGATTCTCTGCACTGGTTTTATCTTTTTTTCTCCTGCGAAAGTGGCGGAATTGGCAGACGCGCGGGATTTAGGATCCCGTGGCCTTTGGCCGTGGGGGTTCGAGTCCCCCCTTTCGCACTTTGCCACCGAGTGGATTTTTCTCAGAGACCTATGAGCGTAGACGCTTCCAGCCTTGAGATCTCCGTAGAGGAGAGAGAACACTGGCGCCGTAACATGCAGGTTACGGTTCCCGCAGATGTTGTGCGTCAAGAAGAGGCACGCGCTGCTGGAAAGCTCGCCTCTCGTGCACGGCTCAAAGGGTTTAGGAAGGGCCGAGTACCGCGAAGGGTCATCGAGTCAAGGTTCGGAGGCTCGCTACGACAGGAAGCCCTAGATAACCTAGTGGGCGAAGCATACAGAAAGGCACTAGCCTTGAAGCAGCTACGTCCGATAAGTGAAGGCGAGATTCAGAACATCAAGTATGAGCCAGAAGAGGACCTGGTATTCTCGATCGCTTTCGACATTCACCCTGAGATAGAAATCAGCCGTCTCGGTGGGTTTGCTGTCGAGCGTCCAGTTACCGAGGTCACTAATGAGCACGTAGATAAAGTCCTGACCCGAATCAGAGAGCAGAACGGTGCTTGGAAGCCTACGGAAGAAGGTTCCCCGGCAGACGGTAATCTCGTCTCAGTCAGCATAAGAAGGTTGGACGGTGATGACTCAGATGAGGGTCAGGAATACGAGTTCATCTTGGGCCAAGGAGACGCCCTCCCTGACATTGAAGCAGCAATTAAGAGCCTTGAACCGGATGGCAAAGGAGAGTTTGATATCTCCTTTCCCGACGATTATACAGACGAGGACCGCCGAGGAGATGTAGAGCGTATCGAGCTTACGTTCTTGGGCCGCAAAGAGTTGGAGTTACCGGAATTAGGAGACGATCTTGCCAAGCAGGCTGGTGAATTCGAAACACTGGATGACCTGAAGGCAAGCGTACGAGATGACCTGGAAAAAGAAGCCGGCAACCAGGCTGAGTCCGTATTGCGGGGTCGTTTGCTCGACCTTCTGGTCGAGGCGAACCCTTTCGATGTTCCGGTCTCTATGGTCGACCGCTATATCGACGGCGTCATCGGTGAAGAACCGAAGTTGGAGCCCGATCAACTCCAGGATGTGCAAGATTCGATTCGGCCAGAGGCCGAGAAAGCTGTGAAGCGTATTCTCGTCTTAGACCGAATCGCTGAGACTCAGGCTTTGGCAGCGACCGATGAGGAGATCGACAGTCGAGTCGCACAAATTGCCGAGGTTAATAACAGCACTCCCGAAAATATCTACGCGAACCTCCAGAAGTCCGGTCGGCTCGAGACGCTCAAACGGGAACTCACGGAGCAAAAGATTTTTTCGTTCATAGAGCAACAGTCAGAAATCACCGATGGGACCGCCGCCTAGGGGCGCTACCGGAGAAAAAGAACATGCCTATATATCCTCCCTATGTGATCGAGCAGACCAGCCGCGGTGAGCGAAGCTATGACATCTTCAGTCGGCTGCTCATGGACCGAATCATCTTCCTTGGTAGTGGTATTGACGACAATGTGGCCAATATCATCGTAGCCCAGCTGCTTTTTCTGGACGCTGAAGACCCGGAACGTGATATCTTCATGTACATCAACTCTCCGGGAGGAGGCGTTTATGCGGGAATGGCAATCTACGACACAATGCAGCACCTAAGGGCGCCAGTTTCAACATTCTGTATAGGAATGGCCGCTTCATTGGGGGCGGTGCTGTTAGCGGCTGGAGCAGAAGGGAAACGCAGTGCACTCCCAAACTCCCGCATCATGATTCATCAACCTTCAGGAGGTTCCCAGGGGACAGCCGCAGACATAGAGATCGCGGCCAAAGAAATTCTGCACATTCGTGAGAAGCTGAATCTTCTCATGGCAAAGCATACCGGACAACCGGTGGAAACGATACAGGAAGATGCGGATCGAGATCGCTTCATGAGCCCCGAGGAGGCGGTTGAGTACGGACTCATCGACCAGGTCCTGGAGGGCCCTGTCCAAACCACAATTGTTAAGTCCTCCGACTCAGAAGATAGCGAATGAACCTTCCTGAGAGGTCGCATTCTGAGAGGTGCCTAGCTAATGCCAAGTGACAAGAATCTTAGTTGCAGCTTCTGCGGCAAAGACAAGGAAACCGTTAAGAAGTTTATCAGCGGGCCGAATGTTTATATCTGCAACGAGTGTATCTCGCTTTGCAACGAAATCTTAGCTGAAGAGGAGGAGCACGATCCTCAGGAGCAAGTGGTTCCCAGTCCAACTCCGGAGGAAATCAAGTCCACGTTGGACCAGTACGTCATCAGTCAGGAAACTGCCAAGAAAGCACTCGCAGTCTCGGTCTACAATCATTACAAGCGAGTGAATCATCATGGTGTGCTTGACGAGGTCGAGATAGAAAAGGCAAATATTCTGCTTATCGGCCCAACGGGAGTGGGGAAAACGCTTCTCGCGCAGACGCTTGCCCGTATACTCCATGTGCCGTTCACGATTGCGGACGCAACGACGCTCACTGAAGCAGGTTATGTCGGAGAGGATGTAGAGAATATCCTCGTGAGGCTCCTCCAAGCGTCAGATTTCAATATTACAGAGTGTGAACGGGGTATCGTCTACATCGATGAGATGGATAAGATCGCCCGCAAGTCCGAGAACCCCTCGATCACCCGAGACGTCTCCGGTGAGGGGGTCCAGCAAGCGCTTCTGAAGATCCTTGAGGGTACTGTAGCATCAGTGCCTCCGCAGGGAGGACGGAAGCATCCGCAACAGGAGTATATCCAGGTAAACACCCAAAATATCCTCTTCATCTGCGGAGGCGCCTTCGACGGGCTCGAGAAGATCGTCGAAGCGCGTCTAGGAAAGAGGCGGATCGGCTTCGCAGGGGAGGACCTCGAAAAGAAGGGTGACAACATCATGCGCTGGGTCGAGCCACAGGACTTGCAGCGCTATGGCTTGATTCCAGAATTGGTTGGACGGCTCCCAGTGAGCGTGCACTTGGAAGAACTCGATGAGCAAGCACTCGAACGCATCCTCGAGGAACCCAAGAACGCGTTGGTGAAGCAATACCAGAAGATGTTCGAACTTGAGGGGATCGGCCTCACTTTTGACCGAAAGGCAATCAAGGCTATTTCGCGCAAGGCGTTAGAGCACGGTACGGGTGCCAGGGGCCTGCGCTCGATCATCGAAGGTATGATGCGGGACGTGATGTTTGAGATCCCATCACGGTCAGACGTGCGCGAGGTAGTCATTACCTTGGAGTGTGTTGAGCAGGAGGAAGTGCCGCCCCTTCTTGTACTACATCCCGAGCAACGAAAACTAGAAGCGTAGCGCTAGAGCAAACAGTAGACTCACCACATTAACCATATCCTAACGGGGTTTTGACAAGAAAAGTGTCGCCTAGACGACGCTGATCACATGTCTAAACATCGGTTGGTTGCGTCTCTGTTGTGAGCACGACCTAACACGTACGATAGCCCCCGAACAAACTGTCCCGCGCACCCGAGCCAACGAATGGCGAAGCTTATCCGGGCTGAAGATCAGATTGAGGTGCCCGACCGCCTACCGGTAATCGCGCTCAGGGACATCGTCTTCTTCCCGTATTCCGTCCTGCCGTTACTCATCGGACGTAGTCGCTCCGTCACCGCCCTCGACGAGGCGAGTTTGGACAGAGATCTCATCCTCCTCGTCACCCAACGAGATCCGGCAATCGATGATCCGGGAAGTGGAGATCTGTTCCGGGTGGGGACCATAGCTCGGATCCTACAAGTTACCCCTCTCCCGGATGGAACCTCACGGGTAGTGTTGGAGGGGCTCGGACGCGCCCGAATCCGGAGGCTTACCACCACGACTAACGCCCTCCGAGCTACTGTTGAACTACTGACCGGACGTGAAGTGGAGCCAGAGGGTGAAGTGCCCGCGAAGACCTTGTCGCTCACCCGAACGGTCACGAGCCTCTACGCCGAATATGCCCGTCTCCACGAACGGGTTCCCGAAGAGCTTTCCGGGATTCTCTCCGATGAAGGAGATCGCGTCCGATTCATACATCTGGTCGCCGGACACCTTATTCTACCCGCGTTAGAAAAGCAGGAACTGTTGGAGACTACAGACCTCATAGAGCAATTGGATATCCTCCACCAGTTGCTAACACGCGAACTTGAGATCATGCGCATCGAGGCCAAACTCGACCGGCAAATCCAACTTCAGCTAACAGAAGAAAGAAAGCCTAATTTTGCTCTTGGCCTTGGCGGAATCCGCAAGGATTCGGCACAAGAGGATTTACACGAATGGAAGGAGATTGAAAAAGCTATTCATGAAGCTGATCTTCCTCCCCACGCTCTGGACCAGGCGAATAAGGAATTAAGCCGTCTCAAGAAATTGAACCCCGTAGCTCCAGAAGCAGCCGTGATCCGCACACATCTTGATTGGATCGTCGAGCTGCCGTGGGCTACCCGCTCTGAAGACAACTTATCGGTGGAGCACGCCTCACAAATCCTCGAATCCGATCACTTCGGTCTACTTGAAGTGAAGGAACGGATTCTCGATCACGTTGCAGTACTCTCCCTAGTGCGCGAGATGCAGGGACCAATTCTCTGTCTGATCGGACCCCCAGGTGTTGGAAAAACCTCGTTGGGCCGCAGCATTGCTCTTGCTTTAGGACGGGAATTCGTGAGAGTAAGCCTCGGTGGTGTGAGGGACGAAGCCGAGATCAGAGGACATCGGCGCACCTACGTCGGTGCATTGCCGGGACGGGTAATCCAGGGCATGCGCCGTAGCGGTACAACCAATCCGGTCTTTCTGCTCGACGAGGTAGATAAGCTAGCCCGGGACTTCCACGGTGACCCCGGTGCAGCTCTCCTGGAGGTACTAGACCCGGAGCAAAATCGAGCCTTCACTGACCATTACCTGGAGCTCGAGTACGATCTCTCGGACGTCCTCTTCATTACTACCGCCAACACACTACAAGGCATACCCGAGCCACTGCGTGACCGCATGGAGGTGATACGGATTCCAGGGTACCTGGATACGGAGAAGCGCGAGATCGCGATGCGTTTCCTTTGGCCAAAGCAGATCAAGCGTCACGGACTAACTGAGGAGGAGGTGGTCCTCTCTCCTGGAGCAGTGCACGATGTGATCGAACGGTATACCCGTGAAGCCGGCGTGAGAGAGCTAGAGAGGCGGTTATCACGGATTGCGCGGAAATTAGCCCGTTCCGTAGCAGACGGATGCACAGTTTCCGCGGTACTGGAACCTCAAGACCTCAAGGAACTTCTTGGCCCTCGCCCCTATGCTCCTCCTGATCGCGACGAGAACAGCGACCGGATCGGTATCGCCAACGGTCTTGCCTGGACAGCTGCGGGAGGTGCCGTTCTAGATGTCGAGGTAGCTGTAGTGATGGGAACCGGTAATCTCAGGCTCACAGGCACGCTCGGCGAAGTTATGAAGGAATCTGCCCACGCTGCGGTCACCTACGCCCGGTCACGCTCCTCCCTACTTGGCCTCAATCCCCAGTTCCACGAGAAAATCGATGTCCATATCCACATTCCGGAAGGTGCGACCCCAAAAGATGGTCCTTCCGCGGGTATCACGATCGCCGTCGCGCTCATTTCCGCTTTGATCGATAAACCAACACGTGCGGACGTTGCTATGACCGGAGAAATCACCCTTCGAGGTCGAGTGCTCTCGGTCGGGGGTATCAAAGAGAAGGCGGTTGCAGCACTTAGGGGAGGCATACGGCGCGTGATACTTCCTGCCGCAAACGCATCCGACCTTGAGCTTCTACCAGAGGAGGTTCATGACAGCGTGGTATTTGAGTTAGTCAGTACGATGGACGAAGTTATGGACGCTGTCCTGGTTGAAAGTCCGATTAAGCAACACGCTCGGACACCTGCATCCGGGCTCGGGTTGCGGTATTCACACGGATGAAGATCCGGACCGTTGAGTATGTAGGAACACTAGCCGAGCCGGGTGGTGAGATTCCTGGCACACTTCCTCAGATCGCTTTCTCAGGCCGCTCTAATGTTGGGAAATCTTCCCTGATCAATACGCTGCTCCGACGGACTCGCAGCAAGTTAGCCTACGTGTCAGCCACACCTGGGAAAACAAGAACTATCAACTTTTTCCTCGTAAATAAGCGTTTCTTCCTGGTCGATCTCCCTGGTTACGGCTATGCGCGAGCGCCCAAGCATATGCGAGATGCCTGGGCAAGATTGATCGACTGGTATCTAACAGAGCCCGAATGTGTTAAGGGATTGGTCCACTTAGTAGACGCTCGCAGAAAGCCAACAAAACATGACTTGGAAATGGTGTTGTACCTTTCCAAGCTAGGCATACCTGCCATGGTGGTACTCACAAAGATGGACAAGCTGAAGAAAAGCCAGTGTCTCCTTGCGGTTCAGCGTGCTTGTGAGGAGTTAGGTATTGAAGAAGAACAGGTGGTACCCTTCTCTTCAAGAACCGGGGAGGGCCGTGAAGCTTTACTCGAGGCATTGGCAGATTTAGTCACGGAAGCCGAGGCAGCGTGAACCTGATGTTTCATCTACGGGAACTGAACCAAGCAAGACTAGCGCCCTGGGCCGCTATCGCCGCACTCATAGTATCAGGATGCGCGCTTCCACCGGGAATGGACAGCTCTAGAGCAATCTCACCTTCAGTATTCATAGAGCTGCCTCCGCCGGGATACGGTACCCTCCACCAGGACGAAGTCTCAATCCTCCTCACGAGCGGCAAACTCCAGATCCTTGTTACACCTCTCCACGAATCTGTGACCAGGGTCACTGCACCTGACACTTATGAGCGGCTCTCAAGCATAGCCAAGATGCATCAGAGAGAGGCGCCGGAAGGCGAACCACAACTCTTCTTGGTCTCCTTCTTCACTGACGAACCCGCTGTGCCCTTCGTGCCGGAGGAAGTGCAGTTCGTTTCTAGAGGACTGCGACTTCGTTCGAGTACCATCACACCTGTGACACCCAGGTGGGGAGAGCACCGTCTGAGACAGCGAGAAACAGAGATGGCCGTTTATAGCTTCCGGGGATTGGTAGATTTGGAGTCAAATCTGACTCTCGTGTACGGCCTGGAGCAAACCGACGCATGGAGCATGATCTTGTCACGCGTTCAGACAGAAAGGGCAAGGGCAAGGGCAAGGGCAAGACGGAAACCCTAACCAGACCTTATCACTGATGGATAAGGTGAGTAAGGTTCCTTCGATGTCACCCGTCGAGTTCGTACTTCGAAATCTTACGGTAGAGAGTCCTTTCTCCGATACCCAGGAGCTTGGCAGCCTTCCGGCGATTGCCACTTACCGAAGATAGCGCCGCCGTGATCGTCTGACGCTCTACATCTTCCATAGTCATTCCAGGTCGGAATACGACAGCCTCGTCGACAGAAGGACTGAACTTCCATCGAGGCTCCGCGAGGGAAGATTCCTCAAACACTTCAAGGCTCGAAGGTGGAGTGTGAGCTCCAACCTCAACTACTGAATCAATCGGTGTATCACCGGATACCGATCCTACTGTACCAATTAGCGTCTCACCCTTAAGCGTAAGACCTTCACCACGCCGATAAACCTCAAACTCTCTTCTTAGATCATCCATATCGAGGCGAAGATCTACCAGTGTGCGAAATACAAACTCGAGTTCCGGTCTCAGATGCTTTCGTGCTTCCCCTGAGCGTGCAGGTTCATCAATCAATACTGGGAGGAGGGCTTGGCCTCCGCCTGTGCGAACCTCTTCAGGAATATCTTGGGGTCTTATCATCCGACCTGGCGACAGGACTACCATGGACTCAACGAGGTTCTTGAGTTCACGGACATTACCTGGCCACGAATACTTGACGAGTATCTCCATCGCATCTGACGAGATGCCGTGGAATTCACGGTCGTGTCGAGCAGAAGCCTCCACCACGAATGTTTCGACGAGAGTGGGGATATCCGCCTTCCGGTGACGGAGCGCTGGCAGGGTTATGGAGAGAACATTTAGGCGAAAGTAGAGATCTCTTCGGAATTCACCGAAAGAGACCAGTCTCCGGAGGTCCTGGTTTGTGGCCGCAACGATTCGGACATCGACCTTGATGTTCCGCTCACCACCGACTTTGTGAAACTCTCGCTGTTCAAGCACGCGGAGAATTTTGGTCTGTGTGGACAGAGCCATGTCACCGACCTCGTCCAGGAATATCGTGCCCCTATCCGATAGTTCGAACAGTCCTCGACGGGCGGCGATTGCACCCGTAAATGCCCCTTTCTCGTGCCCGAATAACTCTGATTCGAGCAGTGTATCCGACAGTGCCGCAACATTGACCGCGATAAAGGGTTCATGCCGACGTGGTGAGAGTGCGTGAATCCCTCGCGCCACTAGTTCTTTTCCAGTCCCCGATTCTCCGGTAACGAGTACGGTAGATTCAACTGGTGCAATCTGTACTACTCGTTCGAGTACTTCGTTCATGGCGTCGGTCTCACCGACGATACCCGTTAGCCGTTTAAGACGCCCGCGTTCGATGAGACGGCTCCCGATAAGAACAACATCACTGACCAACGCAGGATCATCGAACACTTCGTCGAAGCAAGCACTCATCTCCGCCACCAATGGCTTCGATGTGATCACGAAAACAGGGATATGAAGCTTGTCACACGCCTGGCCTACCAAGGAATCTCTTCCCTGTTCGGCGCTTCCAGTCAGTACGAGCAGAACGGCACCGTCCTCGGGTGACAGCTCTTCATCAGGCGTAACCAGGTCGGTGGAATAACCAGAAGACTCGAAACCATCACGCAGGAGACCCGCGGTCGACAGGTCATGAGTCGAAATCAGTACTTGGTTGTCATTCAAGACAGGTCTCCCGGCTGGTCGTGCAACACGTGCTCATTCCTCAGCAGCTCTATCGCGTGAGCGAGTAGCGGTCCTAGTACGGACAGACCATCCCTCACACCTCCTGGACTCCCCGGAAGATTTACGACGAGTGTCTTCCCACGGATTCCAGACACTCCTCGCGAAAGCGCTGAGAAGCGTGTGCTCTCGCGACCGACTCTCCGGATCTCCTCGGCTATTCCAGGAGCTTCGCGGTCCAGCACTGCACGTGTTGCTTCGGGGGTAACGTCGCGCATCGTTAGCCCGGTTCCTCCGGTGGTCACCACTAGATCAAGATCAAATTGGTCCACCCAAGAGATGAGCACTCGGATGATCGTTGGTGTCTCGTCAGGAACTACTTCGCGCACAACCACTTGGTACTCATGGGTCACGCACCACTCCGCGATCAGTGATCCGCTGCGATCTTCACGCTGGCCCCTAGCACATCCGTCACTGACGGTCAGGATTCCGATACGCATAGACTAAGGATGATTGCGGGCTTCAGCGCCTGATTGAGCTATCTGTATAGAACGGCGGACGCTGCACGCGGACCTCTGCCGGGCGCCCGCGTACATCAACCTGAAAAACGGTGTCAACCCTGGCCAATTCCGACGGCACGTACCCCATAGCAATCCCAACACCAAGAGATGGGCTCATGGTTCCACTCGTAACGTGGCCTACGACCTCGCCGCCCGACACGATTGTGTACCCAGGCCGGGGGAATGCTCTTCCTCTTACTTTCATACCGACCAAGCGACGGGCCACTCCGTTCTCTTTTTGAGCTGCGAGCGCGTCCCTTCCCGAAAAATCACCTTTGTCTAGCTTCGTGATCCACCCGAGTCCGGATTCGAGTGTCGTATGATTCTCGTCGAGATCGTTACCATATAACGAATAGCCCATCTCAAGTCGGAGTGAGTCTCGCGCACCTAATCCCGCCGGTACTAGACCTTGGGAGGAGCCAGCAAAGAGGAGAGCATCCCACACTTCGGGAGCATCACCAGCGGCCACGTAAAGCTCAAAGCCGTCCTCTCCGGTATAACCCGTTCCGCTAACTACAGCTGGTATACTAGCAACCTCTCCTTCAGCGAAGCGGTAGTACTCTATCGCATCTACATCATGGCTAGTAAGAGGCCGCAGAATCTCCCTCGCACCTGGGCCTTGAAGGGCGATAAGTGCAATGGCCTCTGAAGCATCCTCAAACTCTACATTGAACGCATCTGCGTGGTGCCGAATCCACTCGAGATCCTTGGTCCGGTTGGCAGCGTTCACCACGAGCATGAACCGGTCAGCAAAGCGATAGATCAAGAGATCATCCACGATGCCACCCGATTCAAGACACATGGCGGAGTACTGTGCTTGCCCGACTTCGATTTTCGATGCGTCGTTTACTGTAACGTACTGAACGAGGTCCAAGGCTTGTGGGCCTCGAACGATGAACTCACCCATGTGTGAGACATCGAACAGACCCGCTGTTTCTCTAACTGCGGCATGCTCTGCGATTATTCCAGTCCGATATTGCACCGGCATCTCGAACCCCGCGAACGGGACCATCTTCGCGCCAGCAGCCACATGCCGTTCGTAGAGTGGCGTGCGCTTCAGCAGACAGTTCATCCCAAGAGTTCCAAGAGGATTGCCTTCTGGGTGTGAATGCGGTTTTCCGCTTCGTTAAATATCCGGGACTGTGGTCCGTCAATGACTGAACTGCTCACCTCTTCACCCCTATGAGCAGGCAAACAATGCAGAAAAATCGCACTCGGAAAAGCCTGCTGCATCAGAGTGTCATCGACCGAGAAGCCAGTAAATGCTGCCATCCGTTCTCGAGCCTCCTCCTCTTGGCCCATCGAAGCCCACACATCTGTCGTCACGACGTCGGCTCCCTGAACGGCTTCACAGGGGTCTCTAGTGAGGAGGACGTCGGCCATCTGCTTGGCACGCTCGAAGATTAAAGGGTCAGGATCATAACCCTCCGGACAAGCCAAGCGAACCGAAAAGCCCAAGCGGTACGCGGCGTTCAGCCACGAGTTCGCCATGTTATTTCCGTCACCAATCCAAGCGACAGTTCGCTCTGAATAGTCCGGACCAAACTCCTCAGCGACGGTCTGTAAGTCAGCAACCACCTGACACGGGTGCAGCAGATCTGTCAGACCGTTGATTACCGGTATCGAGGCATGCCTCGATAGTTCTTCCACTTCCTCGTGGCCAAAGGTACGGATCATGATACCGTCTACGTACCGTGATAGAACCTTAGCTGTGTCGTGAATCGGCTCTCCCCGTCCAATCTGGCTGTCGTGATCAGAGAGAAAAAGCGCGTGTCCGCCCAACTGAGTCATGCCAACTTCAAATGAAATCCTGGTCCGAGTTGAGCTCTTACGGAAGATCATTGCTAAACTCTTGCCAATCAGTTGGCTATCCTCTTTGCCCACCTTTAGCCTATGCGCTCGGTTGAGGAGTCGAGTCAGCTCATCGGTGCTGAAGTCAGATATCGATAGAAAGTCACGCTTCTGTGTAACAAGGCTCATGTGACGTGCTTAGAGGATGTAGCGGCTAAGATCTTCGTTGGTGGCCACCTTCTCGAGTCGCTCCCGAACGAATGCCTGATCGACAAGAATCGATTCCGTCCCTGATTCAGGGAGTTTGAATAGCTCATCCTCCAGCAGAGTTGTCATCACAGTTTGTAGTCGACGGGCACCGATATTTTCCATGCGTTCATTGAGCTGCATCGCGATATGAGCGATCTCGGCTACCCCATCGTCGCTGAACTCGATTGACGATCCCTCTGTCTCGATCATGGCCCGGTACTGTTCCAGGAGAGCGTTCTTGGGCTCCTTCAGGATCCGGACAAAATCCTCCTCGACGAGGGTCTTAAGTTCGACCCTAATCGGAAAGCGACCTTGGAGTTCAGGGATGAGGTCCGACGGCTTTGCAACGTGGAAGGCTCCCGCGGCAATAAAAAGGATATGGTCTGTTCGGACCAAACCGTATTTAGTGGTGACGGTCGACCCCTCGACGATCGGCAAGAGATCCCTCTGCACCCCTTCACGGCTGACATCCGGCCCCTGGCCACCCCGTGCACCGGTAACCTTATCGATCTCGTCTAGAAAGATGATGCCCATCTCCTCCGCCCTGTAGAGGGCTTCACTCACAACCTCATCCATATCCACGAGCTTGTCGAGTTCGTCCTGGATAAGGATCCGACGTGCCTCTGCAACCGTAACAGTCCTGCTTTTTTTCCGCTTCGGGAGCATGTCTTGAAGCATCTCGGTGAAACTATGATCGAACCCCTCACCCCCACCCATGGGGATCATCATCCCCTCAATGTTGGTGGTCTGGCTCACCTCAACCTCGATCTCCCGCTCCTCTAGTTTCCCGTCGATAAGGAGCTGACGCAGCTTTTCACGAGTCCGCTTTCTCCGGTCCTGTATCCCTTCTCCTTCCTCCCCTGAGACTCCTGCCGGTCCTGCAATGAAGATGTGCGAACCCTCTGAGTTAGGTCCTTCTTCCTGATCCGGGTTCAAAGCTGGTAGGAGAAGATCGAGGATCCGATCATCCACCCGTTTCTCGGCAACGTCCTGCATCTCGTACTCTCGGTTTGCCCGGACGAGATTAACCGAGATATCTACCAGGTCCCGAATCATCGATTCTACGTCGCGTCCGACATACCCTACTTCCGTGAATTTTGTTGCTTCTACCTTAAGGAAGGGTGCACCAGATAGTCCTGCTAATCGTCGCGCAATCTCGGTCTTTCCCACCCCTGTTGTACCGATGAGGATCAAGTTGCTAGGGGCAATCTCCTGCCGCATCTCATCCTCCACCCTCTGCCGACGCCAGCGATTCCGGAGCACGATGGCAACCGCCTTTTTCGCGTCATCCTGGCCGATGATATACTTATCGAGTTCGGATACGATTTGGCTGGGAGTTAACTCATCGAGCCACATAGAATCCTTGGACTCATCTTTCACCAACGTGGGTGTGGCGCTGTCTTGCTGTTTGAGCACCTTGCCCGTCATACTGTCTCTCCCTCGTCGACATCCAGTTCGTGTACGACGATCTCACTGTTCGTGTAAATGCATATCTCTGAACAAATCTCGAGAGCACGCCGAACAATGCCCTTTGCGTCAAGATCAGAGCAATCCTTAAGCGCCCGTGCTGCTGCGAGCGCATACGAGCCACCCGACCCGATGGCTAGGATCCCATCGTCGGGCTCAATGACATCTCCCGTGCCGCTGACGAAGAACAGGTGATCTTTATCAGCCACTGCTAAGAGAGCATCAAGGCGACGGAGATAACGGTCCATGCGCCAGTCCTTTGCAAGTTCGACGACTGCCTTGGGCATATTCGCCGGGAAGCGCTCCAGCTTCTCCTCAAGTTTCTCGAATAGCGTGAAAGCATCCGCCACTGCGCCTGCGAAGCCAGCCAAGATCGTACCATCTTTGACCATACGGACCTTTCGGGCCCTGCCCTTCACAACCGTGTCACCCATAGTGACTTGTCCATCTCCACCCATGGCTACACGGCCGTCCTTACATACGGCGAGTACCGTCGTGGCATGAACAGGTGTAAGAGTCATCGAAGAGGTCTCCAGCTGGTGCGTTGGACTGGGGGATACCACTCGTGAGCGACTACGAGTCTCGATTCCCCAATTGGTTAAGAGGGGCTAATCTAACTCCAATGGTGCCAAAATGGCAGACATCCCCATGCCCTCTACTTACTCCTAGGATGGGCGTCCCTGTACACCCTGAGCAGACGCTCTTTAGTCGTGTGCGTATAAATCTGGGTCGTTGATAGTGATACGTGCCCAAGAAGCTCCTTTACCGCAAGGAGATCAGCACCCGCATCCAAGAGATGAGTCGCAAAAGAATGCCGTAGTGCATGCGAGGAGAGTCCATGGGAGCCAGCCGCCACCTCAAAACACGTGGTGACAGCAGCTTGGATCGAGCGCCGTGAGAGCCTCCCACCCTGGGCATTCACGAGGAGTGCGTCTTCCCCGTGTGCTCGGACCTCCCTTCTTCGTAGTTCGTACTGGTCAAGCGCTCGGAGCGCAGATTCTGTTACGGGGACTATCCTCTCCTTCCTTCCCTTTCCAATCACACGAACGAACCTGGACGAGCGGTCGACAGACGTCAGGTTCAGCCCATGAAGCTCTCCAAGGCGCAAGCCACTCCCGTAAAGTAGTTCCAGAATCAAGAGCTCACGTGTGTCCCGGAGAGTGTTTCTCTCTGCGTTTCGCTCGGCCTCTTCAAACACCAGACGAACGTCGCTTAAGGACAAATGCCCAGGCAGTCGCTTTTCTACCTTTGGAGCGCGGACGGCTCTAGTGGGATCGGTATCAATGTGACCCTCTATATGCAGGAAACTGAAGAACGAACGGGCTGTGGAAAGCTTCCGGGCAATCGTGCGCTTCGAAAGGCCCATCCTGTCTAGCCAGCCCAGAAATCCTCTTAATGCGAGCCGGTCGACATCCGAATCCGACCATGCCCAATCCCTCCGGCCCAAGTACTCCGTCAAGAAAAGATCCAATTGACGAAGGTCCCGTTCGTACGCTTTCACGGTATTCGTGGATAGTTGGCGCTCCATGGCCAAGTGCATCAGGAACTCCCTTACCTCTCGACGGAGAGTCTCTTCGCTCATTTGGCTCCCATGTTCACCCAGCGGCGTTATACCCTCGCTTCAGTTGTGTCCAATCTTAGACCACTCCGCTCCATCCATACGAAGAAATCCTCATTAGCACGCTGCGCCAGTAATTCCCGTCGTTCGCGCTTAGATCGAATGCGCTGACTTAGAGGATCAACCAAACCCCAATTCGAGTTCATGGGCTGAAAATGTGAGGGATCCGCGTTTCTTAGATAACGGAAGAGCCCTCCTAGCATGGTAGTAGGCGGGGGAATCAAGGGTTCTTCACCTGAAAGTGATCTTCCTAGGTTGATACCCGCGAGGATCCCGCTCGCGGCCGACTCAGTGTAGCCCTCGACGCCGGTCAACTGCCCAGCGAAAACAAGGTTAGTTCGTACTCTCGACGAACCAAACGGGGATAAACATCCCGGGAAATTTAAGTAGCTATTTCGATGGATCGAGCCCCATCTGAGGAACTCTGCGTCCGAAAGACCAGGGATACTCTTGAAGATCCTGCTCTGTTCTCCGATCTGGAGTCGCGTCTGAAACCCAACCAAGTTCCACATCTGGCCTGCTCTGTCCTCACGCCGTAGTTGAACGACTGCCCAAGGACGTTCACCCGTTCGTGGATCGGTAAGCCCGATCGGCTTCATCGGACCGAACCGCAAGGTATCGACACCACGGGAGGCCATGACTTCAATCGGAAGACACCCCTCAAAGTATGGAACCGCATCCCAATCATGACCCTCATGAGCCTCACCATCTCTGAGCGCTTCCACGAACGCTAGATATTCCTGTTCAGACATCGGACAGTTGAGGTAGTCAGAATCTTCATCGAAACGCCCTGCAGCAAAAACTACGTTTTCATCAACGCCGTCCCGATGCACAATCGGCGCGATTGCATCAAAGAATGATAATCCTCCATCTCCGAGTATCTGCTGGATCGCCTCAGAGAGCAGGTTGGATGTGAGCGGACCCGTAGCGATGATAGATGGTCCGTTAGGGAGACTGGTGCACTCCTCTCGCAGGATTTCGATTGCGGATTCAGCCTCGACTGCTGCCGTCATCGCTTTCGTGAAAAGTGTTCGGTCCACTGCGAGAGCTGATCCTGCAGGGACACGTGATATATCCGCTGAGCGCAGTAAGACGGACCCGAGTGCTCGCATTTCTCGCTTAAGCTGCCCATGCGCGTTAGTAGGGTTTTCACTCTTGAATGAGTTTGTGCAGACCAACTCGCCTAGGCTGTCAGTATGGTGCGCCTCTGTTGACCTCTTTGGGCGCATTTCAATCAGGCGGACTAGATACCCCTGCTGAGTAAGTTGGAGCGCAGCCTCACAACCGGCGAGTCCACCGCCTACAACAGTGACCTTCACGTCTTACTCCGAACCCGACCCTTTTTCTTCCCCCGACTAGCTTTTTTTTTCTTGAGAAGGTCTAACGCCATCTCAAGCGTTACCTCTTCTATTTCCGTTCCTTTAGGAAGTCCCACATTTACCTTTTCGTGTTTAATATACGGTCCCCAGCGACCCGAAAAGACAACCAGTTCTTGTCCTGTATCAGGGTGTTTCCCGAGTTCTTTCAGTGGTTGCCGTTGTCCAAAAGCTTTTGCATTGATAAGGTCAAGCGCTTCCTCTAGCGTCACTGTCCACATCGCGTCAAAGCTCTTCAGGGTTGCGAAGGTCTTCCCACGACGCACAAAGGGTCCATAACGCCCGGGCCCTGCCACGATTTCTTCTCCCGTACCCGGATCTTCGCCCACCGTCCGGGGCAGTTCTAGAAGCTTGACGGCATACTCTAGGTCCACCTCAGAGGGACTCATGTTTTCTGGTAAACTGACACGTTTCGGCTTCGTATCTTCCCCCGGTGCCTCAAGTTCGACATATGGGCCATAGGGCCCATCCTTTACCCGAACTGTCCTGTCCTCCCCAGGGTAGACACCTAGTTCTATCCCTTCCGCACTAAGGTCATCTAACAGTTTTACTGCATACCCCAGGTCCACCTCAGAGGGACTCATGTTTTCTGGTAAACTGACACGTTTCGGCTTCGTATCTTCTTCCGGCGTCTGGAGTTCTACGTACGGACCGTAACGTCCAGTCCTTAGCCGGACTGGCCTGCCTTCCCCAGGATGGAGGCCAAGTTCCAACCCTTCAGGGGGTATTCCATCCATTGAGCGCCTGCCTTCGCACTCAGGGTATGCTGAGCAACCTAGAAAACGCCCATCGGCAGTCCACTTAACCAACATGGGCTTACCACATTGGTCACAGTTCTCACCCTCAGCTGCAAGGATCTCCTTGATGATCTCGTCTGAATCTGCTTCACCGGCCTCAAGTCCCTCTTTAAAACCGGGGTAGAACCCAGCAAGCAGCTCGTGCCATTCCACTTTCCCGTCCTCTACGCGGTCCAGTTCATCTTCCATCCGGCTCGTAAACTCGAAATCAAAGATGTTTGGAAGAATACGCACAAGAAGCTTGGCGACTACCTCGCCAAGATCTGTCGGATGGAAACGCTTTTGCTCTAATTCCACGTACTGTTGTTTCTTGATCTTGTTAATGGTCTCTGCATAAGTGGAGGGTCTTCCTATCCCCAGTTTCTCCAGCTCCTTGACGAGACTCGCTTCGGAGAAGCGCGGAGGAGGCTGCGTAAAATGCTGCCTCGGCTCGATCTGCTCCGTTTCACTCAAATCTTCAGGAGCGAGTTCTGGCAGTGGTTCCAGGTCGTCTAGGCGGCGGTGTTCACCGGCCTCCCTGGCTTCGAGATAGAGACGTGTGAAACCTTGAAACTTCACGATCGATCCAGTGGAACGGAATAAATAGTCCCGCCCACTAGCACCTACTAGTTTAAAGTCTACAGTAGTCGTGTCGTATACAGCAGGTGACATTTGACTGGCTACGAACCGAAGCCAAATCAATTCGTACAGCTTCGCTTCATCCTCCCCTAAATAGCTACTGGCTTCCGATGGGTGAAGCATCGGATCCGTCGGGCGGACTGCCTCGTGGGCATCCTGCGCTGCGCGCTGCTTCTTGCCACCGTAGAGCCGAGGAGATTTGGGTATATAGGTCTCACCAAATTCCTGCGCTATCCACCCTCGGGCCTGACTTGTCGACTCGAGTGACACCCTATTCGAGTCTGTCCGCATATAGGTGATCAAGCCGATCTGACCTCGTCCACCAATCTCCTTACCCTCATATAGCCTCTGGGCGGTCGACATAGTGCCGCTTGTGGAGAATCCGAGCCGCTTGGCGGCCTCCTGTTGCAGAGTTGATGTAGTGAAGGGTGCAGCTGGATTCTTTCTGCGTTCACGACGCTTCACGTCTGATACTATGAACGGGACACCGCTTAAGTCCTGGAGGACATCCGTCGCAGCTTCCTTTCCGGAGAGCTTGAACTTTTTCCCATCAATCTGATGGAGCTTCGCTTCGAACTTCTGGCCATCCCTAATAAGGTGCGCGGTAATCGACCAGTATTCGTCTTCAACGAAAGCTCGGATCTCATCTTCGCGCTCACAAATGAGGCGAAGCGTAACCGTTTGCACACGACCGGCTGAGAGTCCTCTCCGGATCGGCTTCCATAGCATTGGACTGACTTGATAACCGACGAGTCGATCGAGAATTCTTCGTGCTTGCTGAGCCTCTATCTTCTTCGTATCCAGAGGTCCAGGGCTTTTAAGCGCTTCCTGTACTTTCTCTTTTGTGACTTCGCGAAAGGTCACTCGCTGGAAACGGCCTTGATCGTTCCTATACCCAAGTTGCTCCGCAACATGATAAGCAATTGCCTCCCCCTCCCTGTCCGGATCCATAGCAAGTATGACGCGCGTAATATTTTCTGCACTTGCCTTGCTCCTTAGATCTCTAATTACAGTTGGCTGGGTTGTTACATACTTAGGCTTGAACCCATGTTCGATGTCGACTCCCAATTCTTTCTTTGGTAAGTCCCGAACGTGTCCGACAGATGCAGCGACCTCATATCCGTCGCCAAGATATTTCCCTATCGTGCGGGCCTTAGCAGGTGATTCGACAATCACGAGTGTATGACTCATTCCATCCCATTCCGTAGGTTATTCGCTTGCAGTATCTCCAAGATACGGACCGACACATCTTCGACTGAGAAGCCGTCAGTGTCCACCTTATGCTCTGCCCGACTGTATGAATCAGAGCGTTGTTCGAGGAGATCTCGAGCCTTCTCCAGGGGATCCGCGCAACCGAGCAAAGGCCTAATGCCCTTAAGATCTCCGACCCGTCGGATCACTTCTTCAGGACTTACGCTGAGCCAAATCGTGACAGTGCCATTCGGAACCTCGTCGAGGCGTGCAGGAACAGTTGCCCAGCCCCCACCCGTCGCAATCACAACTCCGTCCTGATTAAGAGCCTGCTGAGTTCTTCTGTGTTCCTCATCCCGGAAGAAAGGTTCTCCAAAACTCTCAAAGATCTCAGGAACCGACATACCGCTTTCACGGGTGATGACCTCGTCAACGTCCTCAAAACGCCACCCGAGTTGCGAAGCGAGCTTCCGGCCCACGCTCGATTTCCCGGAGCCCATGAAGCCGACGAGGAGAACCCTACGGGCGCCTGAGGCCTTCACCGTTCGCCAAAGCCTCGTTTTTTCAGATGTGAGATGTAGCTCTCGAAATTTCGCCGCACCTCGGAAAGCGAGTCCCCGCCGAATTTGTCCAGAAACGCGTCCGCGAGTGTCAATGCTACCATGCCTTCGGCAACTACTGCTGCTGCTGGAACCGCACAGACGTCGCTTCGCTCGACGGCAGCGTCCCCCTCTGATCCGTCACGAAGATCGACACTGCGTAGTGGTTTCCGCAGCGTCGAAATAGGCTTCATCGCGCCACGCACGACGAGAGGTTCACCTGTGGTGACTCCGCCCTCCAATCCACCTGCACGGTTCGAGACACGGACGATCCCCCCACTCCTGGACCTCTCCTCGGCGCGTACAATCGGATCGTGTACTTCAGAGCCTGGACGACATGCACCCTCGAAGCCGAGACCTATCTCGACACCTTTTACGGCGTGGACTGACATCACTGCACGGGCGAGACATCCGTCGAGTTTCATGTCCCAGGACACATAGCTTCCAAGTCCTACTGGTAGTCCTGTAGCAATAACTTCAAAGACGCCACCGAGGGTATCACCCCTCTCCTTCGCTCCGTCGATTTCAGCCATCATCCTCGTTGCTGCACCTTCATCGAGACAGCGCACTGGGTTGGAGTCCGTCACCCTGTTGATGTCGTCAGGCAACTCACTGATCTCGGCTTCAATTGGGCCAATAGAGACGACATGACTCACGACTTGGATACCGAACTCGGACAGAAACCGTTTTGCGACAGCTGCACATGCTACGCGAGCTGCAGTCTCACGAGCGCTCGCCCGCTCCAGAATGTCACGTACGTCCCGGCGGTCATATTTCAAGGCACCAACCAGATCAGCGTGACCTGGACGTGGCAGATAGTGTGGCCGCAACGCCTTAGGGTTCGTGTCATCCGCCGGAGGGAGGTGGCTCATCGCGGTGGTCCAGTTCTCCCAGTCTCGGTTCCAGATCAGCATCACAATCGGAGATCCGAGAGTTTCACCTAAGCGGACACCGCTCAACAGTTCCGCACGATCGTTTTCGATCTGCATACGTCGCCCACGCCCGTAACCTCCTTGACGACGCTCAAGTTCCGGATCTACGTCGCGCTTCATCTCAAGGGAAAGACCTGCAGGGATCCCTTCGATAAGGGCTGTGAGACCCCGACCATGCGATTCACCGGCAGTATTGAAAGAGATGCGTCCCATGTTGCTCCTACTAAGGACTAGAAGGCTTCAATCCTCGAACTCAAGGGTATCACTATATAGATAAGGTTCGAACGCCAACCAAGGGCTATCCTTCTTGGATACGGAGAAACTCTGGGTGTCCAGAACTCTACCAGGATGTTTCTTGTGAGGCTGACCGAAGCATTTATTCCCGCACGATTATCCGAGGCTACGCAGGTTATAACGCGTAATCAGAAAGCGCGTCCCGGACCCGCTAGTCACCTCGTGCAGACAACCTCATCAGGACCACTTGGAGTCACCAGGAAACTCAGAGCTGGAATAGACCCATGGTAGATGGAGCAACCTTCTGAAGGTCCAAGAGCTACATGAGTGGCCGTAGCTGACCAACCTCCAGGATCAACGTTGATGGATATAGTCACATCACGAGAACTCATGAATGCCAGATCTGATTTCTCCGCAGTATAGGAACGTTCATCGGCGTAGTAGATCTCCTGCTGGCTTGCTAGGTTCTTGAGATCCGACTCCATGGTTGCGAAATGCGACTTATCTCTAGTGTTAGAGATCTTGGGAATGGCCATCGCGGCCAGAATGCTCAAGATCACGATCACGATAAGCAACTCAATAAGTGTGAAGCCCCGATTGTCTCTCATGTCGGACTCCAAGGCTCAGATCAGGAATAATTCCTGAGTACAACATCTTCAACAAGAACCTAGCTCTAAAGTTTAACGATGAGAACGATCACCTGGGCCGCACAAATACGGTCTAGTGTACCTGGCTATACTAGCGCGGGTTGGTTGCGGGCCCGGGCAAACCGTTTTCATCTGACCCGGTAAGGCTATCGCCTTCCTCTATCACACGGCCAACTTCATCCCAAGGATCGTTGGCGGGAGGTGCCCATTGAGGGACGGGAGGATGACAAAGATTACACTTGAGGATCCACCCTAGCGCGGAAACGCCGTCTTTCCAACCGATTTTCTTTCCTTCAGAGTAGGAGCGTCCGTGGTAACTGATCGGTAACTCGTATATACGCGCACCCGCTTGGGCGAGGCGGGCAGTAAGTTCTGGCTCAATCCCGAACCTCTTGGTAGATAGGGGCAGTGAACGCAGCAAATCAGTGCGCACCATCTTATAGCACGTCTCCATATCGGTGAGGTTTACGTCAGTCAGGATATTTGACAGGAGCGTCAACAGGCGGTTCCCAACTGAATGCCAAAACAACAGGACACGATGAGGACCGCCCAAGAAACGTGAGCCGTATACAGCATCGGCCTTGCCACTCAGGATGGGCTCCATAAGAAAAGGAAGTTCGTGTGGATCATACTCCAGATCAGCATCTTGGACGACCACGATATCCCCCTTAACCCGTTCAAAGCCCGTGCGGAGCGCAGCACCCTTACCGAGATTCTTTTCGTGCATACAGAGTTGGTCGATTAACTCCTCTCTGAGACCGACCAGGAGATCACCTGTCCCATCGGTCGAGCCGTCGTCGACAACGACCACATCTAAATCAAGGGGTACCTCACGAACCTGCCGTAGTAGTTTCTCCACCGTCGATATCTCGTTATAGACCGGGATCACCACGGAAAGGACGACCCGGTCCCACGGGAGAGAGGTACTCCGTGGGCTACGGGAACCGACCTGTGAAATATTTCTTCCTAGACTTCGCTGAGCCATATTGATTCTAGCGGCCTTCGCGGTTGATGGAGTCCGATGGGTGAGCCACTAAACAGACTATATGTTCGGATTTATCACGCTCGGCGTCCAAGCTGACCCGCAAAGTGAAGAGTCCATACCTCTGAATCCAGTGAATGTGTCATACACGCTCATATAGTCGCCAGCATTAAGTCCAGCGGGTGCTGCTACGCTTTATTTTGTATGTCACCCAGGCCGGGCGATCTTGCGGACATCTCCAGGCATCGCATACCCCACCCCAGAGAGCCGCCCAACTGGTAGCAATGCCTCAGGATCGACCTCTGATGTTCCTTTCATAAGAGGAAGTGAAGCATCAAGCCTGACGCCGACCACCCTCCCGATCACAAGCGTGTTAGGGGCAGAACCCAAGACTACCTCCTTTTCGAGCAGACATTCGAGCACAGCTGGGCATCCACCGACATATGGCGCATCGACACGGCTGGATGATTCGGCCTTTAGCCCAGCGAGGCCAAATTCGTCAACCGCGGCATCCACCTCCGCGGAAGTCAGGTTCATCGCTTCGAGCTGAGAGGCCGTGACAACATTAGCGCAGAAGGCGAGACGATTTCTGATGTTGATCAGGGTATCTTTCGGGCCATTCGACCGGTGCCCGATTGAAACACCGACAAGAATCGGTGCGTGAGAGAGAGCGGAAAAATAGCTAAACGGGGCCAAGTTCGGGGTGTCACCGGAACCCCATGTTGAGATCCATCCGATTGGACGCGGAACAACCAGCGACGTTAGAAGCTGGTAACGTTCTCTACCAGAGATCTCCTCAGGATCGATTGACCGGAATCCCTCGCCTGATTTGAGATTAGGGGCCTTACTACAATCCGTGCTCAATGGCTCCCAGGCAGTTCCAGAATCTGGCCGGCGTAGATCGTGCTCCCACGAAGTCCGTTTGCCTGCCTGATCTCATTTACCGTGGTTCGATGCCTTCGGGCAATTGTCCACAAAGAGTCTCCAGATCTAACTGTATAGGAGATCTCTGCGGTTCTGGAAGTTGTTCGTCCCTCTAGTACCTCTACGTAGCCAGCATACTGATTTGGGAAAATCGCTACATGGTAATGTGGAGGATAGCGCTCCCTCGTGGCCTCTAGGACACGCGCCTGCTCCAGGTCCTCCAGGACCCTCTCGAGCCATGCTCGACAGTTTCGGTTTCCGCTGTACCGGAGATCCACAGCCATACCGGTCGGGTGGACCGAGCGATCCGAGGCGTTACGCGGTTGCCGTGCCGTCGGGCGTGTCAGGCTCGTGATAACCAACTGTTCACCGCAAGCCGCCAGGTACTGACGAGACAGGCGCTCAATGAAGAGTGCGACTTCTGGCCGAGCGAACGGAAATGAAACCGCATGCAACTGAAAGTCACGGTTCTCACGCACTCGGACGAGCCATCCACGTGAAGCGAAGTAACCAATACGCTCAGGCGTGTCTATGTAGGTGAAGTCATGCTGCTGCGCGACCCGATTCTGAAGGTCCAGCGACTTGCTCGAACCTCTCAAACTCTGCCCGGAGGCCGGAGCGATACAGCCTGCTAACAGAATCAGAAAGACAGGGCTAAGAGTTACCCCTTTAGCAATACACTCTGTCACCGCCGTTCTTGTCATGGCACTCCATATGTAAACATATGTTTTCGCTGGGACAAGCCTATTCCTCGACCTATTAACCGGCGCTCTCCCACTGAAGCTTGATTCAGCCCTGTGTCGATGCGTATAGCTGAGCTACAACATCCCAGTTGACAACATTCCACCAAGCAGAGAGGTAGTCAGGGCGACGGTTCTGGTAATTCAGGTAGTATGCATGCTCCCAAACATCTACGCCGAGGATGGGCGTCATCCCCCTCATCAACGGGCTATCCTGATTGGCCGTTGAGAAACAACGAACTGAACCGTGACCGTCGACACTTAACCACCCCCACCCGGACCCAAACTGCCCCCCTGCAGTCGCCTGGAACTTCGATTTAAAGTCATCTAACGATCCAAAAGCGGCATCGATCGCTGCCGAAAGATCTCCCGAAGGGTTCCCTGCCCCACCCGGTGTCATGATGGACCAGAAGAGAGCATGGTTAGCGTAGCCACCCGCATTATTTCTCACAGCGCCTCTAATCGACTCTGGGAGTGCATCGATGTCAGCAAGTAAATCCTCCACGCTATGCGCGTGAAGGTCGGAATGGCTTGCCAATGCAGCATTCAGATTGTTTGTATACCCCGCGTGATGTTTACCGTGATGGATCTCCATCGTTCGGGCATCGATATGGGGCTCGAGCGCGTCGTGATTGTATCCGAGCTCCGGAAGTTCGAATGGGTAGGCCATGTAGTATGACTCCTTAGCTCCGTTAGTATCAGAATAAGCAGGTTCGCTTCCACAGGCGCGCTGTTCGAGTGTTACCCTCCTCCAGCTCTCTTGGCTGCAACCGCCACCCACGGTTTTCTCTCGAAGTAGCTCCTAGTCTCTTCGACAACGGTTGGGGCGAGGAGAATCAGGGCAATCAGGTTCGGCCAGATAACGATAGCGAGCAGGACGTCACCTAACGCCCACACAACTGCGAGTGGAAGCACAGCCCCCAGGAAGTGAGCTGCCAGGTAAAACACTTTATAGGGTAAGAGTGCACGTTGCCCGAAAAGATAGTGGGCACATCGATCTCCGTAGTAACTCCATGAAATCGCGGTCGAGATCCCAAAAAGCAGCACGCCAAACACGACGATGAGATGACCCCAATCCCCGAGAGGAGCTAGGCCTTTACGGAAGGCTGCAGCTGTTAGGGGCGCAGCGTTCTCCACGGCATCACCATACAGCGAAGAAAGAGTTTCTCCTGAAGCGCTAACCGCTGTTCCTAGCGCAGGGAAAACCGTTCCCGTGAACGACTGTATCTGGTCTTCATCAACATATAGTCTGTTTACAGGCGCTTCATGCCACGAAACGAGCGGAGCACCCACTCCGTTCTCCACATGTGCACCATCAAATATCACAATCGCCTCAGGTGTCCCGACGCCCTCGTATCTATTTTCCTCGATCTGAGCCGTATATGTGATGTCCCCTCCAGCGAGGGTGATCTCCGTTGGGAAGCGTTCCGAATAGGTTCCCATCAGAATAATGACAAGACCAGTGAAGGAGCAGATCACGATGGTATCGATGAACGGCTCGAGCAGCGCAACCACACCCTCAGATACCGGCTCCTCCGTTTTCGCAGCAGCATGCGCGATAGGTGCAGAGCCCTGGCCAGCCTCGTTCGAGAAAAGACCTCGACGCACACCCCACATCAGGGTAACGATGAAGACACCCGCGCCCACGCCAGCGATACCTGCCTGTGGATTAAACGCTTCAGTGAAGATCGTTCTAAACGCTCCCGGTACTTCACCGATATTCATCAGGATGATAAGCAGGGCACCAGCGAGGTAGATAGCCGCCATGATTGGTATAAGCACTGCAGTCACCCGCCCAATACGCTTGATCCCACCAAGGATCACAGCAGCGACAACCCCTGCGGTGATCGCTCCGGTAACCCATAGAGGAACCCCAAAAGCCGTGCCCAACTGATCGGCAACGGTGTTCGCCTGCACTGCATTTCCGGTAAGGAACGCGGTAAAGGCAAGCATGAGGGCGAAGAAAACGGCCATCGGCTTCCACTTAGGCCCCAGCCCCTTCTCGATGTAGTACATCGGTCCACCTGCGACCGTCCCACGCTCATCCTCAATCCGATACCTCTGAGCCAGCGTAACCTCCGAGTACTTTGTCGCCATGCCCAAGAAGGCGGTCACCCACATCCAGAAGAGCGCTCCGGGGCCGCCAAAGTGAATAGCCATCGCTACACCAGCGATATTTCCGATCCCCACCGTAGCTGATAGAGCGGTGGTCAATGCCTGGAAGTGTGATACGTCTCCTGGGTCGTCTGGGTCGTCGTATCTTCCACTCGTGACGCCAAAGCCATGTCCTAGGCGGGTAACCTGAACAAACCCGGTCCGGATTGTGAGGTACACACCCGTGCCAAGAAGAAGGATCACCATAACCGCGACCTGCTCGCCGCCGATCCTCGGACCGATGTTGATGATCCACTCGTTGGCGAAGTCTATGAGTGGCTGCAGAAGGCGATTTAAGGCTTCTAACCAATCCATGTGCGTCTATTCCCTATGAGGCAAATGGGTGGAAATGAGGACCAATCATCCATCTAGCTAAGCGCCCGCGAGAACCACGTCACATATGTGGGCCGCAACCATGCAGGCAAGCAACTGGTGCGCTCGCTTGACGATCTCGTCCACTGATGGGGTTTCTTGGAACATCTCCTCCGCCTTATCACGCAATTCGGGGATGGTTGGCAGATGGGGAAGTGACATCTCGGCGATTCGTGTTTCGAGCTGGTCTCTGGTGCGCTTTGCTCGGTCAGCGAGATCTTCCAGCGTTTGGGACTCAGCCCATGATTCCCTGACCCGAGATGAGATGACCTCAACACTGAACGAGCTAGCCAACTCCGTGGCGACCTTATCCAGCACCTTCCGTCCGATGGGGTTCAACCCCCGGACTACCTCGTCGGGAGGCGTTCTAAGACCCCAAACCAAACCAAACCAGGACATGACTTTCAGGATATAGTAGGAGATGTCGATCTCCCACCAACGGAAACCTTGACGGGTCGAACTCTGGTAGTGGTGATGGTTATTGTGCCAACCTTCCCCGAGTGTAATAAGCGCCAGGAAGAAGTTGTTACGCGAGTCGTCTCCAGTCAGATAACGCTGTGAACCCCACACATGAGCCAGGGAGTTGATAGCAAACGTACCGTGGTAGACAGCAACAGTACTCCAGAAGAAGCCGACTACAAGCATGGGCCAGCCACCCCACAACCACACGACGAAGCCGAGCAGGAACGCGGGTGCATAATTCGTCTTGTTGAGGATTACAAGCTCGCGGTATTGCGTGAGATCTCGGACAGTTTCAGCATTGGGCTTCGAATTTTTCGGGTTGAAAATCCAACCGAAGTGCGAGTACCAGAAGCCGAAGAGACCGGGAGAGTGAACATCTTCTGGGGTGTCTGAGTGCAGGTGGTGGTGCCGATGGACTGCTGCCCACCAGATTGCGCCACGTTGAGCAGATGTTTGACCTAAGAACGCAATAAAGAACTGCATTACTCGGTTGGTCTTGTAGGACCGGTGACTGAAGTACCGGTGGTATCCTGCTGTGATGGCCCACATGCGAACAAAGTAGAGGGTCACCGCAACCCACAAAGCCTGCACGGTCACTCCAGTCCATATAGCTCCAAAGCAAGCAAGATGAACGAGAACGAATGGGATCGTGGTGGGGTAGACGATATCGTCTTGCGGCGCGTGGGCGTGGTCGCGGGCCACTCCCTTTCCTCCGGTCGAAAGATGGGCAAGAGTGCGCAACAACGGCCGAACGTAATGGAGGACCCTCAAGCCGCCAAGGATTGACGAGATTCCATAACACTATGAGTGTTTGCATTAGTTAGTGATTCCGACCCCATCAGTCGGTGTGAATCCGTCACTAAGCTTCGAGTTCGACGTTCACCTGTCGACCAAAGAAACCCATGAGCGACACCATAGTAATGCCGAAAGAGCAAGGGACAGCAGTCCAGCCAGAATACAAAGTGAAAGACCTCTCACTCTCCGAGTGGGGGCGCAACGAAATACGTCTCGCCGAGCATGAAATGCCGGGGTTAATGGCGGCGCGTGCTGAGTACGGACCAGAACAGCCGCTCCTAGGGCTCAAGGTAGCCGGCTCACTCCATATGACTGTTCAAACGGCCGTCTTGATCGAAACGCTCATGGATCTTGGAGCTGATGTCCGTTGGGCTTCGTGCAACATTTTCTCCACACAGGACCACGCTGCTGCCGCAGTCGTGGTTGGAAGGGAGGGAACACCGGAAGTGCCTAGCGGCGCTTCCGTCTTCGCTTGGAAGGGTGAGACACTAGAGGAGTACTGGTGGTGTGCGAACCAAATGATCACGTGGCCAGACGAATCAGGACCTGACCTCCTCGTTGACGATGGAGGAGATGCGACGCTGCTCATTCACAAAGGCGTCGAGTTCGCTGCACCGGAGGGAGTTCCAGATTTCAACCCAAGAAACGAGCCCGAAGAGTGGGGAGTGATCTTGGAGTTGATCCGTCGCACGCTCACCGACGACCCGGGAAAGTGGGCACGTATCTCATCGTCTATCCGCGGCGTGTCCGAGGAGACTACAACCGGTGTCAAGAGACTCTATGAGATGGAAGAAGCCGGGACTCTCCTCTTCGCCGCAATCAACGTCAACGACTCAGTCACAAAGTCGAAGTTTGATAATCTTTATGGGTGCCGGCACTCAGTGGTCGACGGGTTGAACCGAGCGACTGATGTCATGCTCTCTGGCAAAATCGCAGTGATCCTCGGGTACGGCGATGTGGGCAAGGGCTGCGCACAGGCACTCAAGAGCCAAGGCGCCCGAGTGGTCGTAACTGAAATCGACCCCATCTGCGCACTTCAAGCGTTAATGGAAGGGTACTCTGTCCTGAGGCTTGAAGATGTCTTGGAGACCGCTGACGTATTCGTGACTACAACCGGGAACCGCGACATCATAACGGCTGCAGACATGGCCTGCATGAAGGATAAGGCCATCGTAGCGAATATCGGCCACTTCGATAACGAGATCGACATGGCTGGGTTAGCAGATGTACCAGGGATCGTCAAGAGCGAGATAAAACCACAGTATCACGAATGGACTTTCCCGGATGGTCACTCCGTTCTGATCCTTTCGGAAGGACGGCTTATGAATCTAGGGAACGCGACAGGACACCCGAGCTTCGTGATGTCAGCATCCTTCACGAACCAGGTCATCGCTCAGATCGAACTTGCTCGCAATCCTGACAAGTACGAGAAGCGCGTTTATGTGCTCCCAAAACACCTCGATGAGAAAGTCGCCAGACTCCATCTGGATAAACTTGGAGCCAAACTAACCGAACTCACCAATGAACAGTCAGAATACATCAGCGTGCCCAAGGAAGGGCCGTATAAGCCTGACTACTACCGCTACTAGAAATACCTGGGCGTCTCACTACGCCCCCTATTTCAACCTTCTGATCTTGAGTTGTGGCAGGTCCCTTTTCTCATATCGCTTTACTGAGCGTGACTGGTGGCTTCAAATTCTGATGTTACTCAGTTGTTCCTCAACCCATCACTATCCGACGAACCGCACAGGCTAGGATTATGAAGGTGAGGACACGGCGGACCCAAGCATGACCTTTGAGGATTTGTAGGCTTACCCCCAGGGTAGCACCCAAAACCTAGCCAGAGGCCAACGGTGGAAGACCCAAAAATATCAGCAAGGTCAGGGTGAACAAAGAGCCCCCACCCGCGATCGAGTTGACGGTACCCGCGCCCAACCCAGCTAGGAACAAAATCAGGCCCGTCGTTAATAGATCCGTATACAAGATGGATTCGGAAATTGCGTTCGATGCTTACTAACGGAAAGGAATAGCTCCTGCGGAAAACTGTAGCTGGCCGAACAGCATAACCCGGAGCTGAGTGGAACCGGTACGTTGACCAACAAACGAGTGACGGTCGTCGTAGCTGATTTGAACCCCGAACTCGAATCCTCTGATGTTGGTGTCCAAGGACATATTCACACTACGTCGGATCAGATCCAAGAACGGCACACATTCTTTCTTCGCCGCAGTCGTGCGACAGTCTCTTTCAGACGTGTGATTGGCTAGAAAAGAGAAGTTCACCGGTTGCTCGAGACGCCTCGCTAGTCCAAACGGCGGCAAAAACCTAGAGCTCAAGCTGATCCGGTGCGTGTGTTGACCCCGCTCGGTGTCTCCCGTTGGATCACTGCCGTGTCCATTACGGAATGAACCTTGATAGCTCGTCACCAGAGTCCCCCGCCACGCTATCGAAACGTTGATGGGGACCTGTAGGTCCTCGTCGAATCTCCGCTGGAGCCCTCTCCCACCGAATACGGTCTCACGCTCCGTACGAACCACTCCCGAGGAAAAGTTGATTGTCCGGATTCCAGTCACAGCGGGAAGGGACAGTGGCGGAAGCTGTGCTCTCAGGTTTGGCCATACCTTCTGGGTAGTTGTGCGATCGCTACGGGTGTCGAGTGTGACTCCTTCAACAAGGCTGTATGCAGCCTCGAGGCCGAACCCACCTGGAATCGTCACTCCGGATCCCATGGTCCATGCTGAGCGATCTGTCAGCGTGGCCGCAGTATCTCCGCTAATCAAACGAAAATCATCGGTTTCACCGAAACCGAATTGGTATCCGAGCCCAGGGTTAATCGGCTCACGGTTGAAACGAGAAATGATTCCGTCCTCGTACGTGAGAGTGAGCGGGCGCACCGCGCTGATAATCGACCGAAGCTGGCTGACCTCCGAGCTTTCGCCCTCCGAGGCCTCTCCGAGCCAAGAGACCGCGAGATCCCTTGGGATCAATCCAAAATCGGCCCGCCAATCCCGCCGACCACTGGCATTCCGTGCAAGTGCCAGAGTCGTGTCCATCCCCACAACTTCCTGAGTCAGAAAGCTCGCATTGCGATCCGAGCGGTATACGGTCGTCCAATCGACTTCATTTCTTAGCCAACTGAAAATACGAGGTGTAAACGAGACCCGTGTTTGGAGGAAACGGTTCGTTTCCCACCCAAAGTCGAGACCTGCAGCTTGAGTGCGCTCAGCCTTAAGAAGCTCCTGAACACGGGGGTCAGAGACCGCCTGGTCTGCGGAAAGCACATCACGGGTAGCCATCCAGGTCAGGTTCGCCATGAAAGACTCCAAAGGCCTGAAACGCATGTCTACCGCAGTTTGTAGCGCCTCACGAGGTGCGCTCGTTACGATAGCCAACGAGTCATCGGGATGCTCTACAATCCCCTGGAAGCGGAACATCTCGCTGTCGACGTGTGTGTAGCTCGTCCCAACAGATACCCGCTCCGGATTCCAGCGCAATCTTGAACTCAGCAGCTTCTCCTCGAGAAACCCTGGTAAGAGAGTCCTGACAATACCCTCTGCAAATCCTGGTACGATCGGAATCTCTCTCGCCTGAGGCTCACGAACCCAGGACAACCCAGCATCCACTCCGTCGGAGTCATACTCGGTTGTCACAGAAGAACCGGACGTCATCGAATACGCGAGCCGCGCGTCGAGCCCGTCTATTAGTAAGCCCACAATCGGATTAGCCGATTTCGTCCGCTTCCTGAAGGATATTCCTACGCGGCCCTTCCGGTTGTTGGTACCTCGGAGATCTTGGAGTTTGTCAGCCCGTAAATCAGAATTCTGCAGGAACCGTGGTGCTTGACTAGAGTGGTCAAAGTCGAACGTCACCGGAAACTCGATACCCCAGTTCTCTGGCATCCAACCGTCCAGTGCCATTGAGGAATTGACGGTCACGACCCGGTCCGTCAGGTAGGTAGGGTTGTCCCTTAACTGTCGAAAGAAAGCACCACGAGTCGTGAGATTCACACGTGTCGAGAAGACATCACCACCCTCAACCTCTAACTCCACCGAGCTTGCGAGCCCACCGTCACGTACCGCACGACCCAAGCGAAGTTCATCGACCCAAATCTCACCAGAGATAGGAATGAACCCTTCGTTCCATACACCGATCGATATTTCCCTCACCGAAGCTAGGTTAGGCGCTCGACCGCGGTTCTTGAGCACAACCGCGTATGTGGAGTCAGTCGACCAGATGGTCACAGGTGGAGCGCCTGGGTCACGTGGCACGGCAAGCAAAGTTACTTCGGCACGACGGCGCAGCTCGAACCACTCATTGAAGTCGATTACCACCTCGGGAAGCCAGTCTGAAGGCGCCACCCCCACAGAAGACTGAGGCGGACGAAGGGGCGTCCGGAACAGATAGAAGTTTTCCCCGTCGTTACCGACTTTGAAGAAGAAGAAGTGTGGCTTGTCCACCGCGAAATCACCCCGGCGAGGTACGACCCAGAGCCGCGCCTGGCGATACGCAAGGAAGTTCCGCGGCCGCTGAGCAAAGCGTTGGTAAACTTCGGCTCGCGCGCCCGATGGAATGTCCTCAAACCGGATCCCTAGGGACTTTTCATTGAATTCAATTCCCTGCCCAGAAAAAGCCGACCTCGGGTCGACAAGCTCCTCCAAGACACCGGGTGGCGAGCTGTATATGTCACCCTCGGTCACGCGCGACACAGTTGCCACTTCAGTCCTACCGAAGCCAGCAAATGTGTCTCCCGCGATACCTGATAAGACGCCCTCACCCGCACGTTTGATCCATCGTGATCCCACCAGACGCATACGCGCAAACCGGAGACGCTGGGTGCGAGAACCAGAGAACGTGATGCGTAGGTGCCTCACTGAGCGAAGATCTGCTTCGCTAAAAGCCCCACCTACCTCCCCCGTGCCCGGGCCCCGGATTGGGATGCGGTACAACTGGAAGTCCGTCCCTGTCTCGGTCTTCGTACGAGCTAGATAAGGAGAGGTTCCGTCAAGGCGCACAACATAGCGCAAATGCCGCTCTTGCACGTCTAGATTCCCGTCTTGATCTAAGTCTTCGGTGTCCTGGTGTCCGTTGGATCTCGTGCAGATCGCATTAACGTCACCAATTCGGTAGATGCGTCCCCGTTCTCCCTCACACGTCTCTCCCCAAACCCCGCCCCCGTCGAGCGCGTCATTCCAGATCTCACCCTTTCTGGGATCCGCTTCCTGATCAAGCAGTCCAAGTCCCCAGGGCTCTCCGTCTCTCCCACGGGTCCCGGAACTGTTCCCCAGCATATCGACGAAGAAGGCGTCCTCACTCATCGTCCCAAGATCGATCACGAGGGTAAGCGGTTCCGCTATTGATGCGTAGAACTCTACAAATTCTGTCTTGGTCAGATCGAGTCCGTTGGTGGAAAGAGACGTCGTCATCGACCGCCACGAAGGTCCGCTCATCGGGCCGCTACCGAACGAAACGATCATCCCCGGCTCACGCACCTCAGAGCCTGCCAACCGGATCTTTTGATCAATGTCGCGGCGAGGGAAAAAACCCTCATGTACACCGACACTGTCACCTCCAGATGTCTCTAGAATCCAAGAGTGCTGCCAAACGAGAGGAGTCGCGTTGGAAGCGTTAAGTGAAGGCGGTAACACCGCCTCAGCACGGGAACGGGAGGTGGGAGCACTCCCTAGTGACCAATTCGTAGCAAGCAGGGAAACCGGGATTCCCGTACCTGTGTCGAAATCGTCCAGAAAGGCACGGTCCTCAGTATTAGGATTTGGGAGTGATACCGCGAACTCTCCATTCAGCGCCACTCTCGAATCCTGCTCGAAATGAAGCCCGGGCAACGCGTCAAGCAGCACGTCCAACCAACGTGCTTCGCGAGCGTAAGACCCACTCACACCTCCGAGAAACGCTGCCCTAGGTTCGGTGCCAAGGACCGGGCGATTAACGAAGTTCTTTTCCGAACGGTAGAGGCCAAGCAGGTCGACTCCTCCCTGCCCTCCCAGATCCGCGTGTGTCCGGATACCAAAAACCTGGGTTGGAGAAACCTGGAATAGAGAACGCTGCTCCCAAGTGGCGCGAACCGAAGCTTCAGGGCTGGCCGAGAAGAGTTGTTCTGCCTCCAATAGACGAACCTGTCCGACATCATAGTCGATTTCGTAGTCGACGCCCTGGGTGAGCAATCGATCACCGAGAAAGATGCGCTCGCTTCCATCGCGAATGCCGAATGCACCCAACGAGAAGGATGAAATCAGGCCTTGGCTTCTAAGACGGTAGCCGAGCGTTAAGCGAAAGCGCCCGGCGTTGTCCCGCTCGAAAGGATCCTCCTCGGTGTAGATCCTCTCGTTCGCATCGTCAGCCAGAATCTGATTGGTTTCAACCGCCGATAGACCCAGAGATGGTAGCGGCGGTGGCTGAGCAAACGGCCGAAGCGTCGGGAAGACAACGAATGTTCCCTGCACCGGTGGCTGGTCCTGAAAAAACTCAGCTCCCTGTGAATAGACAAAAGACGGGTCCAGTACGTCCGTTGGAGCTTCTTCATCCAAACCAAACAGCCGCAGAAAGGTTATGTCCTCCCCAGTCGGTGCTCTCTTGAATGTGCGTCCCGCTGATAGCTCACCTAAAGAAACAGTGAGGGCAACTGAGGAACGCTCGACATCGGGGGAGCCCGAAACCCGGTAAACCTGGTGCATTTCCAGGTCCCATGTCGGCCGACCTGGCTGGTGATTCGCTCCAGATGCCTTTAGGAGCTTGAGTGTCGGTCGCCCCCCCACATTGTGAAGCCGCTCCGGATTATAATCCCCCACCGTGTCTCCGAGTGCGGTTACATAAGTCACCGCGAGCATCTCGTCTCGTCTAAGTGAAGAGCGGAGCGCAATCCAAAGTCCACTCGGGTGGACAAAGTAATCCAACCCCGGTTGTAGGTAACGGAACCATCCAGACTCCACGACCCTCTCTCCGTCCTTTTCCGCAACCGCGTCCGCCTGAATGAAGCCCTCTACCTGCTGTTGAAAAGCCGGTTCATCCTCGAAGCGGTAGAGTTGCACGGGCTCTATACCTGGGGTCGTACCTGGTGACACGGATGAAAGGTCGAGTGCAAGTGCGTCAACGTATGGATAGTCCTCGATCTCTTGAGGGTCCACCAGAAAGAAAAACTGCCCTCTCACATAGTCAGCATCGTCCAGAACGAGTGTGTCCTCTTGTACGTAGGCTCGTTGGTCACCCAACCCCGTCAACTGAAAAACTCGGGAATTCAGGTCTCCCCTCTGTTGAGCCCATACGGCCTGGAAATCCAACCCACCCAACTGGCCATCAGCCTGGAACCCAAAATTACCGGCGGGAATCCCCTCCGTAAGGAATCGTGACGCTGGAAGTCCAAACGTCACATCCCCCACATCCAGCCGCTGAAGGATGTCTCCTTCCGTTCCCTCGTAGGAGATGTTGATGCGATTGGCAGCATCGAACTCGCGAGCTTGGTCGAAATCCACATCGACTCGAATCCGGTCGAGAATCGTACCATCCAGCTGAACCCCAAATCGGATATCAGGATTCAGTTGGGGGACTAAGTTCGCGTTGCAGCTGACCTTGAACTGCTCGTCGCACGGCTGGAAGCGAGTCCAGTTCCCTCCAAGCTCCATGCGGTTTGTGACATTAAACGCGAGATCGGCGTATTCAGTCTGAAACCTGGGAGTGACCTCCTGACTCTCAGTGCCATGCAAAGCTGTGCGTGCAGAAGGCAGAGATGAGTCGGGCACCGCTCGAAGTTCTTCGAAGCCACCTACCCGCCGCCTCAAGATCAACGGAAACAAGGGTTCGAGACTGACAACATCCTGACTCTTGGCCGTGAACCCTAGTGAGAGTGGAATATTGGGTATTCTGAAAACTGCATCACCGACACGTATTTCCTGGAGACCAAGACGCAAGTGAGGTCCTTTCTGGGCAGCAATGAGTCCGGACAAGAACGACGTGCGGAAAACTGAGAGGTCAGATTTTAGTATCGTGTCTCCGACCAAAATCGCCGATAAGGGAAGCTCAGATAGTCGCGTACTAGCCGCACCCCCGAGAACAGGCACAAGGGTCAGCAGCGCGGTGACGGTGATTCTTCTTCGCACGAGTGGGATCAGTAACCGAACAGACCGACGGTCCGGAGTGTAGAGGGTGGCGACCGGTAATGAAGGGCGTGCCCTGAACGTAGCCGGACGGAATACCTAGCTTCCGGCTGGGTAGCCTTACTCGAACATGGTGCGTGTGGAGTAGCGATGCGCTTGAGAGTCCTCACCAGGTACCTGATAAAGATCCATATCGGGCCCTTTCTGTTCGCCTTGGCGACGATTACTGGGCTAATCTTCCTGAACGCAATCGCGCAGAGGATCGAAGGTCTGATCGGCAAAGGGCTTCCGTGGACGGTTGTTGTTGAGTTTTTGGTACTCTCCTTACCTCATACGATCGCGTTGTCCCTCCCCATGTCAGTGCTGGTAGCGGTTCTGTACTCGTTCACCGAGTTGGAATCATCGAATGAGATCACAGCTATGTCTGCGGCTGGTATCCGCCCCACCCGTGTTCTTGTACCCCTGCTCGGGATGGGAGCAGTTGTTACAGTGGTGATGCTCTACTTCAACGACCAGGTCCTTCCTGAGTCTAACCATCGGCTAAAGAACCTCCTGGTAGACATCGGTCGCAAGAGTCCGACTCTCGAACTACGCGAACAGATCGTCAACGAAATCAGAACCGAATCTGGCTTGGACGTCTACTTCATGACTGCTGATCGGATCGATCGGGTGGCCAACAAGCTGGAAGAAGTGACAATCTTCGACTCGAACAGCCCAACCCGAAAGCGCACAACGTATGCAGCCAGTGGTGAGATGGCCTTCAACGACGAGAAGACCGATTTATATCTCACGCTTTTTGATGGAGTAGTGCACGAGGTCCAAACTGACCGCATAGGTGGCTTCCAGCGGGTGTACTTTGACAAACAAATAATCCCACTCCGTAATGTCGGGAACGAGCTTGAGCGACGCTTTGGCGGAACAGACCGCTCGGATCGTGAGATGGGCTTCGCCCTTCTCAGCGAAAATGTGTCCTCAAGAGAAGCCGAACTCGATTCCGTCAGAATCGACAGTCGAGAAAAAGCTCTCCAAGCACTACGTCTGGCATTAGGACGCCCCGTCGACGAGGACACTGCTCTGGTTGGGACGATGCTATTGTACCAGTCACGTAACCGAAACGGAGCCTTCAGCGACGGGACCTCTCTCCTCGCCCGAGATCCAATCACGCAGTCAGTCGTCATCTCGAGTCGTACCCGAGCCTCGCGGGGAGCAACTCTTCGAGCTTCCGCAAACCGCTACAAGGTCGAAATCCACAAGAAACTAGCAATCGCGTTCGCATGCTTGGTGTTTACGATCCTCGGGCCTCCACTTGCTTTACGTTTCCGTACCGGAGGGGTAGGTATGGTTGCAGCGACCTCAAGTGCGATCTTTGCGATTTATTGGCTGGGCCTGATCGGAGGTGAGACCCTGGCTGATCGGCGCTTCGCCGACCCAGCTATCACGATGTGGCTAGCCAATCTTGTCTTCCTTTCTATCGGGATCGTCCTGGTCAGCCGCATGGGACATAAGGGCTCCGCTGTTAGAGGCAAGGCCATTCTTAGGCTCGCTCGTATCGGCAGAAGCCGCCATCAGGATCCTGAAGGAGCCTCTGCATAATGCGAATTCTAGACCGCTTGGTGGCTTGGACGTTCCTGCGCAGCTTCTTGTTGTTCATCTTCGCCGCTCCTCCATTACTGATCCTCGGAGACCTTACTGAAAATCTGGATGACTATCTCGATCGAGGAATTGCTCTCACGGATATCGCCGTGGCCTACTTCTATCAACTCCCCCAGTTTATCCAGTGGTCCTTTCCAATTGCTGGCCTCATCGCAGCTGTTTTCACGGTGCACAACATGACCAGACACCGAGAACTCGTGGCGGCCAAAGCCGGAGGCATATCCTTCCACAGGATCGTCTTGCCACTCGTAGTCTTAGGTGTGATGCTCACTGTGGTAGCTCTGGGTTTGACCGAGATCGTACCCAAGGGCAACCGGATTGCAGCGCAGATTCTGCGTGATGAAGACCCGATGCGCTCGTGGCGAAGTGATTTCGTCTACCAATCAGAGAATGGACTCATCTGGCAGGTGGACCGACTGACCGCCGGGGATGGTAGCATGTCAAATATCATCATCGAGCGGCCCCCGACCGCTAGTGTATCGGGGTTGCATGTAATCGCTGATGCAGCTATGTGGAATCCGCGCGACGGTTGGACCTTACGCCACGGATTTTTCCGAACTCTGACACCAGATTCAGCTGAGAAGTCAATAGAGTTCGATCGCCTGCAAATGGCTGAGCTAACCGAGAAACCCGAGGAGTTCCTGAAAACTCCCCGTGAGCCGGAGGAGATGACATATGCTGAGATTGATCACCTAGCAACGATCATCCAGAGAACGGGGGGAAATGCTAAGGAGTTACTAGTGAAACGTGAGCAGAAGCTCGCGATCCCCTTCGCAACGCTCGTAGTGATTCTATTTGGAGCACCGCTTGCAACGAGCAGCAGGCGCGGTGGAACCGCCTTAGGGGTAGGCATCTCTCTCGGAACTGTGCTTTTCTACATCCTCATGCTCAAGGTGAGCGCAGCATTTGGCGAGATTGGGGCGCTGTCACCGGTCGTGGCCGCTTGGCTGCCGAACGTCGTGTTCCTAGGGGTCGCGGTGATCCTGTTAGTACGGGTGAGAACGTAGTGGGTCTTCTGAACAGAAAGCCTAACGAAATTCCTGAATCTTAGACCCGCTGGATAGTCAGCCTGGGGGGTTGAGGCCAAAATGACTCGATGGGAACCCCGCCCCACGCTGAGCAGGGCATTCTATAAGGCTCATAGTCTGGGAAATGACTATCTCATCTTCGAGGAGGGATCCGGATGGGTTGCAACACCTGATGCAGTCCGTGAGATCTGCAATCGGAACCGGGGAGTCGGCGCTGATGGTATAGTGGTACTCCTGCAAGAGCTTGCTGGAAGCTTGCCCCAACTGCGCATGTTCAATCCGGACGGCAGCGAATTCGAGCGCAGCGGAAACGGACTACGAATCCTAGCTACTTATCTCCATCGAGAAGGCCGGGTGGATGATGCTCCATTTGAAGTCATCGTAAGAGGCGATCTCGTCGGCATCACCGTGCACGGTGTGCAAGATCGGACCTATGATATCTCAGTGGAGATGGGGCGGGCAAAAGTGGGTGCTGATTCGGTAGGCCTTGATCCTTCCTCGCTCGATGGATCCGGGCGAATCATTGGACCGGGTGGATCGCGCGTTCACGTGATCCCAGTCTCAGTCGGCAATCCCCACTTGGTCGTATTTGTCCCCGAGGTGAGCAACACGTTATTGGAATCTCTCGGCCCGTTCCTCGCGACTCATTCTGGTCTATCAAACGGTGCGAATGTGCAGTTAGCACGCCCGCTCTCGGCTAGCCGGCTCGAAGCAGCTATCTGGGAGCGCGGTGTGGGTCCTACCACCGCATCGGGTACAGGCGCCTGCGCGATTGCTGTGGCCGCAGTCTGGAGTGGGCAGGTCAACCCCGGCGTTGTGATGGTCGAGACGACAGGTGGCTCTCTCGAGATTCAAGTAAACGTTGAACTCGAGGTGGGATTGCGAGGGCCCGTCAAAGAGGTATGCACAGGCACTCTCACATAACCCATCTTGCCGTAACTTGTCTCCCCACATGGAGATGCTAGCTTTCTAGAACAATTTGACGGGCGATTTAAGGCGTATTGCGGCCCGCACGGTGCATCCCTGGTGTGATGCGGCGGAGAACGAGCTAAAAAGCCCACGCCCCATCGCACCTGATCGCGAAGGGGCTTCTTTAGTCGAGGCAACCACTGTGTCAGTACCAGAAACAGAGCAACGCACGAGGGAGGAACGTATTGACCTCGTGCGGGAACACCTCGACAGACGGATTTTAGTGATCGACGGGGCTATGGGAACAATGATCCAGCGCCACTCGCTTACCGAAGACGACTTTCGGGGGGACCGCTTTCCTGATCACACCTCACCTCTAATTGGTGCAAACGATGTACTCTCATTAACGCAACCAGCTTTGATCAAAGAGATCCACCGGGAGTACTTATCCGCCGGCGCGGATTTGATCGAGACTAACACATTCAACGCAAATCGAATTTCGCTCGCCGACTACGATCTCGAAGGACAGGCGAGAGAACTCAACCGTGAAGCAGCCCGCCTTGCATGTGCTGCAGTTACGGATGCTGAGCGAGATGACCCGGACCGTCCGAGGTGGGTCGTCGGAGCACTGGGGCCTACCAATCGGACTGCTTCGCTTTCCCCGGACGTCGGGGATCCAGGAGCAAGAAGTATCACGTTCGACGAACTAGTAGAAGCGTATATCGAACAAGCGCACGGGCTCATAGAGGGGGGCTCCGACCTCCTCCTCATCGAAACTGCCTTCGATACACTGAATGCCAAAGCCGCCCTGTTTGCGCTGTCCATAGTGCTTGCGGAGACAGGTTTGGATGTACCCGTCATGGTCTCCGGAACCATTACCGACCAAAGCGGCCGCACACTCTCAGGTCAGACCCCGGAGGCGTTCTACAACTCGGTCGCACACGGCGTGCAACCTGGACCCGGCCGACCAAGTGGGCTCTTCAGCATCGGCTTGAATTGTGCTCTGGGGATCGATCAACTAAGGCCTCACATAGAAGAACTCTCTGGCGTCAGCCCACTTCCAATTAGCTGCTACCCCAACGCAGGCCTTCCCAATGAGTTTGGTGGTTATGACGAGACGCCAGAGCACATGGCCAAAGTAACAGATGATTTTGTTGACGCGGGCTTCTTGAACATCGTCGGTGGATGCTGCGGTACAACGCCCGATCACATTCGAGCAATCGCCGAGAAAGTCAAAGGCCGAGAGCCACGAAAACTTCCAGATGTGCCATGCAGGACTAACCTCTCCGGGCTAGAGCCGGTCTCGATTGGACCCGAAGCACTATTTGTTAATGTGGGAGAGAGGACCAACGTCACAGGGTCGCGTCGCTTCGCTAAACTCATCAAAGAAGATGACTATGAAACCGCCCTCGAAGTGGCGCGTGACCAAGTCCGAGGCGGTGCTCAGCTGATCGACGTTAACATGGACGAAGGGCTCTTGGACTCCCTATGGGCAATGCCACACTTCTTGAACCTCATGGCATCGGAGCCCGAGATCGCACGGATCCCCGTCATGGTAGATTCCTCCGATTGGGACGTTATCGAGGCTGGCCTCAAGACCCTTCAAGGTAAAGGCGTTGTGAACTCTATCTCCCTCAAAGACGGTGAGGAAGCATTCAGAGAGCGCGCGAGGAATGTACGTAGGTTAGGGGCAGCCACTGTCGTTATGGCATTCGATGAAGAGGGGCAAGCTGACACCCCAGAGCGACGGCTCGAGGTATGTCAGAGGGCGTACAAGATTCTCGTGAACGAGGAGGGCTTTCCTCCTGAGGATATCATCTTCGACTGTAATGTCTTCGCAGTTGCGACCGGGATTGAGGAGCACGAACAATACGCTATCTGGTTCATTGAAGCTGTGCGACAAATCAAGGAGACCTGCCCACACGCACTCACGAGCGGTGGCATCAGCAACGTTTCATTCTCATTCCGTGGAAGCCCCGAGGTACGAGAAGCGATGCACACGGCATTCCTTTATCATGCGATTGATGCCGGCCTCGATATGGGAATTGTCAATGCCGGTGCACTCCCGGTTTATGACGAGATCGAGGATGATCTCCTAGTCCCGGTGGAGGACGTACTGTTCGCGCGAACGCCAGATGCCACGGACGTGCTGACCCAGATCGCTGGCGAACGAATTGGAACCTCAGAGCGCAGCCGACCAGAGGACCTTTCCTGGCGAGAGCTCGATGTAGAGGAGCGGCTCGTGCACGCTCTAGTGCAGGGGGTTAACCAGTTCGTCGAAGAAGACGCTGAGGCCGCAAGACAGAAACTTTCCAGCGCCCTAAACGTCATCGAGGGACCGCTGATGGACGGCATGAACGTCGTGGGGGACCGCTTCGGAAGCGGACGCATGTTCCTTCCCCAAGTGGTGAAAAGTGCTCGAGTGATGAAGCAGGCAGTCGCCTACCTCGTTCCGTTCTTGGAAGAAGAGAAATCTGGAAATACCCACCCGCCCAAGATCCTCCTCGCAACGGTCAAGGGTGATGTGCACGACATTGGCAAGAACATCGTCGGAGTCGTCCTGCAGTGTAACGGGTTCAACGTGATCGACCTCGGCGTGATGGTGCCCGCCGAGCGAATCCTGGAGACCGCCCGTAATGAGTCAGTTGACGTGATAGGGCTCTCGGGTCTGATTACGCCGTCTCTGCAGCACATGGTTCACATCGCTAGCGAGATGCAGCGCACGGGCTTCGAAACCCCTCTGCTCATTGGAGGAGCGACAACCTCAAGGGCCCATACAGCACTCAAGATCGACGGCCAGTATCATGGGCCGACGGTACATGTGCTTGATGCATCACGCGCAGTTGGAGTTGTCTCTACACTCCTGGATGAGGAGAGAAGAGGGGAGTTCCTAGATAAGGTTCGGACTGAATACCAGACTGACCGTAAACGACTCTCCCAGCGTGGTTCACGAACTCGTCTGCTCCCCCTCACCGAAACACGCAGCAGAGCCGACAGGAGCACCCCCGAGGGTTATCGGGTGAGTCAGCCAGCTGAACCAGGAGTGCACGTCACTGAAGTGCCCATCGGTGAGTTGCGCACCTACATCGATTGGACCCCCTTCTTTCAAGCATGGGAAATGAATGGCAAGTATCCCAACATTCTGGATGACCCCACTATGGGTGATCCGGCTAGAAGCCTCCTGGCTGACGCTGAAGCCCTTCTGGATCAGATGGAAGCTGAGGGCAGGATCCAAGCCAAGGCCACAGTAGGCCTCTTCCAGGCCAATGCTCGCGGAGACGACGTCGAGATCTATACGGATGACTCACGCACTGAGGTACGTGCAGTCATGCACGGCCTGAGGCAGCAGTTCGCGAAGGATGGACGACCTAGTCTCTGCTTAGCCGACTACGTAGCCACAACGGACTCAAACCAGGCCGACTGGATTGGTGCGTTCGTGGTTACCGCCGGGTTGGGCGTCAGCGAAGTCGTTCGTGACTTGGAGGAAGCTAACGATGATTATACAGCAATTCTGACTAAGGCAGTGGCGGATAGGCTTGCCGAGGCTCTCGCGGAGTTGATGCACGGACGGGTGCGCACTCGACTTTGGGGATATGCTCCGAACGAAACATTCACCAACGTGGAGCTGATCCGTGAGGTATACACGGGCATTCGCCCCGCACCAGGGTATCCGGCCTGCCCTGATCATACCGAGAAAGGGACAATCTTTGAGCTACTGGACGCCGAATGCACACTCGGCGTCCAGCTCACTGAAAGCTACGCAATGACCCCCGCAGCTTCAGTGAGCGGCTGGTACCTAGCGCATCCATCGGCTAAATACTTCGGTGTTGGTAGGATTGGGCGAGACCAGGTAGAGGACTACGCTCAACGTAAAGATTGGTCGATCGAAGAAGCAGAGCGTTGGCTGGCACCGAACCTGGGTTACGATCCGGACGAGCTGTGATGAGATCGCTGATAGAGGACGGCCACATCCACGTTTTCGATGGCGCAATGGGATCGGTCCTCTACACTCGGGGCGTGTTCGTGAACATCTGCTTCGACGAGCTCAGCCTCCGTAAGCCCGAAATCGTTCGACGCATTCATGAAGAGTACGTCGCTGCCGGAGCAGAAATCTTAGAAACCAATACGTTCGGTGCGAATCCAGTCAAGCTGTCCTCTCACAGCCTCGGAGATCGGACGGAAGAGATCAATGAGGCGGCGGCTCATCTGGCGCGGGATGCTGCTGCTGGACAAGCAGCAGTTGTGGGTGCAATCGGGCCTCTAGGAATCCGTATTGAGCCGTGGGGTCCAACTGAGCGCGCGGAGGCTACTGTCTTTTTTGAGCGCCAGGTCACGGGGCTCCTCGCTGGAGGTGTCGATGGTTTCATTCTCGAAACCTTCTCTGATCTGAGTGAGATCGACTGCGCATTCGCAGCGGTCCGTAAACTGAGCAACTTGCCAGTTATCGCCCAAATGACGGTAGGGCACGGCTCGAAAACAGCATACGGTCACAAAGCTTCACAAATCGCTGAGGAACTCACGAAGATTGGGGTGGATGTGATCGGCCTCAACTGCTCGGTTGGCCCAGCGGTGATGCTGGACGCAATCGAGGATATGGCCGACGCGACGTCACTACCGCTCTCTGCCCAACCAAACGCGGGCCTTCCGCGAACGGTGCGAGATCGAAAGATCTACATGGCGACTCCTAAGTACATGGCACTGTACGCGAGACGTATGATCGATGCTGGGGTTCGGTTCGTCGGAGGGTGCTGCGGCACGACACCTGACCACATCAAGCACATAAGAGACACTGTCAGGTTAGTTCAACCTAGAACAGTCACGGTTAGGGTTCCGGACGTACCCCAAGACAGGCTAGAAATTCTGGACCCCGTGCCCTTGGAAGCTTGCTCGGCATGGGGTCGAAAACTCTCTCAAGGAGAACCCGTTGTGTCCGTCGAGGTTTTACCCCCACGTGGCTGGGACAGAAATGCGATAGTTGACCCCGCTCGTAGGCTCAAAGTGGCAGGTGTTGATACCCTGGCCATCGTCGATGGCCCTCACTCCCGAAGCCGGATGGGGGCGCTCTCTGCAGCAGTGATCGTCGAGCAAGAAGTCGAGATCGAGGCGATGGTGCACTACACGTGTCGTGACCGCAACATGCTCGGAATGATCTCTGACCTTCTGGGAGCTGCCGCTGCTGGCATCCGGAACCTGCTCGTCGTGAGCGGTGACCCCTCCGTTCAGGGACCATATCCAGATATGACCGAAGTATCCGACATCGACTCAATAGGGCTTACAAACGTGGTAAGAGGGCTTAACCGAGGCGTCGACCCGGCAGGCAACTCAATAGGGGAGCCTACCAAGTTTGTCCAAGGAGTGGTGGCTAATCCTGGAGCCTTAGATCTGGAACGTGAAGTCACTCGGTTCAGATACAAAGTGGAAGCCGGCGCAAGCTTCGTGGTGACCCAGCCCATCTTTGATCCCGAAACTTTGGAAAGCTTCCTCGAGCAGGTTCACGCTTGGAAGATCCCTGTCCTCGCAGGGATTTGGCCGTTCCTGAATCTGAGGAACGCGGAATTTCTCGCAAACGAAGTGCCCGGGGTTACTGTGCCCGAGGAGATCGTGGATCGGATGCGCAAAGCTCAGGCTTCTGGCGATGAAGAGGCGATGGATCAGGGTGTGCGGATCGCAGTAGAGATGATCAAGGCGGTGCGTCCACTCGTACAGGGGTTCCATCTCAGTGCACCCAGTCGCCGGGTCGACGTCGCACTGAGAGTCCTCCATGAAGCAGGAATTAGTCCAAACGCCTAGCTCTTCTATTATCTGAGGACAGCACGCCTCAACCGCTAAACGAGTTCCAGGATCCGTCGCAAAAGCCGTCCTGCTCCTCTATTACCCAGATTGCTTACGTAGACCTTATCAGCACCCACGCGCCGGATTTCTCTAATTGATTGCGCGCAGATCTCCTCGGCTGTAATCCCAGCCTGGAAATCGCGGCTCAGTTCTTCCGCTGGAACGGGGAAGAAGTTGTTCAGCTGCTTTAGCGTTGAGGGATTGGCGCTACGGTAAAAAAAGACTCCGAAGACAGTAGGCACACCCTGGCCAGTTGCATCCATGACTCTCAGGAAGCGCTCAACCTGGGCTAAAGCATGATGTGAAACAATCTGTGTCAGAACGAAGTCAGCGTGGGCGTTAGGTGCGTCGATGAAGCCCACCTGCTCCACCGGGTCTCGATGGGGGTTTGCCCAACCTCCAAGGACAAGCTCCGGCAGACCCACCCTTATAAGCTCTCGCAAGTCTCGGCCGTGTGGCACGCACCGCTCGGGTCCCACAGACCGATCTCCACCAAGGACAGTGAGTGCATCGAAACCCCCCGCGACCGCACGTGATGCGAACATGCGGCAGTACTCTAGAGAGTGTTTGGCAGTAAGGATTGGAACGATGCGACGCAGATCCGCCTCATCACCCAAGTTTGCCGCAACGTGGGCGAGATTCTCTTCTTCTGCTTCTCCGACTGCATTGTCGGTTAAGAATACGAAAAGTTCTTCAGAAGTGAGACGATTGAGCGAGTGATGGAGATCAATCCAGGCTTCCATACCATCCTCTCCCTCAAGCTTAGCCCTAGGAGGACGAAGTTCGACTGCAACCATCGGTCCAGACTCTGAAAGTTTTTGCATCAAGAGGGCCTGGCGGTCTGAATCCCCTTCCTTCATCTGTCTGGCCCCACCAATTCCTCGATCTCTGATACGCTCGTCGGCAGCCCGCGAGTGAGGATCTCACAGCCGTCTTCAGTAACTAATACGTCATCCTCAATCCTTACGGCTATTCCTGATAAGTGTTCAGCTGCATCCTTCGTCATCACAGGACGAAAGTAGAGACCTGGCTCGATAGTGAATACCATACCCGGCTCAAGCCGGCGTGGAGTTCCACCACTCGAATAGTCCCCGGGATCGTGGACATCAAGACCTAACCAATGGGATGTTTGGTGTGGGTAGTAAGGTTGATATGCCTTGTTCTCAAGCAACTCCTCAACCGATCCCCGTAGAACCCCCAGGTCCCTTAAGCCACGCACGATTACTCCGGTCACAGCATCGTGCACTGCAGCAATCGTCTCACCCGGCCCTACCTTCTCAATCGCTGTCTCGAGCGCCGCTAAAACTACCTCATACACGTCTTTCTGGGCGGCCGTAAAATGCCCACTCGCTGGATACGTGCGGGTCACATCTCCGTTGTAGAATCCGACTTCAGCCCCGGCATCCACGAGTACCAGATCGTCCTTACCGATGATCGCAGTGTTTGCTATATAGTGCAGAACACAGGCGTTGCTTCCGGACCCGACGATCGTTGGAAATGCGGGCATGCTCCCACCAGAACATCGAAAGGCTTGCTCAACCGCGGCCTCAACAGTCCATTCGCCAACCCCCGGAGAGATGACGGCAGCACCCGCACGATTTCCTGCAACGCTCACCTGCGCCGCTATCCTGAGCCGCTTGATCTCGCATTCCTCTTTTTTCAAACGTAGCTCATCAAGAATCCTTCCAGGGTCGACTACACCTCTCGGTCCAGACCCGCTCCGAGCCCCTGTTGAGCGGGTATCCTCAAGAGCCTGTTTCACATAAAGCTCGAGCCCGTCGTTCACCCGAGCACGGTAACGGTAATGGATCCAGTCCCCTTCCTTTAGCAGGCCAGGGAGCAAATCATGTAGCTCGCTCATGGCGTAGCACTCATCGGCCTCAAACCGCTCTTTGGCGCTATCTGGTCCCATGATTGGTCCCGTCCAAAGCTCGGCACCCGGTTCCCGCTGAGTTACAAAAAGGACAAAAAGAGGACTTTCGCCTCCACGAATTAGTGCCAGGGCACCCGGTTCAGTGACTCCGGTCAAGTAGTACAACTCGTTGTCTGGACGGTACCGGTGTTGTGTGTCCCGTGACCGATAAAGCTTTGGTGCAGAAGGCAGTAACATGACACCACCGTTCAATAGGGATGCAGCCACCTCCCGACGCTGGCCGAACACCTCAGGGTCAGGGTCTGCCGGAAAATCTGATAGAGTCATTCCGGCAAGCTAGCTTTGGTTGAGTTGGGAGGGCACCCCACGATAGGTTCACAAAGAGCGTCAAGAGAGTAACATATGGGCAGCTATAGGCACCGCTTTAGCCCTCATTACTACCACAGATACCACAGGAAAAGAGGCAGGCACACCGTGTCACGAGCCCCTAGTGTTCTATCGATTATCGTCGCTTCTATATTTGTACTCACCGCTCCTGCAGGAGCACAGGATCCGGATTCCACAGTCACTATAGATCCAGTGCTGGTTAGAGTTCTCAGAAGCACGGTAGGAACAGGAACTCCTCATTCCGTTTCCATCATCACCGGCCCTGAGTTGACCCGTGGGACTGCTGGCGCCTTCCTTGAGGACGCACTTCGAGCGATGCCTGGGGTGCAGATTCACAATCGCTTCAATCTAGCGATGGGCGAGCGCCTTTCGGTTCGGGGGTTCGGCTCACGGGCACAGTTCGGGGTGCGGGGGGTGCGCATACTAGTAGATGGGATTCCGGCCACGCTTCCTGATGGTCAGGCTACACTCGATCATCTGGATCTTGCTGGCCTCGGTCGGGTTGAGGCGTTGAGGGGACCTTCCTCTGCACTCTATGGCAACGCCGCCGGAGGTGTGCTGCACTTCCGTTCCCTGGATCCGGTTAGCGAGCCCGCACGGCTTTCATTTCGGAGCACATCTGGTTCGCACGGGCTACTGACCCTGCAGGGTGTCCTCTCAGGTCAGTCAGGGAACGCCGGTTACCGTGTCGGCTTTTCACGGCTCAGTTACGATGGGTTTCGGAGAGATCCCATCACCGATGACGGTAGCATCTATGCCGGTGGTAAGCGGTCAGTTGTTAACGCATCACTGACCCTGCCAGCTGGTGCTGGCCGTTTAAGGCTCGTAGCCAATGGCGTCGTTCTCAATGCCAAAAACCCTGGCTCTCTCTCTCAGGCACTACTCGATGCGGGGGATAGGCAGGCGTACCGCTTTAACGTCATCAGTCGTACTCGGAAAGATGTAACGCAGGGCCAAGCTGGGGCGACGTGGACCGGACCACTCGGTGGGGGCGACGGCGAGATTTCCGCTTGGGTGATCAAACGAGAACTCGATAATCCGATTCCGGGTAAGGTCATCGAACTCGACCGCCAAGCGGGTGGAATGCGGGCACTGTTTCAGGATCAAACCGAGATCTCGAGTGGCACATTCGGTATCGGGGCTGGCTTCGAGCTTGAGTTTCAGAGTGACGAGCGCTTCAACTGGCGGAACAGTGGAGGCGAAAGAGGTGACCTCCTTCTCGAACAGCTTGAACGCGTTCGGGGTAGCGGACTCTTCATGCAGGGGCGGCTCGATCTGGATTCGGGCCCCTCGTTACTGGCAGGGCTCCGATACGACCGGCTCAGCTTCTCTGCCACGGACCGCTTCATAAGCGCTGAGAACCCAGACGACTCCGGTGAACGAGTCATGGACGCGCTGAGCCCATCGGCTGGCTTGCTGATCGATGCTGGAAACGATCTCGAGGTATTCGCCTCAGTGGCGGGATCGTTTGAGACACCCACGACGACGGAAATCGTCAACCGCCCCAGTGGTGCGGGTGGCTTCAACCCTGATCTCGAACCTCAGAAGGGCTTCACGATTGAAGGCGGTATCAGAGGCCGTGCTGGGGATCGAGGCACATTTGAGCTTGCGCTATTTCAGACGAAACTCACAGGCGAACTCGTTCCCTTTGAGGTGCCGTCGAATCCCGGGCTTACGTACTACCAAAACGCGGGACGGTCGCTATACCGAGGATGGGAAGCTTCGCTAGATACCCGTCTCAGTGAGAATACTTCGGCCCGAATCGCATACACTCATGTGGATGGAAGCTTCAAGGAGTTTATCACGGACGATGCTGACTATTCCGACAACCAAATCCCCGGGCTAGCTCCGCATCGGATAGATGGTCTGTTTCAGGTGGATCTGGATCAATTCTATCTGACCCTGAGGGGACTCTTCCAGGATGATATACCCGTAGACAACAGCGGACAGTTCACCTCTGAGTCTTTCTTCGTGGCGGATGCTCGGCTCGGATTCGAGGGTCTGGATTTGGGTGGCCTGGAAGCTTCACCATTTGTGGCAGTCCAGAACGTGCTCGACGCATGGTACAATAGCTCAGTGATCGTTAACGCCTTCGGGAAGAGATTCTATGAGCCCGGACCTGGTCGAACCTTCCTGCTCGGCCTTGGAATTAGCTGGGGTCATTAACCCAAGAACTGGCCAGATCAACTTGG
>DCAD01000003.1:15701-24114 GCA_002311875.1 Gemmatimonadales bacterium UBA1142 | reverse complement strand
TCAGCTCAAGACGGTCTGCGTATTGGGTTAACCGTAGGGGGGGTAAGCAAGGTCGGTGTAGTGCTAGAGCACTTCTTCAACGGCAACCAGAGCTTCGAGCTAACAGTCGGAACCTGGTCGTTTAAGGAGGTCAGCACCTCGCTCGTAGTCAAACGGTACTTCCTATCCAATGACCTAGACGCTGACTGGTACAAACCCGTACACCCGTTCATAGGCATAGGGCTTTGGGTCGTTGGGGCGAAGCCTCCGGCAGAACGCCTAGGGCTCGCCCTCAGTGCCATTGTTCCAGTCGGTATTGATTGGAGTTTCCCTTTTGATGCTAATCCGGGATGCAATAATAGGTCCTGTCCGGTGGGCCATCACGCCTTCGGGGTGGGCGTAAATTTGAATCGGGCCTTACTTGTCCGACGCACCAATCCTGAAGACGAACTTCCACTGAATGGTAGATTGGTGCCCCTGCCCGGAGCCTATTATCGCTTGACAACGAAGCACTGATTGAGCAATCACGCTCAATATAAGTTCAATATTCCTCGGGCTCATCCCAGTTCTGCGACCAAAATTTGCGCTCCTCCTCGTCGATCTGCTCGATATCGAGGGGATGGTCCTCGTCCGTCGTAAGGGCACCGGTGGCAAGAATTTCCTTCACCGCTGCGTCATCCACGACCGGCATGCTCTTCCCTACATGTTCGCGTAACCGCACCCGCAGGCTAACGCCGGCGGCAAATGCTAGGGCGACTAGCCCAGCCCAAAATACAAACCAGAATAGTGTGAGCATTGGAGTTCTACCTAGCTGCTCGAGTCTAGTCCAGTGGCTTCATTCCTACGTATTTAAGTCCACTGCCCGTATTCAAGAGGACTACTTCCTCATCCTCAGATATCATACCCTTATTCAAGAGGATAGGGAGCGCAGCAGCTGTCGCACCACCCTCCGGAGCAGCAAAAATTCCTGTGTCGATCGCGAGCTTCTCCACCCACTCAGCCATTGAGTGATCTGGGACAGCGACCGCTCCACCTCCAGACTCCCTTAACGCGCGAAGAATAAGGAAGTCGCCGACCGCTTCTGGAACCCGAAGCCCCGATGCATATGTCGAGGCACCCGTCCACGCCTCAGCTGTTTCGTCACCTGCCTCCCACGCGCGTACCATCGGCGCACATCCGGCAGCCTGAACCGTGAACATCTTCGGACGCTCACGGCCAATCCAGCCAAGTTGCTCCATCTCGTCGAAGGCTTTCCACATGCCAATTAAGCCGGTACCGCCTCCCGTAGGATAGACGATCGCATCGGGGAGCCTCCCTCCCAATTGCTCGCAGAGTTCGTACCCCATGGTCTTCTTGCCTTCGATTCGGTAAGGCTCCTTCAGCGTCGAGAGATCAAACCATCCGTTCTCCTCGACACCCTGTCGCACTACACGACCACAGTCGCTGATAAGACCATCCAACAGTTGAAGATCCGCACCCAACGCAGAGATTTCCTCAAGGATCGCTGCTGGCGTGTCGGTTGGAACTACAACGTGTGCCCTGAGCCCAGCGGCGGCGGCGTACGCAGCTGCTGCACTACCCGCGTTTCCAGCCGACGGCAATGCAATCTCCTCCGCACCCAGTTCAAGTGCCCGTGACACCGCAAGACAGAGACCTCGGTCCTTGAAGCTACCTGTAGGGTTTTGTCCCTCGTCTTTCACCCACACGCGCCGAATACCCATCCGGTCCGCAGTACGGTGCGCATCGATAAGTGGCGTCCATCCCTCCCCGAGACGGATCTGGGATGCACGGCTCCGAACAGGGAGGACCTCTTGATAACGCCATAGATCCGCGCTGCGACACGTCACGGATTCGCGGGTAAAGCTTGAAGTAATGCGATCCAAGTCATAGCGAGCGAAAAGCGGTTTGCCGGCCGCCGAAAGTCCGATGAGCTTCTCACTTTCAACCTTTTCTCCGGTTCCGGTGCACTCCAGATGTGTGGCTCCGTGCAAGCGGTCTTGGTCAGTCATGGGGTCGCGCTTTCCTCTTGTTTGAGATTGACACGGGAACAGCAGGTTCACTCAGTATGACACGGATGCCCGCTGGCAGCGCAACCACAGCGAATGGTAATAGCCAAAGCGGCGGCGGGGCCTCCGGATCTATGAAGGCATCCCGCAGGTGTGGCGTCGACGCCAGCACTACGATGGTAGCGTTATTGATTAGATGCATAAGAACCCCGGTCCAGATTGAACCAGTACGCCAGACCGCCCAAGCAATCACGATACCCAAGGATGCCGTCGGCAGGAACCGAATCACGGTCTCGAATGAAAGATGAAAAGCTCCGAAGACAAGACCGTTGAGCAGGATGAACCTCCAAGGCGCGAGTGCTCTCGTCCCTCCTAGTAGTACACCCCTGAAAACAAACTCTTCGCAGAAGGCCGGTGTGATCGCGAGGAGAAGGAGAAGCCATACCAGCCGGCCAAGAGAATCTGCAGTGATGATTTCCTCCAGACCCTCTAGTACCTCCCAGGGAATCGGCAGTACGAAGGTCTGCAGCCAACCGACAAACCACGCGGCAGGCGTCGCCCCACCAATTAATAGGAGTGCACCCAATAAACCACGGCCTGACGGTCGATTCAGCGAAAGGGTGACTCTCCCATCAAACCCACCAGCACGTACGAAGATGAGCATTGGGAGAAAAAGCAAAAGCCATTCCGCTGCGAGGACCCCGGCTTCACCAAAACGCACTTGGAGTCGAACGCCCCCGTACAAGAACAACACGGCGACGAAAGCTACAAAGGCGATCGCCTGCTCCGGCCGCGGGATACCTGGGTGTTCCGTTCGAGGCATCAACCGCTCAAGCAATCAACCCAACAATAGGGAATTCTTACTCGTAACGAAGTGCGTCGATAGGGTCGAGGATCGCGGCCCTACGAGCAGGCCAGATGCCGAAGAAAAGCCCTATGAGGGCACTGATGGCGAGCGCCAGAGCCACGACCTGAGGCGACACCACTGTGTTCAACTCAGCGATACGTGTCGTCATTTCCGCAGCTCCGTAGCCGAGTCCCACCCCCAAAACACCTCCCAACAGACACAGAGTCGACGCCTCAACAACGAACTGTGTCATGATCGCCCGACGAGTAGCCCCGAGGGCCTTACGGATCCCTATCTCACGGGTTCGCTCGGTTACCGATACAAGCATGATGTTCATGATACCGATGCCACCAACCAGGAGACTGATCCCGGCGATCCCAGCCAGTAGCAACGTGAAAGTCTGGGCTGTTGCGTTAAAGGTTTCCAGTAGATCCGTGGAGTTGCGTATGCTGAAGTCTGCATCCTCACCAGGCAGGATGCGATGCTCCCTCCGCATAATTCGGTCGATCTCGGCAATCGCCTGGTTCATTTCCTCGGGTGTTTCTGTGGCAGCGTAAATCGTGCCAAGCCTATCGCGACCACCCATCACACGATACTGAGCAGTCGACTGAGGAATGAAGACCTGGTCGTCCGGACGAAGCCACATCGCATCGCCTTTCTCTTCGAGCACGCCAATCACCTCAAACGGGATACCACGTATCTGGATGGTCTTTCCGATGAGGAGCGCCGCTGCGATCGGGTACGCGGAAGAGTCCGTAGGAATCTCACCGAGCCTCTCTGGAATCGAATACCCCAGGATCGCCACTCGCCTGCGCCCCCGGACTTCTCCTTCGGTGAAGTAGCGGCCTGAGATCAGACCGTGATCGTAGATCTCAAAATAATCAGGCCAAACACCCATAACCTGATTATTCGAATTCCAGCGGAGGTAGGTAACCTGCATCCGTGACTGAAGCTCAGGCGAGATCTTGAGGAGCCCGCGGGTCTCATTCCTCAGCGCTTCGGCGTCTTCTATCGACATCCGAGTATCACCCCGGGACACCCCGTGGCTGAACTCCTGACCAGGTCGGATCGTAAGCACCGAGGTGCCCATGCGGTTGATCTGCTCCTCAACCTGCATTTGAGCGCCCTCGCCTAGCGAGACCATTGTGATCACTGCCCCGACACCGATCACGATACCAAGTGTCGTCAACACAGACCGCAGAACGTTAGTGGTGATGGCGCTCATGGCCACCTTAACGATTTCAAAGAGCAAATGCATCAGGGTTTCTCCTACTCTGGTATCCGGCCTCGGAACATGCCACCACCACTTCGTCCCATCCCCCCGCTGAAGGGGTTTCCGCCCATGCGACTTCGCATGCGATCAAGGAACTCCTGCTGTTGGGCCATGAGTTGAGCAGCTCCCACGACAACCAGCACATCCCCTTCTTGGACTCCGGTCACCACCTGTGTGTGATCCCAATCGTTGAGACCAATTTGGACAAGTCTTGGCTCTGGTACGCTGTCCGCGTTCATCACGAAGACGACTGCGGATCGCGTATCACGGGTGGGGGCACCTGTAACCTCTCCACCACCGGATCTTTGGCCGGCCCCGAACCGACCGCGTCCACTTCGGCCGCCCCCAAGGTCCTGCATCACAGCACGCATCGAATCCTGACTGATCTCTCCACTCTCGACTTTCGCACGAAGTTCCTGAAGCTGCGCCATAACGCTCCCCGGGTCCTCGCCATTTTCCGATCGCGTATCAGCTCCACTGTTTATTGGTTCTGCTAGAGTCGCCCCCGATCTATTACCAGCTCCACTCGGAGCCGTGGTTTCATCAGGTTGATGCCTGCCATCCCGATCTCCCCCACGGCCGCCGCCAAAACCCTGCCCACCTCGGCTGCCACCACGTCCTGCCCGCATAAACTGCGTCAGATCCATGTCGTCAATGTTGAGACCCAAAGCCATCGCTGCCGGGCCCACATCAGAGGTCTGCACGATTGCGTTATTGGGAACCAACACCACATCCAATGCCTCGTCTATCAAGACCTCGACCTCGGCATTCATCCCCGGTTTCAAGAGCTGCAAACTATTGTCCAAACTCACGATCACCGGGAACATCGTCACATTCTGAACAACCGTCGCCTGAGGCTCTATCTTGTCGACCACACCCCAGAACATCTGATCGGGGTATGCTTCGACGGTCACGATGGCCTCCAAGCCGGAGGCTAGCTGGCCCATATCAGTCTCGTCTACCAGCGTCCTTACCTGCATCTCCGCAAGGTTCGCCATCATAAACAGCACCGTGCCACCAGAAACATTCTGTGAAGCCGACTGGATGACTACGCCTTCTTCGACGCTTTTCTGGATGATTGTCCCTGCCGTTGGTGCTCGGATGCGAACATCATTCAGTTGGAGTATAGCGAGGTCGTGGTTGGTCTCAGCCTTCACAAGACCTGCCTGCGAGTTAGCGAACTCAAGGCGGGAACCCTCATGCTCCTGTGGCGTGATCACTGCCGCCTCTAGAAGCCGATCTGACCGCTCGAGTTGAGCCTCAGAAATCTCGAGTCTCGCCTGTGCTACAGCCAGATCGGCCTCAGTCTGGTTGAATCTGTTTTGCACATCGCGCGGATCGATATCAGCTAGTAGCGATCCGGGCCCAACCTGATCCCCAACATCCGCATGCAGACGCAAGATTTCGCCCGAAGCCTTGGATTTGACTTCTACCGTGCGGATCGGCTCCACGGTGCCGGTAGCTTCTGCGCGGATAGATAGGTCACCTCGAGTGACTTCTACAGTCGTGAAGGAGAACCCTTCATTTACCACTTCGCCAGCACCACATGCTGAGGCCACAACAGCAACCATGCCGGCCAAGGCCAGCGTTAGGGCTCTCTTCGTCATACCATCGTCTCCACCGGCTCGGTCAAGAAGTCTCTCTCAATCATGCCGTCTTTGAGATGCACTTGTCGTTTCGCGTATGCCGCAATGTCCCGCTCGTGAGTTACCAAAACAATCGTTTGTCCTTTTTCATTAAGCTGGGTTAGCTGGACCATGATATCGCCGCTTGTAACAGAGTCCAAGTTCCCGGTTGGTTCATCTGCCAACAGTATCGCCGGATCATTCACAAGCGCCCTTGCCATAGCAACCCGCTGGCGCTCACCTCCAGACATCTCGGGTGGACGGTGATCTATTCGATCACCCAACCCGACTAACTCCAGCTTCTCAGTAGCGAGGCGGCGGCGCTCCTTGCCTCTAATTCCAGCGTAGATCAGCGGCAACTCGACGTTGTGTAGGGCCGTCGCGCGTGGTAGTAGGTTGAACGTCTGAAAAACGAAACCGATATCTCTATTTCTCACACGCGCTAGTTGATCCTCAGAAAGCTCACTCACAAGCTGCCCATTCAGCCAATACTGTCCAGCGGTAGGCGTATCAAGACAGCCAATCATGTTCATGAGTGTAGATTTTCCACTCCCGGAAGGCCCCATGACCGCTACGAACTCCTTTGCTCCGATTTCGAGGTCCACATCCCGAACAGCGTGCACCGTCTCCGCCCCGAGCACGTAGTCTTTGACCAAGCCCGTTGTACGGATCATCACCTCACTCACAGTTCTCTCCCCAGAATCGCCTCAAGTTCCGCTCGGGCGATCACGTAGTCATATCGGGACGTTACGACCCCAGCGTCTGCTTGGCTCGCTGCTGACTGGCTTATCAACACATCTAGGATCGTCGCAACCCCGACCGCGTACCTTTCACGTACAACCCTAAGGTCCTCAGCCGCGACGCGCGCGGCTTCCCCTGCAATTTCAATGGCACGCTCAGCAGTACGGAGGCTGTACAAGGCATCATCTGCTTGCTGACGTGCAGCGAGCCGTGCGTCATCCTCTTGCAGTCGAGCAACACGGTAGCTGAACTGCGCCCGATCAACTGATGATTCTCGCTGGAAGTTATTGAAAAGCGGGTAAGACATCGAAAATCCAAGATTCCAACTGGTCCTGCCACCGGTGAAAGATCGCTCCTGGTTATTCCAGCTGTAGCCAGTACTCATCGAGATCGTGGGTAGGTAGCCAGCTTTCGCTGAAGTCACGTTAGCCGACGCCACGTTAGCGGCTTGGTTTGCAGCGATGACGGTCGGCGACCCGGATTCCGCCAGCCGCATGATCTCCACCTCGGTCAATGGCAATATGGTTGGCTCCAGAGTCGAAGGAGGCGCCGGCAACACAGCGACAGATTCCCCAATCTGCCTACCCAAAGAAAACTGTGCAGCACGAAGTACGGTCTCCCCCTGCAGCACCACCTGCTCTGCGTTTATAAGATCCAGTCGCGCCCGCAGGGAATCGGAGATGGTCGCCCGACCAACCTGCGAACGAGCTCGCACGATCTCGAGATTCTGCTGTGCCTGCTCTACCCTCTGCTGTGCAACCTCAAGGAGATCCGCTTGCCTGAGGGCAGCGAAGAAAAAATTCTTTGTCTGCAGCGTCACAGAAAAACGTTGGTTCTCTCGTCGTGCTCTCGCTGCCTGCATGTCGGCATCTGTCCGATTCATCTCCACAAAGCGACTTCCACCCTGGAAAATGGTCATCCGGCTGGAAACCCCGGCGCTGTAGGAGTCCGAACTTCCACTGATGATCTGTCCCGTGTTGGGATCAAGGATATTCGCACTTCTCAGGGACCCCCCCGTACTCGCGCTGAGGCTAGGCAGGAAGGCGGCCCATGCGGATCGCCTAGCAAGTGCAGCATTGTCTACAGCTTGATCCTGCTGGAGCATCTGCGGACTACGAACTAGAGCAAGCTCAATCGCCTCCTCAAGGCTCACCGCCTGCTGGCCCCGAATGGATACCGGCCAGAGAATAACGAGGGCCGCCGCTAGGCAAGCAGCAACCCGGGCCACAGCCCGGTACATGTCTTTCATGGATTTAGTCCCGGTTGCCCTTGTCGCCACGCTGGGTCCGGCTCTCATCGAACTCTTGCAGGAGCACCCTGTATTCAGAGGCCTGCTCCGAGGTGAATACCTCGAGGATTGCTTCCCGCGTCTGCTGGATCACCGCTTGGTACCGAGGATCATATGAGGCACGGAACTCGTCGTGCAGCAATCTCATATGCTGTCGTTGGCCCTCCAATATAGAGTCGATCAGGACTCCCTGGGCTTCAGTGGGCCCAACTTGTTCATACATGGGTGTGCGACGACGACGCTCGGACACTCTACCCCGATCGGCATCGTTCATCGTGGCTTCTTCAACCGGCGGCGCCACCAGACTACCATCACTGACCAGCCCCAGCATGACTCCTGTGCCAAGAACCACCGCAAGTATCACTGCAGTCACAAGTTTCGTTCGAGATCCATGTTCCATTAGAAAACCTCCGACGCGAAGGCCACTGCATCGCTTGTCTCCGAAGGAGCAAGCGCCGCAGGGATTATCTGTCCTTCGACCTCACTCACCAGGAGTTCCTCGATCCCCATTGGTTGCACAGGAACAGCCGACTGGTCCCTAGTAAGGAGTAGTCCAGCCACAACTGCAGCCAGCAGAACTACCGGAACAACAGTCTTAGCCCAGGAAGTCATCACATCACCAACAGTCAACTCGTGTATTAACCGCCGTCGGGC
>DCAD01000003.1:9430-15579 GCA_002311875.1 Gemmatimonadales bacterium UBA1142 | reverse complement strand
TCTGGATTAAAGTGAGCGAAAGCCTCGGCCAACTCCACGTCAGGGCCGAGGTCATCGTTCGGGTCGAAGTCGTGATGCATCGTTTTTCTCATTGAACTTTCCTAATCAAATCTGGCCCACCCGGCATCCGGGCAAGGGCCCCTTTCAAGGCTTTCCTCGCGAAGTGCAGGTGCGACCGTACTGTCCCAGACGGTAGCCCCAGCTGCTCAGCGATCTCTCGGTGTTTCCACCCCTCTAGGTCATGCAACAGCACGACCTGCTGCTGAACCTCGGGGAGTGACGCAATTGCCTGCTGCAGGATCCCTCTCAATTCCGAGGTCTCCGCGATCTTATCCGGTGTAGGAATCCGAGACCTGGTACCTCGTGGTAAATCACTAGTCTCTCTCAATGACTCTCGACGAATCAAGTTCCGTGAGCGATTCCTTACTATGGTCATAAACCAACCTGCGAACCTCTCCGGAATCCTGCATTCATCAAGCTGTTCCAACGCCACCAAGAACGACTCTTGAGCAACATCTTCCGCATCCTCATGGCGTCCGATAACAGAAAGCGCCAAGGCGTAGGCGGGTTTCTGGTACCTCTCTATGAGCATGCTCAAAGCAAGTTCTTCCCCCCTGCGAGCTCGCAAGACCAACTCGCTGTCATTAGGGTAGTCAGTTGCTCTTAATGACACGGAGGAGCAACTCGGTGTTGAGATTTGTTCATGACACCGTGAGAATCGTGGTAGAAGTCAGGATTCAGGATTGAGGAATCCATGCAATATCGTCTGTTACAATCTAACAGATACCTAGATGAACAGTTCCGTTAAGCTCACTCAATGCACACATCCCTCTCTACAGAAAGACGATATCCAGTTTGAGCGTTCATTTACGGCCACGTTTGTGTATATCTGAGAAGAAATCTCTAGACTGATCCGTCGGTGGCGGGCTACTCTGCTCATAAGCTGACTGGAGCTGATCTAGGTTCAACTCAGCAAGTGAGCGACCTGCGATCAACGTCTCCCGATCCGGTGCATCACCACTCTCAGGAGATACCCAGAACCCGAGCATGAGCAGGGTAGCTGTTTTCGTCTTGGAGCGACCAGTCACGCGAACAGTCCATTTCTTACCCTCAGCCTCGAAAACGACTTCTTCGAGATCAGATTCGACGTGAGGAGAAGCGGGTTTGCCCGCAATCTCTTGAGCCTGCTTCCGGGTTCCACCCCTTTTACTTCTATCTCGGCCCTGTCAGCGAGCACTGCGACCCTTCCGGCTGCGATGAGGACGCTTAAGCTCTGGGCTATCTGAGGCGTCTATACTGGATGCATGGGGACGAGCGGAAGGAGAAGTGCCCTGATTCTCTGAGTAGCTGTCGTCGGTATCAGTCATTCATCTACAGGTTTTACTCTCATGGCACCGGGGTCAGGGGCCAGTTCTTTACTGACTCAACCGACGATCTCGACAGGCTCGTTTACGTTTCTGGTGGACACTCTATGTAACGTACGAGTTCCATAGAACATCTGGATGTACTTGGCCTGGGTTTCGGTGACCTTCCGTACGACCCACACCAAGTGCACATAGTTGGGCTCACGCGGCTTATTGCGAAGCCTAAGGCCCACCTCCCCGGGCAATTGGTTGCCCTTACGATTGTTACAGGACGAACAACTCGTTACGACGTTTTCCCAGCTATTGTCCCCACCTCTGGAGAGCGGTGTAATGTGGTCTCGAGTCAGAAATTGCCTGCCCTTGAGGTCAGACTTGCGTCTTCCGCAGTACTGGCACGAATAGCCGTCCCGGGCAAAGAGAAAGGTATTTGTCACCTGGCGCCTAAAACGTTGTGGGACATGGATATAACGTATAAGACGGATCACTGTAGGACAGGGGATAACCCGCCGCTCGGAGCGAAAGAGCTTACCTACGGCATTCTCCAGAATCTCGGCCTTGCCGTCCAGTACCAGTCGCACCGCTCGACGGGGCGGCACAATGGTTAGTGGCTCAAAAGATGCATTCAAGGCCAAGCAGTCCACGACACCTCCAGATGTCGATACCGATGCGCCCAAAAAGGGTTATTCAGCCCGAAGGTACGCCACGATCAGCTCCCACTGCAATGTTATACATGGACTCCTTGGCCACACCCTTAGCTAACCCATCGAGTTCGTGACTGACTGGCTTTGGAAGCTTCCGAGTGGACGCTCTAAAGTAGGGCGACCGGATCTCGGTCCACCGCCAACCGAACATCCCCACCAGGAATCTTGAACCCGTCGATCAGAGCCCGTACGGCCGTCCCGAGTGCATTTGGTGAGGCACTACGCAAAAGGAAATGCCAGCGCCATCGGCCGTGAAGTCGCTCAATCGGTGCCGGTGCCGGTCCAACCAGTTCGACAACGCTAGACTCCTCTGCATTCTTCCCTCTGAGCCACAGGCGTAACCACGCCGCGCCAGCTTCTGCGCTCTTAGCAGCAGCCCCTTGATCCGGGCTACTAAGTATCACGTTGACCATTCTCACATGCGGTGGATAGCATGGTCTTTCACGAACTGCTATCTCTCGTTCAGCAAAGGCTACAAAGTCATGAGCGACTGCAGCCCGAATCGCATAGTGATCAGGAAGTGAGGTCTGGATCAACACTTCACCCCCCAGTTCACCTCTCCCTGCCCTTCCCGCGACCTGACTAAGGAGTTGGAAGGTCCGCTCACTGGCCCGGAAGTCAGGTAAGTGGATCCCAACATCTGCGTTCACCACACCGACTAGAGTCACTCGTGGAAAATCGAGACCCTTAGCAATCATCTGCGTTCCAAGTAAAATATCAATATCTCCCTTGCCTACCCGTTCGAGTATCCGCTGATGGGCCCACTTCCCGGAAGTCGTGTCCACATCCATTCGCGCGACCCTGGCGGATGGGAATGTCTCGACAGTGACCCGCTCGACCTGCTCGGTTCCCAAGCCACGGTAGGAGAGGTCTGCAGACCCGCAGCGGGGGCACTGTTCTGGGGCTGGGACATCATAACGGCAGTGGTGGCAAACAATTCGTTGTGCAGCCCGGTGATAAGTCAGTGAGATCGAGCAGTTCAGGCACTGCTCGACCTCACCGCATTCCCTGCACTGGACGAATGAAGAGTAGCCGCGGCGGTTTAGCAGCAGGATTACTTGCTCCCTTCGTTTGAGTCGTGCATCCACTGCTGAGACGAGTTCAGAAGAGAGCACACCCCCGCCACGATCGGAGAGCTTAGGCAACTCAGTAGATCCGCCTCTGGCGACTCTTAGGTCAACTAGGCGCACCTCCGGAAGCTTCGCTCTACCAATACGCTTCGTAAGCTCAAGATGGCGGAACTTACCGGTCCGGGCATTTTGCCAACTCTCCAACGATGGTGTGGCGCTCCCTAGGACACACACGGCCCCGGTTCCACGTGCACGTACAACAGCGATATCCCGGGCCAAGTACCGAGGAGCCTCCGACTGCTTGTAGCTGCCATCGTGCTCCTCATCCACGACGATTACACCGAGATTAGAGAGCGGCGCGAAAAGTGCGGAACGTGCACCCACCGCGATGCGACGCCGACCGGTTCTCAAGCTCCGCCACGCGTCGTAGCGCTCGGCCTCGGAGAGACCCGAATGCAGCACAGCAACCTGGTCGTCGAAATGTGCACGAAATCGTGATACAGTCTGCGGTGTTAGCACTATCTCGGGGACAAGAACGATCGCACTCTGGCCACGAGCCAGTGCCTCACGGAGAAGCTCAATGTATACCAGCGTTTTACCAGACCCTGTGATACCCTGTAGGAGAAATGGCGCAGGGACGTCTTCATCAAGTGCACCGATCATAGCGTCGATCGCAGTACGCTGGTCCTTCGTAGGAACGAGCGGGGGCGGCGTGGTTGGCGGGATGTCAGCGAACGGGTCACGAAACTCTTCTTCATGGAAGATTCCGACGAGCCGCTTCGACTCAAGACCCTTTATCACCCCTCGGCTGAACCCTTCTTCAATAATCATATGTGCGAGGTCAGAAGCTCCTCCCAAAGCCTCTAGTAGCTCGTATGCCTCACGCTGCCGTGGAGTTCTGCTGAAGATCTCCTCCCGCGCCTGCAGCGTACCCAAGCGGTCGATTAGCCGCACAACTCTCTTAGTCTTCACCGGCGGCTTTGATGGCGGCACCATGTCGTGACCTATGACCCTGCCCGCCACAAGGGAGCGAATCTCAGGCCATATCGAACCCATCCCTAGCTGCCGGCGGAGTGCCCGAACCAGGAGCGGTTTCCCGCGACCCTCTAGGGCAGCGACGACACGTTGTTCTCTAGATCTAAGGTTCTTGAGAGGTGCGTCTTCCAGCAGCCTGACATAGTTCCGCGAGACATCTGAAAGCACAGCCGGAAGAGCAGTTCGGAGCGCTATGCCTAGGGGAGCGACGTAATACTCAGCAATCCAATGGCAAAGATCAAAAAGTTCAGCAGGCAGTTGTGGTGAGTCTTCGAGGACCGAGAGCACCGGACGTATCTGCTTGATTTCCTGCGCAGAAGCTGGGCCAACCACCCAACCGATACGCTCCTCGCGCCGGAACGGTACCAAGACTCGTGTTCCTGGCTGTGGTTGAGACTCAGCGTTGATCCGGTAGGTAAACGTGCGATGGATGGGGAGCGGAAGCGCCACATCCACCCTGAGTTCCCGGTCAGTCAATCTGACAGCCCTTTCAAGTAGGCCCCGAGGTTAGACATCCATCAGCAGAAAGATTTCCTGCTGGATATCTCTCGGCGTCACCTGTGGACCTTCTGGGCCCCAGTAGACGTTGATCTCGCTTCGAACTCCGATCTCGTCGGGAATGTAGATTCCGGGTTCGATAGAGAAGCCTATTCCTGGAACAAGCAATCGGTCATCTCTCGTTTCCAGGTTATCAAGATTCGGACCACTACCATGGAGGTCGATATCCATCGAATGCCCGGTCCTGTGCACGAAGTACTCGCCATAACCCCGATCTGCAATCAAGGTCCGCGCAACTTGATCGACCTCGTAGCCGCGCACTTCTCCTCCTGCTTCAAAGCGTTCGCTCAGAAATGCGACGGCGGAGTCCCGGGCGTCTCGCACCGCACTCCAGATCTCCCGCGTGCGTGAATCTATCACGTGGCCCAGGAAACCCATCCACGTCTGGTCAGCAAAGACCGCTCCATCAAACGCTCCCCAGAGATCGATCAGGAGCAAATCTTTTTCGGTAATCGTCTCACCTTCTCCGGCAGGCGAGTAGTGGGGATCTGAGGCAGTTCGTCCGATCGCTACGATGCAATCAGGATTCACTACGAGTCCAGCAGCGCGGAGCTGTGAGCGGATCCAGTCTGAAAGGTCACCCTCATTCGTTGGAGACCCTGACTCCAGGGCTACCGCTGCACGGGCGAATGCCCGCCGAGCGACACCGACCACGATCTCGGCTGCCTGACGGTGCATCTCTAGCTGCTCAGGAGTCCAAACCGAATGGAAACGTGAGACGAGATCTCCGGAACTCACTGCCTCGACTCCGAGACTGAGGATCAATCCCGCCATGCCCGCAGGGAGGTAGTCTAGGGTCGGCACAGCTGCACCCGGAGAGACCTCCATAGCCAATCGAGTGCATCCATTCAGAAGCTCTCCTAGTTCCTCTTCCATTTCCTGCCAACTTGAGTAGGTGCGAATCTCGAAGGGCCAATGACGCCAAGAAGAAGCCTCAATCGCATGGATTAGGGCGACGGGCTGGCCCTCCTCAGGAACTAGAACAAACCCACGGCGTGTCGTCTTACCCATGCCCAACAGTTGAACGGCAATTGGGTTGATCCCATGGAACTCATACAAGAGCCAGCCATCGAGACCCTGATCGCGCAGGGCCTGTTGAACCCGTTCAATGCCGTCTGGAGTACATAGCAGAGCAGTGCTCACACTGGATTCGCCTCGTCGTAGTGGAGTGGGATTGGAAACTATCGCCTTAATGTTGCTCCTCTTCAGGACCAAAGAGCGGGAGCCCAGTGGTGTCAGAACTCACATCATCAGATGTCACATTGCCATGATCCCCATCATCTCCTGAGCCTACAGATGGGGCAGCCGGCATGACCGGTCGCTTCATGGAACCCGACTTTTCACTCTCTCCAGTCGGTTTGACAGCTAGGCCGATATCACCTGGGCTCACTTGCTTGGGTTCCAACCTGAACGGCCCTCCA
>DCAD01000003.1:4286-9346 GCA_002311875.1 Gemmatimonadales bacterium UBA1142 | reverse complement strand
TTTTTCACGAGGCCCGTCCTTACTCCCTTCCAACCCCACTTTTGCCACGTCCGACGGAGGATCTCCAATTTTTCTCGGAACGAAAAGATCTTAGTGAAATCCGGAAACGGATTGACCGCTGCTGACCGGAATGCCGTTTTTTTATCGGACCAGTCCTCGATATGCAGCTTTTCGATCCCAGATTCCCGAAGGAGATGCCTCCATTCAACCGCCATGAGTGGTGTCGCGCCTAAGTAATCCGCCAAAGCCGATTTCCTAGACTCACGCACTGGGGCCCTCCAAACGAGCTGAACTAATACTACGAACCCGGTCGGCTTCGTCACACGAACCAACTCGGCGATAGCCTCTTCTGGATCACAATGGTTTGCGAGCCCGATCTCGCCGACAGTGACGTCGAAGATCTCATCACGATAGGGAAGTGCCGAAGAAGGTCCGGTCTGGAACTGCATCTTGTTAGCAATCCCCTCGGTTCGGCTACGCTTCCCGGCCTGTTCGACGAGATCAGGGGCGATATCAACTCCGAAACCCTGGACGCCGAACTCTCTGACGAAGTATTCGAGTGAGACACCCAGGCCACACGCCACATCCAGCACTTCGACGCCCTCAGACATACCCGTAAGGAGTCCGATTTGATGGTAGAGTTCAGCACCCCCTGGAGGGAACAGTCGACGAGGACTGATCCGCAACAGGTCGAGCATTGCAGGAACGTTGGGCAAGCTATCCATCGCTCCGTTTTCAGTCGGTGGCATGGAGAATAAAGGTACTTGGCGGACCCAGAGGGGCAACGAGACACTCATTAAGGCTGTTCCAACCCCGCCAACCCGCGGATGACTGCCACCACCCCCTGTCCGACACGCGGTGGGTTATAGCCACCCTCCAAGAGAGCGACAACCTTTCCGTTACAGTCAGCTGCCGTACCCTCTACGATACGTCTGGTCATCACATATAGATCTTGAGGTTCGAGGAGCATTCCCCCAAGCGGGTCCTGAGCCATTACATCAAAGCCGGCTGAGACTAGCACAAATTCGGGCGAAAAATCTTTCAGAGTCTTCTCGAGCGCTCGATCAAAGGCCTCCAAGTAGTCCACTCGTGGAGTTGCAGACGGTAGCGGGACGTTGAGCGTATACCCCTCCCCATCATCACTTCCCCGCTCATTCACACTACCAGTGCCCGGATAGTGCGGAGACTGGTGGAGTGAGAGGAAGTAGACTGTTGGGTCGGTATAGAACGTCTCGTGTGTACCATTCCCGTGGTGCACATCCCAGTCGATAATGAGGATTCGATCCGCGTAACCTTCTGCCTGAAGCCATCGGGCAGTTACCGCAATATTGTTGAAGAGGCAGAAACCCATTGCTTGGTCGGGCGTAGCGTGATGACCTGGGGGCCTCGTGGCGACGAATGCGTTACGGATCTCACCTCGAGCGACTGCCCGGGTTGCCGTAATCGCTGTACCGACACTTCCAAGCGCAGCGTTCCAGGATTCAGAGGAGACCTTAGTGTCTGAATCGATTGCGATAATGGAGTTTTCGTCCTCGGCGCGCTGACAAGCCGTACGTACTTGTCTGACATGCTCCTCCGTGTGGACTAGGAGCAAGTCGTGCTCGGTCCCATCTCCCGCTTCCATTTGCTCTACCTGTCCATGGAGCGTCAGAAGGTCATTCCCCACGCTTGAGGCGAGCGCCCGCAGACGACCCTGGTGTTCCGGGTGGCCCCAACCCGTGTCGTGAAGAGGAGAGGAAGGGTGAAGCAAGAAGCCCGTTATTTCACTCATCGGTTTCGCTGAAGCATAATTTCAATACAAGGGCAGAAAAGACTAGGGCCTTCAGCGATAGGACCGCTACACACAAGAACAACCCTTAACCAATACTGGGGGGAAGTGGTTATCTAGGAGCACTTATTCGGCATTAAGTCATCTGGGCAGAAGCATTAAGGGAGGCAATGCGCTCCTGCACGGAACGAACTTCCTGCACTCGCGACTTGAGCGCGATGATCGCATCGCAAGCCGCAGAGGTCGCCGACATTGTTGTCAGGTAGGGCACGTTGTGAGTTATAGCGGCCCGGCGCATGGCATAATCGTCGTACTGGGACTTCTTTCCGAGCGGCGTATTAATAAGGAGCGCCACATCTCCGCTAACGATATGGTCTACGATGCTCGGCTGCCCCTCATTGACTTTGTAGACATGTTGTGCCGGCACACCTAAGCGCTCTAGGTAATCTCGCGTTCCCTGGGTTGCCATGATCTCGAAGCCCAGGTCACGGAATCGTCTCAAAATCGGTGTTACGGTCTCCTTATCACTGTCGTTGACCGTCACGATAAGAAGCCCTTCTTCCGGCAGCATGTTCCCGGCCGAGATCTGTGCCTTGGCAAACGCCATACCGAATGAGTCGTCGAAGCCCATTACCTCCCCCGTCGATCGCATTTCAGGCCCAAGCAATACATCGACTTCGAACCGGTTAAATGGGAATACGGCTTCCTTGACTGCAACGCCTGGAACCGGTGGCTCTTCCTGTACGCCCAAATCAACGAGCTTCTCACCGGCCATCACACGAGCCGCAAGGCGAGCCAGGGGCACCCCCGTTGCTTTACTGACGAACGGCACGGTCCTGGACGCCCTCGGGTTCACCTCAAGAACGTAAACGACCTCATCCTTGATTGCGTACTGCACATTCAGGAGTCCAACTACACCGAGTTCGAGCGCAAACTTTCGGGTTAGTTCACGGATCTCTTCTAGCACCAATCCCGAGAGTAAGTAGGGAGGTAGAACACATGCCGAATCTCCCGAGTGGACACCTGCGTCTTCAATATGTTGCATGATTCCGCAAACTACGACCTGCCTTCCGTCGCAGAGCGCGTCGACGTCTGCCTCGAAAGCATCCTCAAGGAACGAGTCAATCAGGATTGGACGATTCGAAGAAGCATGAATTGCATCTTCAAAAAATGCCCTCAGTGACAGTTCGTCGTATACGATCCGCATAGCGCGACCACCGAGCACATAACTCGGTCTCACTAAAACGGGAAAGCCGATTCTACGCGCGACGCTGACCGCCTCCTCTTCAGTCGTTGCTAGCCCGTTATCTGGCGTGCGTGCACCAATCTTTCGGCACACCTCGTCAAAACGGTCCCTATCTTCCGCGCGATCGATTGCGTCCACCGAAGTTCCAAGCACACGGGCACCCAATTCCTCGAGTCCATGTGCAAGTTGCAGGGGTGTCTGTCCCCCAAGCTGAAGGACTACACCTTTTGGCTTTTCAAGATGGAGGATCTCCACAACATCCTCGAGCGTGAGGGCTTCAAAATAGAGCTTGTCGCTAATATCAAAGTCTGTCGATACGGTCTCGGGGTTGGAGTTAATCATGATTGTCTCGTAACCAACCTCCCGTAGTGCGAGGACGGCCTGCACACAGCAGTAGTCGAACTCAATGCCCTGGCCGATTCGGTTAGGTCCACTCCCGAGAATCACCACTTTCTCACGATCTGAGGGCTCACTTTCGGTCTCATCCTCGTACGACGAGTAGTAGTAGGGGGTCTCGGCTGGAAACTCTCCTGCACAGGTGTCAACCACGTTGTAGGTCGGCCGTATTCCTCTATTCCACCGTCGTTCACGGACGTCGGACTCTGCCTCTCCTCGTAGTACTGCCAGCTGAAGGTCACTGAACCCCTCACGCTTCATGCGTCGGAGAAGCTCTGTTGTCACCTCCTCCGCCTCCTCGTACTGCTTTTCCCATTCAATGCACTGGACGAGTTGGTCCAGGAACCACGGGTCGATCTTGGTCGCGGCGAAGATCTCGTTCACGCTCACCCCAGTTTGGAGTGCTCGTTTGATCTGGAACGGCCTGTGTGGCGTCGGACGGCTGAGTGCTCCCAAAAGTGACTCCCGATCTTCGCTAGTTAGTCCATCGTCCTTGAGGTGCTCTGAGGTCACCCAGCCGTGTCGTCCAGTTTCGAGGCCCCGGAAACCTTTTTGCCATGCGCTTCGAAATGTGCGCCCAATCGCCATGGTCTCACCGACCGATTTCATCTGGACACCGAGCGTGTCATCAACTTCTGGGAATTTCTCGAAAGCGAACCTTGGGACCTTAACAACCACATAATCCAGGACCGGTTCAAAAGATGCAGGTGTCGTCTTCGTTATGTCGTTAGGCAATTCATACAGGTGGTACCCGACGGCAAGCTTTGCACCCACGCGAGCAATCGGAAAACCTGTTGCTTTGGATGCAAGAGCTGAGGAGCGAGAGACTCTTGGGTTCATCTCAACCACAAGCATTTCACCGTCTTCTGGATTCACTGCGAACTGGATGTTACAGCCACCCGCTTCGACACCGATTTCCCGTATGATCGCGATCGCAGCGTCCCGCATATCCTGGTATTCAACATCTGTCAGCGTCTGTGCCGGAGCGACGGTAATTGAATCTCCGGTGTGGACTCCCATTGGGTCAAAATTCTCGATCGAGCAAACCACAATGACGTTGTCGATACCATCCCTGACGACCTCGAGCTCATACTCCTTCCACCCGATCACCGATCGGTCGATGAGCACCTCGGTGATCGGTGAAGCATCGAGTCCCTTCCGCACCTGGGCCTCGAATTCCTTGCGATTGTAGGCAATCCCACCACCAGTCCCACCAAGAGTGAAGGATGGACGGACAATAGCAGGATAATCCGTGTCCTCGACGATGGTAATCGCTTCCTCAACTGTCCCGGCAAAACCACCATGCGGCACCTTAAGTCCAATGCGCTCCATGGCCTCGGTGAACTGCTCACGGTCTTCAGCCATGTCAATGGAGCGGTCGTTTGCACCGATCAGCTCAACGCCGTGCTTCTGAAGGACGCCCGTACGGTGCAAATCCATCGCGACATTGAGCGCTGTCTGGCCACCCACGGTGGGGAGGAGTGCGTCAGGCTGCTCACGCTCAATGACTTTCTTGACCCAGTCCGCGGTGATCGGCTCAATGTACGTCCGATCCGCTAGGTCCGGATCAGTCATTATTGTTGCCGGATTCGAGTTCACGAGGACAACTCGATACCCCTCCTCTTTCAAGGCACGGACGGCCTGTGTACC
>DCAD01000003.1:4014-4167 GCA_002311875.1 Gemmatimonadales bacterium UBA1142 | reverse complement strand
AGGATGGTTTCTAGGTCGTCTCGTCGTGGCACGTCGTGGCTGCTAAATGCGGGTACGCAGCCCGGAGGGGCGTGGAGTTACGCTTCACCGCTCTTTCCTGCTTCCTTGCGGATAGCGGTGAAGAGCACCCATGAAAAGCCACCCCACACAAAC
>DCAD01000003.1:0-3873 GCA_002311875.1 Gemmatimonadales bacterium UBA1142 | reverse complement strand
GCGGGCGGCCTCAGATGTTGTTTTTCTAAACGGATTCGGCGGGGCTCCAGCGCAATTAAGTGCGGAGCCGGCGTAAGCTGGCGGAAGGGCGTTGGGGCTGCAAGCCGAAGCACTAACTGTTTATCTGCATCGCGATATCCAAGATAGGCTGGGTCTCCTTCCTGGACTCAGCAGTATCGATGTCCCGCGAGCCCATTTCAGAGTGAAGAAAAACGCAACCGGCCCCTATTCTACCTACTCCAATTCAAGGTTCATAACATCAAGATTATCCTGATTCTACGTCAACTGCGAAGATCCTCGCCTCTGATTTGAAGCCGAACAGCAACCGTGCGAAGAGCATCGATGATGTTCTGAATGTGCTCTACACGTTCAAGCCCGATTAACTCGACGCCCTTTTGGACCGCATCTCGACTCACTCCCGCAGCGAACGTCTTATCCTTGATCTTCTTTGTCACCGACTTGGGTTTGATGTCGTCGATGCCGTTGGGCCGGACCAGACAAGTGGCGTAGACGAGTCCAGAAAGCTCGTCACAACCTATGAGCACCTTGTCGAGTTCGCTCTCCGGCTCAATCCCCGTGAAATCGGATCGATGTGCCAGGATGGCATGGAGAACCTCTTCGGGGTAGCCCTCTTCCCTGAGATGAGCAACAGCTTTGAGTGGGTGCTCCTCAGGGTACTTCTCCCAATCGAGGTCGTGAAGGAGGCCGGCAAGACCCCATCTGTCCTCATCACCACCGCGGAGCCTGGCATAGTGCCGAACAGCAGCCTCAACCGCATACATGTGCTTGCGCAGGCCCTCGTTTTCAACCCACTCCTCAAGTAGGGCAACAGCTTCTTGGCGACCAGGCATCTGAACCTTCTAGGGAGATTTGGGTCTTCCGCCCAACGTGTGCACGATGCTAAGGGTGGTCAAGCCGCTGTCTGCTCACCACCACCGCCGCTCAGTACTTTGCAAGACCCATCGATTTAGGAGCTAGACCCGAGAGGAGGGGCACAAATGGCTTACTGCACAAGCTTCACAACGAGGCTTACGCGCATTGCAGACTCGACGTCCATGCCAGATTAACAGGTGTGAGAGCATCGTCCAGCAGTCGGACGGGAAGATCGATATCAGGTCAAGCTCGATCTTCTCTGGCATCTTCTCCTTTGTGAAGTCCAGCAGTGTGGAGAGGCGTTTGACGTGTGTGTCCACTACCACTCCTTCATCAACCCCAAAGGCGTTCCCAAGAATCACATTCGCCGTCTTGCGCCCAACACCGGGTAAGGCTGAGAGCTCAGCCATGGTGCTCGGCACCTCACCGTGATGCTCGGCCTCGACTCCCCGGGCAAACCCGATGATATTCTTGGCTTTGTTCCGGAAAAATCCGGTGGATCGGATGATATTCTCAACGTCGTTCTGGCTACTCGAAGCCAGCGATTTCGCGTTAGGATACCGGTGGAACAACTCGGGGGTGACCATATTCACCCGCTCATCCGTAGTCTGTGCAGACAGTATCGTTGACACGGCAAGCTGAAACGGATCACCGAAGTCCAACTCGCAGTGAGCATCAGGATACTCCCCATGGAGTAGGGCATAGACCTCCCGTGCACGGTCAACTCGGGCCTTCTTGGACTCTCTAGGCATCCTGAGTAACCCGAAAAAAAGGGAGAGCGGAAGGAGTGGGCTCTACTCGTTCGTTGGTCGACGGATGGTGGGTGTCTATCGCATCGGGTACAGCAGAAATGTAAGCAAAGAAGCGAGCTAAGAGCTTGAGTACCTCCCCGGAAGTTTCTACCGAATGGAGTTGGTCTAACTCACCACCCGGTAACTGACTCGAAAAGTCATCCGTACCATCCCTTACGACTGCATCGACCCAGCTACTAGCCTCCGAGACCGGCGCTTCCTGCACGGGCACTGTTGCGAAGCCGGGGCGGTCAGGTCGTAGACCCGTGATCAGAAGAGAGTGGAGCATTCCACGCTTCGAGAGCACCCAAAAGATGCCATCGATCGACTCAGGCGCATCTGATCCTGCACTCGACATCCAGAAGAGATGCTGTGGAAGTTGAACGTACCCCGAAGGCTCAGGAGGCGTCGGTTGGCCGCCCCAATAATCTTCGACCAGATGGCGGGCTATGCGTTCACTGAGCAGATAGATCGGACACCCAGCCCTGGTGAAGTGCACAGCATGGAAGACGAGGGCGACGTATTGATGGACGGTCTCCGGCAGAGCACTAGGTCCTTGTATCTCCCTGACAAAGGCGTCCACCCGCTCCATTGTGAAAAAAGCGTTCAGGTCTGAGGAGTCCATACCTCGTCTTCCCGCTTCTTCTTCAATTCCGACAATCAATTCATCAAGAAGATCTCGGGCGGGAAATGCAAGTTCGTATGGAGTAAAACGGGCGTAGGAGTCGTGGAGCGTCATGGGCGCGAAGCTAGACGGGATGACCGCTACATGGAAGCTGACAACCAATCGTATCTCGACTCACAAAGCTTACAAGAGAGACGGGATGCGGTACTTCCCCAGGAGATCAACTTAAGACCCTTCCTCACTTGAGTTGGGCCTAACAGCGGCGGGGTTTTGCCATCTGGCCTGGACGGTTTTAGCTAACCAGTTGTTTGCTAACCAGAGTACGACGACAACGATGACAAACTGGATCAGCACTGAGCCGACATTATAAGGACTAAACAGCGTCCATGTCGCGGCAAAATCGTCCGAACGAGCTTCCCACAACCACCAGAGGGCAAGAACAACCGCTTCGACCGCAACGAGGCGCATGGCCCAATCCCACCACGCACCGATATGGATGTCTGAACCTTCCTGATTGATGAATTTCTCCCGCCACTTAGTAACCCCATAACGGAGTACGGCGAAAGCGAAGAAGAAACCAGAAACCATCAGCCCCACACCCCAAACCCAGTCCTGGTTCTGGAAGATCCCCAGCTCAAGCGCACTTGGTATGCCGAGGAGAATCCCCGTGACACCGACCGCCGTGATCGCGCGGCTACGCGTCATCCCTAGATCTATAAGAATCCTGCTCGCGAGCTCAATCATAGCGACCAAGCTGGTCCAAGCAGCGAATACAAGAGCCAGGAAGAAAAGCCCTTGGAATAAGCGGCCACCTGGAATCTGCTGGAAGAGTTGAGGAACCCAGATGAATGTTAGTCCCTCGTTACCAGCTCCGACGATTTCGCTCGCTGCTTCCGGCATAACCGAGAACACCGTGCATAAGACCATGATGCCGGCTAGGAGGGACATCGAGTTGTTCCCGAAGCCGATCACGAATGCGTTCAATGCAGTGTCCTCATCCGCTCGCATGTAGAGAGCGTATGTGAGTACCAACCCCCAGCCCGCCCCCGTATCCCACGCATTTTGCGTGAGAGCCTGGATCCAGATCTCGTAGTTCCCTAGCGCAGCCCAGTCGGGTGTGAACAGAAACTTGAGGCCTGCGCTCGCGCCTGGCAGTGTCACCGCCCGCACCGTAAGCACCAGAAGAAGAATGATTAGGCTGGGGATCAGAAATTTGGCCGCAGCCTCAATCCCTTTCACTCCTCTCGAGACGACGAAGAGCCCCATTAACATGGCAACTACGTGCGTGACGAGAGCCCCACCTGTGGAGTGAAAGGAGTCCCAAAATGCACTCGGTGTAGTCCCAGGAACCTCACCCGTTAGTGTCCCAACAAAAAAGCGAATCGTCCATCCCATCACGACGCTGTAGTAGAACATGATCGCCGTCGCTACGAAGGCAATCCACGCTCCCATCCACGCAAACTTTGGTCCCAGCGTCTTCACGAAGGCCCCGATCGAGCCGCTGCGTGTCCCCTTCCCCATCGCGAATTCAAGTATAAGGAGTGGAACTGACCACGCGAGAAGAAAAACCACCCAGGCTACCAA
>DCAD01000037.1:532-72903 GCA_002311875.1 Gemmatimonadales bacterium UBA1142 | reverse complement strand
GATCGTCATTGAGCTACTCCGACTCTGGCTTTACCGAGGCGATGAGCTACCTCAGTTGCGACGAGCCGAGCTGACCGATCAATCTCCAGAACGTCCTCTACTCCGGTCACAGCACTATTCCCAATTCGGTCTATCGTTCCCGAAACCAAGTCCGCCATCTCTGGGAAGCGGATAGTACTTTCGAGAAAGGCCTGAACCGCAATCTCATTCGCCGCATTGTACACTGCTGGCGCACACCCGCTTGCCCGGCCTGCGAGTACGCCAATCTCAAATAGCGGGAACGCCGCATCGTCAATCGGTTCGAATGTTAGCGGAGATGAACGGATTGGATCATAGGTTTGCAGGGCTACGTCCTCGATTCTGTTCGGATACGTCAGCGCATACAGGATAGGTAGTTCCATGGTCGGGAAGCCGAGCTGTGCGAGTACCGATCCATCTACGAACTCAACCAAAGAATGGATCACTGACTGCGGGTGAACGATCGCATCAAGCCTCTCGTATGCAATCCCATATAGGAAATGTGCCTCGATAATCTCGAGCGCTTTGTTGGCCAACGTCGCTGAATCGATCGTGATCTTGGATCCCATCTTCCATGTGGGGTGCTTGAGAGCATCCTCCGGCCTCACATCCCATAGCGCTTCTCGATCTCGACCCCGGAACGGACCGCCCGATGCCGTGAGCACCAGCCGTTGCACGTCCGATGGATCGTGACCCTGCATGCACTGTAGGATCGCACTATGCTCAGAATCTATGGGTATGATCTCACCAGATCCTCGCTCCGCCGCTGACAAAACAAGCTCTCCGCCCGCAACGAGAGATTCTTTGTTAGCCAATGCAAGACGGTGGCCAGCCTCTAACGCAGCGAGAGTAGGTTCAAGGCCTGCGGCACCGACAAGTGCATTAAGGACCACGTCAGTCTCTGAATCTGCTGCTGCTGCTAACACTGCCCCCCGGCCGCTAGCCCAGTTCGTCACCTTATCTCCAACCGGTAGTGGGACTCGCTCGTCTGCCAAGACTGCTAAACGCGGTTTAAATGAAGCGACCTGGGCTGCGAGAGCATCGCCACTCCTCCCGGCGACTAAAGCAGTCACCTGGAATTGGTCAGGATGGCGACGGATAACCTCGAGTGCACTTTGGCCAATCGAACCAGTAGAGCCCAGAATCGCTACGCGGATCACTGGATCTTCGTGAGCAAGGTTATGGCTACGTAAGAGGCCGGAACGGTAAACGCGAGGGAGTCGATGCGGTCCAAAATCCCACCGTGTCCCGGAAAGATTGTCCCGGTATCCTTCACACCTGCCTCTCGTTTGAAAACCGATATCACGAGATCGCCGACCTGCGCGCCAACTCCAAGCACGGCACCAACCAAAGCCGCCACCCAGAAACTGTCGATAGGCATTCCAACCAGATATGGCGCCGTCAGAAAGTACCAGACAATGCCCACAATGATGGAAGCAGCAAGTCCTGACCACGACCCAACCCAGGTTTTCTTGGGACTTATTGAGGGCGAAAGCTTCTGCCTACCCCATTTAGTTCCAGCAAAGAAAGCCACCGCGTCGCTGATCCACGTGGTGGCAAGGGGTAGTGCGATCACAGCGACACCGAGCCAGGGTTTCGCTGTGATACCACCCCATCCTTCTACTGCAGGAAACGCCAGGATGAGCGGTATAAAGGAGAGTGAAAACCCACAGTAAAGGGAGCCGAAGATGGTCACCGAGACCGCCCCCAAAGGTCCACCTGTGGTTCCTCGACTCACAATCGCCAGGATGAGCGAAATGAGCATGACGGTGCCGACAGCCATGAGCGCCCAAGGGGCGAAAGCTATAAATGTTTGCTGCCAGGTCGCAGCTAGGACTAGCGCCGCGGCTCCGGCAGCTCCAGTGAATTGGAAGGGGTGTGTCCCCGTGTGCGCAGCAAGCCGGTACACCTCCTGCGCACCTAGCACGGCCAGTGCGGATAAAGGAACCCCCAAGACCCAATTCCCAGAGTAAAGGAGCACCAGCACGATGGGCACACCGACAATCGCGACCGTCCATCTCCGTGAAAGATTGCTCAAGGCCATCACGAAACCCCGATAAGGCCGAATCGCCTGTCTCTACGCTGGTAATCGAGAACCGCCTCGAAGAGATGTTCTCTGTTGAAATCAGGCCACAGTATAGGAGTGATGTGTAGTTCTGTGTAGGCAATCTGCCATAGCATGAAGTTGCTGATGCGGTACTCTCCAGAAGTTCGAATCAAAAGGTCCGGATCTGGCACGTTCACCGTAAAAAGTGTCTGGTGCAGCACATCCTCATCGAGGTCATCGACTGTGAGTTCTCCTTGGGCCACCCGCTCCGCCAAGATCTTTACCGAACGCAAGATCTCCTCTCTGCCACCATAGGAGATCATGAGATTTAGCCTTAAAGTGCCCCCGCCTTTGGTACCGTCCACGATCATTGCCACTGCATCTCGGGTCCGGTCGTCGAAGCGCTCGGCTTCCCCGAGAACGTGGACCTCGACGCCCTGGCGTTTGAGGCTGTCAAGTTCTTTTCGAGCGTAGCGCCGCAAGAGAGACATCAAGGAGGCTACCTCTTTCTGCGGACGATTCCAGTTTTCAGTCGAGAACGCGAAGAGGGTCATGATCTTGATCCCGGCTTCGGTCGCGCCCTCTATAGTCTCGCGGACAGACTTCATCCCTTCCCGATGTCCGAGCTGGCGGGGCAGGCCTCGCTGTTTGGCCCATCGACCATTGCCGTCCATAATGATGGCGACGTGATTTGGTACATCGCCGCTGAGACGGATTCTATCTAGGCGTTCGGAAGCCATGGGCTTTGAGGCTGAGGCCGCTAGATGGCCATCACCTCTGCTTCCTTATTCTTGAGGAGGTTGTCGACCTTCTCTATGTATTCCTTGGTCAATTTCTCAAGCCCTTCCTCGCGGCGACGGCTTTCGTCCTCGCTGAGTTCATGATCTCGGACGAGTTGATGGAGGTCTTCCCGGACTGTTCGACGCGCGTGGCGGATGGAAACTCTTCCTTCCTCCGTCATTCTGTGCAGAAGCCTCACATACTCCTGTCGGCGTTCCTCATTCAAGGAAGGAATTGGAATACGGATAATGTTTCCATCGTTAGCTGGATTGAGGCCCAGGTCCGCAGTCATGATCGCTCGCTCTACCTCAGGTAGAAGTGTCTTGTCGAATGGCTGTACAACCAGAAGACTAGATTCCGGTGTACTAATTGTCGCTAGCTGGTTCAAGGGCATCTTCGATCCGTAAGCGTCGACGCGGACCGTGTCCAGCAGAGCGGGAGTAGCTTTTCCCGTCCGAACCGTCGCGAATTCGCGTCGAAGTGCTTCGAGTGCTGCCTCCATTCGCGTCTTAGCATCCTCCGCAGTTGGCATAAACCTCCTCCAGTAAGCTCAGGTCAAAGAGCGCTGGCTTCAGTAGCGTTTAACTGATCACCTTTGACAGCGACTATTAGGATACTAGGGTTCCCACTGGCTCACCAAGGATCGCTCTCGCGACGGCTCCCTCCTGTTCCAAGTTCAGAACAATGATGGGCAAGGAGTTTTGCTTACAGAGAGCAACAGCTGGAGTATCCATAACCGCAAGTTCACGCGCCACGACTTCCTGGAACGTAATCGCCGGGATGAACTCTGCATTGGAGTCTGTGACCGGGTCAGCTGTATAGACACCCCTGACTTTGGTGGCTTTTATCACGACTTCAGATCCCATCTCAATCGCACGAAGCACTGCGCCTGTATCAGTGGAGAAGTAGGGGTTACCGATACCTCCGGCAAAAAGTACAACACGCCCCTTCACCATGTGGCGCAGTGCACGACGACGGATATACGGCTCTGCTATCTCCTCCATCCGAATAGCAGTCATCACTCGGGTTTCAATTCCCTTCTGCTCAAGAAGGTCCTGAAGTGCCAGCGCATTGATGACTGTGGCGAGCATCCCCATGTAGTCTGCCTGAACGCGATCCATTCCGGCGCGGGACGCCAACGCACCACGCACAATATTGCCGCCACCAATTACGACTCCCAAGGAGACGCCCATTGAGGCAACGGACCCGATTTCCTCCGTTAAGCGATCAACAGCCTCGGTTACGATCCCAAAGCCCTTGTCACCTGCCAACGCCTCGCCGGAGAGCTTCAGCATAACCCTTCGATATCTAAGCTCTGGAGGGGTGGTGTTCATCAGCTTCGGTTTAGGGATCCCTTTTCCTCACCGGCAGTTTAAGAGACGATCTTACGCTAGCTGCTCACCCACCTTTATCCGGGCAAAGCGACCGACACCGATTTTCTCGCCCGTTCTGGCAGATACTTCTGTGATCAAATCCTCAATGGTCTTGTCCGGATTCTTAACAAAATCTTGAGCAAGTAACGTGTTTTCTTTCAAGAACTTATTCAGTTTTCCTTCAACTATTTTATCAGCAATATGCTCAGGCTTAGGGCCTGCTTCTTTGACCTGCTCTAGATAGACACCTCGCTCTCGCTCAATCACCTCGTCTGGGATTTGGTCCCTGGAGACAGCGATAGGTGCAGACGACGCAATGTGAAGGGCGAGATCCTTCGCGAGCGCCCTAAAGTCATCTGTGTTGGCAACAAAATCCGTCTCACAGTTCAACTCAATAATCACTGCAGTCTTATTATCGAAATGCACGTAACTCCCTATCATCCCCTCGGTCGCAGACTTTCCCGCACGCTTCGCGACCTTGGCAGCTCCCTTTGCTCTGAGGAGGTCAACGGCCCTCTCAGTATTACCTTCCATCTCAGTCAGCGCTCGCTTGCACTCCATCATGCCTGCACCCGTCATATCGCGCAGCTTTTTGACATCCTTCGCGGTAACCGTGGCGCCCGGATCATTCATCATCTTTTCCCTCGGCTGCACCCGGCACACTGGTGGATTCGTCACGATCCGGATCGGCTTCAACCTCGATGTTGCCCCCTTCCACCTCATCTAACCCTTTATCCTGGACGAGATTATCCGGCACGGTTTCAACAGCAGGGTTCTCCTCACTTACAGTCACTTCTCCACCTTCCTCTGAACTCAAGTGCTGAGCAATGACTTCAGGCCGTGGCTTGCTGGCTATCCGGCGCTTTCTCCTCGGTTTCCTACGCTGCGGACGTTGTTTCTCTATAGTCTCTCCCGTCTCTGTCGAATACATCGTCGCCTCCAGATCATCAATCCGTTGGCGCTCAGCGTCTGGGGCTTCCTCGCTGGCTATAGAGATCGACTGGGCAATCGCATTCGTGATTAGAGAAACTGAGCGGATAGCATCGTCGTTCCCGGGAACAGGGAAGTCTATTAGATCCGGGTCAGCGTTAGTATCCATGATCGCTATGATCGGGATTCCGAGCTTAGCGGCCTCGCGGACGGCTATGATCTCTCGCTTCGCATCAATCACAAAGATCGCGCCGGGGAGACGCCCCATGTCCTTCACCCCCGCCAGATACTTGTCCAGCTTTAACCGTTCACGATCAAGCATGAGACGCTCTTTTTTCGTATAAAACTCAAAAGCCTTTTCTTGCTGACCACGCTCGAGCTCTTTCAATCTTCGAATCTGCTTCCGGATGGTTTGGAAGTTCGTGAGCATACCTCCTAGCCAACGCTCGGTCACGAAAAACGCCCCTGACTTTTTGGCCTCCACCTCAATCACTGAACGCAGCTGCTTCTTCGTGCAAACAAAGAGCACCTTATCCCCGCGGAGAACAACCTCACGAGCCGCTTGCTGAGCAAGCTTTAACCGATCGAGCGTCTTTCGGAGGTCGATTATATGGATGCCGTTCCGCTCAGTGAAAATGAACGGCTTCATCTTCGGATTCCAACGACGGGTTTGGTGACCGAAGTGGACTCCAGCCTCCAAGAGTTGTTCGAGGCCTACGTCAGACATACCACCTTCTCTTTTTGGGGGGCCGATTACGCCCCGATCAAGATGCCGGCGGCTTACACACGCCGGGTACTATTAACGCTTAGAGAACTGGAAGCGCTTACGAGCTTTAGGCCGGCCAGGTTTCTTTCGCTCGACCTGACGTGCATCTCTCGTAAGCATCCCCTGCCCACGCAGAATCGGGCGCATATCGCCGTCGTGCTCGACGAGGGCACGCGAAAGACCGAGCCGCACCGCATCGGACTGTCCAGTGAGTCCGCCACCATGAACACGCACGGTAATGTCGAACTGACCCTCTAGCTCGGTAACTCTTAGTGGCTCCACAACCCGAAGATGGTGCGCTTCACGTGGGAAGTAGTCCGTCATTGATCGCCCATTCACAGTCCACTCGCCGGTGCCGGGACGAAGCATGACTCGAGCAACGGACCTCTTACGTCGTCCTACAGTTTGGATCTGACTCCGTTGGTCGCTCATATTAGTCCGATCCATCCTCAGAGATTCAGGGGCTTCGGGTGCTGTCCATCGTGGGGGTGTTCGGTTCCCGCATACACCCTGAGTTTCTTCCGCATTGCCCGCCCGAGTTTGTTCTTGGGAAGCATCCCCTTAACGGCGAGTTCAACCACCCGTTCTGGATGTGATTTAATCATACGACTGAACGGAATGTGTTTTTCTCCACCCATGTAACCCGAATGACGAAAGTATGTCTTTTGTTCAGATTTCCTGCCTGTCAGCCACACTTTGTTGGCGTTTACCACTACGACGTTGTCTCCGGTATCGAGATGCGGGGTGAAGATCGGCTTGTGTTTACCCCGAAGCACAGTTGCGATCTCTGTGGCTAGGCGCCCAAGCGGCTTTTCAGCCGCGTCGACGATCCACCACTCTCTAGTTATCTCGTGAGCTTTCGGCGTGTAAGTTTTCATGCCGTAAAATTAGAATGTCTAGCTTCATATACAGCCAAAAATGATATTCGTAGTGGCAAATGGTGTCAACGGAAGTTCGGCCCTTCCGGACAGGAATTCTTATAAGGATTTTACCTTCCCTGGAGGAGTACCAGCGTAGACGCTAGCGGAAGGTCTCGAGAAATACGGATCTGGAAGCGTGGCGCAGTCGGACCAACGCCTTCTCTTTGATCTGCCGTACTCGCTCGCGCGTGACGCCGAGGATGGAGCCGATCTCTTCAAGAGTCATCGGTTTCTGGTTATCTAGCCCGAAATAGAGTCTTAAGATTTTCGCCTCGCGCTCCTTGAGAGTTGCAAGTGCTGCCTCGATTGTGTCACCGAGTGCGTGCTCGTAGGTCTCCTGCTCGGGACCTGGTGAGTACTGGTCAGGAAGATAATCTAGAAGGCGCCCATTCTCGCCTGGTGTGATCGGTGAATCGAGAGAAAGGTGGGAATATGAAACCGCTAAAGTCCGCCGTACTTCCTCTTCGCTGATATCAAGGTCCTGTGCAAGCTCTCCAACCGTGGGGTCTCTTCCGAGTTCCTGTAGTAATAGCTCGGAACTCCGTCGACCAATCCGATGGAGTGCCCCGGCACGATTGAGAGGGATACGAACAATCCAGCTCTGCTCCGCGAGCGTCTGAAGTATGGCCTGACGTATCCACCACACTGCATAGCTAATAAATGTGATCCCCTTGGTCTCATCAAGTTTCCCAGCCGAACCCCACGTTGCCCTCATTTATGAGATCTGAAAGCGGAACACCTTGGTTCTGGTATCTCTTTGCAATTGAAACGACAAATCGAAGATTCGAACGCACGAGCTTGTCTAGCCCGCCCCCGTCCCCCTTGCTAATGAGCTTTCCGAGCCGAACCTCTTCTTCACGGTCAATCAGCGGGTAACGTCCGATCTCCTTGAAGTACTGGTCCAGTGATCCTTCCTCTAAGAAACCACGGCGGTTGGAGAAGGTCATCTGACAACCTGGCCTGTTGGGGCGACAGATGGGACCACCTAGATCCTACCTGCGAAGCCATCCACTTGTAGGGTGCCGGGTGTTAGTTAGGAGAATCAGGCTTCGCTGACGCAGACGCAACCAGAGTTATCCCCCAAATTGGCGGGAGCGGCCGTTAGTCCTAGTCCTCTCGTACAAGACCGTACTTCTCAATTTTCTTATAGAGGTTGGACCTGGGCATCTTAATACGGCGAGCGGTTTCAGCCACATTCCACTCGTTCGCACGAAGCTTACCCATAATATAGGCGCATTCAGCTTTCTCCTTGAACTCACCGAAATTATCAAGCTTCAGTAGTTCCCTTCCCGCATCGATAAATCCTGCTCGTGAGGTAGTGAGTGAATCAACATCATTAGAATCGATTTCATTTCCGTCAGAAAGGATCAGTAAGCGCTCGACAGTGTTGCACAGTTCCCGGACATTGCCAGGCCAGGCCAATGTCTTTAATCGCTCTATCGCTGCATCCGAAAAGACGCGTGGTGCCCCCCCCTCCCGATTAGCCATTTTCTCACTGAAGTGAGTGACTAGCATCGGGATATCCTCTTGACGCTCGCGCAGAGGTGGCACCCTAATCGGCACCACATTTAGGCGGTAGAATAGGTCCTCACGGAACGCTCTATCCTCGATCTCCTGCCCAAGGTTCTTGTTCGTCGCCGAAAGCACCCGAACATCGATTTCGATTACTTCTGATCCTCCAATTCTGGTTAAAACCCCCTGCTCCAGCACCCGCAGTACTTTGGCCTGTGCATCCAGGGACATGTCACCGATTTCATCAAGGAAAAGTGTGCCTCCATCAGCTTGTTCGAACTTCCCTGGTCGATCAGCGATAGCCCCTGTGAACGACCCCCTCAAGTGCCCGAATAGCTCGGATTCGATTAACTCTGATGGAATCGCCGCACAATTAACTTCAACGAACACGGCTTCGGCTCTTGACGAGAGTCGGTGAATAGCACGAGCGATGAGTTCCTTACCCGTCCCATTCTCACCGGAGATCAATACTCGAGCATCGGTTGGTGCCACTTTCTCAACCCGTTCAAGAACCTGAAGGATTGGATGCGAATTACCCACGATCTCATAGCGGCTCTCGACCTGGTTCTGGAGTTCCGCCATGCTCTCCGTTAGACCCTTCAGCTGCAAAGCACGACGAAACGTGACCAGAAGGCGATCCGTGTCCAACGGCTTCTGCAGGAAGTCATAAGCACCCTTGCGGGTCGCCTCTAGCGCGGTATCGATGGTCCCGTGACCCGAAATCATGATTATCAGGGACCCCGGACTTTCATCCCTAAGCCGAGCCAGCACTTCTAGTCCGTCCATCCCTGGCATCTTGACGTCTAGGAAGATTAGGTCCGGATGGAACGACCCTGCGACCAGGAGAGCGTCCGGTCCGTCCTCAGCTACGCGGACTTCCTGCCCCTCATACTCAAAGACTTGTGCGAGGGCATCACGGATCCCCTTTTCGTCATCGACAATCAGTAGGCGAGCCATCTAAATACCTCCGCCTCTAGCACCTTGGTCTGTCTCAGAATCAACCAACAGAATCAGACTATCTGCCCGGATGAAAACTGACTCGATACCATCGGGCTTGGGTACCAATAGAGCATCCCGAGGTAGGGCCCTCGGTCCTTCCCGTCCAAAACCTGTCAGGATAGCGGGGATCAGGCTCGAAGGGATCGGTATCTTAGCCATCCAGAGCCTATCAATGGTTAGAGACAGGTGGTCGTCATCTAGGGGTACTAGGACACCCTGCATTTCGACCGTAACGGTATCGGGTAAAAAGCCCACGATCTCGTCCAATCTTGGGAGTCCCGGAAATGCGTCTAGTAGCACAAGTGCGGACAGACCAACTCGCTCTCCTTGGAGTTCTACCATCGGCTCCAAGAGGCCCGGCGGAATAATCCCCGGAACCGCATACCGGGCGACCGACGATAGCTCGACATCACCCAGCACAAGGCTGTCACCTAATTCACCCCAACGGAGCTTCTCGAAACGATTCAGTGTAAGATCCGAGAGGGCTGCGCTAGGCTGAGCCTGTTTGATGCTACCCTTGACGGGATCAAGCACGAGAAAGCGCTCGATCATCGGGAACACCGCAGGACCCCACTTGAAGCCCGCATACGCAGCAGGAATAAGAAAAAACAGAAGCGCCAGCTTCCTCATGACTTATCTTACCAACTCAAGCAGAGGCCAGCTTGGCACCAGAGACGACGCTGTACCGCGCGCCATTCTTGGAGAGCTGGCTACGAATGAGATTGATCCTATGGACCTTCACTTCCCCGCTGAACTCCAACGGTGCGAGCAGTTTGGCGAGTCCGCAAAAAATGCCCGCACCACTGCGTTTGCTCGCGCGACCAAGGGTAATATGCGGATGAAACGCCCTTGACTCAGACTCGAAACCGCAGTCGGTGAGCGCCCACTCCAGGTCCTGTTTCAGGCACCTGAGTTCTGGGCTGGCCCTCACTCCCAACCAGATTAGCCTCGGAGATCGAATCGTCGGAAACGCGCCAAACCCCTCAAGGGCAGTCGAAAAGGCTCTAGTCCGGCTCGCAACCTTAGACATTGCTGCCTCGATTGACGTCACCTGCTCAGTAGTCACCTCACCAAGGAATTTCATCGTCACATGGAAGTCGTCCAGATCAATCCAGCGCACCGGAAAATCTTCCTCTTGCAAAATCCGGATGACACGGTGGATCCGCTGGCGCTCCTTCTTGGGAAGGTTCAAGCCTACGAAGAGGCGCATCTGGTTTCGATTTTGTGGTTCAATTAGGAAGGGCTGATTTTCACACCAATAACACCCCACTGGTCCCCCGCTCGATCCATTACTGCTAGCGGGAGCCGATAAAGTAGATACGTGCCCTGGGAGGCGTCGAGATAGCATGATGGATCTAGCGGCCGAGGAAAGCGGAAACAGAACATGGGTTGTGTTGCCTACCACTGCCCCGTAGGATGGGCGCCTCTGCTTGGAGGTACTCATCCAAAAACCGGCCGGAGAGTGTGAATGAGGGTCGCAGTTCTCAAGGAAACCCGTTCCGCTGAACACAGAGTTGCCTTGGTACCTTCAGATGTTAAGGCCCTCGTCAAGCGGGGAGTCACGGTCGCCATTCAAGCGGGTGCAGGCGAGGCGTCAAGCATCTCAGACCTTATGTACCGGGAAGCAGGCGCTGAGATCGCTGATAACGCTCTAGAAGCGGTCAAGGACGCAAAGATCATTCTTGTGGTGAATGCACCGTCTTTTGATGACCTCGCCAATCTGTCAGAGGGCTCAATCCTAGTAGGATTTCTTGACCCATTGTCGGACCTGGATCTAGTGAGGCTACTCGTTAAATCAAAGGTTACGGGAATCTCGATGGAGCTCGTCCCTAGAATTACACGAGCTCAGTCTATGGACGCTCTCTCCTCGCAAGCTACGGTGGCTGGTTACAAAGCGGTGCTGCTCGCTGCGGGTCACCTGCCGAAATTCTTGCCGATGCTCACCACAGCGGCGGGTACGATTCGGCCTGCCAAAGTGCTCATCCTTGGGGCGGGAGTTGCTGGGCTTCAGGCGATCGCTACGGCGCGAAGACTAGGAGCAGTTGTCGAAGCTTTTGATGTACGACCAGCTGTCAAGGAACAGGTAGAGAGCCTAGGAGCCTCATTTCTCGAATCGGAGGAGGAGGTCACTGCTGAGGGAGAAGGGGGGTATGCGAAAGAGCTCACGGAAGACCAACACAATAAGGAACTAAAGCTGATCGGTGGTGCGCTCACAGATACAGACATTGCCATCACCACTGCTCATATTCCGGGCAGACGAGCCCCGGTGCTCATCACTGGGGATATGGTTAAGACCATGCAGCCCGGATCAGTGATAGTTGACCTCGCCTCTGAGAGCGGAGGAAATTGCGAGTTGAGCAAGGCGGGAGAGACTATCCTAGCGTATGGAGTCCAAATACTGGGGCCTGTGAACCTACCAACAAGCATCCCTGTGCATGCTAGCCAGATGTACTCCAAAAACATCGTAACTCTAGTTAGCGAGTTTCTCGGGGACGATGGCCAACTCCAACTGGATTTCCAGAATGATGTAGTGGGACCCTCCACCGTAACGCACGAGGGTGAGGTCCGGAATGAACGTGTTCAGTTGGCACTGCAATCAGCTAGCCTGTGAACTGGGCTGCCAACTCCACTTCTCAGGAGAACTAATGGGTGAGTTCGACTTGATGGCCGGACTTTACGTATTCGTGCTCGCGATGCTCGCAGGTCGTGAGGTGATCACAAAGGTCCCACCAACCCTCCATACCCCGCTCATGTCAGGTGCCAACGCGATTTCTGGAATTGCGATAGTGGGAGCTATCGTCGTCGCATCAAGAGCCGAAGGCACGGCGCAGGTGATCCTTGGTGTCGTGGCCATCGCCATGGCAACGATTAATGTGATCGGTGGATTTATGGTGACCGATCGGATGCTCGCCATGTTCAAGAAGAGGTAGCGGCAATGGACACGGGCATTCAGCTAGCGTATCTGCTTTCAGCAATCCTATTCGTTGTTGGCTTAAAGCGTCTTCAGTCACCCGCGACTGCCCGGAAGGGAAATGGCCTCGCGGCCTTAGCGATGCTCCTCGCTATCATCACTACGGTACTTGACACCCAGATCCTCGACTGGACCTGGATCCTCGTCGGAGTCGCGCTGGGTGGCTTGATCGGCGGAGTAGCAGCTCGTTTCGTTAAGATGACTGCAATGCCTCAGCTGGTGGGGATCTTCAACGCCTTCGGTGGTGGGGCTTCTGCACTCGTGGCAATCGCAGAGTTCCTGGCAACCCCTGCGATCGGAGCCAATACCACAGGAGTGACGATCCTGCTGGGTACGTTAATCGGCAGTGTAACATTTTCCGGTTCGTTCATCGCCTTCGCTAAGCTACAGGGCCTCACGACGGGGAATCCGATCACTTTCCCGGGCCAGAATGGAATCAACGCGCTACTATTCCTGGCGGTGATCTTGTTGGGTGCTATGACGCTCGGCGTATTAGGAGGGCAGAATCCTCTAACACTTTTCTACGTCTTCTGTGGTCTCGCTCTTATGATGGGAGTGTTGCTCGTAATTCCGATCGGTGGAGCAGATATGCCGGTCGTAATTTCTCTGCTTAACTCCTACTCTGGGCTGGCAGCTAGCGCTGCTGGCTTCGTGATTGGCAACACTGTGCTAATCATCTCAGGTGCGCTTGTCGGGGCCTCTGGGCTCATCCTGACGCAGCTCATGTGCAAGGGGATGAATCGGTCTCTCGCAAATGTCGTATTCGGGGGCTTTGGGGGGAGTGTGGGCGTCGATCAGTCAGAGATTGGCCAGCGGCCAGTGCGGCGCAGTGACGCGGAAGGTGTCGCTGCTGAAATCGGATACGTTAATTCGGTGGTAATTGTGCCTGGTTACGGACTCGCTGTGGCACAGGCGCAACATGAACTCCGGAAAGTTGGAGACCTGTTGGAGGAACGTGGAGTCGATGTGAAATATGCGATTCATCCTGTCGCGGGACGGATGCCAGGCCACATGAACGTATTGCTGGCAGAAGCTGACGTGAGCTATGACAAACTCTATGATCTCGACGAAATCAACGATGATTTTGGAAATACCGACGCGGTTTTGGTTGTTGGAGCCAATGACGTCGTTAATCCAGCTGCACGAGATCCACAATCTGTCATTACGGGCATGCCAATCCTAGATGTTGATCGAGCGAGAAGGGTCATCGTTATGAAACGCAGCCTTTCACCAGGTTTTGCTGGTATCGACAACGACCTCTTCTACATGGATAAGACGCTTATGTTTTTTGGTGATGCGAAAGAATCCATGTCGGACCTCGTGCGCGAAGTTAGAGAGCTTGCCTAAATCGTGGTGCCCAGCCAAAGCTAGAGCACTAGACATACCGAGGGCCGAGGCCCTTTACGGGTGGATACTACCACCCTCGTATGTGGCCGCTTCCTGAAGCAGTTTCCAAGTATGCCGCACGTGGGCATGTGTCGTCTTGAGGTTTCCGATTGAAACCCTCAGGCAGGTTCGACCACGAACCACCGTATGGGTTAGAAAAGCTTCTCCGCTCTCATTCACACGCTCCATGATTCGATGATTGGCATCGTCCAGAGCAGCGCCGTCCAGTCTCTTAGACACGAATCGGAAAGCCACGAGAGATAGAGGAGCAGGTGCAACCCGTTCCCACGCGGGTGCAGCATCGATCCAAGCCGCTAGTTCCTGTGCCAACGCTACGTGGCTGCGCAGTCGGTCCACGATACCCTGCCGACCGAAGTAGCGCAGGACAAACCAAAGCTTAAGTGCCCGGAAGCGGCGTCCCAATGGGACTCCGTAGTCCATCAAGTTCCGACCCGCTCCGGTCTCCGGGGTTTTCAGGTATTCCGGAACAATCGAAAAAGCACGGATCAACACCTCAGGACGGCGACAGTAGAGCAGTGAGCAATCCACCGGAGTAAATAGCCACTTATGTGGATTGACCACAATTGAGTCGGCCATCTCCCAACCATCGAAGAGTTCACGGAGTTCAGGTACGATGGCAGCCGGACCACCGTAGGCGGCATCCACATGAAGCCATAATCCGAACTCTTGAGCCACGTCAGCAACCTCACGCACAGGATCTAGCGCAGCCGTTGATGTGGTACCGAGTGTCGTGACCACAGCCACAGGCTTCAGTCCCAACGCAACATCTTCCTGGATTGCGGATCTCAGGGCAGCGGGGCACATGCTGAGCCGCCCGTCAGTCTTGATCCTCTGGTAGCCAGATCGTCCGAATCCGAGAGTCAAGGTAGCTTTCTCGATTGAGGAGTGAGCTTCCTCGGATGCGTAGATCCGACCAGGATTCTGCTGGAACATTCCTTCATTCCGCACATTTGGATAGGCTTCCTCCCGGGCTGCAGCAAGCGCGTGTAGAGAGGAAGATGATGCTGTATCATTGATCACCCCGTCGAACGATGGGGGCAGACCAAGCAGTTGCCTGAGCCAGTCGGCTATTAGCTCTTCCAACTCGGTACCGGATGGGGAACTTCGCCAAACCATAGCGTTCACGTTGAGCGCCGCCGTGAGCATCTCAGCTAGGATGCCTGGCCCCGACCCAGTCATTGCGAAGTAACCGAAAAAGGATGGATGATTCCAGTGCGTCAGGCCCGGTACTATCACATCACGGAAGTCACTTAAGACTTCCGTGAGCGACTCACCCTGCAACGGTGGAGTCGCTGGCAGAGCTGACCGAACATCCCCAGGCCGGACACCGGGTAACACCGGTAACGATCCGACACCTCCCAGATAGTCGGCGGCCCAGTCGGCTACTTCGTGGGCAAGTGCTCGGAACTCCTCTACAGGGAGGTCTGAGCCCAAGTCGGTCGAAATGGGAGACGTCATGGTATGAGGGTTAGCGGCTCAAGATAGAGGTTGGAATAGGCGAGGTCCCAAAAACTCGCAAGATGCCGCATCTGTCGAGGGTTCAGCCAACTTCGGTACCGGGAATCTCACTCCATGGATCAAGCAAAACCGAGACGGTTGTACCCTGACCAATAGCGCTGTCCACTTTGACTGTGCCTCCCCATGACTCCACGATTCTCTTTACGATCGGAAGACCAAGGCCTGTGCCCGTCGAGCGTGTTGAAAACTGCGGATCAAAGATCCTCGGCAGCAACTCTTCGGGGATACCGGAACCGTCATCTACGACTGCAAGCACAACTCGGCCGTCTATCTGGTACCCCAGAATTCGCACCACGCCTCCGTTGTTGATCGCAGCCCGAGCGTTCTCGAGGAGGTTGATCAGCACTTCCTTCAACTCGGATGTCCGTGCCCGGACTGGCGGTAGGTCAGGAGCTACTTCTTGCTCGAACAGAGCCGGGGCAGACGATCCCCCTCCATAAAGAGCCATAACGTCGTCGACAATTTCATGAACGCGAACCCGGATGACCGGGGTATCACCTTCTCCACCCGGCGCGCCGTATTTCGAGAAGCTTTGCGCAATTCCTGCGAGCCGGTCAATTTCGGCCAGTATGGCATCCACGTTCTTCACGAGTATGTCGTCAAAGTCTGTGCGTCTGTCTTCCCTGGCCCTTCTTATGTGTTGAATACTGAGCTTTATCGGTGTAAGAGGGTTCTTCACTTCATGGGCAACCTGGCGAGCCATCTCCCCCCACGCCAAGACTCGCTCGGTGCGTAACTCATCTGTGATATCGTCCATAGCCACCACAACTCCACGTCCTCCGCCGGAGGTGCCTAAGCGTCGAGCTCGAATCCTGATCCTGCTTTCTCCTGCTTGGATCTCAGTATTGGCTTCTCCCTCAGAACTCTCGAAGAAATGTGTGAGCCACAAGGAAAGGGCCTCCCCGAACGGACCCTTTCTGGGTATGGGTTGTCCGACAACGACCCTGGAACCGAAGAGATCCTCGGCTCTCGGGTTTACCAGGGTCACTCGGCAGTCCGGATCCAAAGCCACCATCCCCACTGCTGCTTCCTCCATGATAGCTTGCGTGCGCCGTGATGTTCGGACCAATTGGCGCCGAGCCCGGCGCACCCGATTCACCATACGATTGAAAGCTCTGAACACTGCCCCAAACTCGTCGCCTCTCTCACTCGGAAGTCTCAAATCCAGGTTTCCCGAACCAACCTCTTCTGACGCGATTTGAAGTGCACGGATGGGGCTCGTGAGTGCTCGGCCCGCCATCCAGGCGAGTACCAGTGAGAGTGCGGCACCTACTAACATCACAAAGCCAAGAAGTTCGATCAGATCCATCCTCTGGATCGCGGTAGCCCCAGCGCTCAGCGGTACTTGAGCACCGAGTATGTCTCCGTCGGGGAGTCGTCGATATGCCGTGACATACGTTAGCCGTCCCAATGATGTCTCTGTGAATTCCCGAACTCCCTCTCGACCATCTAGCAAATAATACTGTGTGAATGGCATCCAGCCCTCGTAAAGGCCCAACTCCACCAACTCCGCCACGCCACCTCCACCGCGGAGTTCACCATCGCGATACTCCAGAAGCTCCGCTCCGACTTGAGTCGCAAGCTGTTCCATGCGACTACCGGGGCCTGGATCGAGGGAGAGATACCATCCAGCAGCATCTTCTACGACTCTCTCTGCGACTACTCGAGCCGACGTACTAGATGCTTGAGTAAGCGTCCTGTATGCCAGGGTACCGAAGAGAGCGTTCGCCAGGGCGAAGAACCCGAATAGCGCTAGTGTCACTCGGGCCCGAAAAGAGATCACTAGCCCTGAGATCTTAGTCTCCGGTGGGACTACATCGCGCAGCAACCCTCGGCCAAGAACCCAGAACGCTGAAAATACCAAAAGGTTAAGCACTAACAGCAGGGATCCTCGTGCACTCGCAAGAAGCAATCCCGGAAGACTAATAGGAATATGTGCATGGTAGCTCGCATTACTGAATTCAATCTCCATCTCCCCCTGCCACCCCGAGGTCGTCCGCTTCCAGGTAAGAGAGTCAGTGCCCAGTGGGTCACCAGAAAGAATAGGGATCAGCGTAATTGGGTCCGTTTGCGATGGCAGACCACCTCGCACCAGGGAGGCGAGAGGAGAGCGAGCACCCTCAGGGGGCAGCGGCGGTGCGATAGCTGTCAGAACCTGCCCACTGCTCAAAGGAACTGCCATCACGTATCGGGCATCATCACGATGCGGCCGAAGGAATCTGAATTCTCCTGACTCCTGAGCCTCACGGACTACTTCAGCTAGGTCGTCCGAAGGATCGCCGTCGATCCCGATCCTCAGTTCCTGACTATTCTCGCCCGCCTCGTCCCACATCGTGAGCCGCAAAGCAAACAGTTCCTCCGCCAGACCACTCGCCCGCCAAGCCTGGTAAAGAATATCAACGTCACCCCTTCCCGAACCGGCAAGAGAATCCGCTAAGGAACCGAGTCGAACCAATCCAAGCTCAAGATCGGGATCCTCAACCGCTGCAGCTTCGATGAGCTGAAGACCACCCGCGGTGATTCTCGCGTTTACACGGTCGAGCAACGTGTTGGGGACAGCTGCAGTGGTCGCGATCACGATTGCAAGTAACCAACCAACAATAGGCCGTTGCCCATCGGACCACGCTGTCGTTGCCACTGCCGCTGTAGCAGTGGGAATTGCCCACAATGCGATCCAACCCACGGGTAGGAGTGCTCCGTTCAGCACTAGGGTGCCACCTATGGCTCCCAGCAGGACGGCGGAGGCCACTGTTACCAAGGTCCAAACCTTATGAGCACTTCTACCGGACCTCGTCAACCAGAGCACAGAAGCCACGGTCAATGTAAGGATAGCGGCCACTGCCGTTTCATAAACGATCCACTCAAAACGATCTGAAGCCAACGAGAGGGGCTGTAGGCCTGACCTGGCCCAAGTGACAACAAGCGGAAACAGGAGCGCCGAGGATAGGGCCGCAGCCCAGATTGGTACCGTGAACTTCGGGCGCGGCAGAACAGCGAATCCAGTGAAGCCCGCGATAGCGAGGAGTACCAGACGTCCAAGAGACATCTTCAGCACACTCGGCCACGAGGGAAGTGCAAAAAGAGTCTGATCGAAGAGCGGGTCTAGGCCGCCTATCTGTTGAAGAGGAACGAGGGCCGCCAGGAAGAGAAACCCTCCAGCTGCGACAACGCCGGTCGACCGTCTCGGCACACCTCCGACTGCGAGCAACAGCCAAGCTATCAGTAGTCCAGTGAATACCAGCCACTGCCAACGACCCAGGACTTGCGCAGCACGGTCCGCTCTGTCAGGTCGCTCGATCAGAACGTCAAGCAACCTCTCTCCGTTCGGGAGTACAAGACCTGAAAAGCTCTCTGAATTCGGTACAGTCCCTTGGTTGATCAGAATATGTTCCCCAGTCAGATCAAAGAACTCGGACCCGAAATCGCCTAAGTGAGCCCCGATCTCGAGAGGCAGATCGGTTCGCATTAGTTGGGCGGCAACTGCTACACCACCGTCAGGTGCCAGCGTGGTTACGTACAGGTAGCCGAAGAGCGGTAGATCAAAGTAGGCGTGGCGGTCCCGCCCGGCCTGAACCTCTTCAGGCACCTTCCCGCGGTGTACACCATCCCATTGGCGGAGCCTTCCATCAGAATCGTAAAGAGCCAGTGCCGAAACTCCGTGCTCCGCACGAATGTCTTGTATCGTGGGTACATCTTCCAGCCGCTCGAATTCAGTTTCACCGCGAGCAAGCTGATCAGCAGCAGCTTCACCCGACCTCAATTGGGCTTGGAGTTCCTCCCCGAGTCGTCCACCAACCTCAGCCTCTCTTTCGGCCCAGAATGTATTCCAGTTTGCTGAGAGGTCGCTCACCTGACGGTCCGCAATAGCTCCTACCACGATCCCAACGATGAGGATAACCAACCCGCTAGCCCACACTGCATCGCGTCCACGTAGCCCCCAAAGGGCGCCCGCAATCACACCCGCAGCAGCAAGCACCAACGAGAGGCTACCCGGAAAGGCAACCCAAAAAGAGAGAGACACCAGAGAGATCCACGGACCAATCCAACCCAGCGTCTGACGCATGCTATGCCACGGGGTAAGTAGGGGATTCATGTTAGCTTGGTGGGCTGAGGCAGCCACACATCGAACCAGGAATCATACCCGATCCCAAACTGATCCTCGTGATTGGTGCCATGGAGTAGCACGCACCACATCTCCCGGTCAGGGTCACCGTTCTTAGCATTGAGCGAGTCACATGGGAATCCTCAGATTCCCTCCGAATTCCGTTCTCTCCCACTCCCTACTTACGGATTTTCCTTCAATCAAGGTCCTCTTGCACGTTTTATGGAACTCAGGAGTAGCAAACTCTCTAATGATATCAACACTTGCGAACTTCAACAGTAATGACCCTGGTCTTTCTCGACGAACGCTGTCCAACTCGCGGTGTAGAACTTTGATGAGTTTGTTCCTGCGCACCCTCCGGTCACTCCTCGTGCCGGTTTCTATCACGAGTTTCACAGTCGTCGCACCACTAAGCCTCTCAGCTCAAAGCGTGGTCGTCGACCGGGGTGTATTCGGTCTGAGCATCCATGGTGACCGAATCGGCACAGAAGAGTTCATTATCCGGCGAGCAGGACTCGGTGATGAAGCCGCCTTCATCTCACGTGGAGTGGTCATGCGCACCTTGGACGGCGGCACAGAAGAGTTTACAACCCTGTTGAGAGTAACCTCGACCGAAGGTACCGCAGTTGGTTACGAATTCAAATCATCCAACCCGGTACCAGTCGAGATTATGCTCAATGTCTCGGGTCCCAGGTACTTCTCAAGGTTTATATCTGGAGAAGGCCAAGAAGAGAGGGAATTTCGTGCAGAGCGCGGCACCCGGATCATCGAACGCCAAGTCGCTCATCATCTTTACTTCCTGAGAAATATCCGGACGGGCTCCGTAGTTCATGTGATCGAGCCGTTATCCAGAACAGATAGGGAATTCCTGGTCGTGACCCAGGAGGATGAAGAGATTCGCCTCGGTCGTAACCGTATTCTAGCTCGACGCGTCATATTCAGGAGTGCTGACGGGGACCGAATCGTTTGGTTCGACAGGCAAGGACGTGTGCTTCGCGTAGAGATCCCGACAACCGGATATCTGGCTGTCCGTGAAGACCTGGTGGGGTGATATAGGTATTGCCTGACAACATTCACCTTGGAGTAAGTGTCCCTCTAGTTAGTTTTCCTTCCCAGGGTCACCACTACGACTCGAGTGTTCATAGCGGTCAGCAAGCACTGTCAGATAATGAAACTCCTCATCAGTCCTGCTCGTAAGGTTAGTAATGAAGCCAAGAATTAGAGATATCCCTGCTATACGCCCCAAACGATCTGGAGGCCGGCCAGCCAGCAGCGGACTGCGTTTTCCAAGCGTTTGGACCAAGGAAAACTATATTGTGAGGTGGTCCGTGAAGACCAGGATCTACATATGGGTGCTAGCACTGGTCACCACTAGTTTCACGACACCGCTCGTTGCTCAACAAGTCTCATCCAGGTCTCTGTCGCTCGACGAAGCACTTGATATAGCCCGTGAAAACAACCCCGGCTTCCTGCAGTCGAAGAACGACGAAGCACTTTCAGACTGGGATGTTCGACAAGCTTATGGTGCCCTACTCCCCAGTGCCTCTGCTGGTTCTGGCGTCTCCTGGCAAGGCCCCGGTGAACAGCAATTCGGGAGTTTGACGCTCGGTGACTTGGGCTTTGCCAACCAGCCCTCGTACTACTTCTCTAACTACAATATTGGGCTCAGTTATGCACTCGACTGGAGAACGCTCAAGGGACCGGCACAGGCAAAAGCCCAGAGGGGTGTTACCCTCGCACAGATAGATCTCGCCGAATCAACGCTAGTCTCTAATGTAACGAACGCATACGTAGAGATACTTCGTCAGCAGGAGGCTCTGCGACTTGCAGAGCAACAGCTCGAGAACAGTCAATTCAACCTCCGGCTCGCCCAGGGTCAGCTAGAGGTGGGCTCAGTAACACCGATAGACGTTGGACAGGCCGAGGTCCAAGTTGGTCGCTCTGAAGTGCTCGTACTTCGGACCCGTAACTTGCTGGCCACAAGTAAGATGCGCCTTCTTCAACAATTAGGATTGAGGGTTGATGAAGACGTCGAACTGTCAACGGAGTTCACTCTCTCCGAGCCAATCTTGAACCTCGAAAACTTGACCGAGATGTCGCTCAATCGAAACCCGACACTTCGGGCACGGCGGCGCTCTAAGGAAGTAGCAGACATCGGAATAAGCTCGGCGCGCTCTTCATACTTTCCATCCATATCAATCTCAACCGGATGGAGTGGCTTTACCCGGGAGGCCAGTAGCATGGACTTCCAGTTGGCACAAGCCCGTGCCCAGGTGGCTTCATCAGTGGCCCAGTGTGTGCAAACGAACAATCTGTACTCACGACTCGCCGACCCACTTCCACCCTTTGACTGCTCCAGATTTGCGTTCACAGACGAGCAGAGGCAGGGGATCATCAATGGGAACGAGGCATTCCCATTCAACTTTCAGGGATCTCCTCCTAATGTCTCTCTCCGACTCCAGATCCCAATTTTTCAAGGGCTCAGCCGAGAACGGAACCTGCAGGCAGCACGCATTCAGAGGGATGACCTCGTGCAGCAGGTACGGGAGCAGGAATTAGCTCTAGAGGCTGATCTGTCGATCGGTATCGCGAACGTGCAGACGGCATATGAGAGTGCTCTCCTAGAGGAACGTAATCGGGAGTTAGCTGATCAGCAGCTACGTCTCGCTCGCGAACGATATCAGTTGGGAGCAATCACTTTCGTTGAACTTGTAGATGCGCAAACCTTGCTGGCGCAAGCAGAGCGGGACCGCATAGCCGCGGTGTTCGCGTACCATGATGCGGTAACCGGGCTTGAGGTGCTTGTGGGGATTTCCCTTCGGAACTGACACTCAACAGATAACCAGAGACACCTTAGCGAAAAACATGCAGAAACGAATCAAGGTTATTATCGGCATCGTCGCAGTCGTTATACTAGCGTCGGCTGCGGTACTCCAAACGACGATAGGCCGCGATCGCGGAGTCGACGTGCGTATGGAGGAGACCCAGCGACGTGACCTCGTCGAGATCGTAACGGCCAGCGGTAACATCCGACCTCGACGTACGGTCAACATTAGTTCCGATGTTTCTGCCAGGGTCGCAGAACTGCTGGTTGATGACGGCCAGGATGTTGTTCGGGGACAAGTACTCCTTCGGTTAGAGCCGGACCAGTACGAAGCCGCGTTATCGCGTACCCAAGCGTCTCTTGCTCAAGCTGAAGCGCAGCGAACTCAGCAAGAGGCTAACCTCCTACGGACACGGCGTGATCTAGACCGTCTTCTGGCCCTCAGGTCGCGTGATTCTATTCTGGTGAGTCGACAACAGATCGATGATGCACGCACTAATCTGGATGTGTCAGAAGCAACCCTCGCCTCGGCGGGGCACGGAGTGTCGCAGGCTCAGGCCGCAGTTGAGGAAGCCGCAGAGCAAGTATCAAAGACGATCTTCATCGCACCGATGGACGGTCGGGTAACCAGGCTGAATGTTGAAGAAGGAGAGACGGTTATCATCGGCACGATGAATAACCCGGGCTCGCTTGTACTTACGATCTCTGACCTTTCCGTCATCGAAGTTGTCGTCCAGGTAGACGAAACCGATGTCCCCCAGATCTCTTTAGGCGACAGCGCGACGATCCGCATCGATGCCTTCTCCGACGAGAATTTCTCCGGACTGGTCACGGAGATCGGGAACTCGGCAATCAATCCACCATCGCAGCAATCTGCGGGCCAGCAGGCTGCGATCGACTTCGAAGTCGTGATCATGCTAGATGAGACGGGTACATCGCTGCGCCCAGACTTGTCCGCTACAGCCGATATCGTCACCGAGATGCGTAGGAATGTTATTTCAGTACCAATCATCGCAGTCACGGTTCGAGAGGCCGAATCTCCGGAGGATCAATCTTTCGACCTTAATCAAGTGACCGGCACGACAGGCCCGGCTTCAGGTAATCCCTCCCAAGGAGAGGATGCCCCTAGGGACGCGGAAGGCGTCTTCATCGTCGTTAATGGCACTGTCATATTCACTCCAATAAGACTGGGCGTTGCCGGCCAGGAATACTTTGAGGTCCTCGCTGGTATCGATGTTGGAGATATCCTAGTCGCAGGTCCTTACCAGATGATCCGCCAGCTACAGGACGGGGATCTAGTGAGGAATACGGATGACGACATCACCAGCGGTTTCCAGTTCGGCATCGGCGGCGAAGGCGGCAGCAGCGGCTTCCGGATCAGAATCGGCGGATCTGATTGATGCCGACTGAAGTCTCTCCAATAAGCTGACGGATTAGATGCGGGTCTGGGAAGGCGTCGTACTCGCGATGCAGCAACTTCGCTCAGAGAAGCTGAAAAGCTTCTTTAGCCTCATAGGTGTGATCCTGGGGGTGATGTTCTTGATCGTGGTTGTGACGATAATCGAGGGCCTCGACCGCTATGTGCGAGAAGAAGTCACCGCACAGGTATTCGGCATTAGTACGGTGACACTTCGCCGCTGGCCGGAGGTTGACCTCAATACAGACGAGGAGAGATGGCGTCGTACGCTGCGCGCACCCCAACTTCGGTACGAGGACGCAGACGCGATCCGAGCCCAACTCACGATCCCGGCACGCATCGCGATCCAGAGTAGCTCAGGTGGAACGGCAGTCGGGGACAACGGTCGCACTGCAACTGGGGTACGACTGATCGGAGCTTCGCCCGAAGTGTTCCCTATCCGCGACCTCACAATTGACCGTGGTCGAGCCTTCAGCGAACAAGAAGCTACCGCTGGAGTTCCGGTCCTTGTTTTGGGTTTCCAGACTTCTGAAGTCCTCTTCGAAGAGCTGGATCCGATCGGACATACCGTCCGCTTGAGAGGGTTCCCCTATAGGGTGATCGGTGTGCTCGAAGAGCGAGGCTCATTATTCGGGATGTCGCTCGACAACTTTGCAATCGCTCCTGCTCTGTCACCGATCAAAGCGGTGCTCAACCCTCCTGGGATTGTGGACGAAGTAATTATCCAAACCGTCGACCCGGATCGTCTCCGTGAGGCTCAAATGGAGGCTGAGGGTATCATGAGGACCAGACGCCTGCTCAGGCCCTCGGAACCAAACAACTTCGCACTAGAAACCGCGGACGATGCCATAAGCTTCTGGGACAACATCTCCCGCATACTCTTTACGGCATTGCCAGGTCTCGTGGCTATATCTTTGGTGGTCGGCGGAATCGTGATCATGAACATCATGCTAGTCTCGGTGATGGAGCGTACCCGGGAAATTGGGGTGCGTAAGGCGCTAGGGGCACGACGTCGAGATATCCTCGCCCAAATCCTCATCGAATCGGCTACGCTCTCCACGGTGGGCGCGATCTTGGGAGTCCTAGTAGGGATTGGCATCGCGACACTCATAGCCTCCCTCTCACCGATGCCCGCTGCGGTCAGCACCAAGTGGGTCACGGTCGGTGTCGCTCTCGGTCTGGGGGTAGGCATCGTTGCTGGAGTCTATCCAGCTTCTCAAGCTTCGAAGCTCAATCCTGTGGATGCACTGCGCTATGAGTGAGAGCACACCACAAGAAGGAGCGTCAAGATTAGTCGCCCTTAGCGAGGGACTGAAGATTGCCTTCGATGCCATGCGCACTAACGCTATTCGCTCAGCCCTAACGATTCTCGGTGTCGCGGTAGGTGTGTCGGTCGTCGTAGCCCTAGCGGCTGTGATCACGGGAATCCGGACTAGTGTCATGGAAGCGTTCGAGGCTAGCGGTCCCAACAACTTCATGGTCACCCGCTTCGACTTCACCGCGGTGCGGATTTCCGACGTAGGGAACGGCCGGCCTCCATGGTGGAACAAGCCCGAGATTGAGCCTGAGGAAGCTCGTGCGTTAATGAATCTCCCAACGGTCGATGAAGCGCTTTACACCTTTCAATTCGAGACAGACATGTCCTTTGAAAGCCACCAAGTGCGTGGGGTCCAGTCGACGGGGTACTCTTCTGGGTGGCCAAAGTACACACTTGGTGATTTCATCGCAGGTCGGGACTTCACGCCAGCGGAAGTGGACCAGAACCGATCTGTCGTAGTGCTGTCTTCTGAACTGGCCACCGAACTTTTTGGCCAACGCGACCCAATCGGAAAGCGTGTCCGAATGCTCAACTCGTGGCGCGGGACGCAAGAGCCGTTTTCAGTCATTGGCGTCTTTGAAACCGAGCCTAACGTTTTCAGTAATATCATCGAGCACTGGGCCATCTTCCCGTGGACAGCCGCCAACCGCAGGTTGCGCCAATCGATATCTCAAGCACAAATCATGATTGTGCCAAAGGATTCCGTTTCGATGGAGCGTGCCCAGGATGAGGTGATCGCAACAATCAGAGGGATGAGAGGACTCGGGCCGAGGGACGAGAATAATTTCGCCGTGCTTGGTTCCGCTCAAATCCTTGATCTCTTTAATCAACTGACTGCAGTTTTCTTTCTCGTCATGTTTGCCCTCTCATCGACCGGCCTGCTTGTGGGAGGAGTTGGAGTTATTGGGATCATGCTCATAAGCGTCACCGAGCGAACCAGAGAAATCGGTGTCCGAAAAGCAGTAGGAGCGACGAGAAGAGAGATCCTATGGCAATTCCTTGTTGAAGCATCAGCCCTAACGGCGATCGGTGCCGGTGTCGGTATGCTGATGGGTTGGGGGTTGGCATCCGGAATCGCTATCTGGACCCCTCTTCCTGCAAGGATTCCAGTGTGGGCCGTCGGCACGGCACTCGGGATGGCGTCCCTCACAGGCATGCTCTTCGGCCTCCTACCAGCAATCCGCGCGAGTCGATTGGAGCCAGTTGCCGCGCTCCGTTTCGAGTGACTGAAAGTCTCGAGACCCAAGCATTGCGAGAGCCGCTTGACGTTCTCGCAGTTATGGCACACCCGGATGATGCCGAACTCCTCTGTGGCGGTGCCCTGATCAAGAGCGTGAGTCGCGCTCAACGGGTCGGTGTTATCGACCTCACAGCAGGTGAGATGGGAAGCTCCGGATCAGCTAGTATTAGAGGGCAAGAAGCAGATCGCGCTTCGAAGATTATGGGACTCGTAGAACGCCGTTGCTTACGCCTACCAGACGCTGCCCTCCAGAACGACAACGAGTCCTGCCACCTCCTAGTCAAGCATCTACGGGCTCTCCGGCCCAGAATTGTGGTCACGCATTGGCCGGTCGGCCGCCACCGAGATCACCGTATTGCGGCTGAGCTTGTGAGAGATGCCTGCTTCTTGAGCGCTCTCAAGAAGCTTGATGTGGAGGGAGAGCCGTTTCGGCCAATGAAACTGGTATACGCAACCGCATTTCGAGAAGACGCATCCCCTCCGGATTTTGTGATCGATGTGACGGACCACGTGGACCGCAAGCTAGAGGCGATCTCCGCGTATAGCTCCCAGTTTGAAGATGCAACAAAAGGTGGGGAGGTCCTCCCAGGTGGAGACCGTCCCCTGGCCGAGCAAATCCGCATGCAGCTAGCCCATTACGGGTCGCTCATTCGTGTACCATATGGTGAGCCCTTCCGAATCGTTGAGGCCCTCGAGGTCGAGGACCTCACAATCCTCAACGTATCGACGTTCTAGCACCCCACGCGCCTCCTATATCTGACAAACAACTTCGAGAACAACGCGACGCCATGATGGTACCTCTGCACTGCCCACTCGAAGAACTCGAGCTTCGGCAACACCCCCGCTGAGCATCCACGGCCATAGCCAGCATCCGATCTCAGTTGGCAGGTGACCAATTGGATCCCCCGAGTCTAGATGCACCCAAACTTCCGGATTAGTCTGCACCGGGGGATCGGCGATAAGCTGGAGTGTATCCCCGTCCTTCACGGCATCGACATGCCGATCACGCCCAGAAAAAATGGTACCGTGAACGGTAGAACGGAAACATGTCGGGCATCCATCAGGAAATGGGGGAGCAATCTGCATCTTCAACGTTACCTGATTGGGGAGTAGGGTACGGTCCGGAGGGCGGTTAACTTACGGACTGCCTCTTCCGCAGCAACACGAGCCTGGAGTCGAGCAAGATTTCATGAAGGCGGTTTATCTCGACCACGCCGCAACGACCCCTGTCCGAACTGAGGTTCGCGAGGCAATGGAACCGTATCTCTCTGAATCCTTCGGGAATCCCTCAAGCCTTCACAGGTGGGGGCGAGAGGCATCTGCTGCACTAGAAGACGCAAGGGCTACCGTAGCGGAATCACTGGGTGCGCGCGCCGAGGAAATTTACTTCACCCGCGGAGGAACCGAGTCCGACAATCTTGCAGTGCTGGGCCGTTGTAGATTTCTCGCCACTCAACACGAGAGGCTGACACTGGTAGTCAGTGCAATCGAACACAGCGCAGTTCTCGATCCAGCGAAACTCATTTCAGAGTGTCAAGGAGTGGACTTAATCACGCTCCCGGTTTCGCCAGAGGGAGTTCTCAACCAGGAACTCCTCCGTTTAGCACTGGAGTCTGGACCAACAGTCGTTTCAGTGATGTGGGTGAATAACGAGACAGGACTGGTCTTTCCCGTACCCGATATATCAGAACTCGTCAATGATCTAGGTGGAACCATTCACACGGATGCTGTCCAAGCTGTCGGGAAGATACCGGTAAATGTCACGGGGTCTTCGATCCACCTACTGACAGCGACAGGGCACAAGATGCACGGCCCCAAAGGAACAGGGATACTTTTCGTCCGTACAGGCCTTCAACTAGCCCCGCTCCTGCATGGTGGCGGACAAGAACAAGCACTTCGAGCTGGTACTGAAGACGTTGCCGGGGCAGTCGGCTTCGCCTGCTCGTTACAACTGGCTGTCGAAGAGCAGGAGCAATTGAGCAAACGACTTGTGGTACTCCGATCTCGTCTCGAGGGACGTCTTTTGGAAATCATCCCTGGGCTTCGTATCAACGTGAAAAACGCAAACCGAGCTCCACATATCTCAAGTATTGGGATCGACGAAGTCGACGGAGAAGATCTCCTCTCCGCTCTTGACCTCGAGGGTATCGCGGCATCTGGTGGGTCAGCCTGTGAGAGCGGGAGCACAAAGACCAGTCATGTGATCACGGCCTTGTACGGACCGGAAGATTCCGTCACGACCATCCGATTCTCACTCGGCCGGGAGACTACTGAGGAGAACATTGACCAAGCGGTAGTCACGCTCAGTGATGTCGTTGCACGGCTTCGCCACCTAGAGGTAGCATCGTGAACAGGGTTCTAATGGCTATGTCCGGTGGCGTGGACTCATCTGTGGCGGCAGCGCTTCTTGTGGAGCAGGGCCACGACGTCGTCGGTGTCACGATGAAAACCTTCTGCTACTCCGATACTCCGGCTCACTCCAAGACATGCTGCGGCCTAGACGGGATAAGTGACGCCAAGCGAGTTGCTGCCGCACTCGGTATCCCTCATTACGTCTTCGATGTTGAAGAGGCCTTTGAGCGCAACGTCATTGATAACTTTGTAACCCAGTACGCTGAGGGGAAAACACCAAACCCGTGTGTAAGGTGCAACGGATACACGAAATTTCGAGATCTTCTCTCCCGGGGTCGCGCGCTAGGTTGTAACCGCATCGCATCCGGCCACTACGTACAAATCAAGCACACCCATTCCCGATCGAAAATTCTCCGAGGTCAAGACAAGGAGAAAGATCAATCGTACTTCTTGTGGGCCCTTCCTCACACCATGCTAAAGAGCCTGCTTTTCCCCATCGGCAACCTTACCAAGGCACAGGTGCGTGAGCGTGCTCGATCTCAGGGACTCGTGAACTCTGACAAACCCGAGTCACAAGAGATCTGCTTCGTACCCACTGGCGATTATCGCGACCTCCTTAGAGAGCGCCTCGGAGAGTTACACCCAGCCCTACAGCCGGGGTATCTAGTACGCAGATCCGGAGAGATTGTAGGAGAGCACAGCGGCTATGCCGGCTTCACGATCGGTCAGAGGAAGGGACTCGGTGGAGGCTCTGACGAGCCCATGTTCGTCCTGAGCATTAGTCCAGACACCAAAGAGGTTGTCGTGGGCACTCGTCCTGAGCTATTCGACGATGTCGTCGTTATCAGTGGACTTAACTGGCTAGGAGAGCCCCTTGAGGATGGTGGGGAAGCCCTCGTGCAGTTGAGACATCGGGCTCCGACAGTCCCAGCAGTATTGAGAAGTGTGGAAGATCAAATCGTTCTCGAACTTGACGAAGCTCAAGCAGCAGTGACACCCGGCCAGTCGGCTGTTCTCTTCGATCAAGAAGATCGCTGCGTAATGGGAGGTGGAACGATCGTGAGCGCTCGGTCTAGGTAGCTCATCTGGAACCACTAACCAAGACGGTGCTCTGGATGATTAGTGCCGCATGCCCGTGGCCGTGGCAAACTCCTCCATTGCTCGGTGCTCTTCCTCCGTAAGTTCTTCCGGTACCTCGACCAACACTTCGATGTACTGGTCACCGGTGTGACCGTCTTTTCTGATACCCTGACCGCTTATCCTAAACTTAGTACCCGACTGGGTACCTTCCGGGATCCGGAGCACCACCTTTTGTCCAGACACTGTTTGAACCTTGATCTTAGACCCTAGTGTTGCCTGGACGATATTGATCGGCACCGCTACATGCACATTGAGGCCGTCCCTCTTGAAGAAACGATGCGATTCTACCCTGAAAGTTATGATCAAGTTTCCACGCTTTCCTCCCCCCCTACCCTTCTCACCCTGGCCCGAAAGCTGCACCCTCGAACCTGTCTCCACCCCAGGAGGAACCGTTACCTGAATCTTGCGCTGCTGCCGGACAGCCCCACGACCTGAGCAAGAACCACAAGGCACTCCTGGAATTTTCCCTCGACTGAAGCACGCCGGACAAGGCCGTTTTACGGCAAAGCCACCCTGGCCAAACAAAATATCACCGGTCCCGCCACACTCCGGACATCCACGAGTCTCTGTTCCTGGTGTTGCACCTTCTCCACCACATGTTGCACAGTCCTCTGTGTAGGAAACATCGACTGACACCTTCCCTCCCCGCACGGCCATAAGAAAAGGGATCTCAACCATATATTCCATGTTTCGCCCACTTTCTCTATGTCTCTTTCTGGCACCCGCGGAGCTTTGCTTACCAAGATCGAAAACTGAACTGAACAGGTCAGAGAAGTTCCCAAAGCCACCCTGCAGATCATCGAAGGAAAAAACAGGATGAGCTCCCTGCGCGTGGGCCGAGGAACGTCGATCAGGTCCTATCCCGAACGCACCTAGAGACCGCATCTGGTCGTACTGGGTACGCTTGGCAGAATCACTCAGTACAGAGTAGGCTTCACCCACCTCCTTGAACTGTTCTGCCGCCTTCTCATCTCCCCGATTGGCGTCGGGATGGTACTGTTTCGCGAGCGTACGGAATGCCTTCTTAATCTTTTCGGCACCTGCCTTTTCGTCGACTCCGAGAATCTGGTAGAAGTCCTTCCTAGCAGGCGCCATGTCCCCCCGAGCCTCTTAGCCGTGCTTGTGGACGCTCACCCGAGCTGGCCGGACGAGAATTCCCTTTAGCAAACAGCCCTTCTGAAACACCTGGGCGACCGTGTCATCTTCCTCCGCTCGCTCGGTTGGGACACGCACGATTGCTTCCATTCGCTCTGGATCGAACAAGTCGCCGAGCGGATCGATAATCTCGGCCCCTGAGTCCTGGAGGACACTAATGAACTTCTTCTCAACGAGGTTGATACCGTCCATGACCCCTTCCACAGTTGCAGTACTCAACTCCAGCTCAGCGACCCGATTTAGGTCATCGAGAACGTTGAGGAATGAGGAAAGGATATCGGCCTGCGCTCTGGACCAGGACTCTAATCGCTCCTGCTCACTACGCCGTTTAAAGTTGTTGAACTCAGCAGCCAGCCTTAAATGGCGGTCCTTAAGATTCTCGAACTCTTCAAGCACTTGGGTGAGCCCTTCCTCTTCCGATTCTCCGGCCTCATCTACGCCCGAAGTTACCTCGGTCGAGTCAAGATCCTTTTCCTGTGATATTCCTTCCGTCATCATCCTACCTTCTGGATCGGGTTTAGAGCGGAACGCTGTACAAGTTATCAGGCACACAGCCGTCCGTTCAGACCCTGGTTCTGAACTATCAGAGAGTTCGTAGCAGCATCGCGAGTGCCGCCTGGGCTGCCCTTTCTCTTACAGCCTCACGATCTCCCGGGAAATCAATCGAACGTGTCTTGTTTGCACCATTGAGTATCAGGGCAAGCCACACCCTACCTACTGGCTTCTCCTTGGTTCCCCCATCCGGACCTGCAACACCGGTCACGGCTAATCCCACATCAGAGCCCAAGCGCTCAGATACCCCCGAAGCCATCTGCCGGGCGACCACCTCTGAGACCGCACCGAATCGAGACAGGTCCTGTTGACTCACACCAAGCACAGACATCTTCACTGAGTCATCGTATGCGATTACTCCACCAAGGAAGGACGTGGACGCACCTGGGCGGTCCGTTAACCGCTTGGTGATCAAACCTCCAGTGCAACTCTCTGCAACTGCCAGCGTCAGACCTCGGTCCGTGAGGGCACCTGATACTGACTCCACAATATCACCGCTCTTCGCACGGTAACGCCAACGTGAGATCCGTGCTTCTAACTCTTCCTCAGCCCTATCAAGCGAAGCCTCCGCTTCCTCCGATGAGACCGAACTCGCAGTCATCCTAAGATCCACACCCCTCAGGTCTGGGAGATAGGCGAGCGAGACCTCAGCCATCGCGCTAGCGAGTGGAGGATCTGCCCGCATCGCCTCTTCAATTAGCTCTGCGAGGCGCGACTCTGGAACTCCTGTGGTGTGGAGCGTCCTATGATGAACTGGGACCATTCTGCCCCCAAGCCATTCTTCAAGTAGTGTGCTGAGATCACCAAGAAAGATTCCATGCAACTCCCGAGGCACGCCCGGTAACATCACAACAAGTGCTGGGCCTTGCTCCAAAGCGAGCCCCGGAGCAGTTCCGTGTGGGTTGCGAAGCACTATTGCTCCCTCAGGCACCTCCGTCTGAGAGAGGTTGGTCTCCGGGAACTCCCCGTAACCGTGAGCATGGAACCGATCTCTTAGATTGGCTAGAAGGCTTTCATCACGGTGGAGGCGGCGGCCGAACAGGTCGGCAACGGCATTCCTCGTGATATCGTCCGTAGTCGGCCCCAATCCACCGGAAATGATGACGAGATCCGCAAACTGGGTCGCCGTCCACACTACATCCTGTATGCTCGTTCGGGCATCCCCAACTGTGTATCCACGAGAAACCACGATCCCTTTTTCTGCCAACGCACGGCCCAACCAAGCCGCGTTGCTATTGATGGTCTCACCAAACAAGAGTTCATTCCCAACACTAACGATCGCGGCGCGTGCGATTTCACGGGTCATGTTACACGCTCCCATCAGAACGCAACGAATCTGGGTGAATCCTAGCTCCGAAAAACCACCAGAGAGCGATAGGACCACAGGTAGTCCAGCATAGAGTAGATGGTCATCAAAATAGCGAGGGCAAGCGTGACGCCACTCCATGTAGTAAGGAAGCCCTTAGATAAGGTCCACCCAAGTCCTTCCCATGTTTGAGCTGTGGCAAGCATACTCATCGGATACCACAGAAGCAGTCCGCCTGCGAAGAGAAACTGCAGAAGTGTCTTCCGTTTCCCGGACTTTCCTGCTGCTATAATGACTCCTCGGCTAGCCGCATAGCTGCGGAAGACCGTAATGAAAGCCTCGCGACCGAAAATTACAATCAGCACCCAAACCGGCAATGGTCCCCACACAGGGATGTACTCAGACTCAAAACCCCTGTGAGAGATAAGAAAGATGGGAATGAATGTCGACACAAGTAGAAGCTTGTCAGCAATAGGATCAAGCAACTTCCCCATGTCTGTAACGAGATCATAGCGCCGAGCGACGTACCCATCCAAAGCATCGGACAGTGCAGCTACGACGAAAATCACAAAAGCTAAGAATCTTAACCCGACCCCCTCCGCCTGCGCTGTTAAGAAGATGACCGGGCACGCTACTACACGTGAGAGTGTGATGATGACGGGTAGGGTGAGGGGGTTTTTGGGCAAGGGGCCTCCCCCGCACGATGGATGACTAGAGCGGCCGGAAACTCAGTTCCACTGCGGTATAGGGCAAGATCACTTTTTTCACACTGCTTCCAGCTTAGGCTCAGGAACCAATCCTGCCACTTCTTCTTCCATACGTGCTATGATTGAGGCCGCCCGTTCTCGCAGGAGATCATGAGGCTCCCAGGCAATGAAATCCCTCAGTAAGTGGACCGTATCCACCGACGCTGGTGTCCTCGATACATGTCCGAGAGCAGCTAGGCGACGAAGTCCACTACCACTGAACAGGTCTCTCTGGCGACGGATGATCTGATCACGAATGATCAGTGCTGCTAATGCTCCAGCACCGGCCGCAACAAGAACTGTTATACCTGCTCTTCGAACTTTCTTGTTCACGACTCCATCTCTCTTCGCCCCGCTAACGCCTGGGCGATGGTGTTTCCATCTATATACTCCAAATCTCCCCCGACCGGGATACCCCGGGCTAAACGTGTCACGCGAGGACCCAGAGGCCGAATCTCATGCTCCAGATACACAGCAGTGGCCTCACCCTCAACACTTGCATTGGTCGCCAATATAACTTCGCCGATTTCACCACTAGAACGCTGAACCCGTTCTAATAGTCCATCCATATTCAACTCAGCCGGCCCTACACCATCTAATGGAGAGAGTCTACCGCCCAGAACATGGAAAAGGCCCCGATATTGGCCAGTCCGTTCAATCGAACCGACTTCATATGCTTCTTCGACGACACAGATGGTCGACCGGTCTCGTCTCGGATCTGAGCAGACTTGGCAGAGTTCATCCTCCGAAAAGTTCCCACAAACACGACAGGGGCGAATCCTTTCAGCTAGTTGCGCTATCGTCCTAGAGAGTCTTCGAGTGTCCCCTTTCGACCCCTTCATAAGATAATGCACAAGCCGTAATGCTGTCTTTGGTCCGATACCTGGAAGTCGGGATAGTTCGCCGGTGAGTTGATCAATAACCGACATAGCTCGGTGCCCCTTCGAGACCGGATCAGAAGAGTTTTGGAAGGCCTGGAATACTCATTGGGAGGCCTCCCGTAGCTTTCTGCATCTCACCCTGGTACACAGATTGAGCTTTCTCCTGGGCCTCACTCAATGCTGCCAATACAAGATCCTCTAGCATCTCCACATCACTTGGATCCACACAGGCAGGATCAATCTCCACCTGCTTCACTGAGCCCTTGCCGTCCACCGTCACCCTTATCATCCCTCCACCCGAAGACGACGTTATCCTTTCCTCGTCGAGCGACTCCTGAAGAGACTTCATCTTTTCCTGCATCTGCTGGCCTAGCTGCATAAGCTGCTTAAAATTATCCATGGGTCCTAGACAAAATTGGGCGGCGAGTTGGTATCAACTTAGTCCATCAACTCAAGATCTAGTTCTTCTACCGCTCGCTCAAGGCGGGGTTCCTGCCGTAACAGCTCTCTCAGGGTGTCCTCTCGCACAGATTTCTCAGTAATATGCTCGATGTTCCGAGGATCGGTTTCGGCATCACCCAGCACAATATCGAAAGAGCGACTAACGTAGGGCTCGACCCCTTCGTGGATCTGCTTCATGACTCCCGGTTCCTTGAGCTTTCTAGCCCCAGGACCCGGTAAAGGAGTTACTTCAAGGCTGCCGTCCGACAGCTCTCTTACTCGTGCCGACCTCAAGAATCCGCTCAATCCAAGGGGAACGTCAATTCCAGATTCCAGCCACCTGGCCCAGGCTTCCTCGACCTCATCCGAGGTTACAATCCCATTCGTAGCATCTACGGTTGATCCCTGTTGGGCACTAGTCTCTGACACGAGATTTGGCTTGGGCAAATCACCGACTTTCACTTCATCGATTTGCTCTGGTTTTCCTGACTCTGGGCTACCTTCTCCGTCCTTGCCTGCACTATCTATCGCCTGATGAGCACCCCCAAGCGCTGTGATTAACTCTTCGAGGGCCACCGTTCTGTCCATGTAGCTCAACCGCAGCAGGAGCATCTCAATCAACACGCGGGGATTCGAACTACGCCTAAGACTACCCTGGCCCTCAAGCTCAGCTGCAATACTGAGCATTCGAACGATATCTTCCGCCTCAAAACGAACTGAGTGCTCTACAAGTTGATCCCTAAGCTTGTCTGGTAAGTGCAATTCTGTGTCAGGTGCTAAACGGAGCCGGAGAAGAGTCCGCAAAATATCGAGTAGACCATGGTAGAACTCGACGAGGTCATATCCCTCATTAGCTAACTTCTCAATTAGGGGAAAAACCTCCGAGTGCTGATTCTCTGACAAAATGTCGAGGAGTTCCAGGTATCGCTCCTCCTCGACGAGACCCATCACCTTTCTCACTGATTCAGTTTCGATCTTACCCCCGGCGAACGAGATCACCTGGTCCAACAGCGATAGAGCATCGCGCATCCCACCATCAGCCTTCCGTGCGATTAGTCGGAGTGCCTCCTCACTGGCCTCCAAACCCTCTTGCTCCAAAACACCACTCAATCGGGACACAATATGATTGACTCCTATGCGTCTGAAGTCGAAGCGCTGACAGCGCGAAAGAATGGGCGCCGCCGTCTGCTCTATCTTTTGAGGTTCGGTCGTCGCAAAAACAAAAATCACACTTGGTGGTGGCTCCTCGAGTATCTTGAGCAGTGCGTTCCATGCCTCGCGAGTGAGCATATGCGCCTCGTCCACGATGTACACCTTGAAGCGCCCCTCCGCAGACGGAGCGTACATCGCCCGTTCTCGGAGATTACGTGCATCATCGACACCCCGGTTTGAGGCTGCGTCAATCTCGACGACGTCGAGAGCGGTGTGGCCACCCCAAATCCGTGTGCAGTTATCACAGATGCCACACGGCTCACCCTCATCACTCCGTTCTGCACAATTCAAAGCCATAGCAAGGACCCGGGCCAGTGTCGTCTTGCCGACCCCCCGAGGTCCGCAGAACAAGTACGCATGGCCTACGTGTCCACTGGATACGGCTCGTCGGAGTGTTTCCGAGACATGCTCCTGCGTTACCACATCCGCGAATGACTTCGGACGATATTTTCTTGCTAAAGCATTGTACGACAATAGTTTATATTTATTATGGGTCCGTTTACACCAGAGCTATCCTGGGTTCTGTCAGTCCCTTAGAGGAAACGCGAATGCCCCAGGCGACCCGTAGCAACGATGAGCGTACTTACCGCTGCTACCTACGGGGTCCTGACGGGATTCGTGAGCTTTCTCCCTGCGGCTTTGGGACAAAACAGAAGCTATTCCAGTCGAGGCACTACTTCAAGAAGAGATCTTCGTCGCATTGAACCTTCATTACGGGGAATGGGATTCTCTTGGAGTCTGGAGCGTAGCTCTCCGCCCTATCTGCTCAGTCGGTTGGATTTTCTCCTAGAGAATCGGTGACGTCGCGACCGATAGCACGTGCGATGACTGTTACCTCATCTACTAACTTTGCAAACTGATCAGGATAAAGGGATTGCGCTCCATCTGACATGGCCTTAGGAGGGTCTGGATGAACCTCCACTATGAGCCCATCCGCTCCGGCTGCCACGGCAGCTCTCCCCATTGGTGTAACTTTGGAACGAATCCCAGTCCCATGACTAGGGTCAACGATTATCGGCAGGTGGGAAAGCGATTTTACGACCGGGATCGATGTCAGGTCGAGGAGGTTACGTGTATGTGTATCGAAACTGCGTATTCCTCGCTCACATAAGATTACGTCAGGATTTCCTTCAGCGAGAAGGTACTCGGCCGCAAGAAGTAATTCATCGATCGTAGCGGACATCCCCCGCTTTAGAAGAACGGGTTTCCCCGCCCGTCCCGCTCGGCGGAGAAGTGTGTAGTTCTGCATGTTTCGCGCGCCGATTTGAATGATGTCAGCGTATTGGACTACGAGATCTACCCCATCCGGATCTAAGGCCTCCGTCACAACCGCAAGTCCGGTCTCTTCCCTCGCACGTGCCAACAACTCTAGCCCCTGCAGCCCGAGCCCTTGGAAAGAGTAGGGCGAACTGCGGGGCTTGAAGGCACCTCCACGCAGAACCGTCACGCCCAAGTCTTTAAGTCTATGCGCTACACCTAAGATCTGAACCTCGTTCTCGACGGAGCATGGGCCAGCCATTAGGACCAGATCCGAGCCACCGATCTTTGTGCCATTCGGGAGCGATACGACAGTATTCTCATCCTGCCATTCCCTAGATACCTGTTTATAAGGGTGGCTAACGGGAATGAGTTCAAGCACACCTTCGAGGCCCTCAAGTCTGTCTGAAGCAACTCCACCATCGTTGCCTAAGAGGCCGATGGCTGTTCGTTGTCCCCCGGGAATAGGCATAGCGTCGTAGCCCATCTCCTTGATCACTCCCACAACGGTCCGAATCTGCTCAGCAGACGCATTGTTTTTCATCACAATCAGCATGGGGGGTATTCGCCTGTGTTGTCAGGAACCTTGAAGTTTAAGAGAGTGTTTTCAACGAAACCACAGTTAGGAATTCGTCAACCTGGAAAGGCAAACCAGGGACTCCAGGCACAATCCGTCAAGCAAAATCAGATCCTGTAATTAGCGCCATTGCCGCATCTGGATCCATAATCTCATACAGCAGGAAGAAAACCTGTATGCTACGATTCAGCTACGGCTCCTAAGAGGCCTCCGCCACCTGGAGGGCATCTTCAAGCTTAACGCCTACAACAGTGCTGACGCCTGGCTCCTCCATAGTCACACCGTAAATCCAGTCGGCAGCCTCGATGGTGCGAGGATTGTGGGTGATAACCACGAACTGGCTATCAGCCTTATAGTCCTCCAGTAGTTTGATAAACCGACCAATATTGTTTTCATCGAGCGGAGCGTCTACCTCATCCAAAACACAGAATGGACTGGGTTTAACAAGATAGATTCCGAAAAGGAGCGAAAGCGCTGTCAATGCACGCTCTCCTCCCGAAAGCAGGTCGATTCGTCGTGTTCGCTTCCCTCGAGGAGATGCGTGGATCTCAATTGGAGACTCCAGGGGATCATCTGTTACCTGCAGCCTAATGTCTGCCTCACCACCCTCGAATAACCTCAGAAATGTTTTTCGGAAGTGTTTACGAATCTCCTCAAAAGTAGACACAAAAAGATTTGTAGCAGTGGTGTTAATCTCACGGATCGCCGACCGAAGATCATCACGCGCCTCTTGAAGGTCGTCCCTCTGTTCAGTCAAGAACCTAAGGCGCTCACTCTCTTCCTCGTGCTCTTCGACTGCAAGCATGTTCACTGGTCCTATTCTCTCCAGCGTCTGCACGATCTCACTGAGTTCGGTCTCGAGTTCAACTTTATCGCCTTCGACCAGCGACGCCTCTTGAAGAAGGGTCTCCAGGGGACGTCCCCACTCGATCTCCAGGCGCTCCCGAATCCGATCTATGCGGCCATCCAACTCCTGATGCTCCAGCTCGAGTGTATGGCGCCGATCCGAAGCGGCACGCTCAACCGTCCGGGCCTCCCGAAGGTGCTTCTCAGATTTTCCGAGAGCTTCCTCCAAACCCTGAAGAACATCATCCTTGTCCCTGACTTCATTCTCCGCTGTGCTGCGCTCCTCGAATAAACGCTCCGTGGCGGTGTCACCTTCCGATCGAATTCTGCGAGCCTCTGCCTGATCCTCCCGAAGCTTACTCTCCTCTGCATCCAAGGCACTCACACGCTGCTCGGCTTGATAACGTGCCTGCCCAAGCGTCTCGAAGCGCTCCTTTAGGCGGGTCACATCCCCCTGCAGGCGAGCAACGTCAACCGCTAAACGAGTTTCTTCAGCTCGAGCTGTTTCCCATTTATCTTGAGCCAGCTCCAAGATATCTTGTGCTTGCTCACGCTCTTCCCCGAGGCCTTCCTCCTGTTCGAGCAAAATACCTCGGTCAGCTCGTGCTTCTCGAGCTCGTTCCAGTACACGATCCCGTGCCGTGTTAGTCGCTCCTATCTCACGCGCAAGGTCAGCATGGAGACGGTGTATTCGACTCTGCTCATCCGATTGCATTTCTATCTCAGCCCGCATCTTGTGAAGAGCGTCCTCGGCCTCACGCATTTCCAACCTAGCCGCAACTAACATTTCTTCAGCTCCAGCAAGCTTCCGTTCCCGAGCTTCACACTCTTTGCACGCTGACTCTTCGTCTAATGAGCCAGTATCAAGAGCCTCCCTTATTTTCCGGAGCTCTTCTTTCCGCTCTAGTATACCGGCGCCACCAGAAGGATTACCGATCCGCACCACACCATCCGCGCTCGTCAAGCATGCTCCGTCGACTCCCTGATGAACCTGAACGCCATCCAAGAGTGCCTTGACCCAAGGTGCTCCGGCACCGCGGGTGTTGATTTGTGAGAGAAGCTCACCGCTTGACTCTGTGTCCGATTGCGGAACCATATCCAATGGCAAGACGATCAGACCTCCACCCCCCTCCCAGCGTTCGGTGAACCAACGGACAACGCTATCCACAGTCTTACGCTCATTAACGACAATCGCCCTTGTTAATGTACCCAAGTAAGACTCTAGCGGGGGGGTTATCTCAGCAGACGCTTGGATATAATCTGCTAGAGTTCCGAGTACACCCTTGACCCCCGACTCAAGCAGTGCCCTCACAACAGGCTCAAGACCTTCCTGGTCACGTTCAAGCACCTCGAGTGCAGAAAGGCGGGCTGCAAGCCCAGTCACAAGGTCAATTGCAGTACGTTCCACCCTGCGGGCATCGTTAAACTCCCCGCGGGCTGCTGCTATATCGCCTGTCCTCTGCTCTACCTGAGCTACTGCATTCTCCAGGACATCCGAGGAATCTTCGAGTCTCCTTTCAAATAAACCGCTTTGTGCCTGGAGCTCGGAAAATGTTTCATCCGTAGCGTCCAACTCTTTCGAAACCCGAGACAGTCGCCGTTCCAATTCATCAGCCTGGGCATCCGAAGCTTCAGCATCTCCCTCTAACTGGGCTCCACGACGTGCCAGTTCACGTTCCTGCGTCTCTATTTTCTCAAGATCTTTTCGCGCACCAGACATGTCGTCATGGAGTCTTCCGACTTTGGTTTTCCGCTCATCTGCTAGTCTTTGAATACTCTCAAGCTCCTCAAGCACCTGAGTCCTGGTACCAGTCAAAGCTCTCTCGTCACGCACAAGCGCTTCAGCCTGCTGCCGTGCCTGGGCACGCTCTTCATCAATTTGTGCCAAACGCCTGCCTGCGTATGCGGCCCGCTCGTCTGCAACAGCGAGATCCCGCTCCCAGCGGACAAGTTGTTCTCTCACCTTCTCGAGGGTCTTAGCTACGGCTGTGCGCTCCTTCTCAGCCTCGACTTCCCGGAGTCGCATAGATTCGTACTCAGCCTCTGCTTTATGGAGTTCAACGACTGTGTCCTCGCCGCCGGACCTGGCATCCGCATCCAGCGACTCCTGCACGCCGGTAAGACGCTCTCGCAACATATCTAATTGACGACGAACAACGGTTACTTCTACATCCAATCGGCGCTGGCGATATTCAACAAAGCGCTGAGCTTTCCCCTTTTGCCGAGCCAAAGAACGAACCTTAGTCTGTACCTCAGAGATGACGTCTTCGAGCCTCTGGACGTCTATCTCAGCTCTCTCAAGCTTCCGGGTAGCAGCTTTTCGTCGATCCTTGTACTTGCCGACTCCCGCAGCCTCTTCAAACAACGAGCGGCGCTCCTCAGCACGATCCGAAAGAATCGCGTCGATCATTCGGTTTTCGATGATCGAGTAGGCGTTCGCACCGAGGCCTGTGTCTCTGCAAAGGTCGACAATGTCACGCAACCGACACGCGGACCGGTTAATTGAGTACTCACTTCCACCATCCCTAAATACCTGTCGCCCAACCTCTACTTCTTGAAACGGAATGGGCAGTGTTCCGTCTTCGTTCGTAACGGTCAGAGAGACTGACCCACGATTCACAGGCCGACGGCCAACTGTTCCCTGGAAGATCACCTCTTCCATCTTCGCGCCGCGGATCGCAGTGGGACGCTGTTCCCCGAGAACCCAACGGATCGCATCACTAATGTTTGACTTGCCACAGCCGTTTGGCCCTACAACAGCAGTGATCCCATCATGAAACTCAATCGTCGTGGCGTCCGCGAAAGACTTGAACCCATGAACTCGAAGTGAGCGAAGCTTCATTCAGTATCTTGAGAAGTTTTCAATAGATGTGGGTTAATAGATACAACCGTGGAGAAAATCTTATTGGCCGCAAGACATTCACTGTGCTTGAGAGGCATAGAAGCATGGGCCCTTTCGTACCTACTCCAGACCAGCAACTGGATCATGGTTGGTGGAGGATGAGAGGCTGCAGGTAAGATCCCAAGGTCAATGCCCCGGAGGTTGAAAAAAGTTAGAGCCCCAGTTGCTTCTTGCAAACCCCAGATCACTTGAAAAAGCCCACTATATATGGCTTCTAGCTACTCTGAGAAGTGCGCGTTCAGTTCTGGACAAGGCACTATGATTCAGGCGAGACATCCCAGCGGGGTGCGTCACCCCACAGGTCTTCAAGCTGGTAAAATGTGCGTGCCTCAGGATGAAATACATGGACAACGAAGTTGATATAGTCCAGCAAGACCCAACGGCCTCCTTGCATCCCTTCCACATGACCTGGGCGGGCCCCCTGTAACTTCAGTTCGTCGACTACGTGTTCTGCGATCGCCCTGACCTGGACATCTGAGTTTCCGCTGGCCAAAACAAAAAAATCTGTAGCCGTGGAAATCCCCCTAAGATCTATGACCACGAGCGCATGTGCTTTAAGCTCAAGCACTAGGTCTAGAGTTCGAGTAACCTCGCTAGGAAAGTGCTTTAAGTCTGCGATCGTCATGGGTGGTTCGCATGAAAGTGCACTGTTACCTGGCCCTACTCGCGCTCGACATGCACCTCGATAGAGGCCCTGACCTCCCCATGCAGGTTAAGTGAGATCTCCCACACCCCCAGCATCTTGATCGGGTCATCCAACAAGATCTCTCGCCGATTTAGTTCAAAGTCCACACTGGACTCGTTGATCCGATCAGCAATGTCCGCACTAGTGACAGATCCGAACAACTTGCCATCGTCTCCAGCTCGAGCGTGGAAGATGACTGGTGAAATAGCTTCAAGCTGGGAAGCCCGGCGACTTGCTTCGAGGAAGTCACGTTTCGATCGCTCCTCTGACTGGGCTTGCTCTTGTTCGAGACGCTGGATATTGGCCTGCGTTGCAATATACGCTAGTCCCTGGGGGATCAAGTAATTCCTTCCGAAGCCGGGCTTCACCTGGATAACCTCTCCAGCTTCGCCAAGGTTCTCAACAGACTTTTTCAGGATGAGCTTCATCATTCCTCCAAAGGGTCTAACGAGCAGTCAACCGTTTCACACGCTGCCGAAAATCTAGATAGGTATCTCCAATTCCGATTACAACTGCACCGCCTAGCACAATCGGAGGAACGATAACCAACCCGAAAATTATAATAGCGTAGCCAAGAATTGAGATGCCACCGGCTATGAACACCAGGACGGCAGCACCGCGCACGGCGTAGAGTGCACTCATGAAGACAACTGCGTTAGATCCTACCCGCTGCAGTGGTTCACTCCATCGGGTGAATAGCAAGAAAAGCCCGGCCAAAAGTATCCAAATGAGATGATCGCTAAAACGGAAATTCTTGATTGGTCCGAGGGTTTCATCTCTATGTCCCGAGAAAACGGCGAAAAGCCACCAAGAAAGTAGGAGCGCAGCCATCGAACCGAGAGCAGTCAAAGCAGGAAATACGGAGATCTGCGCTTCCGAGGTCTGATAGAGCGCCGTAATCACAGCCGGCGCCAACACTTCACCACCACCAAGGCTAATAACCTGGGCAACCGTAGCTCTAACACGATCTGATATCACCCAATCCACCGCGCTCCAAGCACCCGGCCTCAGGGTCATTAGCATTGTTGCCAACACCAGCGCTCCCAAGACCGATCCTAGAGCACGATCAGAGACCTTCATTTGCGGGCGAGCCAAAGACAGCCCGACAAAACAACCTCCCAGTAGCAGGGCCCACCCACGCTCTAAGTACCACATCCCGTCATACGTGCCAATCATAACCACCATTACAGCAAGTAGGGTGGCGCTCATCATCGCGAAGCCACGTAAAGCGTTAGTCCCGACGAGCAGAAGAAACGGGATCGCAAGCAAGACCGACGGCCTTACTGTGGAAGTCAAGATCACAAGCGTGAAGAGTACACCAGCACGCAACCAGTCACTCTTACGGAGAGCTGATAACCCGCCTGTCGGATCCAGCATAGCCGCTGACTATCCCTGATGGCTACGCGTGTAAGGTATCAGGGCCAGATACCGTGCACGCTTCACCGCGCGTCCTAATTTGCGCTGGAACGCAGCAGTCACTTTTGTGGTGCGCTTGGGCAGAATCTTGCCCTGCTCGGTCACGAAATTGGAAAGCGTCGCTACGTCCTTATAGTTCAAGGCGATGATCGGCGGTCCTTCCATACGGCGGCGGCGGCCACGTGGCCCCGTGAACTCTGGAGGTCCTGACCCTCGATGTGCATGCTCCCCATCTTCCGCCTCCTCTGGAGCAAGGCTTACATCAGTTGGAGCTTCTTCCTGATCATCATCCTCATCTTCCCTGACTGTCGTTTTTTTCGGCCGGGGCTCGCCCATAATCGAGTCTCCCCCAGTGGGTTCTCCCTCGTTGAGAACCAAGAGATAGCGGACGATGTCATCGTCCAGCTTCAGCATCCGCTCATACTCCGGTAACGCTTCCGGCACCGCAGTAAAGTGGGCAGCCACGTAGTAACCTCGGGACAGCTTATTGATCGGATACACTAGTTGTCGGGTTCCCCAGTGATCGACTGCGGAAACTTCACCACCCTTGGAGGTAGCCAGCTGGTGTAGCTGATCAAGCTTGGCTGTGACGGCACTCTCTTCGAGCGCCGGGTCGAGAATGTAGACGACTTCATAAAGTCGCATGATTTGTTCCCTCGGTCCGTAGATTTGTCACGGGCCCCGTCACTTCGGCCAGCACCGCTACGAGAGCGGTTGGCAGACGGAGCGGGATGTCTGTCTTTTAGTCATCGGTACTGCGTAAGAAAACCTAGCTGAACAGTACCACCCCGGGAAGCATGTGTACCAACAACATCCTTACCGACCTTTCTGGGGTATAACTTAGTTCGCTGCTGCCCTCTGAACTGCAGCGATTAGATGAGGATAACGGGCGTAACCCCACCGAGCTTCCTCAACATTGAGTCGTTCACGGTTCGTATGTGCAAAGCCCTCTTCACCGGGAGCAAAGCCAATCGTGGGGATCCCGTGAATACCGCACGACCAGCCTCCGTCCGTTGCAAACAACCACGGGCGAACCGCAGCTCCAGCGTCATCTCCTCGTCGACCTACGGCACTAGCTGCACTGGTGACGACAGGATGCTCCGAATCCATCAGAAACCCAGGAGTAAGGAGGCTCCTTTGCTCTTGGATTCCTGTGTATGTCGTCTGAAGTTCTCTTGCCATGCGTACCTCGTAAGCCAAACCCTCCTGTAACGAAGGAATCCGACGTTCAATCGAGTGCCGGACCCGATTGAGAAGTGAATCGTCGTCGTCGCTCGGTAAAATCCTCCAATCCAAAGCCAAAACAACCTTATCTGGGATTACGTTTCTGCTCTCCGGAAGAACATCCACTGTCGTAGCAATCAAGCTAGCCCGCCCTAGGACCGGATCAGCCTCCTGATTCTCACCCAATTCCCTCACCGCGGACAGGACATCACCTAGCAGGTCCAGCGCATTCCTAGCCCGGTCAGGTGCACTTGCATGGCCAGCCAGGCCGGTAAGTACGACTTCGAGCTCAGCACGGCCACGGTGGCCGATGCAGACGTCACCGTGTGTCGCCTCACCAATGATTACCACTCCCGGATCGACGGTACCTGATTCTAAGAGCCGTTTCATTCCCAGTCCGCCACGCTCCTCAAGAACCGTGTGAGCCACGATGACATCACCGGGAGCTTTTCCAATCATCGAGGCGGCCGCATATGTCTGAAGAGCAAGTGGGCCCTTGATATCCATGGAACCACGTCCATGCAGAAAACCATCTCGGACCTCCCCGCTAAACGGGGGCACCTCCCACTCCGAGTGATCACCCTCTGCGACTACGTCTAGGTGGCAGTTGAGCATGGCCGGAGGCGCGCCTCCTCTTCCCGCCACAACACCTATGACGTTACCCGTATCATCGATGCGAACATCACTTAGACCGAGCACCTCCATTTCCTCTTTGAGCCGAGAGGCAACTTCGCCCTCTTCCCCAGGGAGGCCTGGGATGCTGATCAGCTCCCCAGCAAAAGCAAGCGCATTCTCAAAACTTGGCTCCTTGGGCATTAGCCGAAAAGCGTCCGGATCATGTGTGTAATCCACGAAAGTGAATCGCCACCTACATCGAGTCCGTGCACCTCTACAAACCAGGGAGCGAGTACAAGCGAAACTACACTCATAAGCTTTATTAAGATGTTAAGAGACGGTCCGGATGTGTCCTTAAACGGATCCCCTACCGTATCACCTACAACAGCAGCCTTGTGAGAATCAGACCCCTTACCACCATAGGCCCCACTCTCGATGTACTTCTTCGCGTTATCCCAGGCGCCACCTGCATTGGCCATGAAGAGAGCCATCAGTACACCCGTCACCGTGGCCCCTGCCAACAGGCCTCCGAGAGCCTCTACACCGAGTAGGTAACCCACGGCTACTGGAGCGAGGACTGCGGTGATGCCGGGTAGAATCATCTCCCTTAGTGCCGCAGTTGTGGAAATATCCACACAGCGAGCGGAGTCTGGTTTGGCCGTGCCTTCCATGATCCCCGGAATTTCTCGGAACTGCCGACGGACCTCATCAACCATCCCCTGAGCAGCCCGTCCAACCGCATTCATCGTTAGTGCAGCAATGAAAAACGGAAGACATCCACCTAGAAAAAGACCGATGACCACTAGCGGATCAAGGATATTGATACCGCTTTCCTGGAGACCGACCTTAGACGAATAGGCCGAAAAGAGAGCTAGGGCGGTGAGCGCGGCCGACCCTATGGCGAATCCCTTCCCGATAGCCGCGGTTGTGTTCCCTATGGCGTCTAGTGAGTCAGTGATCTCTCGAGTCTCTGGACCCAGTCCGCTCATTTCGCTAATCCCGCCTGCGTTGTCTGCGATTGGTCCGTAGGCATCAACTGACATCGTGACACCGACCGTTGCGAGCATGCCGACCGCCGCTATACCGATACCGTATAGGCCCGCATAGGTGAAGGCAGTCCAGATTGCGATGCAAATCAGGATGACCGGGACAACCGCTGACTCCATGCCGACTGCTAACCCAGTAATCAAGTTGGTGGCCGAACCAGTCTGACTCGCATCCGCAATCCTTCTAACCGGGGCCGCAGCAGTGTAGTACTGAGTCACCATCCCGATAGCCACACCTGTCAGGGTCCCTGCGACGATCGCGATCCAGGGTCCCAAGACAGGAAGAGACTGTCCAGCATCCCTGTACGTGATGCCCATGCTCTGGACGACGAAGTACATGGCTCCGAGGAAGAGCACTCCGGCTATCCATGTCGTCCCATGCAGCGCGTGAGACGGATCGCGTTTTTCGAGCGTTTTCATCGCGGCGATTCCGATCAGAGATGCCACAAGACCGATCATTACTGTGAGGATTGGGAGCGCCACAGCAGCAGCTCGATTTCCAGCAAGGGCAGGCGCTGTTGCTCCGATTGCGATTGTCGCTACGATCGACCCAACATATGACTCGAAAATATCGGCACCCATCCCGGCTACATCACCAACGTTGTCTCCCACGTTATCGGCGATCGTCGCCGGATTGCGTGGATCATCCTCCGGAATGCCCGCTTCAAGCTTTCCTACGAGGTCCGCACCTACATCCGCTGCTTTGGTATATATCCCACCCCCGACCCGGGCAAAAAGAGCGATTGAACTTGCACCCATCGCGAAGCCCGACACGATCTCGGCGAATGTCGAGAAGGTGCCAACCTCATACTCTGATGCCCCGGCCCCGAACACCGTATAGAGCACCCCGAGCCCCAAGAGTCCAAGTGCCGCAACCGAGAGTCCCATCACTGCCCCACCGAAGAATGCGATACGTAACGCTTTCCCTTGACCCTCTTGGTTAGCTGCTGCAGACGTGCGTGTGTTCGCGCGGGTTGCTGCTTTCATACCGAAAAAGCCAGCCGAAACCGAGCTCAGCGCACCAAGAACATACGCTGCTGCCGGCATCCACCCGATCATTAAGCCAAGTAGGACTGCCACTACCGAGACGAACCCGGCCAAGACCGTGTATTCACGTCTGAGGAAAGCCATAGCCCCATCGTGAATCTGCTCGCCTAGATCGATCATGGTCTCGGATCCAGCCGGTTGTTTCTTCAAATATCTGTAGATCCCAAACGCGATGGCCAGGCCGATAATACCTAAAAGCCATGCCCACCCAGTTATTGCCACGAATCCGGTCATTGAATCGCTCTTTTTGTTACTATGATCTGTGAACTGTATCCCATCATTGATTGAAGCGATTCATCGCCGCTTCGGTCCCCTCATCGAGCCATACCTCAATTGCCCCCGTCATGGTGGGGAGTAAATCTACCACGACGTCCTCGTCCTTGTCGGGCATAGGTGCGAGCACCCAGTCCGCTAAGTTTTGTCCTTCTGGCTTCAAGCCAACTCCAATTCGGAGCCGGGCGTATGCGTCTGACTGTAGCACCCCTGATACTGACTTGAGGCCCTTGTGCCCCCCAGGTCCTCCGTCTGGTCGAAACCTCACTCGTCCCACTTCAAGTGCGGCATCATCCACAATCACGAGGAGGTCTTCCGTAATCCGAAAAGACTCCACCTCAATCAACCGGCGCAAGGACAGTCCGCTCCGGTTCATATATGTAGCGGGCTTTATCAACTGCACGTGTGAATCACCCACATCACCCTCGGTGACCAAAGCCCGGCCCTCTCTTTGGAAAGGATCGAAACCCCAGTCGTAGGCAAGTCGATCAACAACCCACCATCCTACGTTATGCCTCGTAGCATCGTACTCGGGCCCTGGATTCCCTAGTCCGACGACCACCTTCACGCACATGGGAATGAACCGGGCCTAATCGCCATCTCCATCGGAGTCTTCAGGCAAAGCTTCCACCCCGGTAGCGGCATCTTCACTTCGCAACGCTTCCTCGTCCGGTATCTCGCCCTCAAGTAGTTCATCCTCCTCGATGACAGCCTCCTCAACAACCTTGGGAATCGCTACCGCACAAATCGTTCGCCCCTCATCGATCGTGATAGTGATGCCCTCCTCGAACTCTAAATCGTAGATGTGGAGGGAATCGTTAATATCGAGTCCGGAAACATCAACCTCGATCAGCTCCGGAATCTTCGATGGGATGCACTTCACTGGAAGTTCGTGTAGCACCTGCTCAAGCACGCCACCGCTGTTCTTCACACCAATTGGATCTCCGATCAGATGCAACGGGACTTCAACATCAACCGCAACACCCGCCTGGATACGGAGGAAATCCACGTGAATAAGGTTAGACTTGAACGGATGGCTTTGAATCTCCCGCACCAACGTCTGGAAGGGTTCACCCACCCCCTTGACCTTGAGGTCCACAATTGTGTTCTCAGTGCTAATCGAGTGAAAAAGGTTTTCTGCTTCGCGCTCGTCTAACGACAAGTGCATTGTCTCAAGCTCCCGCCCGTATAAGACAGCCGGGACTCGGCCCGCCTGGCGGAGCTTCCTTGCTACTCCCTTGCCCGTGCCGTCCCGTTGCTGTGCCTTCAGTGTAATAGTCATTGGACTCTCGTTCTCCTGATTATCGGCCCCCAAGGATCCCCTGGGGCCCTTTCCCTCAGTTGTCCTGTGGAATCTCGAAGAGTTTGCTCACGGATTCGTTGGAGTGCACATGGTGAATTGCTTTCGCAAGCAGGTCACCCACGGAAAGAACCTCTAGCTTCTCCGAGCGCTTTTCCTCTGGAACAATAATCGTGTTGGTCACGATCATGCGCTCCAAAAGCGAGTTCTCGAGCCTGCGGGGTGCATCCCCAGAGAGAACCGGATGCGTTGCTGCCGCATAGACTGTCTTGGCACCGCGGTCTCTGAGTGCTTGGACGGCATTCGCCAACGAGCCTCCAGTATCCACCATGTCATCAACGATAAGACAAGTGCGATCCTCGACTTCACCAACAACGTTCAATACCTCAGACATGTTCGACTTTGGTCTGCGTTTATCGATAATCGCTAAGGTTGCCTCAAGGCGGCGAGCAAAACCTCTCGCCATCTTTGCTGCTCCCACATCGGGGGCGATGACTACAAGGTCCTGCAGTGCTAGATCCCTGAAGTACTTAGTCACCACCGGTGCTGCGTAAAGGTGATCCACGGGAATATCAAAGAACCCCTGGATCTGATGCTGGTGGAAGTCAATTGAGATAACCCGGTCAGCTCCTGCGGCGACGATAAGGTTGGCAGCGAGTTTAGCCCCAATCGAGACCCGAGGTTGGTCTTTTCTATCCTGACGACCGTATCCAAAATAGGGGATAACTGCCGTCACTCGCGCAGCAGAAGCCCGTTTCGCGGCGTCGATCAGAAGACACAACTCCATGATGTTGTCAGCGGGCGCTGAAGTGGGCTGGACAATGAAGACATCTCGTCCGCGAGCATTGTGGTCTATACGAACAAAGATTTCACCATCCGAGAATTGCTTGATCGTCGCTCCGTCTGGCGATTCTCCGAGCTTCTCAGCTATCTCCCTCGCCAACGGAGTATTTGCTCGTCCGCTGAGCAGGAGAAGAGATCCATGCCGTGAGGTGTCTTCCATGTGACCGAGGCTAGAATTTCCAGTCCATAAGCCATCGCTTGACAGCACAAGACGTTAGAAAAACCGTCACGAGTGGTCAACGCTCTTCGGTAATTCAATCTGTGACCTTCTTGTTAAGTCTATCCAACAGCTAGGAAGTGTCAGTGTCTTTCCTGGACTGAAAAAACTCGGGTGCTAACCGCGTCTGTTCGTCCGGCAGTCCTCAAGACTAGGCGAATCTCATATTTACCCGCCTTGAGGTTTGGCAGATCCAGGTTGAGGTACCGGAACACTGGACCTGGGCTTGGTGGTCCAGGCTCCTCCCAGGAAATCCTAAGCGGCTGGGTACGTTTCGTGATTCTAAGAAACTCAGCGATCTGGCGGAGTACTCCCTGGCTTGTCTGACTTACTGAGACCTCGAAGAGCAGAGTCTCTGATCTAAATCCTAGGCCGGAAACCTCCCAAGCAATAGCGAATGTTTGGCCTGGTAGGATCTCGGTCTGACGGAGTGCTTGTGGGAGTGCTGCCTCAAGCACTTCGGGCTCTTCAGAAAAAGATTTTAGCATCAGGATGTCAGAGAGCGATGCCACATCCTCCGGCACCGGATGACTTTCAATCCCCATCCTTAGGCGACCGGCACGCCGCTGCTCCGGACTCCACGTTTCGGTCGAAAGCAGATAAGATCCCGCCGGTGCCTCGAGAGAGAGCACCCCCTCCGTATAGCCCATCGTTTGAGCACTCTCGATGCGTGTTCCGTCTAGAGGTACAATAAAGATTCCAGCCCGATCCAACATTCCGGCCTGAGTACCTGGATTGAGCCACGGTACTGGGTGGTTATGGTCCGCATGCCGGGTCGTGTCATCCGGAAGGAAGTGAGTTCCCACAACGACTACTCGGTTACCTCGTGGAAACAACGCGACTTGACCTTCCATTGGAAGAAGGATAGGCGCATAGGAGGGCGCATACAGAGAACGTGGTCTTTCGAGATCTGCTCTTAGATCCTCGGGTTCCGCAAGACTCGGGGTACTAAGCACCGCACCAGAAGGCATGTAGTCCCTTCCTTCCGGGTGTTTGTGACCAATCACGTGTTCAACATTCGTGAAGCCAGGATCAGAAGTGCGATCCCACCCCAGTTCCCAACCGTGCCGAATCGTGAGTTCCTCAAGATCTTTGCCCCATGAGATCCGATACGGGTTCCTGGCTTCTTCACGGATCGTGGCAACAGTCCAGCGTGCATAGTGTGAAGTCTTCCGGTCATTACCCTCAACTAAATAAAGCGGGTCGGCGAACAGCCATAGTCTCTCAAGCACATTATCCAAGAAGTCGGAGGATGTGTCTTCTGCCTCCTCCAGAACATCTTGCCCGTCACCATCCATGATCCAATGCGGCACTCGCCACCGGCGCGCCCGCTCCGTATCCATAAGCTCTAGTGCCACCGAAAATGATCGATCAGCCTCTACGTACTTCTCCAGTCCATGCAAAGAAAATCCTTCCAAGGCGGTACACCACCACGGCTCCGCACTACCACATGAGCGAGCAGCTCTAAGTGCTTCCTCCCAACGCCCATCTTCGGAGAGGTACCAGACACGCTGCCCTAGTAACCACTCATCACCCGGAAGAACCACCTGCACCGAGTCCAGTAAGGCCAGAAGTTCTTCTCTCAATTCTCCGATCTCAGCTACTTCAGGACGTGGGTACCAATCCCCTTCGTCGTACCAGGAGCAAAAACGTCCAATTCGCTCATCACAAGTCCTGCCAGTCGATCCAAGTGTGAGCGGAAAATAGCGGATCCTCTGTCGCTCAAAGCGAGCTTGGGCTGCCCGGGCAACCCGCAGCACACCCGAAGAATCCACAACGGCAACCACAGTATCGATTTCAGGGGCGACAATCTGTGCCATGGTGACCTGAGGATAAATAGCACAAATTACCAAAAGGGTGCCGAGGCCTCTGGCAGACATGTATTTACTCGACTTGACCAAGATTCTAGGTCGTTTTCCTACGACAAGAAAAACTGCAATTGGCCCGGGTGGATTCGAACCACCACCGCCGGTTCCAAAGACCGGTGTCCTGCCATTAGACCACGGGCCAACGTGATCATCCTATCGGAAGCGCAGTCCAGGGTTCAAGACTCTACTCAGATCGGTGTGACCGCTGGATAACTCTCCAACGTCCGTGTTACCAGACAAGGCCAACCGAGCTCTTCTGTAAGCTCATGTGCATCAGATTCAATCTCGCTACTACTCCTGGCGAGGGCGAAGCAAGCGGCGCCACTGCCAGAAAGCAAAACGAGCGGATAACCTCTCCGTCGGAGGGCAAGAAGCGAACGTCGGACTTCAGAGTGCACCTCAGCAGTCATGATCTCAAAGTCGTTGTGTGCTGATGATATGATTGTAGCCCAATCCGTACGGGGCCCGATAACACTCGGCGTACCGTATTGCTCGGCATCATCATCCAAAGACCTCCCAAGCATCTCATACGCAGCCTTAGTTGACACGTGCACAGGTGGGAGTACCAGCAGTAAAGTCTCCCCTGGAAGAGGCTCAACAACTTCGAGTATCTCTCCACGTCCATGGGCTAGTGCTGTGGGTGTTTCACATAAGAAGAAGGACACATCCGACCCAAGGTTAGACCCGATCTGACCTAATGTCCCGGTATCCAGAAGGCCCTCGGTAAGGTGGTCGAGCGCCCTGAGCACGGCAGCAGCATCAGACGACCCACCCCCCAGGCCAGCTCCGGCAGGAATCCGTTTTGTTAGTGCGACATGGATGCCCGCCTTCAAACCAGCTGCTTCTCGATAGGCAAACGCCGCACGATGAGCAAGATTCTCTTGCACCGACCCGACTTCTAGACCTGTAGTTTCAAGGCTGAGTTTCTCAGAGTCGTTTAACTCGACGAGCACGTCATCACAGTAGTCGATGGCCTGAAAGAGTGTTTTTAGTTCGTGGAACCCATCCGGGCGGCGGCGGAAAACCCTCAAGAACAGGTTCACCTTCGCAGGCGCAGAAACGGAAACTGCTTGACTCAATGCGCCTCCGTGAGGTCCCTATCTCCGCCCGTGTCTGGGTTCGATGATCTAGTCTGACCAAGTGAGAGACCGAGTACCCAGGTGTAGTAGAGCCCGATGATTGTGATAGGGGCCCAAGTTACAAAGTGATACCCGAACGCGAACGCTAGGGACTCTGCACCGTCCACACCGTAAACTGTGCTGACGGCAAAATCCGATCCTGCATGAAAGGTGCCAAAAAATCCCGGGGCAGCAGGAACAGCAACAGCAAACGTTACTACCGATGAAGTGAAGATCGCTGCAACGAAACCAGTGTCGATTCCGAACGCCAGCATACCCAACCAAAAGGCGAGCCCGTACCAGGTCCAGATAATCAGTGTCCAAGCAAAACCGAGCAGCAAGAGCCGTGCATCCCTCATGATCGCGATTGAACTGATAAAGGACTCAAGCATCTTGACTGAAGCAGTTTCGATTTTCGGCCCTAGGAAATGAGCACACCGCTTAGCTATGCGCACTACCAGGCGTGGGGTTACTGCCATTAAACAGAGCAGCGACGTCACCACTAGGACCAACACTATAGCAAACCTAAAAAGCTCTGCTCCCCAACCTTCGGAAAGGACCTCTACTGAGGGGAATCCAGAGGTATACACGGGAACGATCAGAAATAACAGACAAACCACACCATCCATGCACCGCTCAACAACAAGTGACCCGAACGCTGCACTAGCAGTGACGGGTTCTAGACGGCTGAGAGCGTAGGCCCTAACGAACTCTCCGGCTCGGGCTGGGAGAAGGTTATTCGCCATCCATCCGATCGAAACAGCCGCAACCCTCGATCGGAGTCCTGTATCCGCTTTGATGGGTGTCAGAAGAATCTTCCAGCGAAGTGCACGGATAAAGAAGCCAAAAGTTGCAACACCGCTAGAGGCGCCCAGAAGCCAGAGATCAGCCTGGGCCATGTTGGTGAAGATGTCCCGCAGCGATTCATCTCGGAGGACCCACCAGAGAAGCAGAACAGTGACCAGGGCACCTGTGAGCGCCTTGCCCCAATGTCTCACGCCTTGGACCGTACCCGCATCAGAATCTCGCTCATCTCGCGCACTGCAGTATCCATCCCAACCAATACCGAACGGGAGATTATACTGTGCCCGATATTCAACTCCTCAATTTCGTGTATTGCTGCAACAGGACTCACGTTCTCGTAGGTAAGCCCGTGTCCAGCGTGAACTGCGAGTTCAAGCTTCCTGGCGAGCGCCGCCGCACGGCTTAGTCTTTTGATCTGCTCCTCTGGCTTCACCCTCCAAGAGTTGGCGTATTCACCAGTGTGCAGTTCGACTGCATCAACTCCGAGCTCGGCGGAAAAACGGATCGATTCCTCGTCCGGATCAACGAAGAGCGCGGTTCGTATCCCACTATCCTCCAGGCTACGTATCGCCCCACTGATCTCTGCTCGCTTCGAATCACCAGAAAGGTCCAGACCACCCTCGGTGGTTATCTCTTCACGGTTCTCGGGTACGACCGTCACCTGCATAGGTCGGAGTTCGCATGCGAGGCTAAGGATATCAGAAGCCACAGCAAGTTCGAGATTGACCCCTGTCCTAACGATCTGCATCAAGAGTCTTACGTCGCGATCTTGGATATGTCGTCGGTCTTCACGCAGGTGCACCGTGATCCCGTCTACACCGGCAAGTTCAGCAAGCACGGCTGCCCTTACAGGATCGGGTTCGTCAGTGCGACGTGCCTGCCGCACGGTGGCCACGTGGTCTACATTCAAATAGAAGCGCATGTTTCCAATCGAATCCTCACATTTAGCTCGTTTATGACAGGTAGATGCATCCGACGATTTCATCATGCATTACACTGAAAATTCTCTATTCTGCAAGATGCGTAAAGTCTACCGGCGCATAGTCCATGGCTAGTAATCTATTCAACACGGACCCCAGGATATCCCTGGAGTCTTCCGAGAAATGCAGGCGGAATCCGCGCGGTCACTGAAACCGTCATGTTGTTATCGACTCGCTCAAGGATCTCAGCCTCCCGGTAGAGTGCTGAGATCATCCGCCCGTCAGAAACGGGGATGTGGACCACAACCTCGACCCACCTAGCCCGAACGCGAGCACCGAGTGTCTCCCGCAGTGATCCCAACGTCCTCTCATCTCGGGCGGACACAAAAACCGCGGGGGTAGGTTCGATGGCCCGAATCCGTCTACGGAGAGCTTCTTCTTCCGCATGAGTGATAAGATCGACCTTGTTGAAAACGAGAATCTCTCGGGCATCCGCAAGGCCAAGCTCAGACAGTACACCCATCACGACATCGTGCTGAGCCTCCCAATCCTTGCGGGAAGCATCGATTACATGGAGTAGGACATCGGCTTCTCGCGCTTCTTCAAGAGTGGAGTGAAATGAGGCCACTAGGTGATGAGGAAGTTTTCGGATGAACCCCACCGTGTCTGTGATTAGCGCCTGGTATCCCTGGCCGAGATTGACGCCACGGGTCACCGAGTCGAGTGTCGTGAAGAGTCGGTCCTCAACAAAGAGATCCGAACCTGACAAGGCACTGAGCAGAGAGGATTTACCGGCATTCGTATAACCCACCAACACTGCCCGGAAACTTTCTTCCCTCTGCTGACGCTGAACTTCGCGGGCCTTCGCAACCTGGCGAAGTTTTGATTTTAGGACAGCGATACGCTTCCGGATAAGTCTACGGTCTGTCTCAAGCTGAGTCTCTCCAGGACCCCTGAGTCCGATTCCTCCCCGGATGCGCGAGAGGTGAATCCACATTCGTCGAAGCCTCGGAAGCAAGTACTCAAGTTGTGCTAACTCGACCTGCATTCGAGCCTCACTAGAGCGCGCACGTGTAGCGAAAATATCTAGGATCAGCTCGGAGCGATCCATAACGCGGACACCCAGAAGATCTTCGAGGTTTTTCCCCTGAGCCGGTGTGAGTTCTTCGTCAAATATGACCAAGTCCCCTTCCCAATCGGAGACGAGTCTCTTGAGCTCTGCAGCCTTACCCTCTCCCAGGTACACTCGAGGATTAGGTTTAGTGATACGTTGAGTTAAGAATCCTACGACCTTGCCTCCAGCCGTGTTTGTTAGTCGCGCGAGTTCCTCCAGATGGTCTTCTATTAGACGAGAACCGAGGGCTCGACGGGGTGCTCCGACCAGTATTGCCCTGTCTACAGGCGTGCGTATGTCGATGAGCTGAGTCGGTATCCTGCTACCCTCCAGATACCTGTGCTCGTGGGATGTGATGCTTGGTCACGAACCAGGCCGTGGATTACCAGGTTGGAACAATGTCAACCTACTCGTATAGCAGAAGCCATGCGCCCTATTCTTCATCAGAGTTCGAACTTGCCCCGACACGGGCTTCAAGAATCCCTCGTTCGTTCTGGGTTGGATCTTCCAGGACGAAATCAAGTAGGTCGTTTAGTATTTGCGCGAAATCTGGACCCGGATGTAGCCCCATACGAATGAGGTCATGGCCGTCAAGAGCCAGATCGGAGATGGTCAGCGGCGCACCCGTTGCACGCATGCAGCGAGCACGGCGCCATGAGTCTACAACCTCAGATGGAGTCGGTATCGACGAAGGATTTGCCCTCGCTCGTGCCATCTCTAGGCGCGCCAGGGCATTCAGGCGCTCCGGCCCAGTTGAACTGAGCCAACGCCGTATGGCTGCATCATCCGCGTCTATCCCAGGAAGAGGGGCAGCCGAGACCCGTCGAGCTGTCTCATCATTCTGGGCATTGGAAAACCGAAGTCGAAGAAGGATTCCCGTGACCTTGTCTGAATCAAGTAAATGAAGGAGTTCGGCTAGCCTTAGAAAGCCGTTACCCGGGGGCAACCGGTCCATTGAGGCAAGCGTCGACTCCCACGGATTCGAGGCACCTGACTTATCTGCTATCCGGAGTTCATCCAGTTCCGGGTAAAGTACGCCCAAGGCTCCCGCCTTCGCGTAAAGGCTCAACGCGCTTGAGGGAGTGCGGTGCTGATCCAAAACCTTGAGGAGTTCCTCCCGCACCCGCTCACACGAGAGATCTGCCAGGTGTCCGATGCCTTTACAGAGCGCTTTCCATGAGGGCTCTTCAATCGTGAGGTTAAAGCGCCCTGCGAAGCGAAAGGCTCGAAGAATTCTGAGGTAGTCCTCCGTGAATCTCTTCTTAGGAACACCGACAGTTCTGAGAACGCCCGCATTAAGATCTTCGAGTCCACCAAACGGATCGAGAAGCTTTTGCTCGAGGGGGTGCCACGCGAGCGCGTTCATCGTAAAGTCTCGACGGGCTAGATCTTCCTCGATTGTATCAGCGAAAGTTACGACCGCATGCCGACCGTCAGTCTCGACGTCCTTCCGAAAAGTCGTAACCTCGAATAGAGTCCCGTCCCGCGCGAGCACCCCCACGGTGCCGTGTTCGACCCCTATCGGGACAGTCCTTTTAAACAGTTGTTGTATTTGCCCAGGGCGTGCCTGCGTCGTGAGGTCCCAGTCACCCGCAGAGTAGCCTGACAGGATGTCCCTGACCGCTCCCCCTACGGCCCATGTATCGTGACCCGCCTTCTGGAGCGTCTCAGTAATCCAGTGGACTGCCGGAGGGGGCGACAGTCGGACCGTGCTCACCCCACCAGGACAGCACCCCCATTCACGTTCAGGATTTCCCCCGTGATATGGCGTGCAAGCTCTGAGCAAAGAAACAGTATCGGACCTGCGACATCTTCTGCTGTCGCAATCCTCCCTAGCGGAATCGACCGAGAGATCAGCTCCCGATCTGCCCCCTCGAAGGCCGATGCCGACATCTCTGTGTCAATCCAACCCGGTGCCACACAGTTGACTGTGATATCGCGCGAGGCGAGCTCGATGCAGAAACCTTTTACTAGAGACATGATTGCTCCTTTGGCCGAAGCATAGTCAGCGTGGAATGCTTCACCACGCTGCCCAGCCGTACTTCCCACGAGAACCAATCGGCCGTGATCTCGGAGACACTGAGCGGCAGCCCGACAAGTGTAGAATACAGAGTGCAGATTGGCTCCCAACGTCTTATGCCACTGTTCGTCCGACATCTCCGCAATACTTGCTTCATGGCTTGGCCAAACGCCATGGTTACCTACAAAGATGTCCAGACCATCGAACTCTGCATCCGCTCGGGTGAAGAGGGTTTCAACATCCCCAGGATCGGAAAGATCCCCCATTTCAGCCCAGGCTAGGACACCGATCTTGTGAAGTGCATCCACCGTCTTTTCCGCTTCGGCGCGACGGCTGCGATATCCGATGCCCACGCTAGCACCGGCTCGACCCAACAGGAGTGCCGCAGCGCGGCCTACTCCTCGAGATCCACCGGTAACCAGGGCATTCTTACCACTAAGATCAACTAGCATTGTAGGGTCTCCCACTAATCAGTTCCCGCCCGCCTCCGCCAACCTCCGTGGCACAGTGCCGGTGTCTCCTCGTGAACACGATCTGATATTGACCGTTCAAGAACTCGCAACAGCCTTCTGTATGACTATTCCCAAGACCAGGTCAGGGTCTTCCGCATCAAGCGCGGACTCACAGGCATAGGTGATCAACGCATCCGCAGCAAGAAGTTGAAAGGCACTATCACGTATACGTCCCGGGCACAAACGCGCTTGCTGCAGAGCATCTAGGGCGACTCTCATGAGGTCATGCGTGGACGGCTCAGTGAATCCTGAGACATCGATCCAAGATTCCAACTCCATCGGAGATTCTGGGCACCGTGTGCGAATCCATTTCTGTAAGTCGCTCACGCCTTGGCCTTTCGGAGAAGAGCCCTCACAGCGCTAGCACCAGCGTGGAGGGCTTCCTCGATACTTGTGGCATCTTCCACACCGGCTTGAGCTATATGGGACTTGCCACCTCCGCGCCCCCCCACAAACGCAGACACTTCCCGAACTAATGCATCCGCGCGTACACCTCTAGAAATCATATCCTCACTCACAAATGCAAACAGTACATGCTTTTTCCCAGGCATCTCGGCGGCCAACACCGCGACCCCGGAGGTGCCCGATTCAAGGAATTGGTCACCCCACTTTCGTGCATCGTCCGCATTCCGGACACGAATACGGACACCCCGATAGCTTGATGTACCGCCTCCCTCTAGATCAATCATATCCGAAGTAACATCCGTTTCGCCGCTCCCTCCCTGGGCCCTTAATTGATCAAGGAGGTTCTCAAGTTCGACAGTATCGGACAGCAGTTGCTCCGCACGGCGTGCTGCCCCGCCAGGTCGTGTCTTCAGGACTGCTGAGACCTCTTCCAGAGTGGCTTCACGGCCCTTTAGGTAAGCGAATGCTGCTCGTCCTGTAAGAGCTTCAATGCGCCTTACTCCCGCTGACACTCCCGACTGGCTAACCAGCCGGAATAGGCCTATCGCACCAGTGTGCGTTGCATGCGTCCCCCCGCAAAGTTCCATGCTGACACCAGCGATGCTCACAACCCGAACTTGGTCCGGGTACTTCTCTCCAAATAAAGCCATCGCTCCGTCCGCCACAGCGGCTGTGTAGGAGCGGTGGTCAATTTCAACTAGATGATCAGCCCAGATTCCCTTATTGACGATCGACTCGACCTGCTCAACCTCATCGGTACCCAAGGGGCCCGTGTGTGCGAAGTCGAAGCGGAGCCGATCGGGAGCGACGAGAGAACCGCGCTGCACCACGTGATCTCCGAGCACCTCTCGCAACGCAGAGTGTAGCAGATGGGTCGCTGTATGGTTGCGCACCGTGTCTCGCCGCACGTCTTCTGTAACCCGAGCCTCAACCGGAAACTCCTCAACCAAGTCGGGAAATACACCTTTCACCGAACCGAATACTGCTGTTTGGCCCATCACATCCGCTGCGTCCGTGACCACGAGTTTCCAACCATCCGCTGAGATAACACCGACATCCGACACCTGCCCGCCACTCTCAAGATAGAAAGGGCTCTCACGCAGTATGAGGCCGACTACGTCGTGTTTCACGCGATGCGCAAGAACCTCGGTTTCTACACAAAGTCGGTCGTAACCGACGAATGTCTGCTCTTCGCCAGCAATCCGAGTCCAACCATCTGTGACGTCCCCCGCCCGGAAGATCGCTCCGGCCTCTTCACGATCTGCGCGAGACCTGGCTCGCTGTTTAGCAAGCTCCTCTTCGAAGCCGACCTTATCAACGTCATACCCTCGCTCTTCAGCCATGATTTCAGTCAAATCTATCGGGAAACCAAAAGTGTCGTAGAGCCTGAAAGCCTCGTCCCCATCTATCGTCCCTCTACCTTCCGATGCGAGTTCGTCAAAACGCTTCATGCCACCCTCAATTGTCGAGAGAAAGCGCTCTTCCTCCACCCGCGTCGTCTTTAGTAGATCCTCTCGTTGATGGATCAGATCAGGGAAAGTGTCCCCCATACTGTCGACCACCGCAGCGACTACTCCAGTGAGCGTCGGCTCTCGCCGTCCAAGAAGCCAAGCATGGCGCATCGCTCTCCGTAGGATACGACGCAGCACATACCCACGACCCTCATTTGCTGGGAACACACCATCGGAAAGAAGAAATGCAACCGCACGGGAGTGGTCCGCGAGCACCCGATAGCTAACCGCGTCCTCCGACGCAGAGTCGTAAGACTTTCCGACGAGTTCACCTACACGATCAAGCATTGGGCGGAATAGATCCGTGTGGTATACAGAGCTCGCACCCTGAAGTACCGAAGCTAGCCGCTCTAGCCCCAAACCCGTGTCGACGGATGCGGCAGGAAGCGCCGTGAGCTTACCGTCTTCAGCTCGATTGTATTGCATGAAGACAAGGTTCCACAGCTCACTGATTTCGCCAGAATCGTTTAGCTCCACGAACTCCTCAGTGTTCGGCACGGAAGTGCGATCTTTTCTTAGGTCGTAGTGCAACTCCGAGCAAGGTCCACAGGGTCCGGTATCAGCCATCTGCCAGAAATTATCCTTGTCACCCAAGCGATGTATGCGTTCGGGTGGAAGTCCAACCTCGGTCGTCCATAGATCTGCTGTTTCAGCATCCGTATGGTGGACAGTCGCATAGAACCGTTCCGGTTCAAGACCGTAAACTCCTGTCAAAAGATCCCAAGCAAAACGGATAGCATCTTTTTTGAAGTAGTCCCCGAAAGAGAAGTTCCCGAGCATCTCGAAGAACGTGAGGTGGCGGGTAGTACGCCCGACTTCCTCTAGGTCATTGTGCTTACCACCGGCACGAACGCACTTCTGGGATGTCACTGCACGTTTGAACGATACCTCTTCCTGACCCAAGAATATGCGCTTGAACTGCACCATACCGGCATTAGTGAACAGCAGTGTGGGATCGTCTTCTGGGACAAGAGAAGAACTTTGCCTGCGGGAGTGTCCCCGCTCCTCGAAGAACGAGAGAAATTGCTCCCTGATCTCGGCGGTGGTCATGGAGTCACATTGCGGGAAAGCTGGGTGGATGAAGCCGGGTTTCTAACGATAACGGGTGACGGGGTGTGCAAGGAGTACCCTCAAGTGTGAAACCAAAAGACCCGAAGGCCCCAGGCTTTCTTTCGATCCACCTTCCAAACAGTCAGGCAATGACTTTCCGCTCGGGCACCTCCGACACAAGGTTATCAGCTTCCTCGACTTCACCTTGATTTTCCCCATCTAGTCCTAGGGCAGCACGCAGACGTACCTCAATCTCTTCGGCGATGTCCGGATTCTCCACTAGGAAGATCTTAGAGTTTTCCTTACCCTGCCCGAGGCGTAAATCCCCGTACGAAAACCACGAACCCGATTTCTCGACGATTTCGTGGTCAACTCCAAGATCAATGAGCAGGGCCGTATGGCTCACACCTTCGTCGTAATGGATGTCGAACTCGGCCTGTTTGAACGGAGGAGCACATTTGTTCTTAACGACCTTTACCCGCGTCCTGTTACCGATCACATCCTGACCATCCTTGATCGCACCAATTCGGCGTATATCAAGCCTGAGGGAGGCGTAAAACTTGAGTGCTCGTCCCCCGGAAGTTGTCTCCGGACTACCAAACATCACTCCTACTTTAATGCGGATCTGGTTCGTGAAAACTACCGCAGTATTCGAGCGGCTTACGACACCAGTAAGCTTCCGGAGCGCTTGGCTCATGAGCCTTGCCTGAAGTCCCACATGGGTATCACCCATCTCACCCTCAATCTCTGCCCTTGGGACCAGCGCTGCTACCGAGTCAATAACCACGACATCAATTGCATTGCTACGGATGAGTACTTCAGCGATCTCGAGCGCTTGCTCTCCAGTGTCCGGCTGTGAGACTAGGAGGTTATCTACGTCGACACCCAGTTTGCGTGCGTACCGGACATCCAAAGCATGCTCGGCATCCACAAAAGCTGCGATACCGCCGAGGCGTTGAGCATTCGCTATCACCTGGAGACAGACGGTGGTCTTGCCCGAAGACTCGGGACCATAGATCTCACTGATTCGCCCTCGCGGGATTCCCCCTATACCGATCGCCGCATCCAAATTCATCGCACCGGTAGGAATAGCATCGATAGTACTTGAAAAGGCGTCGTCTCCCATTCGCATGATCGCGCCCTTACCGTAAGAGCGTTCGATCTGCGTGATCGCCGTCTCCAGAGCCTTCTGATTCTGGTCCGCCTTCTTTTTTCGGTCTTGGTCAGTCATTTGGGCCGTGGTCATGTCTTCTCCGTCCTCAAGAGACCCCGAATCTCAAGGGTTCGACACCGAAAGTATAATACCCGAACATAAAGCGAAAGTCTTTCCGTTGACCTAAGCCGTTGTTCCGAAGGCGAAGGGACCCAAAAGACACCTGAATAGTTTGGTACAAAAGGAGCCATCACTTTTTTCCATGGTTCTGTAGGATCTCTCCAAGCCGGCTCTCGATGAGGAAAACGGTGAACGGTTGTGTAGAGAAAATGTCCAAATCAAGGTCTAGTCACCCACCGTTTCTTCCTGGCGATAGAAATATGTCTGCCACACCCCCGGCCTAACCGCCACGTACAGAGTCTCGAATGGCCGGTCTGCATTTCTCATCGTGAAAAGCCCTATGCCTACGTGCTGCCCCACTCGCATGATCTGCCCACAGTCAACCGGACTTTCGCCGACCATTTTCTCATACATCCGGTCCTCAAAGGCGATTGGATCACCTCTCACAAACCACGGAACACCACCAGCGTACGTGCCGGCGAAGCTGAGAACTGGCTGCAGTGCCCGCATTGGAACCCTATCAGGACCAATCAAAGTGTCCCCTTGGGGAGTCAAACGAACTTGAACAGTTTCACCTGTGGATAGGCAGAGCCTCACCAACGACCCCTCGGGAAGCGGCGGAGCGACTTCAACACGGACCGTGTCTGGTGGTGGGGCCGGCAGCACCAGTGTGTCAGGTGCCAGCCTCTCCATAAGAGATGGCCGGGAAAAAAGTCGCTTGTCCACGGGACTGATAGCCACCGATCCTAATACGCCAAATTTCGGCTTCCAATACTCTGAATAGTGCCCTCCGGACGGTTCAGCATAGTTCACGGCAAGGTATTGAGCACCGATCCGGATTCCCGCGATATCGAACTGGGCTCCCAAATTGACGTCAAACCCGTTGTATTCACCCATCAGCGTCAGTAGCGAGCTATCCCCCATGCCAATGTGGACTGCTGAACCGAAGAACCATCCCTCTGAGTCTACAGAGCGATAGAACTCGAGTTCGTCTCCATCCTTGAACATTCCCGTGCCATACCCACCCGTAAACGTGATGTCGTGATCCGGGAGCATGTCCTGATCGAAGCCTTGGATGTGGACAGTCGCGACACCGTATAGGCTCAGGTTAGTGTCAACGTCTTTGAAGCCCGTGTAGGATTTATGAAACCTCTTGTCGGGTATCCCGAGTCTCGTGGGCTGATAGGCTAACCCATCCCCAAAATCTGGTGCAGTCACATATCTGCCACCGAGCGCTAATCCTAACCCTTGACCCTGCGGTCTAAGCAACTGGGCGCGGCCAAAAAACCCCCACATATTTCCACCTGAAGCGGGGTCATTGAACGACTGTAGGGTCGCACCGATTTCGACACGATCAAAGAGCCCCAAGGCAAACGAAGCATCTTGGTAAAAGTCATCGATCGGCCCACCGAACCCGGTCTCGTTACCGCTCCTGTCAACCTCGATCGTGCGACCGAGATCCATGAAGAACCCTGAGTAGGTGCCCGTGATCACCATGTGAGAGAGAACGCTAGCAACTGGGATGTCCACGAGTCCCGATCCGTACCTTTGGGTGCTAGGCATTGTCGTGGTCTGTGCCATGAGCATCTGTGCTAAGCAGAGTGCCCAAACGGCGAGCCCCGTAAGGAACCAGGGAATCCACCCCCGCGATGTATTCATCTGAGGATATCCACAGTCTCTAGGTAACTCTCAAAACAAGGGGATGTGGAGTACCATCGTCAGGAATACCCAAGATGATGAAATATTTCTTTCCGACCTCATTAGGTCGGATAAACTCACAGCAGGCTCAAGTTTCTTCAGTTGCCGAGCTTCTTCTCGATCTGCGAGAGGCGCCGGCCAATAGAAACCACCCAGAAAAAGACTAGTCCAATAGCGATCGCGTAGGCGATGAAAACATGCCAGTACGGGCGACCAAGACCCTGGGCCGCAAGCTGCGCACCGGGAAGCTCTGAGATCTCCTGAGCGGAGAGTGTGATGGCACTAACTAGGAGCGTGATTACCGAGAGGAGGCCGCAAAGAGATTCGTTACGATTCATAGGAATTACACTGACGCGTGGCGGGAGCGAGTATCGAGTTCAGCCCGAAGGTTCTCAAGCGAATACCGGAGGAGAAATAGCCCCAAGAAAAGGGCGGTGAAAGCTCCTAAACTCATCAACAGTGTCGCAAGCATGTCACCGGGGAGAGTCGGACCTTCCGCCTTAATCACCACTGGCTCTGGGTGCAGTGATCGAAACCAGATAACGCTGAGGTGGATGAATGGAATATCAAGAGCACCGACGATCGCTACCACTGCAGCGTGGCGCTTACCCTTCTCTGGGTTCTCAGTCGAACTCCTGACCAAAAAGTACCCTAGGAAAATGAACCATAGCAGCAGTGTGAGCGTAAGCCGCGGTTCCCAGGTCCAATAGGTGCCCCAAGCGATTTTCCCCCAGAGAGGACCCGTGGCAAGCATGATCGTTGCAAACACCATCCCTCCTTCGGCTGCCGAAACGGCAGCCCGGTCGAGCCTTTCATCACGAAGCCAGAGGTACATCGCGCTAGTGAGTGCGGCCAAGCCGAACGCAAGGAAGGATGTCCATGCAGCCGGAACATGGACGTAGAAGATCCGCTGAGCGACGCCTTGAGTGACCTCGGTTGAAACCCAGAAGAAAGACATCCAGTAGACCACCCCAAGCCATACCAGCCCTATCATAGCCAGCGCGGTCCCGCCGAGTCGAATTTTCTTACTTGACATCAATCCTCCACAACGAAGCGGAAGAGCCAAGAGCCCGCGAAGAGCGCCATCAAAGCGAAAGCCGCAAGCATCTTTATACTGCCCTCAGCCTCTGTTACCGGCCTACCTGCGAGGAACTGGCTGGTGGCACTTGTACCGTAAATTACCACGGGCGCAAGCAGTGGAAAAACAAGGACCGGGAGAAGCGTCTCTCCCATGCGGGTCCCTGTCGAAATAGCACTGAACAAGGTGCCGAGCGCGACAAAACCCAGCACGCCCAAGCCGATCACAAGCGCAATCATGCCAGCACTGCTACCGACTTCAAGTCCGAAGAAGAGCATGAATACCGCAACCACCAGCAGTGCCACAATATAAAGCAGCACGAAGTTAGATAAGGCCTTCGCGAGAAAGATCGCATCCTTCGGCACAGGACTCAGTAATATACCCTGGAGAGCTCCGTCCTCAGCCTCAAGGTGAAAAGTGCGTCCGACTCCAAGTAGGCCTGCGAATACAATCGTCATCCAGACAAGGCCTGCAGCGATATCTTCGTGGGACACACCTACCCGATCGGTTGCGTAATTGAAGAGGATCGCCGCCAACACTGCGAAAGCACCCATTGTGATGAGGCGTTCCCGGGTGCGAAGCTCCACGCGGAGGTCTTTCCAGAGGATCGCCCCGATCTGTGCGAAGTAGTTCCTCATCCTTGTTCCTCTATCACCCCGTGGTAGAACTGACTGAAGTCACCGCCAAGTTCAGCACGATCACCATGCCAAACAAAGCGACCACGGTTCATGATGGCGACGGTTGTAGCCAATGCTAAACCCTCGCTCAGGTTATGTGTGACCATTACCACAGTCCGTTGACCATCTCGAAGGTCTGAGAGCACACCTCGAAGAACTGACGCTGCCGAAGGATCGAGCCCGGTGTAGGGCTCATCAAGTAGGACGACATCAGGATTATGAAGGAGCGCGCGAGCAAGTGCGAGGCGTTGTCTCATACCATGGGATAGATCGCGGACCAGAGATGAGGCACCCTCTTGGATCCCCAGATGTTCCAGTTTCCCTCTTACCGCAGTATCCACATCTGAGAGACCATAAAGTTGCCCGTAGAACCGGAGGTTTTCCTCAGCGGTGAGATGGCCGTACAAGAAACCCTGGTGGGAGAGAACACCGATTCGACGGCGCCACTCGACTTCTCCGAAGTCAAGAACCTCACCCCGGAGCCACACATGGCCACGGGTGGGCCTAAGAGCCCCTGCTAGAAGTCCCAACAAGGAAGTCTTGCCGGCACCATTTGGGCCGACGATCGTGAGAAACTCGCCCCTTGCAAGAGATAGATTTATACCAGCAACAGCGACAACGGCCCCATATTCTCGCACTAAGCCTGCAGCCCGGAGGATAGGGTTAATTGAAGCCTTTTCCTCAGCTTGTGGGTCGGTAGCAACTGACACGGGGGTCAGCCGACCACTCCAATCTTGAGTTCCTGACCGCATGCCGAGCAGAAGTGGCTTCCATCGTCATTACCGAAACCACAGGATCCACACATCAGTCCCAAACGGAGCGCTGCACGGATCTTAGTTATCTCAGCTTCGACATCGTCATCAAGAAAGTGTGTGTCACTGGCAGTTTCATCAGCTTCAAGCGCTGCGAGTGCCTCGGCGGTGAGGTCAGCTTTCAACGAGAGGTAATCCGGTTCGTCGAGCTTACCAGTAAGGAAGTCATACTCCACATCGCGGAGCGCCAGTAGTGCGATCCTCTTGCGGGCCTCGGTGTCGGTCAACTCGTCCTCGACACGATCCAGGGACGCATGGAGTCCGCTCAGGATAGGCTGAAGAATGAAAAGTGTGACTGCAGCCGCAACGAGAGCACCCCCCAGAAACACAGTAGTCATGGGGAGCTGCGTAACAACGGACCGGTCAATGGACTACCTCGCTGCTCCCGCCATCGCAGTAGCAGGTGTTGTTACAGCTTCCAGCTCCGGACGGTTACGGTTTCTCCGCCGATCTACACTGGGCCAGAGCGCGATTACCGTACCCAGCGCGAGAATCAATCCGCCGTACCAGATCCATGCAACGAACGGCTTAACTAGAACCTGCAAGTCGATACCCTGCGCAGCGGAGTTGGCTGAGAGCACCCCATCCACATCATCCATTGCGGACAGAATCAGGTAGAGGTCCTCTCTCACTGTCTGGCGAATCCCAACCTCAGTCATGAGTTGATCACTCGTGACGTACTGGCGCTTCTCAGTTGTGAGTATGCCCTTTGCCACGCCGTCTTGCTCTACGGAAACCGTAGCGATCGCCTGCCATAGGAGGTTACGCTGACCCTTGCCCAAAGAAACTGAAAGCCCCTCATAAGTGAGGGTGTAGGTATGGCCGAAGGGAGAGGTGATCTCCATCTGGTCCCCGGGTAGCATGTGCTGGCGCTGGTCAACATTGTAAGCGGCACCTGCGAAGGCGAAGTAGATCATCACTATCCCTACATGAACTATATAGCCCCCCCACCGTCGCCGGTTTCTTGTCACTAGGTGAAAAAGCGCAACCGCGTAGCCTTCCCCTTCGATGCGTGCTCGGGCTTGCGTTCCCTTCCAAAACTCCGTGGCGATGATCGTTAAAACGAAGGCACAGACGCTCCAAGTCACGAGCGCCAATCCATGGCGTGCTCCCGCCATCCAGAGGGATGCAGCAACTAACAGCATTACGCCGATCGGGATCGAGAAATTCTTCTGGAGATTCCGCTTTGTTGCACGACGCCAAGCGATGATCGGCCCGATACCCGCCAACGCGAGGAGCACCAGGCCAATTGGGAAGTTGACTCTCTCGAAAAAGGGTGGGCCCACGCTGACCTTCTCCCCAGTCACGCCCTCGGCGACGAGCGGGAAGATCGTGCCCCAGAAGACAGCGAAAGCAAAACCCAGCAGCATTAGGTTGTTGAATAGAAAAGCGGACTCACGAGAGAGAAACGACTGGATACTATTCTCACTCTGAAGCTTGGGTAGGCGGTAGACGATCAAGAGAATACACGCCAGGAGCACCCCACCCATAAAGCCCAGGAAGATGTAGGCGATCTTGAGCTCCTGAGCGAAAGAATGGACCGAATCGATGAGCCCCGATCTGGTTAGGAAGGTGGCGAAGATCGTGAGAAGGAACGTCAGCATCACCAGTGACATGTTCCAGACCTTCAGCATTCCACGATTTTCCTGAATCTGTATTGAGTGGAGAAATGCTGTCGCGGTCAGCCAGGGCAACAGTGAGGCGTTCTCGACCGGATCCCAAAACCAGTATCCACCCCATCCGAGTTCCTCGTAGGCCCAGCGCATGCCGAAGATGATCCCAACCGCAAGAAACAGCCATGAGAGAAGAATCCATCTCCGGGTTAGTTGGATCCATCGCGCATCTAATCGGCCGTTGAGTAACGCAGCGACCGCGAATGCAAACGGAATAGTGAACGCGGTGAAACCGAGGTAGAGGGTAGGGGGATGGATCGTCATCCAGTAGTTCTGGAGCTGCGGGTTAAGTCCCTGACCGTTTGCAGGGGTGAATGCTAGCTGCTCGAACGGATTGACGTCTGCGAAAAGCAATACAATGAGAAAAAACGTTATAATCGTCTGCAGGACACCCGCGACGTAGGGCATAAACTCCCTATTCTTCTTCCTGTTGAGGAAGACACAGAGAGTCGCAAAGAACCCCAGCAGCAGCGCCCAGAAGAGTAATGAACCGCGCTGCCCAGCCCACAGCCCGGTGATCTTGTAGAACACTTCCATCTCTCGATTCGAGTAGGACGCAACGTACCAGTACTCAAACTTGTCCCCCAGGAAGGCGCTTACTACACCGAGAGATGCGAGGACCAGTAAGAAGAAGACCGCGTAGATGCTGCGCTCGGCACTCAGAACGAGGTCACCCCTCTGCGTGCGACCACCCGCATAGCCGAGGGCCATGCCCCATACTGAAATTGGCAACGCGATCCAGAGGGCGATTTCCCCGAGAATCGTCATGTAACTCGCTCCCCGTTAGAGAGCATGGTCAACCGGCGAGGTCCTCCGGAGCGGCCTCGTAGCGGCTTCCGCATTTCGTCAGGAGCGTCTCGGCCACGAAAACACCATCCCCGCGAAGGCGCCCCTCAAGCACGACTTCCGTGTCGTCGGTGAATGTGTCCGGAAGTGCATCTCGAAATTCGACGGGAAAAGTGACTGATTCGTCGGCAAGATCACGTACCATGAATGTGTGAAGCAGCTCTCCGTCAACGCGCTTGTACGTCCCCGGAAGCACCCTACCACTAACCTTTATCCCTACCTCGTAGAAGGTGCGATCATCCTTAACCTTCGCCATGAGTTCGACAGGAGTCAGATAGTAGACCATCGTCTCGCTAACGCCGGTCCAGATCAAGTAGGAGACGACTGCGGCCACACTCACGAGCCCAACCATGAAACGGCTGTGCTTTTTCATAAGTCTCCTCCTCTGTCGGTGCCTTCCCGAAGACCTCGAATCTAGCCGAACTCCCCTACTTGGGACCAGTCCAAACGATTCCCTACGAAACCTCACTACTACTCACACACTCACAATCCCTGGCCCACGACTGACTAAGAGGGTCTTCTAGGAAATGTTCATCACCTTCCCCGGAAGGCCCGAGCCCGCTCTAGTGCCCATTTTGCTGCTTCAATGGGACTCTCAAGTGCCAGGAGGCCCAACCCCTTAGCGGGCGGAGTGCCGAGTGTCCCTACCGAAAGCCCTAGCTTTGACGCGAGGGCAATCTCAGAGAGTGTTCCCCATTTACCCCCAACTGAGATAACTGATTCTGCCCCCTGGACTACCAGGGTATTGCGTGCTTCTCCCATCCCTGTAGCAAACGGAATCCCAACCCATGGGTTCGCTGACCGTGGGTCAGCCCCTGGGAGGATACCGATGACTAAGCCCCCTGCCTCGGTTGCACCCTGGGCCACTGCCTCCATGACACCGCCTCGTCCACCGCAAACAATTACCGCTCCTAACCGAGCGAGTTCTCCACCCAAATCTCGCGCCAACTCGTACTCGACTTTTGAAGCCTGAGCACCTCCGACGACTGCAATACGGAACGGGGGCTCAATCTTCCGTGGCAACGTCATTGGTCCCCAGCCCACTGAATGGCCGCCCGGATAGCCCGATCCCACTCCGCCTTAAGTGTCGAGCGGTCCGCTTCGGACATTCCTGGCTCACACCTGGTCCCAGATCCCTGAACTGAAAGAAAGTCGTCAGCATTCGACCAGACACCAGTCGCTAGGCCCGCAAGACCAGCTGCTCCGAGAGCGGTAGTTTCCACGAGGCCCGGGCGACGTAGGGGAATACCAAGCAGGTCTGCCTGGAACTGTATAAGCCAATCGTTGAGGGCTGCACCACCATCTACACGCAATTCTTGGATCTCAAGAGCCGCTTCTTCCTCCATCGTCCGGAGAACGTCCATGGTCCCATACGCCATCGCCTCCAGAGCAGCCCTCACAATGTGCTCCCTTTTCGTTCCACGTGTGAGACCCACTAGCAATCCGCGCGCATCGGACACCCAGTGGGGGGCGCCCAGGCCTACGAAGGCGGGGACGAAATAGACGCCAGCATTGTCCTCTACTGAAGCCGCCATCTCCTCAGATTGCTCCGCTGCCTCTAGAAGCCCGAGCCCGTCCCGGAGCCACTGGATTGCGGCGCCTGCAATGAAAACAGAGCCTTCCAACGCATAGGCCAAACCGCCTCTCTCGTCACAAGCAGCGGTCGTGAGGAGACCTCGGGTGGATGGCACGACCTCTGTACCTGTGTTCAATAGTAAGAAAGCACCAGTGCCATAGGTGTTCTTGGCCAAACCAGGTGACCAACATCCCTGGCCGAACAGCGCTGCCTGCTGATCCCCTGCGATACCAGCGATCGGTGCCTCTATACCCAAGTGGACACCAGAAGCCACACCAAAATCACCAGCGCTAGGGCGTACCTCCGGCAGTAATTTGTTGGGCACGCCCAGAAGGTCTAGGAGCCACGAATCCCATGCGACCTCGGTGAGATTGAAAAGCAAGGTCCTCGACGCGTTCGTTGGGTCAGTCGCATGAACTGTTCCATCCGTGAGGCGTGCCAGAAGCCAACTATCAACCGTACCAGCAGCAAGCTCTCCAGATTCTGCACGAGACCTCAAGTCGGGATTCTGGTCGAGCATCCACCGAATCTTTGTCCCCGAGAAATAAGGATCGAGTACTAGACCTGTCCGGGCTCGCACCTCGTTCTCGTGGCCTGCATTCTTAAGTTCCCGGCAAATATCACTCGTTCTGCGGTCCTGCCAAACGATAGCTGGATGGACTGGCTCTAGTGTCTCCCGATCCCAGAGCACAATGGTCTCTCTCTGGTTAGCTATACCGATCGCACAAATGTCTACCCCGGAAGCTGTATCGATCGCTTCGCGTGCGACACGAACGGTGGTGTCCCAAATCTCTAATGCATCGTGTTCGACCCATCCTGGGCGTGGAAAGTGTTGTGTGAACTCAGAGTACGCGCGACCCAGAATACTCCCGTCTTGTCCGATGACTAGACATGTCGTGCCGGTTGTCCCCTGGTCTATTGCCAAGACGGACGAAACGCTCATATGGGCTCCGGTCGTTGGCTGACTTCCAGCTTTAGTTGGTTTGAGACAGGCTGCCGAACTCGTACCGCCACCCAGACCGTGAAAGCAAGTCCAGGAAGGTGACGATGGGGAAGCCCACGACGGTATAGTAGTCCCCCACGATTCCGGCCACCAACGCGGCCCCCAGCCCTTGGATCGCGTACCCACCAGCTTTATCCATTGGCTCGCCAGTCGTCACGTAATGGCGGGCTTCTGCTTCAGTGAAGTTACGGAGACGAACGTCAGCACGGGATACTGCGCTGACTGTTCTGTTGTGCCC
>DCAD01000037.1:0-365 GCA_002311875.1 Gemmatimonadales bacterium UBA1142 | reverse complement strand
ATCACCAGAGCATCTGGTTCGGTCTCAGCAACCACCTCGGCTTTAGAGCGTGCAAGGCGTTCCACATGAGCTGCGGGAGATTCCCCTGGTAGGTATGCCTCATTAACTGCCGGTGACCGTACGACAGGATTAAGACCAAGCTGGTGAAGAACATCCAATCGACGAGGTGAGTTAGATGCCAGGATGAGTCGTACCTGGCTTACCACAACCACTTTATCCTTATCGCTCAAGCAAGATCGTGACCGGGCCTTGATTCACGAGCTCCACATTCATGAGCGCTCCGAATTCGCCCGTCTCTACCCGACCGGGAGCCCTCTCACGCAGCAGGGCTACAAACTTGTCGTACAGAGGTATCGCGATCTCCG
>DCAD01000022.1 GCA_002311875.1 Gemmatimonadales bacterium UBA1142 | reverse complement strand
TGATATGCGCACTCCCTACGACCCAGAATTCCAACAACTTGCGCTAGAGGTTGCCGCTGAACTTGATGTTCGCTTAGTGCCAGGAATGTATGCCGGAGTACTAGGACCGTCCTACGGGACAGTCGATGAAGTACGGATGCTCTCGACCTTTGGTGCACATGTTGTGGCAATGTCGACCGTGCCGGAGGTAATCACCGCGCGCTCTTTAGATCTCCGCTGTTTGGGCTTCTCTATGGTCACCAACAGGGCGACGGGTTTAGGTAGCGAGCCACTTAGACACGGTGACGTTATTGCCGTAGGTGAGGCCGCTACCAGTCAGCTATATCGGGTGGCTCAAACGGCTCGTGAGCCGTGTTCAGGCTTCACTTCAAGCTGGATCCTCAAAATGATTCAATGGCCCGTTTCCTTCACCGAGTGGGGGGGCAGTTCGGATCGCTCGGACGACGAATCGAATTGCCTGGTCGACTGCGTCAACCAGGTCATCACTGCGTGCAAGTCCGGCAGTGATGGCAGCAGAGAGGGTGCAGCCGCTCCCATGAGTTCGTGTGGTCTTAATCTTGGGTCGTCGCCAGATGTGTTCTTCCGATCCATCCCAGAGAATATCGATGGCCTCCCCTTCAAGATGCCCTCCTTTGATGAGTGCTGCGCCAGCTCCACGCTCCACCAGGCTTCGACTTGCAGCTCGAAGATCCTTGAGCGAGGAGAGCGGCGTATCCAACAAGATGGCAGCCTCATGCAGGTTCGGGGTGATCAGGGTTGTGAGTGGAAGGAGCTCATTCGCGAGCGAAGCTTCTGCGCCGGAATCCAAGAGTCTATCCCCGCTCGTCGCGACCATCACCGGATCCATGACATAGCGGTTGAGCCTGTGTTCATGTATCGCCTTCGCAACCTCACATACAAGTTCCTGAGTAGTGAGCATCCCGGTCTTGAAAGCATTAGGACGGAGGTCAGTTACCACCGCATCTATCTGGGCTCGCACTGCCGTGACCGGTACAGCATGAATGGAGCTTACGCCGACGGTGTTCTGAGCAGTTACAGCAGTAATAGCGCTTGTACCATATACCTCGAAAGCGCAAAATGTTTTGAGATCCGCTTGAATACCAGCACCCCCACCACTGTCACTTCCGGCGATAGTAAGTGCGATAGGAGGAGATATGGGCTTCATCAGTTAGATGAGTATCCGGTTGAGGTTCAAGCTCATAAAAGGTGGTGGGCTTCGTGGGTCTGAGCCAGCAGAAGCGTCGACTCATAGGTCGGTTACGGCTTCGGAAGTCTAGGAAAACGGAAGGGCTTGTGCTTGTTGAGGGCGTGCGCGCTGTGCAGGAAGCCCTCGATGCTGAGGCTGACGTCCGATTCGTAGTAACATCTGAGAAAATTGAATGCACGACCGCGGGAGTAGATCTAGCCGAGTTCATCAGCCGGAGGAGCCTGGATGTCACGAGTGTTACCGCCAAAGAGTTGGGAGTTTTGGCGGATACCAAAAATCCTCAGGGTGTCCTGATGGTCTGTAAAGAACGAGGGATGGACCTTAGGGATATCCTCCAAAGCGGTGGCCGTTACTTGGTGCTTGATAGTGTTCAGGACCCTGGGAATGTGGGGACACTCATCCGAGCGGCTGTAGCATTCGCTGTCGACGGAGTGATCACATTGGATGGGACAGCGGATACATGGGGACCGAAGGCTGTGCGTGCCTCGGTAGGTACCGTTTTTCGGTTAGCGATTGCGCACGCTGGAGCCCGGGAGGCAGTCAGGGCGATAACCGAAGCAGGAATACCACTTTGGGTAGCGGACCCAGAAGCACCAAACTTGAGCGAGAGACCCGACAATAAAGGGTTTGCACTCGTTGTGGCTAATGAAGGAGTAGGTCCACGACAAGCTGTGTTGGATGCTGCTGAGCATAGCGTGGGAATACCGATCTCAGGACAGGTCGACTCCCTCAACGTTGCAGTTGCCGGCTCGATCCTTCTCTACGAGTTGACGAAGGCGTAGGACTGGTGGATGAAGCTTGGCTGGTCCCTGCTCTCGCTGGCCTTTCTGGTCTTGCTGTTGGGTCGCTGTTAAACGTCTGCTCGATTAGATGGCCTTTGGATCAGTCAGTCATATCGCCGGGTTCCCGCTGCGTGGAATGCCTTGGTTCCATCAAATGGTACGACAACATTCCTATCTTGAGTTGGCTGAGTTTAACTGGGAAGTGCCGCGACTGCTCCGCTCCGATCTCGATCCAGTACCCGCTCGTTGAGTTGGCATCTGGCCTGCTATGGGCCGGGATCTTCATGGTTCATGGTATAAGTTGGGAGGCACTGAGAGGAGGCATCTTCCTGTCTATGCTTCTAGGGATATCGATCTCTGATGCTCGCTTTTACATCATCCCGCATGAGTTTTCACTCGGAGGAACACTGATTGGCCTAGCGATGTCATTCCTACCGGGTGGCATAGGCTGGGCTGGTGCAGCAGGGGGTGCAATAGTCGGCTACACGGTCCTTTGGTTCATCGCTGCCACGGGTACGCGCATTATAGAGAAAATCTCTCCCGGACGACTAGAGGAAGCGGGTATGGATCGGGCCATGGGAGGCGGGGATATCAAGATGATGATGATGGTGGGCTCATTTGTTGGTATCTCGGGCGTGGCCGAGACAGCCTTCTTGGGATCCTTAGGTGCGCTAGTCGTTTACGGACCAATCGCCACACTATATAGACGGTTGATCCCATTCGGGGTATTCCTCGCCGTTGCTGGTGCCGTCACATATGTGTGGGGTGATGCAATGATGGACTGGTACCTTATCCGTATAATTGGTCTTACAGCCTAGCGATCGGACCTGATCAGGGGTCTGAACAATCCCGTTGATAGCCGCAGGAGAGACAAATCAGCTTGCAGTGCC
>DCAD01000024.1:1999-52061 GCA_002311875.1 Gemmatimonadales bacterium UBA1142 | reverse complement strand
GATTTGCTGTCGTCCTTCGGAGATGGGAAAAGAGGTACGTTCCCAAGGCATGATCTCAATAGGGATCTAAGGTCTCTCGGCCCCAAAGACTGGAACTCGCCCCCCGGTACCCCGTCCCCCCCTCTCTGCATCTGGGACCCCTAGGCATCTACCAACAGTGTTTTGTTCGTCCGATCTCACTCTTCCAACTAAGTTTTAGACCTGCGGGTACCCAAGCAGAATTAGTGCATAAAGAAGCCACTTCGTTTCGCTGTCCTGTTGCACTCTTCCTGCCTGCTTCGGTTCCTGTGATTTCATGGGACTGAAGAGTCAATGATGTCATCATTCCAACGATCTTGCGGTCAAGTTCAGGGGCTTAAGAAGTGGACCGGAATGCTCTGTTCGCTAGCGATATTGGGCTGTTCCAGTGACTTGTCCGAAGCACCGCCTCAGCCGATAGCGTTCAGTCATCTGGCTCATAGCGAAAACGACATAGCATGTATCCGTTGCCACCAGGGCGCGGAGACTCAAGCTCAGGCCGGGCTGCCCCCGATCTCGTCTTGCGCAAGTTGCCACAGGCGCGCGGCAATTCCCGATCACCCTGAAGTACTGAAGTTCATGGAGAGGCTCGAAAGAAGAGAGCCTCTGGTGTGGGGCAAAGTGAATGTTCTTCCCGCGTCTGCCATGGTGCACTTTAAGCACAAGCCACACGCGAGAGCGGAGGTGGACTGCTCAGTGTGTCATGGTGATGTCGCACAAATGACGGTAGCTCAATCGGTGATTAATATTGCGGATATGGGCTGGTGCGTATCATGCCATCGCGAAAACGAGGCAAGTGTCGATTGTCTTACTTGTCACCACTGAGGAATGACGATTGGAAGGGTAACCATGAAGACCACTGAATGGTGTTTAGGTGCATAGAAAGGATTTTCTCAAGGTATCGACCTTAGGCGCCAGTTTACCACTCCTAGAAGGGTGTGGCAGCCAGGAGGAGGAATTCCTGGTCCAGCCAGCAGTGAGACCGGGAGTCTTAGCAGGCGAGAGCGTGTGGCACCCTTCGGTTTGTACACAGTGTCCAGCGGGGTGTGGGATCCAGGTTCGTGTTATAGACGGAAACGCGAAGAAGATTGAAGGTAATCCGATCCATAGCGTTAACCGCGGAGGAGTCTGCGCGCTCGGTCATTCAGCTCTACAGGAGGTCTATAATCCCGATCGTATCCTAGACCCGCAGAGACGCGTCGGAGACCGAGGCGATAGTCGGTTTGAGGCGTTGTCTTGGGACGAAGCACTATCGGAAGTGGCCAGGCTGATGAACTCAGTATCCTCTGAGAACATAGCTTTCATTGGTTCAGAAGAATCTAGTGTAGTCGGAGCTCTCCTTCAGCGTTTTGCCGATTCATTAGGACTTCTTCCCCCGACGTTTCTTGAACCGCCGGAGCTTCAGGTAGAGCGTCGGGCAGCTGAGCTTAGTCTCGGGACCGACTCTGCCCCCTACTTCGATCTTGCTCGTTCGGACTACGTCCTTTCCATAGGTGCACCTTTGCTCGACCCATGGCGTAGCCCCGTACACTACACACGTGCGGTAGCAGAGATGCGGCGAGGTCGTCCAGGACGGCGAGGCAGGATGATACAGGTTGAAGCTCGTATGTCTCTTACGGCAGCGAATGCTGATGAGTGGCTCCCAATCCTTCCGGGTACTGAGGGTGTATTCGCTCGGGCGGTGGCGGGGATTCTAATCACTGAGAGCCTTGTTGATGATCAGGCCCGCCGGCAATACGAGCGTTTGTTTCCGGAAGCACCTCCGAGTCTGGATACTTCAGCTGAGCAATGCGGGCTTCTGCCCGAGAGAATTCAAAGAATAGCGCGCGAAATTGGATCAGCTGAACATCGCGTGGCCGTAGCAGGTGGATCCGCAGCCGGACACACCAATGGGCTGTTTAACATCGTTGCCGGCCTGGGCCTAAACTTACTCCTGGGAAATCTGGGAAAGCCAGGTGGGGTCTTTGCTCCAGTCAGTTTTGGCTTGGCACGTCATGTGTCGCCACCAGGAGCCACCAGAACACCGATGGCGGACCTAGTGAACAAGATCCGCGGCCAATCCGGTGCCGCTGTTGAGTTGTTATTCGTGGTGGAAGCTGATCCAATCCATGCCTTGCCGGCTGGCTGGGGGTTGGGTTCGGGTTTACCCGATGTAGGTAAGATCGTTGCACTAAGCAGCTTCCTGGATGATACGACGCGTTATGCCGATCTGATTTTGCCCCTCAATACTGGACTAGAACGGTTTAGTGCCATTGAGCCATCATCTTCGATTGGGACTCGGGTTCTTGGTATCGCGCAGCCAGTAGTGGAGCCACTTGGTAGCGGGCAACATCCGGGCGATGTCCTCCTGGCAGTTGCTCAAGCTATGGAAGAGGACAATTCCGCGGCTTTCCCCTGGTCAAGTTTCGAAGGACTAGTGAGGTCTTGGATTGATGAAGAATTAGAGAACCTACCAGGTGGCAGGGGCGCTAGTGCTTCATCCTACTATAGAGAAGCACTCGCACGCGGTGGAATTTTCGAGACTGGAGATCCGTCATTGGCTCCTCCGGGCCCGGAGGGACAAAGTCCAAATCAAGAGCAGGCCCGTTTTGATGGTGAAGAAGCTGTGTTTCCCTATGTACTCCTGCCATTTGCATCTATCAAAACTGGCAACGGACGCGGTGCAAATCGTCCTTGGCTCCAAGAACTTCCTGACCCTATGTCCACGGTCATGTGGAACAGTTGGGTTGAGCTATCACCGAGTGATGCATCGGACCTCGGGGTAAGCGACGGAGATTGGGTTCGTGTGGAATCAAGCACCGGGGTATTGGACGCCCAAGCGATAATCGATCCAGCAGTTCGACCTGGGCTGGTAGGCATCCCGCTTGGGCATGGCCACCAAGACTATGGTCGCTATGCACAAGGACGTGGGTCCAACCCTATGAACCTGATTGGAGATCTACGAGTTGAAGGAACTGGTGAGCCAGCTTGGGCTGCCACGCGGGTACGAATCAAACGTATTCGCCCCGGGCAACTAGCAAGATTTGGGAAAAGCTACGAACAGCGGGGTGAAGGTGAGAACATTCCGGTGGGATGGGCTCCTCATGAAACGAATAAGGGGGGAGTGGGATGACTCGTTGGGGAATGGTGATCGATACAGACCGCTGCACCGGTTGCGGAGCTTGTGTTGTCGCTTGTCATGCCGAAAACAATATCCAGACGGTTGGTGAAGAAGAGGCCAAGAATGGACGTGCGATGCACTGGCTTCGGATAGAGCGTCACTATGAAGGTGAGTTCCCCGATATCCGAGTGCGGTTCTTACCGGTTCTCTGCCAACAATGTGGATCAGCGCCGTGTGAACCAGTCTGCCCTGTCTATGCGACATACCGGACTCCTGAGGGGCTGAATGCGATGGTCTACAGTCGTTGTATCGGTACCCGTTACTGTGCCAACAACTGCCCTTATACGGTCCGTTTCTTCAACTGGCACGCCGGAGAATGGCCGAAACCCCTTGATAGGCAACTGAATCCCGATGTCAGTGTGCGGCCAGCTGGAGTCATGGAGAAATGCACTTTTTGCGTTCAGCGCATCCAGGACGGACAGGATCGGGCGAAGGATGAAAACCGTAGCGTGACGGACGCTGATATTGAGACAGCCTGTTCGCAGTCGTGTCCGGCTCAGGCCATCACCTTCGGCGACCTAGAGAATTCGGACAGTCGGGTTGCCCAAATGGCAAAGAGTGCTCGTGCCTCACATTTGCTTGAGGACTTGGGTACGGATCCCTCCGTAATTTACCTGCTTGGCGGCGAGTAGCACCAAGATGACAGGAGATAGATCACGCGAAGAGCCTCTATTCCGTCCCCTTACTGCTTGGCGTCCAAAGCTGATCTTGGGGAGCCTGTTCACAGGTGCGGTCGCAGCCCTGCTCTTCTACTCCTGGGGCTATCAGATCCGGAACGACATCGGCGTCGCTGGAATAAACCGTCCAGTCTTTTGGGGCTTCTACATTACGAATTTTGTTTTCTGGATCGGAATAAGCCACGCAGGAACGCTCATTTCAGCGATTCTCCGGGTCACCTCTGCTGAATGGCGTCGGCCGGTGACGCGATGCGCTGAAGCAATCACGGTGTTCGCCCTCTTGATCGGTGGGCTATTTCCGCTCATCCATCTTGGGAGACCGTGGCTTTTCTGGTTCATGATCCCCCTACCAAACCATCGCGGTCTTTGGCCCAACTTCAGGTCACCCCTTGTCTGGGATATAACGGCCATCGGGACGTATCTGATCGGTAGCATCCTGTATCTCCTTTTGCCATTGCTCCCGGATCTCGCGATCCTAAGAGACCGGCATACGGCTGATAATCCGGATAGCGCCAGGGCCCGTATCTACCGTTTTATAGCTCTCGGCTGGCGCGGCACAGCTCAGCAGTGGCACTCACTCGAAAGTGGCATACGTGCTCTTGCGGTGATCATCATTCCCGTCGCGGTATCGGTACATACGATCGTATCGTGGGACTTCTCGATGACTCTCCAGCCGATGTGGCACAGTACGATCTTCGGCCCCTACTTCGTAGTTGGGGCGATTTACTCAGGTATCGCTGTCCTAATGGTAACGATGTATCTGCTCCGCAGGGGCATGGGCCTGGAATCATACCTTAACGACAAGGTATTCAACAACTTAGGGTTGCTCTTCTTAGCCTTCACCCTGATTTGGGGCTACTTCACTTTTGCGGAACACCTGACTGTTTGGTATGGGAACGAACCTTCGGAAATGGCTGTGTTTACCGAACGTATATCGGGTAAATATGCTCGGATTTTCTGGGCTATGGTATTGCTCAACGTCGCCGTACCAGTGCTTGTTTTGTCCTTTCCGCGAGGCCGGAAGCCATGGTTGACAGCCATCGTCGGCGTAGGAGTACTCATCGGCATGTGGATAGAGAGATTCATAATCGTGGTGGGCACGCTCAGCTTGCCCCGACTCGATTTCACAGTGGGTAGCTATCAGCCAACTTGGGTTGAATTAGGCATACTTGTTGGCTCATTCGGATGTTTTGCTCTGTTATACCTGGTTTTTGTGCAGATCGCACCCATTGTTTCCATATGGGAAGTTAGGGAAGGAGATCACCATCTGAACCAAGTGCACTCAGCCACAGAGCACCCAGTCTTGGAGACAACCTAGGATGTCTAGGAACGCGAGCGCATGGCTACATGCGGTCTTTGACTCACCGTCGGATGCACGGGACGCACTAGAGGAACTCGCCCAAGAAGGCCTTACTTTCCGCGATATCGAAGTCCGCAGTTCGATTCCATTGGAGGGTGTACACCCTCCAGACCTTCAACTCCACAGCCGCGTCCCACTGATGGCTGTCCTCGGAGGCATCGTTGGAGGGATATGCGCCTTCATGCTCACGAGTCTGACATCGCAGGCATATCCTATGGAGACCGGTGGGATGCCAATAGTCCCTCTTCCAACAACGGGTGTGATCACTTTCGAAGGTATCGCGATCGGAGCAATCCTTACCACTGTGGCAACGGTGCTGTACGAATGTGGCTTGCCACGTTTTCGGACGAAGTCAGGTCCTTTGGATCACTACCTATCAACAGGCCAGATTGTGGTCGCGGCCTGTATTGGAGATGGTGAGTCTCCGGAGTGGGTGTCAAAAGCTATAGCTACAGAGCGTCAAGACGCTGATCAAGAAGATCGCACTTCATCCTCTTAACTCCTTGAGCTTCTATAGCGACTTGACCAACCGCTAACAGAGCGAAGGCGCATAACAGGGTTCTCTTCATGCCCCAATTCTGCTTGGACACTCCGCAGGACCGCAACTTATTCGGGAGCACCACACCGGACGCTGTAAAAGAGTGTTGGTAGCTGCTCTAGGAGAGCCGCTCTGGTAGAGGGGAGGACAGGGAAGGGTCCCCCGGCCTGCAGGACCAGGGTAGGATGGTTCCGCATCGTAGCCCGCCCGCCTTGCATCCCGCAAAGCGGTTAAAAACGGTTACGGAACGCCTTCTGACCGGGTAAGAACGGGCAAAAAAGCCATATTCTAGAATAAAATCACCGAAATCGGGTACTTCCGAACATTCCTGTTAACCAGGAGGTTGGTGGTTCAAGTCCACCCGCCCCAGTCGGAATCAAGCAGGGTCCTGGCACTCTTTCTTGCAGGATGTAACTTCTTGCCCTGTGCCGGGCTGGTCCTGGTTCCATCGCGGAACGGTCAGATTGTTTGCTCGGTTAGGCGCTGGTGAGTACGGTTTGCCGATACCTATGATGATCATTTTCCGCATCCATCTAGACCTAGGAATCGCTCTGCGTTCATACTAACAGCTGCCCATTTCACATTTTGGGCAAAGTCACTCTAGTCTGCTTTCCATTCCGATCTGCGTAAGCCGTCTCTGGTTCTTCGTCACCCTCGAAAAAGAAAAGCTGCGCCATACCTTCTCCTCCGTAGATTTTGGCAGGCAGTGGTGTCGTATTGGAGATCTCGAGTGTGAGATACCCCTCCCATATTGGTTCCAGAAGAATAACATTCACGATCAGACCACAGCGCGTGTAGGTTGATTTGCCAACGCAGACTACCAGGACGTCTCGCGGTATCCGGAAGTACTCCTCGGTGCGGGCCAATGCGAATGAGTTAGGTGGGATGATGCACTCGGGTCCGTCGATGTCTACGAAGGAGCGGTCGTCGAAATTTTTTGGATCTACATATAGAGCTATGCACGTTCGTGAAAACCTTGAATTCCGGTGACACACGGATGTCGTACCCGTAGGAGGAGAACCCGTAGGAGATCTTTCCATCGCGGACCTGCCTAGGCTCGAACAGATCGATCATATTATGGTTCTCGCACATCCGACGGATCCACCCATCACTCTTGATCGGCATCTGGACGCTCACCACTCACGGTGTTTGGGATCAGGGGGTAGGAGCCGGGAGAGCTTTGCCCCGAGGATGCAACGCCCAAGATATACGGGTGCCTGAAGATCGTGAAAATCGGCTAGAAATAGGGGAAAATCGGGCCTTGTCTGGTTGACATTCCAACGACATCTCGGGTACCTTTTCTGAGTAGTTAGTGAAAAATTTCACAAACCTAAGCCGAGTCATGTCGGGATCTTATCTCCCCCTCCTTCTGCTCTTCGGCATTTCCGTTGTCAATGCGATCGGGATGGTGGTCACGTCCCACATCTTGAACCCGCTTCGTCCGACGCCCCAGAAGCTCATGCCGTACGAATCTGGCATGATTCCGCTCGGGGATACCCGAGCCCGGTTCAGTGTAAAGTTCTACATGGTCGCGATCAGTTTCATCGTTTTCGACCTAGAGACGATTTTTCTGATACCGTGGGCTGTCCAAATGCGTGAACTAGGGTGGAGCGCTTTCGTCGCAATGTCATTGTTCGTGATCATTCTCGCGGTTGGCCTCCTATACGAATGGAAGAAAGGAGGTTTAGAATGGGATTGAGAGACGTATTACCCGGCGGCGGGACGTCGTCCGTGACGGGGGGGATGTTCGGCGATGGCAGCCCTGCCTTCCTTACGAGCAAGATAGACTGGATTATCAACTGGAGTCGGCGGAACTCGCTATGGCCGATGCCATTCGGCACGGCGTGCTGCGCGATAGAGATGATGGCTTCTGCTGCTTCCAACTATGATCTGGCACGGTTCGGTATGGAGCGGATGTCGTTTAGCCCGCGCCAAGCGGATGTTCTGATCTGCGCTGGCCGAGTGCCCTATAAGCTAGCCCCGGTGTTGAGACGCATTTGGGACCAGATGCCTCAGCCGAAGTGGTGCGTCTCGATGGGAGCCTGTGCTAGTTCCGGCGGTGTCTTCGATGTCTACTCGATGGTGCAAGGTATCGACACGATAATTCCCGTCGACGTTTATGTTCCGGGGTGCCCACCCCGCCCTGAAGGATTGATATACGGGCTGATGATGATCCAGGAGAAGATACGAGAGGAATCGCTCGCCAGGCACTTCGAACACCGCGCTGAGGACCCGAATACGGTAGCCCGACCCCATGCCAACGACGCGCAAGTTAGGGGTCTCTCTGGACCATTCGGTAACTCGACTCAGCAAGAAGAACTCTCGACCAAAGAATTGGGCGCTGACATAGCTTCCTCGGAAGACCTCATTCCGTGACGCTTGACGAGATGAAGTCGGGCTTCGATGCCATCGATGAGGGCCCGCACCTCTCAGAAAGCCCAACCATCAGTTTGGCTGGTGAGATAAGCGACCCGGCTAGCCATCCATCAGTCGCTGCACTCTTAGGACGCTTCGGTGATGCGATCCTACATCATCGGGTATCCTCGGGGACACAGCACGTTGTTTGGATCGATCCTTCTTGTAATCTAGAGATTCTGCGCTGGCTGCGTGACGACCCAGACCAGCGGTACGACATGATCTCTGACCTCACTGCGGTCGACTACGGGGCGGGGCGTCCGATCAACGTCGTTTATCAACTATTCTCGACGGTGTACAAGCGCGCGCTGAGACTTCGCTGTGAGCTTCCGCTCGATGGGCTGGAAATTGATTCGATTGTAGAGCTCTGGAGTGCTGCCAACTGGCTTGAACGAGAGGTCTATGACTTGTTTGGCGTGACCTTCCGCAAACATCCCGACCTCCGCCGCATTCTAATGCCGCATGACTATGAGGAAGGATATCCCCTCCGAAAAGACTTCCCACTGAGGGGACGGTTCTCACGTGCAGAGCAAACGCGTCGAGCGCTCAACCAAGCGGTTGAACACTCTTACATTGCGGAGGAGATGGAACTGGGGCGTGACCCTCAACAGGCAACCCCAGTCAACGGTACTCAGGAAGGGGATGCGGGAAGGGAGGTTCGATGAGTAGCAGGACGGTGGAGTACACCGTTGGTCGCAACCCGGAGATGGGAGTCGATGGCTCTGTGGCTCGAAGCCCGTTATTGCCGTTCGACATCCCAGAGCCTTCCCTCGATACCGAGAACATGCTGATCAATATCGGGCCGCAGCACCCAGCAACACACGGCGTACTCCGACTTGTCTGTGAACTGGACGGAGAAACGGTAAAGCGTGTCATTCCCCATATCGGTTACCTGCATTCCTCTTTTGAGAAGCTTGGTGAATACCGCACGTGGAATCAGATCGTCACGCTAACCGACCGCATAGATTACCTGGCGCCTCTAATCTACAACTGCGCGTACGTCATGACGGTCGAGAAGCTCATGGAGATAGAGGTCACCGAAAGGTGTAAGGTCGTGCGGGTGATCTGCATGGAAATGGACCGGATCTTCAGTCACCTGCTCTGGCTTGGTACCACAGCGATCGACGTCGGAGCGGTTACCCCCTTCCTTTACGCGTTCCAGGAGCGGGAACGTATCTACAAGCTTCACGAAGCTTTTACCGGTGCGCGGATCACGACCTCAGCGACCCGAGTTGGTGGCATGATGGCTGATTTACCAGAGGGGTGGACCGACGGGTTGCAGAACTTCATCGATACGTTTCTGAACACGCTCGACGAGATCGACTGCCTACTGACCAGGAACCAGATTCACATCGGACGCAGTCAAGGTGTGGGGGCGATCAGTGCAGAGGACGCGATCAACTCCGGGTTCACCGGTCCAAATCTTCGCGCTTCCGGTGTGGACTACGACGTCCGCAAAGACCAACCCTACTACGACTACGAGACATACGATTTCGAGATCCCTGTCGGACGACATGGTGACTGCTACGACCGCTATCTGTGTAGGATGGAAGAGATGCGGCAGAGTATTTCCCTCCTCCGTCAGGCACTGGACCGGCTACCTGATGGCCCGATCGACGTTGAAGACCCGAACATCTCTCTGCCCTCTAAAACCGATTGCATGTCCGACATGGAGAGTATGATCCACCACTTCAAGCTTATCACCGAGGGGATACCGGCCCCGGAGGGTGACTGCTACATGGCAATCGAGGGTTCGAAGGGCGAACTCGGTATGTATATCGTTGCAGAAGAAGGTGGAACTAAGCCCGTACGCTGGCGGATCCGCCCACCTTCTTTCGTGAACCTATCAGTGCTCCCGAAGCTTGCAGAGGAGCACCTCGTCTCGGACCTGATCATGATCAACGCGAGCCTGGACATCGTGCTCGGGGAGATCGACCGATGAGTGACGTGCCTTTCAGGAATCCGGGTTGGGCTGGAAATACGGGCGAGTTTGACCTGACAGAGGAGCAAGTGAGGGGCGACGACTTTATCGGCCAGCGTCCCCTTCATGGAGGACACTCATCGGTTTCGGGGACGATGCCCTACATGCTTGTGGAGAGGAATCCCCAGGCTGGCCTGTTCGAGGGCGAGTATCAGGAACGCCTCGAGAAGATTCTTACCCGTTATCCGAAGAAGCGAGCCGCACTGCTTCCGGTGCTCGGGATGGTTCAGGAACTGAGAGGATACGTGAGCCCCGAGTCGATGGACCGTGTCGCCGAACTGCTCGACCTTTCTCCCGCATACGTTCGGGGTGTCACAACTTTCTACACGATGTATAACAAGCGTCCAGTCGGTCGACATCTCGTACAGGTCTGCACGAACATCTCCTGCAACCTGTGCGGTGCGGACGAGGTGCTTGCGGCGTTCCTCCGCTACACAGACATCGAGCTTGGCGCAACGTCTGAGGACGGTGACTTCACCGTCATTGAGGCGGAGTGCCTCGCCGCGTGTGGTTTCCCCACGTGCGTTCAGATCAATTCGCGTTACTTCGAGAACGTCACGCCCGCTGATGTGCCGAAGATCATCGAACACCTCAGAGCCCAGGTAGCGGGTAGCGACTGATGGCGTATCCCTATGTCTCGGACCTAGAGGTCAGAGTCATCAGCAAGTACTTCGGGGACCCTGGGCAGCGTCGCATCGACACCTACGTAGAGCGTGGTGGCTACAAGGGGCTCCAAAAGGCTCTGGGTTTGGAGCCCGATGCAGTTACTGAGGAGGTCAAGGCCTCGGGTCTTCGTGGGAGAGGTGGGGCAGGGTTCCCGACTGGAGTCAAATGGTCATTCATGCCGAAGGAGTCGATCCGGCCTCACTATTTGCTTTGCAACGCGGACGAGTCTGAGCCGGGCACCTTCAAGGACCGGGAGTTGATGCGGTGGGATCCCCACCAACTCATCGAGGGCTGCCTGATCGGAGCATACGCGATACGGGCCCAGCACATTTACATCTACTGCCGTGGAGAGTTCTTCGAGGTCAACCAGATCCTGGCCAGGGCCGTCGAAGATGCCTATGCAAAGGGATATGCAGGTGAGGATATCCTCGGCACAGGGACGACGATAGACATCACGGTTCACCAAGGTGCTGGGGCGTACATCTGCGGAGAGGAGACGGGCCTGATGAGGTCGCTCGAAGGCGAACGTGGAGAGCCCCGCGTGAAGCCCCCGTTTCCCGCGGCGGTGGGCGTCTTCGGTATGCCTTCGACAATTAACAATGTCGAGACTCTTGCAGCGGTGCCACACATCATCCTGAACGGTGGCGAGTGGTATCGACAGTGGGGCACCGAGAAGTCTCCGGGCACTAAGCTCTTCTGCGTGAGCGGCCACGTGCAGAAGCCCGGGAATTATGAGCTTCCGCTAGGCTTCCCACTCATCGACTTGATCGAGCACGTCTGTGGTGGCATACGGGACGGCAACGAGCTTAAGGCAGTAATACCCGGCGGCTCGTCCGTACCGCTGATCAACGCTGAGGATTCGAGCATCTGCACGCTGGACTACGAAGGGTGCGTTGAAGTGGGGACAATGCTCGGGTGTGCCTCGGTCATCGTTATGGACCACAAGGCCGACATCGTGAAACAGGTCCGCCGCATGGTCGACTTCTATGCGCACGAGTCCTGCGGGCAATGCACGCAGTGCCGGGAAGGTTCAGCCTGGACGGCAAGAATCCTCCGCAGAATCGAAGAAGGCCAGGGAACTGAAGAAGACTTAGACACTCTGATGGAGATGACACAGCAGATGGTCGGTACAACGATTTGCGTGCTCTCGGACTCTGTTGCAGCACCAGTCCAGTCGTCCATCAAGAAGTTCAAGGACGACTATCTGGCACTTATCCGGGGTGGTGAACGGGTAGGAGCCGCTTAGTGGCCGAACTGGTAACGCTCACGATCGACGGCCAGGAGGTCGCCGTCCCCAGGGGCACGACGATTCTTGAGGCCGCGAAGCAGATCGGGAAGCAGGTGCCACACTATTGCTATCACCCGGGCATGTCGTCGCCAGCGATGTGCCGCCTCTGCCTCGTGGAAGTTGAGGGTGCTCCAAACTCTATGCCGTCGTGCGTGACGGCAGTGATGGAAGACCAGGTAGTGCACACCGAGTCAAAACAAGCACTTGAGAATCGCCGGGGAGTGCTTGAGTTCTATCTAGTGAATCATCCGCTTGACTGCCCCATCTGCGATATGTCCGGGGAGTGTGATCTCCAGGACTACGTCCACGCGGAGGGTAGGGACCGCGGACGCTCTGACGAGCCGAAACGGGTGTTCGGACGGGACGATTTCGGAGGAGACGTTCTTTTCTACGGAGATCGCTGCGTTATGTGCACGCGCTGTGTGCGCTTTATGAATGAGGTTGAGCAGGACCAACGGCTCACAGTGGTCGAACGTGGCAACCGGTCCGTAATCGACACCTTCTTCGAGGAGGGTTTAGAGGGAACTCACTGGCATGGCAACATCGTGGATATTTGTCCTGTAGGAGCACTGGTGTCGAAGGAGTTTCTCCACAAAGCGCGCGCGTGGGACCTTGAACGCACCTCGTCGATTTGTCCGAGCTGTTCGCAGGGTTGCAACATCGAACTTCATACGCGAGACAACTTGATCCAGCGCATCAAGCCACGGGAGAATCTTGAGGTGAACGGATGGTGGATGTGCGACTTTGGCCGCCACAACCACGAGTGGGTAAACCGAGGTGGCCAACTAGAAGACCCTCTAGTCCGCGGCCCAGACGGGGTGATTGGGGCTGCAGGTTGGCGGGATGCCCTAGGTGATTTGCTCCAGCATGTTCGTGGTGTGGGTGGTGCACGGGTCAAGGCGGTAGCCACACCCTTCGCATCGAACGAGAACCTCGGTACTCTGGCGGAGCTGGTAGACGCGCTCGGAGGTGGGGATATGGTCTATCGCTCGGTCCGCGCGGAAGATGAGATCGTCCTCAAGGGTTTTCCGACACTCGCACGGCGGAAAGACCTCGCACCGAACACTAGCGGTGCCGAGTTAATTGGGTTCACCCGCGTGGGAGACGACCAAGCTGCCGGCGGTCTCGAGAACATCGCTACCTATGATGGCATCATCATCATCATGGGAGATGAACTCTCCGACCAGGAGGCGAACTTCGGGAAAGAGGCGGCACTGTTCGTGTATATGGGTGATCAACAGAGTCCAGCCGCAGAGAATGCTCACTTCGTGCTTCCGGTGAGCACCTTCGCGGAAGAGGAAGGTAGTTTTACTAACGTTGCGGGCCGGGTCCAGTGCTTTTCCCCTGCCCTGAAGGCATCCGGTATGGCCAGGCCCGCGTGGATGATTCTGGGCGCGCTAGCCGCAGAATTGAACAAAGGGGATGCTCCGCGTAGTGCGGCGGATGCATTTTCGAGCCTTGCAAGCCGGGTTGAAGCATTCGCCGGAATCACGTACGGAGACCTCGGTACCCGGGGAGTGGTTGTGAACGAAACCTACGTGCTTTCGGAGAACTGAACTGATGGGGTCTCTCCAGCCAATCTCGGGCCCTTGGGCGCTTATTGCCATGTCCCTAAAGGTCACGATCATCTTTGGGGTCGTGGTCGTGGTAGTCGCGTTTAGCACTCTCGCGGAACGAAGGGTAGCAGCCTGGATTCAGGACCGGCGAGGTCCCAATCGAGTCGGTCCATTTGGCCTACTCCAACCAGTGGCCGATGGAATCAAGAACCTCCTGAAGGAGGAAACGCTTCCTGCCACCGCTTCTAAGGCTTTTTTCGTCTTGGCACCAATGTTCGTCTTGGTCCCTTCCCTCGTCACATTTGCGGTGATCCCAATTGCCGCCCCGCTGCCAACTCCCGCCGGCGTCGTCGACATGATCATAGCCGATATTCCGATTGGGATACTATATGTGCTGGCCTTCAGCTCGCTCGCCGTTTACGGCGTGGTACTGGGTGGTTGGGCTTCTAACAACAAGTATGCTTTTCTTGGGGGACTAAGGGCTTCGGCACAGATGGTGAGCTACGAAGTCGCGCTAGGACTCTCGCTCATTACGGTGCTCATGATGTCGGGGAACGTCACACTGACTGAGGTCGTTTGGCAGCAACAGCAGCTCGGCATGTGGTTCGTGTTCCCGCTTTCACTTGCCTTCATTCTTTTCGTGGTGTCAGCGTTCGCAGAGACCAACCGACTTCCGTTCGACATGCCAGAGGCTGAGTCAGAACTAGTGACCGGATACCACACCGAGTACTCAGCGATGAAGTTCTCAGCCTTTATAATCTCTGAGTTCGGCCACATGGTGACAGCCTCGGCGCTCATGGCAACCCTATTCCTTGGTGGCTGGGACCTCCCCGGTACCTGGGATGACGCGTTCTGGCACGAGGGCCAACTCATCAGTGGTTTTGCTCAGGATGGAGGTGCGATCCTTGCCAACCCCGCTTGGTGGAAGACGGTTCTCACGTTTGGCGGTTTTGCGGTCAAGACCTCGTTCTTCATGCTCCTATACATGTGGGTCCGTTGGACGCTTCCGCGTTTTCGCTATGACCAGGTCATGGCGCTCGGGTGGAAGGTTATGCTCCCCACAGCGCTTGCTTATGCGATGTTAGTTGGGGGTGCGATTCTCGTGCTCGACGAACTCGGGGTTCCTTGGGGCTTTTGGTACGGACTAGCCCTGACCGGCGTCAGTGGGGCTGCGACTGTGGGCTTCATGTTTTTCCTTGATCGCGGGCGAACGATCATCGGTGCTGCGGGCCAGAGCCGGCAGAAGGTCTCGATTATGAGCATCTCGCAGCCCGCTCCAGCGGGAGACTAGAGGTACACAAGAATGGCGATCTCAGTAAAAGTTATGAACCGGCCGGATCCGGAACACACGTCGTACCTGAGGGCAGCATTAAGTGGGATGGCTCTCACTTTCAGACACTTGGTGAATCCAACGAAGGTGACCCAGCAGTACCCGGAAGAGTTGACCAACTTGAGCCCTCGTTGGCGTGGCACCCACCGTATGGAGGTGCACGCTGACGGACGACCTAAATGCGTAGCCTGTGGCTTATGCCCCACGGTCTGTCCCGCCAATTGTATCCGCCTAGTGGGTGGTGAGGACGATCAGGGTAACCGTTATCCGATCGTGTACGAGATCGATGAATTCCGGTGCATTTTCTGTGGGATGTGCCAGGAGGTTTGCCCGGTCGAGGCGATCCACGTAGGTCAGCATTTTGAGAATGCCGAGTATACTCGGGGCCGGTTCGTCTATGACCTCGATCGTTTGATGGAGCAGGATCACCCTACGACGCTGCTCTGGGATCCGTCAGATCCTAGCTCAGAGTAACCGAGTGATGATCGAGGTTCTCTTCTATGTTTTTGCTGCGGTCGCGCTCGGCGGCGCGCTCGGTGTTGTCTGGGCGAAAAGTCCCGTAGGGAGCCTTCTCTACATGGTGGCCACCCTGGCAAGCCTGGCCTGTATTTTCGTCCTGCTTGAAGCGCACTTTCTGGCAGCAATCCAGGTGATCGTTTATGCCGGCGCGATCATGGTTCTTTTCCTGTTTGTAATCATGCTTCTCAACCTCGGCCACGACTATCAGCGGGACCTAAAGGGGGGTGCATTCGCCCTACTATCGTTTGTGATTATCGGATTAATGGCAGGGATCCTAGCACGACAGTTTGGTGAGAACGCAATCACTGAGCCGACAGCGGGTGGTCGAGCGATCGATGCAGCTCTTGCAGAGCACGGTGCTGTTGGGGCGATTGCTCAGCCGCTTTACACCACATATGTGGTGCCCTTTGAGATTACGGGAATCCTGCTTCTTGTAGCGATTGTTGGTGCGCTCGTGCTCGCGAAAAAGAGTAGCCTGTGATTAACGAGGCTCTAGTGCTGAGCTCCCTACTCTTTGTGCTTGGGACGTTCGGCGTTCTCGTGCGTCGGAACGCGATCATCATGTTTCTCTGCATTGAGCTCCAACTCAATGCAGTGAATCTAGCGTTCATAGCCTTCTCTCGTCTCATGGGGATTGACGGACAGGTGTTCGTGTTCTTTGTCATGACGGTTGCAGCAGCAGAGGCTGCGGTTGGTCTCGCAATCATCATCTCAGTCTTTCGTCACTATGAGACGGTAAACGTGGACAACTTCAAGCTGCTACGGTGGTAGGCCCCGTGCACACTGCCCTTGTGGAGGGGGGACAGGCCACAGTGGATACCGCAGCGCAGTTTGAGCCGTTCTTTCCTGGCCTCATCATCCTGCTCCCGCTGATCGGCTTTCTCATCAATGGTGCGCTCGCTCTAAAACATGCTCGGGTTTCCGCGGCCGCGGTGCGACTGGGTGGAGAGCTTGATCTGGGTGAGGGTGATCATCGACCGGAGACGCACACGCTACCTAGCTACGTGGGCCCCGGAGTGATGCTCGCCGCATTCCTCATTGCATCCGTGAACTTCATCCGCATGCTCAGCGTCGAGCTACACGAGCCACACGTCATTGAGTACTGGACGTGGATTGCGACAGGTACGTTCACGGTCGACGCGGCAATCCAACTCGATCAGCTGTCCATTTTGATGACTATGATCGTTACGGGTGTCGGCTTCTTGATACATGTATTTAGCGTTGGCTACATGAGCGATGATGGTGGATATCCTCGGTATTTCTCCTACCTGAATCTGTTCATCTTCTTCATGCTCGTACTTGTCATGGGTGCGAGCTACCCGCTCATGTTTGTTGGGTGGGAGGGTGTCGGGCTCTGCTCTTATCTGCTGATTGGCTTCTGGTTCAGCGATCGTGAGAAGTCAGACGCAGGAAAGAAGGCTTTTATCGTCAATCGGATAGGGGACTTCGGCTTCCTGATCGCGATGTTTTTGCTATTCGGCATGTTCGGTACCCTGGACTTCGTACCCCTGTTCTCTGAGGCGGACAACCTGGAGTATGGAGGGAGTCTGGTCACCGCCGTTACCCTCTTCCTATTTCTGGGTGCCGCTGGCAAGAGCGCACAGATTCCTCTCTACGTGTGGCTTCCAGATGCTATGGCGGGACCGACGCCCGTCTCGGCACTGATCCATGCCGCGACGATGGTCACCGCGGGTGTCTACCTCGTTGTCCGCTCGTCGGTGCTTTATGCGCTGTCACCGATTGCTAGTGCTACGGTTGCTGGGGTAGGGGTCTTCACTGCTCTCTTTGCAGCCACGATTGCTCTCAAGCAGAATGACATCAAGAAAGTCCTGGCTTACTCAACCGTTTCACAGCTCGGATACATGTTCCTGGGTGTGGGCGTTGGAGCCTACGCCACGGGCATCTTCCACCTTATAACCCACGCCTTCTTCAAAGCGCTCCTATTCCTCGGTGCCGGTGCGGTGATTCATTCGATGCACCGCTCTCTGCATCGAACGAACGACCATCAAGACCCTCAGGACATGCGAAACATGGGAGGCCTTAAGGCCTTCATGCCCATCACTTGGGGCACAATGTGGGTTGCCACGTTCGCGATAGCGGGCATCTGGCCTTTTGCTGGGTTTTTCTCGAAGGACGAGATCATTTGGCAGACCGCAGCTTTCGGGGGAGCTGCTAGGGCACCGTACCCTGCTCTTTACCAGGTGTATTGGGTTATTGCTCTGGGCACCGCGATTTTAACTGCGTTCTACATGACCCGCATGATGGTCATGACCTTTCACGGCTCGAACCGTACGGGTGTCGAAGAGGCGAAACACCTGTATGAAGCCCCTCCGGTAATGTGGCTACCGCTTATGGCCCTTGCGGTCCTCTCGGTGGTGGGTGGTTGGATCAATGTGCCTGAGGCGCTTCGTGAAACTTTTATAGGCCTCGGACCCCTGACTAGCGAGTGGCTCCACCGTTGGCTCGAACCGGTGACGGAGCAGGCGCACCATATTCAGGAGTTCAATCTCGGCGAGGTCGCAGAACAGGCACCATTCGGAGGCGGAGAAGTTACTTGGGCGGTGATCTCAACGGTGCTTGCACTCGCGACCGTGTTAACCTCTTTCCACCTTGTCATCCGGAAGAACGTGAGGGCGGCGGCCGAAGATCCCGAGCTCAGCGGTTTCTCCAAGGTCCTGTATCACAAGTGGTATGTCGATGAAGTGTACGACCGCCTGATCGTACAACCCCTTATACGAACCTCTCGCTTCTGCTGGAGGGTGATCGATGCCAGAGTCATTGATGGTATAGTCAACGGCGTGGGTTGGGCTGCCCGAGGTGTCGGCTTCATCGTGAGCATGTTTCAGACGGGTACAGTGAACACGTACGCTCTTGTATTGACGATTGGGGCACTCATCATCCTTGGTGTATCGGTCTTTTGATGACTGCCTTACTCGACTCCATCGGCTACTCCGGATGGGTGCTCCACACGCTTATCTGGATGCCGATTCTCGGCATCGGGCTGGTGCTGTGGGCCGATGAGCAACGCGCGAAGTACGTGGCATTCTGGTGGTCGGCAGTAGTTCTTATCCTCAGCCTTGGGCTCTGGTGGGCATTCGACCCCACGGTGGGTGGCATCCAGATGGAAAGTGCTACCCCCTGGATTAAGTCTTGGGGTGTGAGTTACGCCTTAGGAATCGACGGTATCAGCCTCTTCATGGTGATGCTGACGACGTTCAGTGCTTCGATCTCGATCCTCGCGTCCTTCAACTACATCCAAAATAGGCAACGGCCCTTCTACGCCCTGATGCTGATGCTTGAGGCGGGTGTTGTTGGCGTGTTTTTGGCCACGGACCTCTTCCTTTTCTATGTCTTCTTTGAGCTTACTCTGGTACCGATGTATTTCATCGTCGGTATCTGGGGTGGTGCACGCCGGATCTACGCAGCGATCAAGTTTTTCCTTTACACGGCACTCGGATCCCTTCTGATGCTCGTGGGAATTCTGTACCTCGTGTATCGCGCGAAAACGCTCTTGGGTGCCCCGACGTTTGCGTACGCAGAACTCCTTCAAGTGCCGCTGAGCGGCACGGAACAACTCTGGCTCTTCGGTGCCTTCGCTCTTGCATTCTCGGTAAAGATTCCGGTATTCCCGCTTCACACTTGGCTGCCTGACGCTCACGTAGAAGCTCCCACATCAGGATCCGTCATCCTGGCTGCTGTGCTGCTTAAGATAGGCACATACGGTTTTCTGCGATTCCTACTTCCACTCTTCCCGGTTGCTGCGCAACACCCGGTAGTTGTGAATACGATGTTGGTTCTCGCTGTAATCGGAATTATCTACACGGCCTGCGTTGCTGCAGTGCAATCCGATGCCAAGAAGCTTGTTGCGTATACGTCGGTCGCTCACATGGGCTTCGTTGTTCTAGGGATCTTTGCATTGAACGTGAACGGACTGCAGGGTGGGCTCGTAGTCATGATCTCACACGGGATCAGTACTGGCGCACTCTTCCTGTTGCTGGGAATGCTCTCTGAGCGCCGGCACACCCGGGAGATCGAGGAATTCGGAGGGATTGCTCGGGTGGCACCTTGGTTTGCGACAGCTTTCGTCGTCACTGCACTTGCATCGATCGGGTTACCGGGTACGAGTGGTTTCGTTGGAGAATTTCTCGTTCTGCTCGGAGCTTTTGAAGACCACAAAGGCCTCGCATTGACGGCTACCCTTGGGGTGATTCTTTCCGCCTACTACATGCTCCCGATGGTCCAGCGGATCTTCTTCAACCCGCTCGAGAAGCAGGAGAACAGGGAGATCAGAGATCTATCCAAGCGCGAGATCGTGATCCTTGCTCCTCTCTGTGCGCTAATGATTTGGATAGGCTGGAATCCGACACCGCTGTTGGAACGGATGGAACCCAGTGTTCGGGCGGTTATCGAGCGGGTGGAGGGAGCGACTATTGAAGCTCGAGCAAGAGTCGAAGATGAGGTAAATGAGGGTCAAATCGTCGACGACGGGCAAGAATAAAGATGACCATCGATTTTAGCCGACAGCTCCACTATGTGTGGGCCCTCCTCCCCGAGATCATTTTGTGCGTTTCGGGGATGGTCATTCTGGTTGTAGGCGTCTCTGGTAGGTACAGGCATGCCCACATGGCGGCAGGGGGTAGCATAGAGTCGAAGAGCGGTGATGATTTGGGATGGTTGGCGCTCTTAGGTCTTCTCGGTGCCGCGATGGCTAATGCTTGGCTCTATTCAGTCACGGAAGTCGGTGAAAGCTCGATGATCGCCGTGGACCGATTCCGACTTTTCTCCAACTGGATTTTCTTGCTAGCGGCGGTGCTAGGAATCCTGATTTCGTTCGCTTACGTGTACAGACAGCGGCTTCAGGCTGGTGAGTTCTACGCCCTGATTCTTTTCGCAACTGCTGGCATGATGTTCATGGTTGGTGCGCGCGACCTCATCGTAGTTTTTCTTGGCCTCGAGGTGATGTCGATCGCAGTGTATACTCTCACCGCCTTCAATAGGAGAGACCGAAAGTCTGCAGAGGGGGGATTGAAGTACTTCCTGCTGGGAGCTTTCTCCACCGGCTTCTTACTCTACGGTATCGCCCTAGTGTATGGAGCTACTGGGAGTACGAATGTAGCGGTGATAGGGGAAGCCATATCGAACGGCGAAGCCTCTATGGGCCTCCTTTCTCCTGCGGTTGCCCTGTTGACGATTGGTTTTGCGTTCAAGGTTTCGGCGATCCCGTTCCACATGTGGACTCCCGACGTTTACGAGGGCGCTCCAGCCCCGGTTACCGCTTGGATGTCAGCGGCCGTTAAGGCGGCTGCATTCGTCGCATTCTTGAGAGTCTTCATGGTTGGCTTCGACGCCATATATGCACTCTGGTATCCGATCTTGTGGTGGCTTGCAGCAATCACAATGGTCGGAGCGAACCTCATCGCCTTAGTGCAGACGAACATCAAGCGTATGCTCGCGTATTCAAGCATTGCGCACACCGGATATCTGCTTGTCGCAATTGCTGCAGCGAACGAGACCGCGGCCGCTGGGATGCTCTTCTACCTTCTTGTCTACACACTCATGAACATGGGCGCATTCGCGATCGTTATGAGTGTCTCTCACCACTCTGAAGAGCGACTGTACATTGATGATTACGTGGGCTTTGGCTGGTCCCAGCCGCTGCTCGGTGTTTTTCTCACGGTCTTCCTGCTATCCCTGGCCGGGTTCCCAGGTACCGGTGGGTTCATGGGGAAGATTTATCTTTTGCTGGGTGCCGCAGAATCGGACCTCTGGATTCTGTCGGTTATTCTTGTGCTCACCACGGTGGTATCCTACTGGTATTATCTGCGTGTTGCCTGGGTCATGTGGATGAAAGACCCAGAGACGGAAGGGCAACATAACCGCATTATCGTGCCCTTTCCCATGCGCTTCGCCTTGTTAGCGAGCGTGGGCCTTATTCTTTATGTAGGCATCTTCCCGAGTGCAGCTCTAGAGTTCGCAAGAACGAGCATTGAAGGTCTCGGAACTTTTGGGGGTGGCCTGATAGGCCAAGGGCCCTAATGAAATCACATATTTTCCGACAATACGACATCCGAGGTATCGTCGGAGAGGATTTGGATGCTGAGGTCACCGAGGCGGTCGGACGGGCTTTTGGGTCACGTGTGCGCCTAGACAGCAGCTCGCGATCACCCACAGTTGCAGTGGGTTACGATAATCGGCTTACCTCACCGTCTCTAGCCGACGGTCTGATCGCAGGCATCCGTTCTGCAGGTGTAGATGTGGCTGACGTTGGCACCGTCCCGACTCCCGTGCTGTACTGGTCGGAAGTGACACTCGGTGCGGATGCAGGGGTACAGATCACTGGTTCGCACAATCCTCCCGAGTGGAACGGGATCAAGATGACTCTTGGTGGCAACTCACTCTACGGAGATACTATCCAAGATCTCAAGCGTTGCATCGACGAGTCAGACTTCACCAGCGGTGCAGGTGGGCATGAGAGACTTAACGTGCTTGACCGTTATGTGGATGATGTGGCTGGTCGGTTTCACTTAGAGCGGCCCATGAGGATCGCGGTCGACTGCGGAAACGGGACGGGTTCACTCTTAGCTGTCCCACTGCTGGAGGCGATCGGGGCCGACGTGACACCACTCTTCTGTGAATCAGACCCCACTTTCCCGAATCACCATCCCGATCCGACGGTGGACGAGAACCTCATCGATATCATCCGTGCTGTTGAGTCGGACAATCACGACCTTGGAGTAGCCTTCGATGGTGACGCGGACCGAATCGGCGCTATTGATGATCAGGGTAGAATCATCAGGGGTGATATTCTCCTCCTGCTCTTCGGTCTTGATGTGCTCAAGAAGCGCGGGCCGGGCCAAAAGCTCATCTTCGATGTTAAGTGCAGTCAGGTACTTCCGGAGGTATTTGAGGAGGCCGGTGGAAAGCCCATCATGTGGCGAACCGGGCACTCACTAATCAAGAAGAAGATGAGAGAAACCGGAGCGCTCCTGGCCGGTGAACTGTCTGGCCATATCATGATTGCGGATGACTATCTCGGGTTTGACGACGCGTTGTACAACGCATGTCGCTTGATAGAGATTGTCAGTCGCTCCGGGCGTACGCTATCAGAGATGGTTTCAGATTTCCCTGCATATGTATCGACAGCGGAGATACGTATAGACGTTACTGAGGACCAGAAATGGGCGGTTGTATCAGAGGCCACAGCTTACTTCAAGGAGAAGTATGATGTGATCGGTGTGGATGGGATTCGCATATTATTTGGGGATGGTTGGGCGCTGTTGCGAGCTTCCAATACCCAACCAGCGATTGTGGCTCGCTTTGAGGCTCGATCCGCAAGTCGTCTTGCGGAGATTCGAGCCGAGATAGCCGAGTGGCTCACATACGCTGGTGTACCTTTCACTTGAGAAACCAACTCTAAACATGTCTTCAACCCCTAGTACACCCTCCCTGATCGCAGCACTTCGCGGCGGCTCGCTTCTAGTCGTGCTCGTTCTCGCCATCGGTGTACTTGCAACTCTGTGTAGCCTCGGTGCGAACGCTTATGTAGAAATCATGTGGCATGCGCAAGTGGGTTACGGTAGCGTCTTCTGGAAAAGAGTCCTGTGGGAGTGGGGTGCGCGCATTGGTGTGGGTATAGGAGTCGGCGGGCTTGTCTTCCTAAACCTGAGAGTGGTTGCGGCGACACTAACGGGGATCCAGATCAAGCGTCGTTTCGGTAATCTCGAGATCTCAGAGCAGATCCCGCGAAGTTACGTCCTTATGGGTATCCTAGGGATCTCAGCTCTTCTTGCACTCTGGTTCGGTGCTGGGGTTCCGGCCAATCTAGGCCTCCAAGCACTCCTCCTGAGGAATGCGAGTCCGTGGGGGATGGTGGATCCGATCCTGAACCATGATGTCAGTTTCTACGTTTTCTGGCTCCCGGTTCTTCTCAGTATTCTCACGTTCGCCCTTATCCTCACCTTCCTTGTGGGTTCACTCGCTACTGCTGGATACGCTGCGACTGGAGGCATCCGGTGGGGAAGGGGGCAAGTTTACGCAGAGGATCGTGCTCGTCTTCACCTGGGCGCGCTACTGGCGTTCTTTCTGGTGCTGATGGGAGCTCGTTTTTGGCTTGAACGTTATGGGCTTCTCTTGGATGGAAACTCTGCGGTCAGCGGCATTTTCGGTTACGCCGATGAAGAGGCACGGATGCCTGCACTTCAGACACTCACAATTATCTGCGCCGTGTCAGCTGTGGGGGTAGTGTGGAGTGCTAAGAAGAAGCTGGTTGCACCTCTGATTGGCTCATTAGTTATAGTCGCCTTCGGAGTGATTGTAATTGGCCAAGTGTATCCTAGCTTTGTTCAGAGATTCCGGGTTGAGCCAAACGAACTCGAGCGCGAGACACCTCATATAGAGGACAATCTTGAATTCACACGATATGGATTCGGGTTGGCGGAGCTGGAGCGGAAATCATTCGAATATCAAGTCGATGAGACCATCGACTGGATTGATGCAGCTCAGCAATTTTCGGGGCTACCAGTCTGGAGTTCCGATGCGCTTTTAACTACGTATAGGGCGCTTGAGGCGCGTTTCCCCTACTACGATTTCCGTACTGTTGCAATCGATCGGTACGATGGCCCAGATGGGCCTGTCCCGGTCGCACTGGCAGTCCGGGAGATCGAACCAAGTGGCATCCAAGATCCCAATTGGCAAAACCGCATTTTGCGAGAAATGTATCTCGAGGGTATGGGCGCGGTAGCAAGCTTGGCATCTACTCGTACCCCCGAGGGCCGACCTCCCATGCTCATCTCAGGGATCCCCCCTGAGGTTACCACTGCTTCGCCACTTGAGGGTCTTGACCTCGAGTTCTCTCAAGTGTTTTTCGGGACACGTACTCAGGATTACGCAGTTGTGAATCCTACCGCTGAGCAGTTCCAAGCGCTTGACGGGACAGTTGGCGTACCCGGTGTGGACTTCCCGAAGGGTATTGAATTGGGCTCTCGAGTCAGGACCGCTCTACTCGCTTGGCAGTTCCGAGATTGGAACTTGCTTTTTTCGTCTGAACTGAACTCCGAGAGCAACTTCATCTACCGTCGCCGAGTGGTAGACAGGATACGGGCTATTGCTCCGTTCCTACTCCTTCCTGAACAACCGTATCCTGTAGTTGCGAATGGAAGGGTCATGTGGATCACTGAAGGCTTCATTGGGAGTCGGACCTTCCCACTCTCGTCAACACATTACCTTGGGGCATTTGGCTCCGATGTGACATACGTACGAAACTCTGTGAAAGTGCTTGTCGACGCAGTAACAGGGAACGTGACATTTTATCGTGTACCGGTCGATGATCGACTTCTAGATGCGTACGAACTCGCGTTCCCAGGGCTGTTCAAGCCCATTAGCGAGATGCCAGAGGAGGTACTAAGGCACGTGCGGTATTCTAGGGAGCTACTTAACCTTCAAGGCCGCGTACTTCTCCGGTACCATCAGGAAACGGCACCCAGGTTCCACGGACAGCAAGATGTCTGGGCTGTACCTCAGGAATTGGCTGAAGGTACGAACCCGGTGCCATATCAGCCTGAATACGGGATCTATAAGCTTCCTGGGGAGGACGAGCCGCGTTTTCACTTGACGACAGTGTTCGTGCCGGCTGGTCGACAGAATCTCACGGCGATCTTGGCAGCCGGCACGGATCGGAATGGAGTTCCTGACCTAGTGCTATTCGACGTTCCTGTTGCTGATCAAATACCAGGCCCCAGACAGATTGAGGCACTGGTTGAGCAGGATCCTCAGATATCGCAACAGTTCTCTCTATGGCGTACCGGTGGAAGTGATGTTTGGACCGGACATCTTCACGTGGTCCCAGTTGGTAGTCGGATCTTGTATATGGAACCCGTTTTCTTGGCTGCTGAAGCCGATGCCATTCCGGAGCTCCGGCGGTTCGTTGTAAGCGACGGCCGGCGGGTGGTTATGACCGAGCAACTGTCTGGAGCGATCAGCGAACTCTCCGAACTCTCAGACTTCGTGATGCCTATGCAGTCGGCGGCGAGCGATGTACAGGAGTTTGGAGGAGAGAGCCTTGAGACTACAGATCTTGATTGGTCCACGGACGCGCTCGATTTACTGGAGAAGGCTGAGGCCCGGGCTCGGGAGGGCGATTGGAGCGGTTTTGGAGAAGCTCTCGAAGAACTACGTCTCCTTTTGGAGCGACTTAATAGGGACGACCGCTGAACCTACTTCTAGGAGGATATTTCCGACGTTGATCAGTCTACTGGCGTCCGGTAGTTTCCGCGCCGTTTGTACAACAACCACATAATCTATGGATATACACGAATACCAGGCGAGAGAACGGTTCCGTGCTGCCGGCATCCCTGTTCCACCGGGCCGGGTTGTGACAACCCCCAAGGAGGCCGAACTGGCGGCGGAAGAATATGGTGGGACGGTTGTCATCAAAGCTCAGGTCCATTCGGGAGGTCGCGGGAAAGCTGGGGGTGTGAGGTTGGCAGAAGATGCCGCGGAGGCGAGGCGTTACACATCCCAAATCCTCGGTATGGATATCAACGGTTTTCCAGTCGAGAAGGTGCTAGTCACTCCTGCCGAGGACATTGATACGGAGGCCTATGTTGGTGTTCTAGTAGATCGTAAGGCTCAGGCGGCGACATTCGTGGTCTCGGCTGAAGGGGGTGTCGACATTGAGGAAGTAGCGCGCACCAGTCCAAACTCGATTCGCAAGCTTAGCATTGATCCACGTTACGGTATGCTCCCGCACCAAGCCTATTGGCTGGCTAACTTCTTGTACGATCCCCCGAAGCTTGTGAGTCAGGCTAGCAAGATAATCACACAACTTTATGATGCCTTTGTAGGCTCCGGTGCATCGATGGCGGAGATCAATCCTTTGATCACTACGCCTGCAGGAGAAGTGAAAGCGATCGACGCTAAGATGAGCATCGATGACAGTGAGCTTTTCAGGCGACCTGATGTGGCAAAGATGAGGGATACCTCATCGGAACCGCTTTCGGAAACACGGGCACGTGAAGCTGGGCTCTCCTACGTGAAACTTGATGGGGACGTCGGTTGCTGCGTCAATGGCGCTGGCCTCGCCATGGCGACGATGGATCTCGTTAAGCACTACGGCGGCGAGCCCGCGAACTTCCTCGACATCGGCGGTTCTTCAAACCCGGATAAGGTTGTTGCGGCGCTGGAAATCATCACTTCTGACTCCAACGTGAAAGTGATTCTGTTCAATATCTTTGGTGGGATTACCCGCTGTGACGATGTAGCTAACGGCATCATCGAAGCAATTAAGCACATTGATGTTGAGTTGCCGATCGTCATTCGGCTTACGGGTACGAATGAAGATCTCGCCCTCCAGATCCTGGAAGATGCTGGTCTCTCTGCCTGCACATCGATGGACGAGGTAGTAGAGAAAGCCGTGGAACTAGCGGGGGTTGCATAGTGGCGATCTTCATCGACTCTGATACGAAGGTAGTTGTCCAAGGAATTACTGGACGAGATGGCTCATTCCACACACGCGAAATGATGGCATACGGAACTAGGGTTGTGGCGGGTGTGACCCCCGGTAAAGGCTCACAAAATTTTGAGGGTCCCAACGAGTGTACCGTGCCTATCTTCAACGGGATGGATGAGGCTGTCAGTGAGACCGGCGCCAACACTTCAGTCGTCTACGTACCGCCAGCGTTTGCGGCGGGGGCAATACTGGAAGCCGCGGAGGCGGGTGTTGAGCTAATCGTCGCGATTACCGAAGGGGTGCCCGTGCTGGACATGGCACGGGCTCATGCTTTTGCCCGGGACAGAGGTGTGCGTGTGCTGGGACCTAATTGCCCCGGGCTTATTTCACCGGGAAAGTCCAAGGTCGGCATACTACCTGGTCAGATCGTGGCTGAAGGACCAATCGGTGTCGTCTCACGATCTGGGACGCTCACCTATGAGGCCGTTTTCCAGTTAACAACTGCAGGATTAGGCCAAACGACCTGTGTCGGCATTGGTGGAGATCCCCTTATCGGCACAAATTTCATCAGCTGCCTGGAGGCATTTGAGGAGGATCCCGAGACGGCTGCTGTGGTCATGATCGGTGAGATTGGCGGGACGGATGAGCAGGAAGCGGCAGCCTATGTTAAGGAGACTATGTCGAAACCCGTCGTCGGTTTCATAGCGGGACGAACAGCTCCACCAGGTCGTCGGATGGGACATGCCGGGGCGATTATCAGCGGATCGTCAGGTACTGCTGAGGAGAAGATCAGAGTGTTCGAGGAAAACGGAATATCTGTTGCGATCCGTCCGGCCGATATCGTCGGCTTGCTGCAGGGCGCGCTCGCCTAGGTCCGGTGTACTAACTAAGAGAACAGCTCATGAATCAGACATTGGCGATCATCAAACCGGATGCGGTTACCTCGGGTAACACCGGGAAGATCATCGCTCACCTAGAGAATGCTGGATTTAGTATCAAGTCACTTAAGCTCACCGTACTCAATCGTGTACAAGCTGAAGCATTCTACTCCGTTCATGAAAGAAAGCCGTTTTTTGAGTGGGTTGTCGATTTCATGACATCTGGTCCGGTAATCCCGATGGTGCTTGAAGCTCATGGTGCTGTCGAAAAATTGAGAGGAGTGATCGGAGCGACGGACCCTGCTGAGGCTGCCGAAGGTACCGTGAGGAACCTCTACGCTGAATCCAAGGGAAGGAATGCGATTCATGCGTCTGACTCCGACGAAAACGCTGAGATTGAAATCAGCTTCTTTTTTTCTCAGCATGAACGTTTCAGTAGCGGTTGAGGATTAGTATTTAGGTGTTTCGTGAGACTAGACTTTTTTTGGGCCCGGACTAGCTTTCGTGACCATGCTCAGGCTTGATCTTGCTCGCCTGCACCGAGAAGGGTTCGTTGAATTAGATGCTCGGCTACCAGCTGCTTCAACCCTCTGGGAAGGGAGCGGTGTTGAGTGGGACGGTCCGGTTGAAGTACGACTCACTGCCTCTCAAGCCGGTTCCGGTGAGATTGTAGTTAGGGGGGTGCTTGACGGGAGACTCAAACGGGAATGTAGACGTTGTCTTGAGCCGGTTGGGGGTGCCATAGAGCACGAACTGGCACTGGTGTTTGTTTCCGCTGATACTGAGGGTGCTGAAGATGATGATGGTGTTCACGTTTATGGACAGGGCACTGAGCTTGACCTGAGCAGCGCGGTTCGTGAAGAGGTTGTTTTTGCGGTAGATCCGTACGTGATTTGTGACTCTGATTGCCAGGGTCTTTGTTCCCGCTGTGGTACTAACCGAAATAGGCAGACATGCAATTGCACCGAGGAACATACTGATCCTCGGTGGGAGACACTCAGGGTTCTCAAGGAAAAGTGAGCAAGTCACATGGCCGTTCCTAAGAAGCGGACATCGAAACAACGCAAACGGAAGCGCCGAACGCATTTCAAGGCTGAGCCAGTGAGTGTTAACACTTGCCCGAAATGTGGGGATGCAAAGGTGCCTCATAGGGTGTGCCCCAATTGCGGGAATTATCGGGGCGAACAGGTTCTCGAAGTCGGCTTAGATTAGCTTTGATCGTGCCGGATTTTCTGAGCTAAATAATCCCCATGCGCATCGTCCTTGACGCGATGGGCACTGACGATGCCCCCCGGATTGAGGTAGCCGGGACGATTGAAGCTCTGCGAGAGCACGAGTCCGATGTTGAGGTGATCCTTGTCGGCGATCGGGATGCGATTGAGGCAGAGTTAGCAACACACGAGTCGGCGCCCCCTCGCATCTCAATCTATCACGCCCCTGATCGTGTGCAGGGAAATGATTCCCCTGCGTCGGTAATCCGCAAGAAACCCCACTCTTCGATTGTGGTTGGTCTTGAACTTCAGCGGAAAGGAGAAGCCGACGCATTCGTGAGCGCTGGCTCTACCGGAGCTGTAATGGCCACCTCACTTTTTAAACTCAAAACTTTACCAGGAGTGGACCGCCCTGCGGTAGGCACGCTGCTGCCGACAGCAAAGGAGCAATGCCTGCTCGTTGACGCAGGAGCTAACATTGACTGTAAGCCACAGCACTTGGTCCAGTTTGCGCACCTGGGGAGCATATACGCTCGGGAGATAATGGGGCGCACTGAACCTCGGATCGCTCTACTCAATATTGGGAAGGAACCCGGGAAGGGTGACGAGCTGAGTGCAGCAGCTTTTCGGGTGCTGAATAGGGAGGACGGTCTGAACTTCGTCGGGAACCTCGAAGGCGGAGGTATAATTGAGGGTGTCTGCGATGTTATCGTGTGCGACGGATTTGTTGGCAACGTGTTATTGAAGTTCTACGAGTCAGTCGCTCAGTTCATCACCAGTCTAATTAAAAAGAAGCTTGATGCTTTGACTGAGAACTCCCTGAACTTCGAGGAGATCTTTCGGATCCTGGATTATTCAGAGACTGGCGGTGCGCCGCTCCTGGGTGTAGGAGGTGTTTCGGTCATCTGCCATGGTGGCTCATCATCGAAGGCCATTAGGAATGCGATCAAGGTCGCAGTCCAAGCGGTGCGTTCTGATATGGTAGCCCAAACTGCTAGCCGTTTAGCTGCATCAATGAGTGATACAGCGGAAGAGATATGATGAAGAAAACCAGCCCGATGGTAAGAATCACTGGAACCGGTCGTTTTCTGCCAGATAACATCGTGACGAACGAAGATCTAGCGCAACGCTTAGATACTTCAGACGAGTGGATTCAAACTCGTACAGGCATCCGGGAGCGTCGGATAGCGCCGCCCGATATGGGTGCGGCATACATGGGTGCAGCTGCAGCTCGGAAGGCGATGGAGAGTGCAGGGGTCGAGCCGGGCGAGGTTGATGTCATCATCCTAGCAACAGCTACACCTGATCGCTGGCTTCCTTCAACTGCGTGTGACACACAGTCACTGCTCGGTTGCTCGAACGCAGTTGCCTTTGACGTGACGGCTGCTTGCACCGGGTTCATCTACGGGATGAGTATCGCTGAATGCTACATAGCAGCGGGTCGTATGGAGGTCGCCCTGGTAATAGCGACTGAGAAGATGAGTTCGATTGTAGACTGGGAAGACCGCTCAACGAGTGTACTGTTTGGAGACGGAGCTGGCGCGGTGGTACTGAGGCCAGCAAACGGATCTGGCCGAGGAATTCTTTCCTCTCATCTGGGCTCCAACGGAGACCTAGACGATCTGATCATCCGCCCAGGTGGCGGAGCTGCGATACCGATGAGCCAACAGGTGCTCGATGAGAGAAGCCACCTTGTCCGAATGAAGGGCCGGGAGGTATTCAAGCATGCTGTCCGCTGCATGGCGGATTCGTGTAACCTGGCTCTACAGAACGCGGGCCTCACGGCTGAGGACGTCCAGCTACTCGTGCCGCACCAGGCGAATATCAGAATCATCGAGGCTACTGCCAAATACGCGGGTTTACCGATGGAAAAGGTATTTGTCAACGTGAATAAGTATGGAAATATGAGTTCTGCAACCGTACCTGTCGCGCTTGATGAGGCTGATGAGAAGGGACTGATCGGTCCTGGCTCGAATGTACTCACAGTAGCGTTTGGATCTGGGCTCACCTGGGGAGCCATGGCACTGCGCTGGTAGCCAAACCTCTATGTCACTCGCGTTAATCTTCCCTGGTCAGGGGTCACAGTATGTTGGCATGGCTAAGGCCTTAGCCGAAGCGGAGCCAATCGCTGCTGAAACGCTCGCGCTGGCAGATGAGGTCCTCGGATTCGGACTCTCACGACTGATGGCGGATGGCCCGGAGGCGGAGTTGACCGTCACGGAGAATGCGCAGCCAGCGATCCTTGCTCACTCAGTCGCGGTCTTGCGGGTCATAGAAGAGCAACTGGGTGTAGTCGCATTCTCTGCGGGTCACTCGCTTGGTGAGTTCAGCGCCCACGTGGCTGCCGGGACGCTCTCTTTCCCTGATGCTTTGGAGACAGTGCGCCTAAGGGGTGAGTTGATGAGGGCGGCCGGTACCCAGACACCGGGGACCATGGCGGCGATCCTGGGCCTCGATGATGAAGTGGTCGATGATGTTTGCGCCCGTGTGACTGCTGGAACGTGTGTGCCGGCTAACTTCAATTCACGGGGCCAGGTCGTCGTGAGTGGGGACATCTCCGGAGTTGCTGAGGGTATCGAATTGGCGCGAGAGGCTGGTGCCAAAAGGATTCTGAAGCTCAAGGTATCCGGAGCTTTCCATTCCCCTCTCATGGAGTCGGCTGTGAAGGGTCTTGGTGACCAGTTGGAGGGCACTGAAATGCAAGACCCAGAATTCCCAGTCGTATCGAATGTCACTGCGGATCTCGTCAGCGTTGCCGATGAGGCGCGCAGACTCCTCGTAGAGCAACTGACCTCACCGGTGCGCTGGAGAGATTCGATCACTACGATGCTCGATGCAGGGGTCACGCGTTTCATCGAGCTCGGTCCAGGCGGGGTCCTGTGTGGCTTGAATCGAAAAAATGCCAAGGGCGTCCCGTGTCATGCTGTGGGCGAGCCCGCTGACGTGGAGGCACTCGATGAATGACGTCGTAGGACGGGACTTACAAGGGAAGACCGCACTGGTTACGGGAGGTTCTCGAGGCATTGGGCGCGCGATCTCGGAAGCATTCGCGAATGCAGGGGTCCAGGTCGCAATCATGGACCTGGATGGTCAGGGAGCTATAGAGGCCGCTGGTTCGCTTCCAGGGGACGGCCACTCAGGGTACCAGGGTAACGTTGTAGATCGGGACAGCACTGCGGTAATAGTCGAGCAAGTGCAGGGAGAGGTGGGATCCATCGATATTCTCGTTAACAATGCAGGGATTACCAGAGACAATCTTCTACTACGTATGAAGGATGATGAATTCGATGATGTTATAGCGGTTAACCTAAAGGGCACCTTTAACTTGACCCGTGCAGTGGCTAGGGGAATGCTCAAGCGAAGGAGTGGAGTGATCCTCAACATTGCCTCGGTGGTTGGCCTGATGGGTAATGCGGGCCAAGCCAACTACGCCGCTTCGAAGGCAGGGGTGATAGGATTCACCAAGAGTGTTGCACGGGAATTGGCACCGCGAGGAGTGCGTTGTAACGCGATTGCCCCTGGATTTATCCGCACCGACATGACTGATGCGCTTACAGAGCAGCAGATTGAGGTACTCCAGAACCAAATTCCGCTCGCTAGATTGGGCGAGACCAATGATATCGCCGGTGTCGCACTGTTTCTCGTGAGCCCTGCAGCTTGCTACATTACTGGCCAAGTTTTGGCGGTGGACGGTGGCATGGTTATGTGACAGGGCATTAGGCCCTTTCTTCTTGTTGACGAATAGACGGAGGCTACATGAGCGAGTCCATCCAGGCACGCATACGTGAGATCATCATCAACGAGCTAGGTGTGGAGTCCAAAATAGTCACTGATGACGCTTCGTTCGTTGAGGATCTCGGTGCTGATTCCCTCGATACGGTTGAGCTTGTCATGGCGTTCGAAGAAGAATTCAAGCTAGACATTCCGGACGAGGAAGCTGAGAAGATGCGAACTGTGGGTGACGCGGTGCGGTATTTGAAAGAGCACAGCGAGAGCTGAGACGCCGCCATCGCTCACGCAAGATGCCGAAGGGGAATGAGAAAGAAGTGGAGCTGCGGCGCGTAGTAATCACTGGCGCTGGACTGGTTTCACCCGTAGGGAATGATGTGCAGTCCTGCTGGGAGAGTATGCTGGCTGGCAGAAGCGGGGGCGGACCCGTCACACTGTTTGATGCCACCCAGGACTTTGCGTCACGTATCGCATGTGAGGTCAAGGAATTCGAACCTCTCGAATATCTTGAGAGGAGGGAGCTCAAGCGTCATGACCGGGTGTCACAGTTCTCCGTTGCTGCGTCTGCTCAGGCACTTGCTTCTGCAGGACTGAATGGCCCTCCGGACGGTGTGGAACCAACCCGCTTCGGGGTCATCTTCGGCAGCGGTATCGGAGGTATATCCACATTTGAGGAGCAGCATAGGAAGCTGATTGAGCAGGGCCCCAAGCGAGTCAGCCCGTTCTTCATACCTATGTTTATCCCGGATATCTCCGCCGGCTATATATCCATGCGGTGGAATCTCCAAGGGCCCAACTACGCCACGGTTTCAGCGTGCGCCTCATCAGCCCACGCGATTGGGAATGCGATGCGGCATATTCAGCATGGTGATGCAGATATGATGATCGCGGGTGGCGGTGAGGCGACGATTACCCCTATGACGTATGCTGGGTTTTCGTCCATGAAAGCCTTGTCAACGCGAAATGAAGATCCAGCGGGCGCTAGCCGGCCGTTCTCGGCGGAGCGGGATGGTTTCGTGATGGGGGAAGGTGCTGGTGCCGTAGTGCTGGAGGCGCTTGAGTGCGCCGAGGCTCGTGGTGCGGAGATTCTGGCAGAGCTCGTTGGTTATGGACTTTCCGCGGATGCTTACCATATCACTGCACCTCCGCCTGATGGTTATGGGGCTCAGTATGCCATGCAAATGGCCCTTGAAGGGGCGGGCGCAACACCGGACGATGTTGACTACGTTAATGCTCATGGAACCTCGACGATGGCCGATGCTATAGAGACGGCTGCAATTAAGGCAGTACTAGGGGAGCGGGCCTATGAGATCGTTGTTGGATCAACCAAATCGATGACTGGCCACTTACTGGGGGCTACGGGTGCGCTTGAGACAATCGTCTCGATCTTGGTCTGTCGGACGGGTAAGATTCCTCCGACTATCAACTTCCAGGGACCTGACCCAGAGTGTGACCTTGAGTATGCGCATGGTGGCGTGCTTGAGCGCCCAGTTCGATTGGTGCTATCCAATTCTTTCGGTTTCGGAGGGCACAACGTCTGTCTAGCGATTCGGAGGTGGGACTGATTGACGGTCATGGCTTATCCCGGCACCTGGCCAGCTCCCGAGAGCATTGAATGAGAATCGGGACCGGCTACGATTCCCATCGCTTCGAACAGGGTCGCCAGCTCATGCTTGGGGGGGTAAATATTCCGGGCCATCCGGGGCTCTCGGGTCACTCTGACGGAGACGCGATTGCACATGCTGTGATTGACGCGATCCTGGGTGCGGCTGCTGCGGGAGACATCGGCAGTCACTTTCCACAGGAAGACGACACTTGGAAAGGGGCCGATTCCATGGATCTGCTCGAACAAACCAGACGGGTTCTAGAGGAGAGAGGCTTCAGGGTGGTCAATATCGACGTCACAGTAATCTGTGAAAGACCGAAAATTGCCCCCCACATAGACGCGATGAAGAAACGGTTAGGAGCAGTCTTGCAGGTCACCTCAGATCGTGTCTCGATCAAGGGAAAATCGAACGAAGGATTAGGTTGGATCGGCGCAGGCGAGGGCGTAGCCGTGCACTCTGTGGCATTGATCGATCAGTGCTCCAACTTCCCGGATTCGGGTGGTACAGGAAGAGGAAGCCGGACCCTCTGATCAGGCCTTTCTCAGGTGTTTGGAGGTAATTGCCAGTGGCGGATTTTCTGTCTTTGTTGGACCGGATCCCTGCGGTCTTCCTCTACGTTGGCTTGGGAATCGGTGCTGCGGTGGAAAATGTGGTCCCTGCAGTTCCCGCTGACACGTTTATTGCACTAGGTGGATTCCTGTCGGCGTTCGGGCCTCTGGACGCTCGATGGATCTTTGCAGTCACTTGGTCGCTGAATGTAGGATCTGCGCTCGTGATGTATCGCTTAGGATACACACATGGGAGGCCCTTCTTCATGCAGGGCTGGGGACGACGAGTACTAAAAGTTCAGCAGATGGATCGCATGACACGCTTCTACGAACGCTGGGGAACCTGGGCGATTTTTTGGACTCGGTTCCTGCCCGGACTTCGGGCAGTTGTGCCGGTTTTCGCTGGAGTAACCCAACAGCGGTTCGGGTCCGTCGCAGTGCCACTCGCAGCTGCGTCGGCGATTTGGTACGGTACGCTGGTTTGGTTGGGTGCTTTAACCGGGCACAACCTCGAAGCATTGAGTGCACTTCTGGCTCGGAGCAGTGGTGTGTTGACAGTGCTTGCTGCAGTGGTACTGCTTGTGTTGGCCCGCTGGTGGTGGCGAACTAAAGACGACACATCCGATGCATAACTTGGAGGTTGAAAAATCTGTTGGTGACTCTCACAGGGCTTTCGGATTCGAGCAGTTCCAGGACCACCTCACCTTCGAGCGTGGGCTCTCCAAACGCACCGTCTCCGCGTACCGGCATGACCTGGAGAACTGCATTGAGTTCCTAGCTCAGGAAGGTGTCACTAGACCTGACCAAGTTACCCCGACTGTTCTGAGAACCTGGGTATTCGGCCTCCACGAAGCCGGGCTTGCACCGTCATCGATCAGACGGGCACAGTCGGCGGTGCGTACGTTTTTCCGATTCTTACTCGCCGAAGGGTGGTTATCCGTTGATCCGACGGAGCGTTTGGAGAGTCCGAAGATTGGAGAGCGCTTGCCCGAGTTTCTAACCGGAGAGGAAACAGAGCGACTACTGGATACTCCAAATCCGGAGAGACCTCTCTACTGGAGAGACCGGGCAATTCTTGAGTTGCTCTATGCCTCAGGTATCCGTGTTTCAGAGCTTGTGGGACTGCCTCTGTCTGGATTGGACCTCGATGATTCGTTCATCACAGTATTCGGCAAAGGTGGCAGAGAGCGCATGGTCCCTGTGGGCGAACCGGCCTTACGAACGCTCAAAAGATACCTCAGCGAACTCCGCCCAGAACTAGATCGAGGAGAGGGGAGGGGGCATGTATACCTTAATGCTCGAGGGCGGCCGTTGACCCGAGAATCAGTCTGGAAGCTGGTAAGGGATTCGGGACAGCGAGCGGGCATCAATAAGAAGGTCTCACCGCACACGCTACGGCACACTTTCGCCACCCATTTGTTAGAGGGTGGGGCTGATTTGGCAGCTATCCAAGAGTTACTCGGCCACGTGGACATCTCAAGCACTCAGATCTATACGCACCTAGATCGTGAATACCTGCGCCAGATCCACGCGAAATACCATCCCCGCGGCTAGAGGACTTCATACCAGTCTGCGCACAAAGAGGTTTGATCTAGAAGATGGACCTCTGACTTGATCAGTATGGCCTCAGGTTCCTCTCGCTTCCTGCTCCCTCGTTACGCACCCCGGACACCCTGTCGTCCAATCTTTGGAATAACTGAGTTTGTCTGTCCGAAAGCAGCAGAAGCTGGACGGCCTCCGCGAGCACCCGGTCACGCTCCTTACGAAAATCCGCCTCTGATCCAACATCGTTCATGCGCTGAGCGATATTGATGCGGGCCTGCCAATGGAGGTAGGAGCGCACGTCCTCATCCGAGAGCAGTTCTCCCGGTAGACCTTCTTCTTCAAGCTGACCGAGGAATCTTTCGAAGTGCTCTTCAGGTAGGCTGGGTTTCTGGTCATTTCCGAGAAGTATCGTAGCAACCTCGAACCCGAATTCAGCGAGTCGGAGTCCTAGAAGGACGCGTACTTCATTCGCGGTCGCGATCAGTTCACGTTCCATCGTCTTTAACGTGTCGTTCTCGATTTCAAGATCTGGGAAAATGCCGCCACCGTTTATGAGCGTACGACCCATAGGAGTTATTACCCGAGGGAGTGTGTCCAGATCTTCTTCGATAGGGCGGCCCTGGGCATCTCTGACTCTTTGGAGGGAGCGTCCCAAGGGTGTCAGCCATGAGCCGGTCGTGAAACGAAGGCGGCGGTTGTAGGGCAGTGGTATGACCGTTTGGACAACACCCTTCCCGAATGTACGGGCACCCATGACGAGTCCACGATCATAATCCTGGAGTGCACCAGCTAAGATCTCAGCTCCCGAGGCTGTGTACTCGTCAACGAGTACGATAATCGGCAGATCCGGAACTAGTTGCGGCCAGCGATCATCCCACGAATCCTCAGTGGTCTCACTGGCTGGGCTGCCAGGTACTCTTTGAACAGTGCTCGCAAGCTTCGAGCCCGGCTTCAAGAATAGATCCGCCAACATTAGCGACTCGTCTAGGAATCCCCCTGGATTTCTCCGCAGGTCGATGATCAGGCCTTTGGCAGAGTCCATATTACGCAGGACGTCGCTCATCTCGTTTGCTGCGTTGCGTGCAACACGGTCCATAACCACGTATCCCACTCCGCCCTCTAGAATGGCGAAATCGACTGCTGGGCGGTGTACTTGAGCCCTCTCGATATCAAAAGCGATTGGCTCTTCGAAACCCTGTCGCTTGATCTTGACGAAGACTTCGGTACCGACCGGACCTCTAATCGAGTCCGCCGCCATCCCTGTAGTCCACGATGAGGCATCGTGCTGGTTCACTCCAACGATGACGTCACCGACCAAGATTCCTACTTGGTTTGCCGGTGTGCTGCGGAAGACGGCCGTAACCGTAATCCGTTCATTCAGTTGAGTGATCTGTAGGCCGATTCCAGAATAATTACCTGTCGTCTCTTCTTCCCATGCTTCAGATTCGAGAGGGGTAAAGAGTTCCGCGTAAGGATCCTGAAGCGCATCGATCAACCCGTCGATTGCTGCTTCCCAAAGTATGGAGTCACTGAACTGATCCATATGCATTTGGGTAATGGCCGATACCGCACTATCAAGTATCGCCAACTGAGACGGGTTATCCTGCGTCCGTTCATCCGGTGGAGTTCGCGTGTTTTGGGCTCGTACAGAGGTTGCGGTGAGGGTCAAGATCAACGTCAGTCGAGCTATGCGATGTATCATTACGTGCGCCCTCGGCGGCAGCATGTGGGTTCAGCGATCTGTAACACCCTTAGAAGGAGGGGCGTTCCCTGCCCGATACCCCAGGTTCGGTACCCCGTCCCTGCAACAAGCGGACGGGAACGGATACCTTTACTTCGTCCGTCCCGAAAGGGTCGGCGTTGCTAGCAGACGACTTGAAATGGCCACGCGGCCCATGAGCAATCCCGAAGCTCGCCCCCCTCTGAGGGTGGCGCTCGTTCAATTCAAGCCCACGAAAGCCGAAGTCTCGGCGAACGTGAAGGCCGTTCGACGAACGATCGCAACTCAGTGTGGCTCGACTGATCTTATCGTTTTCCCAGAGACTTCACTCAGTGGGTACTTCCTAGAGGGGGGGGTCGCTGAGTCTGCAGTGACTGTCGACGAACTCATCGAACTACTTGATTCCCCTCCGGACACGGGTCCGGACGTAGTGATCGGCTTTTATGAGCGTTGGCGTCGTCGGCTCTATAACAGTGCCGCATACATAGAGGCCCGAGATGGTACTTGGAAGCTGAGGCACGTTCACCGGAAGATGTTCCTGCCAACCTACGGGGTCTTCGATGAGGCACGCTTCGTTGAGCCAGGAACCGATGTTCAGGCTTTTGATACGCGCTTTGGTCGGATAGGGATGCTGATCTGTGAGGAAATGTGGCATTCCATGCCTGCGACCGTTCTAGCGCTCGGTGGTGCAGAGCTTCTGATCGTGCCGAGTGCCTCCCCTGCACGAGACTTCTCACCAGCGGGCGGACGGCCACGGAACTTGGAGCGATGGGAACAGATCGCCCCAGGTGCTGCACTTGAGCACGGAATTTTTGTGATCGTGGCCCAACTCGTTGGTTCTGAGGGAGGCAAGTTATTCCCTGGCGGGTCCGTCGCGGTTGCGCCAGACGGGCGCATCTTAGCTCGAGGGCCTCTGCTTGAGGAGGCCGTTACTTTGGCCTCGCTTGATGCAGCATCGATCGACAGATCACGTGTGGCTTCGCCTCTTCTCGCTGATCTCGAGCAAATGCTGCCCCACCTTCAAAGATCCCTTGAATCAACGCGTGCTTATGCGGCCCTCAACGACTCGCAATCACCATTGGAAGATGAGGCCGAAAAAGTGATTGCCGAAGGGCTTGTAGGAGAAGGCCCCATACTGAATGAAGATTTGGGGTTGATCCATGAAACGGATCTCAATCTCGACTTGGATCTAGTCGAAAAAACTCTGATCGAGTTCATTCGCGACGAAGTGTGCAGACAGAGGGGGTTCGAACGGGTAGTCGTGGGTGTAAGCGGCGGAGTAGACTCGGCCGTATCTCTCTCCCTAGCCTGCAAGGCTTTGGGTCCGGACAACGTGTACGGTTTCCGGCTTCCATACAGGACATCAAGTCGAGAAAGTCTCGAACACGCCGAACTCGTGCTTGATATGACGCAAGCTCAGGCTCGGACCATTGAGATCTCGGATCCCATAGACCTTTACGTAAACGAATACGAGCCTGAGATCTCGCCTCTCCGTAAGGGAAACCTTATGGCTCGGCTGCGCTCGGTAATACTCTTCGATCAATCGGCAAGGTTAGGGGCACTCCCACTCGGTACGGGGAATAAGAGTGAGAGGTTGCTTGGGTACTTTACTTGGCATGCCGATGACTCTCCGCCGATCAATCCTCTGGGTGATCTCTTTAAGACACAGGTGTGGGCGCTTGCCCGTCACCTAGGTATCCCGGAGGTGATCATCGACAAGCCCGCTACGGCTGACCTCGTGAAGGGGGTTACTGATGAAGACGAGATCGGTGTGTCGTATCACACAGCAGACCCGATACTTTACGGTTTGGTTTCTGGCTACGGTGTCGAGGACCTCGTCCGGGGCGGCCTCAAGCAGGACGAGGTTGACCTCGTGTGGAAACGGCTCCAGGCAACACACTGGAAACGGGAACTTCCTACCGTGGCAGTGCTCTCCTCAAGCGCGATCGGGGAGTTCTACTTGAGACCAGTGGACTATTAATGTCCGCAAGTTCCCAGCATGAAGTACGAGCTGGGTTGGGAAACTCAGTCAACTGATAGGTCGGCTTCTGGGAGATAGCTTGGCAGCCCAAAGCCCTGAGTTCATGTCAGAGAAGAATACATAGCCTTTATGAGGTTGGGCGCCCCACACGCTCACCTGGTTCCTGAGAAACCCACCGGGGTCCTGAGGTTTGTAGACTGCAATCTCTCGGCCTTGGTGCGCCAGATTCCCCATTAGTTCACCGGATATATCTACGACACGCAGGCCACCCTTGTAGTGTGCTTGGTAGAGCACATCATCTTCGATCCATAGGTTGTGTGTCCCAGACTCCGGAATCTCGTAACGGGCCACATCCAGCGGTTCCTCAGGATCTGTGAAATCAATGATGTGGAGGTAGCCTCTCATGCGCCCCTGGACGCCCCCTTCACCTGTGTTGGGGTTGTAAGGGCGGTTGTCGTTTCCTCGCCCCGCCCACGGCTCGTTCCCACTGCCGCTCATCTCGTCACCAAGAAACAAGTAGAATTTCCCAGTTGACTCTTGGTGGTACGGGAAAGCAGCATGGGTAGCACCCACAGGATAGGGGACATTGGTTACGAACACCGGATTCTCAATCGTGCCACCCCACCTTCCATTGCCGACATCGACAACAACAACCCCATTCTCCCACTCCGAGGAATACGCGATTCCGTCGTGAACCCAGACATCGTGCACACGGCTGTTAGGGTGGTTGTACTCACTCACATACCTCGGATTATAAGGATCACGGACATCGATGATTACGTACTTGTCTCCCCCGGCGAGTGCAAAGAGGTAATCCTCAGTCGCAAACATATTGTGAACGCCACCTGTGACACCGTGTGTCTCAAACGTTGAAGCGATACTGGGGTGGGCCGGGTCCGCCATATCCAAGATCACCACGCCGTTACTTCGGTTGGAAGCTCCTTCACGGGATAGTGCCGCATAACGACCGCTCGGTGGAGCTTTCACGTCGTTCACTGTTCGTGCATCGAGCTGGATTGAATCGGTCGCGAACATATTGGTCGGGTCAGTGACATCCCAGAAGTAGGCCCAGCCCGCTGCTGACCACGTGCCAGTAATCGCGTAGTCCCTTCCATCAAGCCCCTCAAATACCCAGAGGTCCGAAGTGTGAGAGCTGCGGACCGCACCCTGCCCTTGGAGCTCAATCAGTTGAACGATACCACGTCCATGCACCAGCACTGTCTTGCGGCTTGTGAGTACTCCCGATAGGGCGAGAATCGTATAGCGCCCAGGCACTTCGGCCACGAATGCGCCATCGTTCATGATTGCGGCTGAACCGGGCGCCCTTATCGAGTCATCGGGCACAAAGGTGTATGCCCACGTCACAGGGAGATCTTCAATCCTGCCTTCTGGTCCTAGACCTGTGGCAGAGAAACGCAGCACGTCCCCTGTTCGTGCTTCGTCGCTACCTCCCTCGATCAAGAGTTCGGTTGCTGGAAATGACCTCACAGTGTGCAAGATCTTGCTAGACGCCCCTTCGATTGATGCTGTGAGAGTGGCAGTTCCCTCGGCTTGCCCAGTCACAGCTCCATAAGGGTCGACGGATGCGACCATCGGATCGGAGGTGGTCCATCTGAACGCAGGCGCTGGGCGCTTGGTGCCGTCTGCGTGGAAAGCGATAGCGTCATGGGTCACCGTCGTGCCCACGAAGAGTACTCGTGCGGATGGGTTTAGGTCGATCGTGGTGATCCCGGGCCACGAGATGCTGACGGGTATCTGCAGTGTGGGCGTCTCTCCTCGGACACCAGCTGGAAGTGCTGCTGTGGCGACGATCTCAAAGTTGCCAGCGCTGAATGCCTGGACGACACCATTTCGTACACGCAGAGCCTGGCGAGGGGCTGCGTAGCGCACCGGCACATCGACCAGAGTCCCGGAAGCATCAAACACCCTTACGATCAATGATGCTGAACTTCCGACTTCGAGTGAAATCACCTCAGGCTCGGCTACTAGCCTCAATCCACTTTCTTGGCCCGTCAGACCTATCGGGAGAAAAAGCGAAGTGTTCAAGACAAGCAACTGTCGGATATATCTCTTCATCGTCGTCACCTTGGTGCTGTGTAAGACCGAGCCATCAACATGTAGGTTTGTTGACGTTACCCCAAACCGGCAAGAGAATCAGGTTCGGGAAGACTCACGAAAAACCTCGGGGAGGGTGTAGCCTGTATGAACAAGCGCACGGCATTCTCAGTCTCAGTAGCTGCCTTGAGTCTTCTGCTCATGTTTACCGCTTGCACGCAGAACCAGGTCACATCTCCTGAACAGCAATTCGGGTTCGAGATGGGAACCGACTACGAGCTGATCAATTATGAGCAGTTGCACGAGTATTGGATCAAGTTGGCTAATGAATCTGATCGGATGGTTTTGGACACGCTCGGGTTCACTGAGGAGGAACGGCCTCACATCCAGGCGATCATCACTTCTCCGGAGAACCACCGCAACATAGACCGCTACCGGGATATTGCCCGCAGGCTCGCAAAGGCCGAGGGCGTGAGTCGCTCAGATGCCCTGGAACTTGCGGAAGAAGGCAAGGCGATCGTTTGGATTGACGGGGGACTGCACGCTACCGAGGTACTCGGCGCCCACCAGCTTACCGAACTTGTGTACCGGATGAACGAAAAAAACGATCCGGAGACACTCCGTATTCTTGATGACGTCATTCTTCTAGCGACCCACGCGAACCCAGACGGTCAATCACTGGTTTCCAACTGGTACATGAGGCAAGAGGATGAGCTAGAGCGTTCTACGGCAGGAGTGCCAGTCCTCTATAACAAATATGCCGGGCACGACAATAACCGTGACTTTTATATGGCTGCGCTTGCAGAGTCGCAGAACATGAACACCTCGGTATATCGGGTGTGGTACCCTCAGATTGTCTACAACCATCACCAGACTGGACCAGCGGGCACTGTCATGTTCGCCCCACCGTTCCGCGATCCTCCGAACCACTACCTAGATCCACTCATCATGACGGGGCTGGATCAGGTCGGATCCGCGATGCATCAACGCTTCGTGTTGGAAGGGAAAGGCGGCACCACCATGAGGTCAGGGTCATCCTACTCGACGTGGTGGAACGGAGGGCTTCGGACCACTCCCTACTTCAAGAACATGATTGGCCTGCTGACGGAGACGATCGGTCACCCCACGCCAGTCGAGATACCCTTTATCCCCGACCGCCAGATGCCCCACGGCGACCTACCTTTGCCGGTCGAGCCGGGGACCTGGCATTTCCGCCAGTCGATCGAATACTCACAGACCGCGAACTGGGCCGTTCTCGATTACGCGTCGCGTAACTCAGACCATCTGCTGTACAACATTTGGAAGATGGGTATGAACTCAATCGAACGTGGCAGTGTCGACACATGGACCACGTACCCGTTTAAAATCGATGCTGTTGCTGAGACGATGGATCGCGGTACGAGAGATGACTGGGAGCGGGTTCTACGTAACCCGGAAGATCGGGACCCTCGAGGCTTTATCATCTCCTCTGAACAGCGGGATTTTCTGACGGCGACCAAGTTCGTCAATACGCTTCTATATAATGGAGTAGATGTTCATCGAGCGACGGCTGATTTCACGGTTGATGGTAAGTCTTACCCAGCGGGCTCATACGTCGTGAAAACGGCACAAGCGTTTCGGCCGCATGTGCTCGATATGTTTGAGAAGCAGGAACACCCGAACGATATACCATATCCTGGAGCACCACCCACGGCTCCCTACGACAATACAGGGTGGACGCTGGCTTGGCAGATGGGCGTTGACTTCGATCGTATCCTAGAGGGCTTCGACGGGCCTTTTGAGATAATTGATGAAATTATTCTGGCACCACCTGGTGGGACGATTGCGGGCCAGGAGAACGCAACCGGATACCTAGTCGACCACATCAATGATGCGTTTATCGCGGTGAACCGAGTACTCGCGGCGGGAGGGAGCGCGCGCTGGTACGTGGACGAAGTGGCTGCAGAGGGGCAAAACTTCGGTGCGGGTGCGTTCTACCTCGAAATCGATCGATCGAGTATCGAGCGGCTGGCTGAGGAGAAAGGACTGGATTTCTTAGGAGTGGCGAGCCCACCAGCAGGAAGCTCAATGGAATTGAGCCCCGTAAGAATCGGATTGTGGGATCAATATGGTGGCTCAATGCCGTCCGGATGGACCCGCATGATTCTCGAGGACTTTGAGTTCGACTTCGACGTACTGTATCCCCCTGATTTTGATACTGCTGACTTAAACGAGTACGACGTGCTTGTATTCGAAGATGGAGCGATTCCAGCTGCCACAGGTGGTGGTGGTCGAGGCGGTGGCCCGGATCCGGCTACCATACCCGAGGAATTTAGGCGCCGTATAGGCCGAGTGACCGTCGATCAAACTGTACCGAGAATCCTTGATTATGTGCGGGGTGGGGGGGCAGTAGTCGCGATTGGAACCTCTACAAACCTTGCGATGCATGCTGGGCTTCCAATTTCGGATCACCTGGTTGAAAATGGAGAACCGCTTCCCCGTGAAAAGTACTTTACCCCGGGATCAATACTCGACATGAAAGTCGAACACATTAGCCCGCTCACGCACGGATTTGGGGAGAGAGCTAACGTGCTCTTCAGCCATAGCCCGACATTTAGACTGTCAGCTGGGGCTGATCCGCAGCGAGTTCGGACCGTCGGCTGGTACAACACTGGAGAACCACTCAGAAGTGGTTGGGCTTGGGGTGAGCAGTATCTGGTGGGTGGTGTCGGAGTTATAGAGGCGGACTATGGGGAGGGAAAACTCTTCATATTTGGACCTAAGATCACTTTCCGTGCACAACCCCATGGTACCTTCGGGTTTCTCTTCAACAGCATCTATTATGGTGCGGCTAACGGGACTCCGATCTCGGAGTAGCAAGACCGTTCACTTCAACCCCTTGAAAGGGAAGGCCATGGAGCTCTAGATGGATGCCACGTCTTGAGGTGGGCCGCTCTCGCCTTTGCAGTGATCGAGAGTCAGGTCGCCTGATCGACCGGTCGCACGAGTAACTCGCTTACCACCATGTGTGCGGGTGAGCTGACAGCAAAGAGAACTGTGTCGGCGATGTCCTGGGGTTTGAGCCTTCGTTTGCCCTCCCAAGCCTTGTCCCAGGCATCTTTGAAGGGGCTTTCCGGGATGCCTTCGTAGAGTTCGGTCGCCACCTGTCCTGGTTGAATATCCGTGACGCGGATTCCGTGAGCAGCCCCAAGTTCAAGATGTAATCCCCAGGAAAGTGCTCTGACGGCAAATTTTGTCGCTGCATATACCGTTCCACCCGGGAAAGGTCTTCGGCCTGCGATCGATCCAATCATCACGATGTGACCGGTTCCCTGCCCGAGCATCGTTGGCAGCACAGCTCCGATCCCGTGGAGAACTCCATTCACGTTGACATCAACCATGCGCTTCCAGTCTGAGATTCGCCCTTCAATTATCGGGGATGCGGGCATTGTGCCAGCATTGTTCACAAGGATGTCGATTCGACCAAACTTCTTGTTGGTGGCCGCTACCAGCGCCTCCACTTCTGATAACTCAGTAACGTCGGTGCGATGAGCCAACGCCTCGTGTCCCTCCGATTCCAATTGGGAAACTATCGCTTCGAGGCGTTCTATCCTGCGGGCAGCAATTGCCACTTTTACACCCGCTCTGGCCAGCGTCAGGGCGGTTGCTTCCCCAATTCCTGCTGATGCTCCAGTGACGATGGCAACTCGACCGTCGAGCGCTTCTCCTCTTCCTTCCGAGTTCAGCTAATTACCCCGGTACCTGCTTGAGCCAGGAGGATCAGAAGCGCCCTCTTGATGCCCAGAGTCCCGTCACGGTTGATGAACCATTCGCCAGGTGAGTGTGCACCACTACCCTGACCGCCACCGCCTATAGTTATAGCCGGTATCCCTTGAGAGATGGGGATATTCGAGTCCGTTGAACCTCGACTCAATACCGGTTCGATCCCGAGGTGGCGACTAACACCGATCGCCCGCTGGACGAAGGGGTTGGATTCCGAGATTTCACCGGATGGACGGTCACCGATCAACTCCAGTTCGAGGGAAAGTTCGGCTCCATCCCGGCGTTGGGTGTTGGACTCCTCCACTGCGCGGTGAACCGCTCGTTGGAACACCTCATCGATAGTCTGAAGCGTTTGGGGACTCTCCGAGCGCATATCGATCTCCATCCAGGCCTCGAATGGGATCGAGTTAACAGAAGTCCCACCACCTAGTCTGCCCACGTTATAACTCGTGCGCGGACCGGATCGCGTGATCGCGTCAGCCGCGAGGTCGAAATAGTCGATCGCACGCCCGAGCGCGTGTGCTGGGTTAGGAAGCCCGAAGGCACCCCACGAGTGCCCGCCAGGTCCTCGTACCGTAACCCGGTATCGATGTGAACCAAGTCCCTGATGGGTGATTCCGGTGTGCCCGGTGCCATCGATCGAGATAAATGAGTCGATCCGCGGACCGCCTTCACGGAAAAGGTGCTTCACTCCACGGAGGTCCCCGATTCCCTCCTCACCGACAGTACCGACAAAAAGGAGATCCGCAGTAGTCTGTAGCTCGGCCTCGTTAAGGACACGCAGCAGTGCAAGAACGGCAGTTAAGCCACGGGTGTCGTCTCCTATGCCAGGAGCAAAAAGCGTATCCCCTCGTTGGCGGACCGTGACATCCGTGCCTTCCGGGAAGACGGTGTCGAGATGCCCGGTTACAGCAACCACCTCGTCCGAACCGGTACCACGCCTAAGCGCGAGTACGTTGCCCTCCGTATCAATCCATGCTGAATCGACGCCAAGGTCGAGAAGCATTTCCAAGAATCGTTCCGCGCGCTCGTCTTCAGCAAAAGGCGGAGCTGCTATTTCAGTGAGTTCCAGCAAGTCTGCCATCGTCCTGGCATCCCTCTCCTCGACGAGTTCCAGCGCTCGTGCTACTGAAGGAAGCGCCGCGAGCGTTGCTGCTTGAGCTTCGTAGTCCGGCTCCTGTGCCCTCACCGATTGCGGAGTAGCGATCACGGCCGCTCCGATGAAGAAGGTCACAGTGCGTTTGAGTAGGTTCATCACGCCCGCGCTCCGTCGTCTGTGTTAATTCGTCACGTGCTGATAGGCCGCACGTGCCTTAAGAAGATAGTTAAAGAAGCCATTCTGGCCCCCATTAAAGAGGACTGAAGTCCTCAGATTGCATAAATTGGGCCGTAACTTGAACCATAGCAGGTTGATTTTGATGTATCTTTAACCGAAAGTTTTGCCGACTACCGCGCCTCGCAATCCCAAGAACCGGGTGGCATAAACGCTGGAGTCTCTTAGACGGTGAAGGACCAACCCCCCGTGACCTTGCCCCTTCCGGCACCCATAGTTCGATGGCTGGCCGCCGTCGGTCGGGTTGCTCGTATAACGGCTGAGCATGCTGGGGAGCTCGGGCTCTTGTCGTGGCGTATCATGGTGGCGATTGCCCAGCTCAAAGTATCAAGACATGACATAAGCACGCAGTTGTACATCATGGGTGTGCAGAGTTTGCCTATCGTGTTCGTGACTGCGTCTCTGGCAGGGATTGTGACGAGTCAACAGGGTGGCTACCAACTGATCTCATCTTCGCCTCAGTATATACTCGGGACACTGGTCGTGCAGAGCGTGATTCTCGAATTGGCCCCTCTGTTGACTGCGATCGTTTTGGTGGGCCGGATCGGTGCACGAATCACCGCTGAGCTTGGAACCATGGTTGTCTCGGAGCAGATCGACGCCTTCGAGTCATTGGGTAGGGATCCGGTCGCGATCCTTGCTGCCCCGCGCTTGATTGCAGGAGTCATCACGATGCCGCTCTTGGTTGGCTTCGCCGACGTGATAGGGATCGTGGCCGGAATGATTGCGGCAAACATCGACGTCGGAATGGGCACTGAAACATTCATCTATGGAGCACGCCTGTTCTGGCACAGCTGGGACTTGGTCTATGGGCTCTCCAAATCCGTTGTCTTCGGATTCGCGATCCCACTCATCGCGGTCCACATGGGTCTTCGCACACGGGGGGGAGCCGAGGGTGTTGGGCTTACCACGACCCAAGCCGTGATGTTCATGATCCTGACAATACTGATTCTGGACGCGATGTTCCCGCCCCTTCTGCTACAGTAGGAATGTCACAGCCGTGATCACGTATCGAGATATCCATAAATCGTTTGATTTACCGGTACTTTCCGGTGTCGATATGATGGTTGAGACAGGAGAGATGTTTGCCCTCTTCGGACCCTCAGGTACCGGGAAGAGCGTACTCCTGAAGACGACGATTGGCCTGATGATTCCGGACCGAGGAGATGTCGAGATCGATGGGCTCTCAGTCTATGAGGGTGGTCCATCTGCCCTATTGGAAGTGCGTAGGAAGGTAGGGTACGTATTTCAGCACTCAGCTCTGTTCGATTCGCTAACCGTGCTGGATAACGTAGCGATGGGTCTCCCAGAGGAGGTCTTGCAGAGACTTTCAACCATAGAGAAGGTTCGCCGGGTGTGGGAAGCGCTCGACATCGTCAACTTGGAGCCGAAGGAAGTGCTCGCGAAGATTCCGTCGGAACTCTCGGGCGGAATGAAAAAAAGGGTCGGGATCGCACGTGCGATTGTTGGTCGACCGGAGATTCTCTTATGGGATGAGCCCACCACCGGGCTCGATCCAGTGAACACTGCGGCGGTTGAGCGACTCATCAAGAGGTTGTCCAAGGAGCTAGAGGTCACATCATTGCTAGTGACCCACGATGTGGAAGGTGGTCTGGATATTTGCGATCGAGTAGCGATGTTGGATGGGGGTACCCTTAGATTTTGTGGAACCCCAGTTGAGTTTAGGGCTTGCCCGGACCCGGTGGTCCAGGCGTTCGTAGATCGTGCGGCAGCGGAGGCCGCTTTGGATATGGTTACTGATACCTATGTCTGACTCTGAGAAGAACGTGGGTACAGGACGGGATACTCCCACGGACGCAGAGCTACTCTCAGCTGTTCCCCCAAGAGCAACCGGGAGACAAGCACGCCTCGGCCTGTTCGTGATCATGGGTCTATTGTCCTTCGTCGTAGTCCTCTATTGGATGACCGATCCTGCCACCTTCCGAGGGCGGTACTTGCTTGTGACTACGATGGAAGACGCCGGTGGTGTCCGTGGCGGTGATCCGGTTTCCATGAAGGGGATCATCATCGGCCGTGTCCATGACTTCGAACTCATAGGAGGTGAGAGGGTCACGATCACAACAGAGATTGAGGGTAAGTGGAAAATCCCGGTCGGGTCGCGTGCGAGGCTCGGCGCTTCTGGCCTGTTTGGTGGACGCACACTCGTCATTGATCCCAGCGATGCGACGGAGTACTACGGGGGAAATGACACAGTTCAGAGTGCGGACGCGCAAGTGATAGATCTGCTGGATTCCGCGGGAGAACTTTCCAGCCAGGCTGGGGATGTCATGACCCAGATCGAATCTCTTCTCAGCGCGGAGACGATTGGGGCAGTGCAGGGCAGTGCGCGTGAACTGGAGGTCCTGCTTACTGAGTTTGGAGACGGCGTTCGAGAGCAGCGGGAGGCACTCGGATCACTCACTGAAAGTCTGAATCGCTCAGCGAAAGGGCTGGAGGATGCTACGACTGGACCTGAACTCGCACGAGCAGTCGCGCGCGCGGATTCGGCGATGGCCATGCTAACCAACACAGGTGACCATCTGAACACTGCCGCTGAATCACTGCGCTTGGTTCTGGAGCGGATTGAAAGAGGAGAGGGTACCCTCGGACGACTTGTTCAGGACGACGCCTTATACCTCAGCCTGACTAGTGCAGCCGAGAGCGTCACGGCATTTCTAGCGGACCTTCAAGAGAACCCTTCGAAGTATATCAATCTGTCGATCTTCTAGGGGACACTTC
>DCAD01000024.1:0-1951 GCA_002311875.1 Gemmatimonadales bacterium UBA1142 | reverse complement strand
TCTAAGAGACTACCAGCCCGGCGCTATGTTGAAGCCCCAGTGCCAGCCCTTTTGGGGTCGCTGCCATGGATATGCGTAATAAGCCTCGAGGATCAAAAAGCCCAGGATATTAGCCCTCGCGGACAGTCCGGTTGAGAAGACCGGCACCCGCTCGTATCCGGAGCGGCTGAATTCGAGCACCGGCGGATTATCCGAGTCCCACGCGAGTCCTGCATCCGCGAATGCCACGAGCTCGATCGGCACAAACTGGAAATTGATCAGCCCGTACTGCTCGACGCCGACCAATGGGATCCGGAACTCAAGATTTGCAACCGCGAGCTGCTGACCCTGGAGACGGTTGAAAGCCATACAGGTGCCACCAGAATCCGACGAACCCGGGGGACTGCATTCGCTTGCGCTGAAGCTCTCGTAGGCGTAGCCACGGATAAATGTTTCATAACCCAGGAATAAAGGCCGAAGCATCCCAAAGCCGTCAGAGCTGCTCTCTTCACGTGTGAGCCCATACCGACCGTAGTGAAGGGTTCGCAATCCGATTGTAAGGTTCTTGGTCGGGGAAAAGTATCGTCGCCAATCTGCTGTTACTGTTGTGAAAGTAACCTCTTTGTCCCTTAAGGACTTATTGGGATCAGGATCACTGGAATAACCGTGGGTTCGCTCAATCGAGAAGCGGTACCGACCTCCACGAACTGGTGACACAAACCCGAAAATGGCGTTGTCACCTACGAGCGCAACCGACGCTTGAGCCATGTTGAGCGGATAGAGTCCCATCTGATCCTCATCCACGTCCTCTCGGTCATACGAAATAATCTGGCCGAAAGCGTTGGTGTAGTACTTCTCTATTTCGATATCGTAACTGTAGCGGACCGCGCCCAAAGAGACCTCGAACCGCTGCGAGGAGGAGAACGGATAGGCGACCTGGCCATTCACAGAGGTGGTGAAGATCCGAAAGCGATTGAGGGCGTAGTAAGAGCCGTTATCATCTGACCCGAAATCGTACCAGCCCATCTGATATGGGATCCTTCCGGCGCCCACACCCCAGTTCCATCGGTCACTCAGGTCAGTATAAAATACTTGCCCACCGATGTCCTTGAAGGTGCCCTGCGCCATCACAGCGGTTCCGAGGACCCTGTCTCCTAGCATATCACTGAAATATGCGGAGGCGCCGCCTCCCACGTAGTTGCCGAAGTTGTCAGTTCCAACACCGAGTGTGGGCTGGCCAACGAAGTCGAGTGAAAGGCCAGACTCGTATTGTTCAACGGCTGAGGTACCCCATGTATTGGAGGGCAACAGCCCGGTCTCTGCATCAGCTAGGTAGGTTGCGATCCGGCTGAAGCGGTCTGGGATAGTTGGGGGGAGCTTGCGGCCTATCTGATCCTCGGCGTTTTCGGCAATCGTGACCTCAGGAAACTCCTCGTCTAAGTCTTTGGTATAGACATGGAATTCGAGTTCGTCAAAAACGGTGTATGCGATCAGCCCGCTCTGTGCGGCTATGCTCATCGCAGGTGCCAGGTACGTATGCCCGCTCACCCCTGTTGCGACGTTGGTCACTCTCCTTACCCGGCCGTCCTGAAGGCTCAAGTTGTAGACGTCGCTGAAGCCGTCTTGGTCAGAGATGAAGTAAAGACTTTCCCCACCGCGTCCGAATTGTGGGTTGATATGTTTCACGTTCCCGAATACAGGGATCGTGCGCACCTCACCTGTCTCTACTTCGATCATAGCGAGCTGAAAACTATTGTACGCCAGCAGCTCGAAGTTGGTGCCTATGCCTCTGTCGCTCGTGAAGGCGATGGTACGGCCGTCTGGTGACCACGAAGGTTGCAGATCAGCGTACTTGTCCTGCGTCAGCTGAATTGTCTCACTGCTTTCTAGATCGTAAAGAAAAAGGTCGGTGATACCTCCGACTGAACCTGAGAAGGCGATATAGCGCCCGTCTGGTGACCAGGCAGGGTTA
>DCAD01000029.1:33435-113411 GCA_002311875.1 Gemmatimonadales bacterium UBA1142 | reverse complement strand
GAGGCACCATCAAAGCACTGGGGTCAATGCCAGGCCATACCTCTTCATCAGATATCGGCTGACCTTACATCGAGGCTTGACACACACTACGAACTGGGGCAACGGTGCGGACGTCATTTACCCCCTTCGGAGCAATGTCATGAAGCGGAGTGCACATCTGCTATCCTGTCTAATGTTCACAGGTTTATTGATTTCCCCAGCCGTCGAGACGCAGGAGATCTCGAACACATATAGACAAGCGGCTGACCGCCTGATCGATGCTCTCACTGAGAATCACGATGCCTACGAGAGACTGACGGAACTGGTCGATCGCTTTGGGCATCGGGTTTCCGGCTCTGTGGCGCTTGAGCAGGCGATCGACTGGATCATGGAAGAAATGCAGGCCGATGGGCTTGAAAACGTCCACGGAGAGACCGTCATGGTGCCGCATTGGGTTCGGGGAGACGAGTCGCTACAGATGGTGCTCCCACGACCGAGGAACCTTCCAATGCTCGGTCTCGGAGGGAGTATCGCAACACCGCCCGGGGGAATCCGTGCAGAACTGATGGTGGTGAGCAGCTTTGAGGAACTCGAACGGCGGGCGGAAGAGGCTGGGGGCCGTATTGTTTTGTTTGATGTTCCGTTCACCAACTATGGCCAGACCGTTGCTTACCGAACAGGTGGTGCTCCTGCCGCAGCCCGTGCGGGTGCGGTGGCCAGCTTGATCCGATCCGTCACTCCGTATTCTCAGCAGACGCCACACACGGGCCAGATGCGCTACGAGGAAGGAACCCCACCCATCGCACACGCGGCAATCACAGTCGAAGATGCTGAGCTTCTACATCGGATGGTTGACCGGGGAGTGCGGGTCGAGCTGCTGCTTGAGATGAATGCTCAGATGCTGCCTGACGCTCCCTCACGAAATGTCATGGGTGAACTTGTCGGAACCGAATACCCAGACGAAGTGGTGGTGCTCGGTGGTCATATCGACTCATGGGACGTTGGGCAGGGTGCCATGGATGATGCTGGTGGAGTGGTCGCTGCCTGGGAAGCAGTCCGGCTAATGAAGGAACTCGGGTTAAGGCCTCGACGAACGGTTCGGGTTGTCGGATGGACCAGTGAGGAGAACGGTGGTCCGGGTGGTAGAGCGTATGCCGCAGCTCATGCCGATGAGTACCACGTGCTAGCCATGGAGTCCGATGGAGGCGTTTTCGAGCCGCTAGGATTCGGGTTTACGGGCTCAGAAGAGGCATTCGGGATGATCACCGAGATCGGAACGCTGCTCACTCGTATTCGCTCAGGGGTCATAAGCCGGGGCGGTGGCGGTGCGGATATTACTCCGCTCATGGACACAGGCGTGCCTGGTATGGGTCTGCAGGTCGACGGAACACGGTATTTCTGGTACCACCACTCCGACGCAGACACGATTGATAAGCTCGACCCAGATGAGGTAGCGCGCTGTGCAGCGACCATGGCCGTGATGGCGTACGTAGTAGCGGACATGCCGGAGCGGCTGCCGCGATGACGCTGGGCTGCGTAAACTCTTAGGATCAGGGACAACAATTGGAGAGATCTGGAATGCCCAAAACGAGGCACTCAATTGTCGAGCGTATGATTGGTGCGATGTCCCTTAACATCGATGTGTTCGAGGAGGTGGAACACGACGAAGACGCTACCGGTCAGGCCGCGACAGTCGTACTCATGGTTGCGATCGCAAGTGGCATAGGTTCATCAGGCCTTGGGTTATATGGTACCGCGGTGAGCTTGGTAGGGGCACTGATCGATTGGGTCGTCTGGGCTGGAATCTGTTACGTGGTCGGGGATCAACTCTTCGGTGGTAGGGCCACGTGGGGTGAACTTTTGCGCACGCTCGGATTCGCGCAGGCACCTGGAGTGTTCTTGCTCCTAGTTCTTATTCCAATACTGCATGATCCCATCATCGTGATAGTCCTGCTATGGAGCGCTGTTGCGGGCTTCATAGCGGTGCGTCAGGGGCTAGATATAGGGAACCTAAAGACACTATTCACGATTATCTTGGCGACAGGTGTCATTGGGTTCATAGAATGGATCCAACAAGTGCGAATACTTAGCGATCTCCCTTGACTCCCTTCTAGAGTAGATCTCCAATGGAATTTGGATGGAATCCATCGATGTGGGCTTCACTAGTTCCATTTGGACTGGGGCATGAGAAGCCGGGTCACTTCCGAGACATGGCGCGTACGTGGTGGAAGAACCGCGATCAACTCGAATACGCGACGCGAATCCTGAAAGATGGAGTGTGCGACGGATGTGCACTGGGCACGACTGGCATCCACGATTTCACGCTCGACGGAATACATCTGTGTTCGATTCGGCTGGAACTCCTCCGTCTGAACACGATGGGCTCACTTGACCCTAAGTATCTCGATGACGTGGATTCGCTGGCCGAGCTTACGGGCGAAGACCTTCGAGAGCTCGGTCGCATCCCGTTCCCCATGGTGCGGCGCAGGGGAGAGCGGGGCTTTACTCGGCTCGGCTGGGATGAAGCACTCGACCTTATCGCGGACCGAATCCGGGAGGTCGAGCCTCAGCGACTCTCTTTCTACCTGACATCTCGTGGGATAACCAACGAGGTCTACTACGGTGCTCAGAAAGTTGCTCGGTTCTTGGGGACCAACAATGTCGACAATTCGGCTCGTGTCTGTCATGCGCCGAGTACCACCGCACTCAAGCGTTCGATCGGATACGCTGCTTCGACATGCTCCTACAGTGACTGGATCGGGACTGATCTTTTGGTCTTTCTTGGGTCGCACGTTGCTAACAACCAGCCTGTGGCCACGAAGTACATGTACCGGGCTAAAGAGAAGGGAACTCGCATAGTCGTGGTGAACTCGTTCCGCGAGCCGGCTATGGAGCGCTACTGGATCCCGTCGATCTTTGACAGCGCGCTCTTCGGCTCCAAGCTAGCAGACGAATTTTTCCAAGTGCATCAAGGTGGGGACATCGCCTTCCTTAATGGCGTACTGAAGCACCTGATTACGCTCGGAGCAGTTGATCGGGAGTTCATCGAGCAGCATACCTTCGGGTTCGATGCTCTGCAGCTGTCGGTTGAAAATCAGTCTTGGGAGGACTTGGAACGGTTTAGCGGAGTCGATAGGAGCGACATGCTGACTTTCGCAGAGACTGTTGCCGCCGCCCGTAGTGCCGTCTTCGTCTGGAGCATGGGGATCACGCAGCACCGCTTCGGTGTCGACAACGTCCAAGCGATCGTAAATCTTGCCTTGTCTCGTGGCTTTCTCGGCCGAGAGAAGTGCGGGCTCATGCCGATCCGAGGGCATAGCGGTGTCCAGGGTGGGGCAGAGGTGGGGGCTGTGCCTTGGTCGTTTCCGGGAGGTCGTGCGGTTGGGGAAGACAGTGCCTCTGAAATGTCTAAGTTGTGGGGCTTTGATGTACCCGCTTGGCGAGGGCTCTCCGCAGTGGAAACGGTGCATGCTGCCCATCGAGGCAAAATCGATGTGCTGTGGGCGATAGGCGGAGATTATCTGAGTACGCTTCCCGATCCGGAGTACTGTAGAGAGGCTATCGGTCGTGTCCCACTCAGGGTTCACCAGGATATCGTCCTTGCTCATCAGATGTTTGTGGAGCCCAGCGATACCGTGGTGCTCCTGCCTGCGACGACTAGGTATGAACAACCCGGCGGGGGCACGGAGACTGCGACTGAGCGCCGAATCTATTTCTCTCCTGAGATTCCGGGTCCCCGCGTCGCTGAGGCGCGCTCTGAATGGGAGGTGCTCGTCGATCTTGCCTGCCGAGTTGATCCGGAACGGGCGCAACTGTTGAAGCTCACTGATGGTCCAGCGGTCCGCCGAGACATTGCTCGTGCCGTGCCGTTCTACGCTGGTATCGAAGAGCTTCGTGGTGCTGGGGATCAGGTCCAGTGGGGTGGCCCCCGGCTGTGTGAGGGTGGGCGAACCGCTTTGCCTGATGGGCGGTCGCACTTTCATTCCGTGCAGCCTCCCGAACTCGATATCCCTGAGGGTTATTTCCACCTAAGCACCCGGAGGGGGAAGCAGTTCAACTCCATGGTCCAGGCCAAGGTGGATCCCCTCACGGGTGGCCACCGTGACGATGTATTCATGGCCGAGTCTGACGCTGAGCGGTTGGGCCTATCAGACGGGGATCCAGTGACGATCCGTTCTGATATTGGGACGTTGAGCGGACGCTGCCGCATTGCACCAATGAAGGAGCGTAACCTCCAGATGTTTTGGCCTGAGGCGAATCGGCTCATTCCTATGGATGTTGTGGAGCCCCAATGTGGTATTCCTGACTTTACAACGGTTGTCGAAGTTGTTGCTCGCCCGTTAAGCCTGGGTACGGAACAGTGATCGGCAAGGCCAGCGCGACCCGCATGGTCCGGGTCGCTCGCCACCGAGACGGTCAGGTTCGGCTTGAGAAAGACAGCCTCTCTGTCGAGGAGCCACTTGAGATTCGTGTCGCCTGGGGAGACCTGCAGGCGAGGACGGTTGAAGCACTCGCAGTTACTATGAGGACACCCGGAGATGATTTCGACTTGGTTGCCGGTTTCCTCCTGGGAGAGGGGATCGTCAACTCTGCGGACGAACTCCAAGAACTCACCTATTGCAGAGGGCAAGAAACCCAAGAATACAATGTCGTAGAAGCACGACTCCGTCCTGGTGTTCGCTTCGACCTTGAGCGGTTGCGTCGAAACGTGTTCACATCCTCCAGCTGTGGTGTTTGCGGGAAGGCTTCGTTGGAGGCAGTGGCATTTTCTGGCTGCACTGACCTTGAGGATGAACTGCGTGTTGAGGGGGCGCTTCTGCCGGGCCTGCCAGACACGCTTCTCGAGGGTCAGGGTGTCTTTGCTCGGACCGGGGGTCTGCACGCTGCTGGTCTTTTTTGGGCCGACGGAGAGATCTGCGAGTTGCGTGAGGATGTCGGTCGCCACAATGCAGTCGACAAGGTTCTTGGACGGGCGCTCTTAGACCGCAAACTTCCCGCGGATGATCGCATCCTAGTCGTAAGTGGTCGGGCGTCGTTCGAGATCGTGCAAAAGGCGTTAATGGCGCGGGTGCCAGTCCTAGTTGCTGTGGGTGCGCCATCAAGCTTGGCGGTAGATCTATCGGAGGAGTTTGGTCAGACACTGGTGGGATTCGTGCGGGATGACGGCTTCAACGTCTACTGCGGAAATGAGAGGCTCATCTGATGGCGACAACCCGAATCCTCGGCGCGATCTTGGCAGGTGGTCAAAGCCGCCGGTACGGACGTGACAAGAGGAACGCAGTAGTAGGAGGGCGGCTTCTGATTGAGAGAGCGATCTCGGCCCTAGAACAGGTGGTGCAGGACGTGGTTGTAGTAACATCACGTCAGCTTCCTAATGGTGTCGTCGCTCCTTGTATCCCAGATCGGTTTGTCGACGCCGGACCCCTTGGCGGCCTTCATGCAGCACTCCACACCGCAGTGGAGTTCGGAAGCTCCAGCGTGCTCCTGCTTGCTTGCGACATGCCGTTGATGACCCCAGAAGTTCTACGTGCCGTCGCAGTAGCAGCGGATCAGGGACAAGCGGTTGCGCCCGTGCGGGACGGAGGTATCGAGCCCCTCTGTGCCGTATATCACACAGGCACGTTAGAAATTGCCGAGCAGATGTTGTTAGGGAACGACCTCTCACTACATCGGTTCTTCAGAGAAATCGGTGGTATCCCCATCGATCTAGAGGCCCTGGGCATGGAGTGCGGGCACGTCTTCTTCAACGTAAACGAACAAGCGGATTGCATCCGAGCTGATGCGCTTCTCACGGGGAGTACTTGAGGGTGGGCGGGTCCGAGATGACTAGGGTGGACTCCTTTAAGATTTGACCTTCGGGGTTGCTCTGGATGCTTGCCGACGCAGAGCCCTTAAGCCAATCTTGACCCAACCTTCCTTCCCACACAGCCACATCAAAATGAGAATGAACTCCAAGTGCTTGAATTTCTTCGTGGTCCTCGGACTTGCGGCTTGTGCATCGTCTGGAGCCCCAGCAGCTCCCGAAGTTGCGGCGCCGGCTGAGGCTGCTCCGGAGCCGGCGCCTGCTCCTTCGTCTGCGCTTAGCTTCACATCTGCCCAGGCGGATCGCGGACGTGACGTCTTCCGGTCCGTGTGCACGACGTGCCACTACTCAGAGGAATTTAATGACCAAATATTCAAGCGTAGTTGGCGGCGTAGTTCGGCCGGTGACCTTTACGACTTCATCGCTACATCGATGCCCGAGGATGCCCCGGGCAGCCTGCCGCCAACACAATACGCGGATATCATTGCTTATTTCCTACAGATGAACGGCTTCGACCCGGGCTCGATGGAACTGCCCGCGGATGCAGACGCTCTCAAGGCACTCAGCCTGGCGCCGTTGGGGAACTGAGAGGAGTATGGCGGGTTGCGTAAGCTCCCGTTTTCAAGCGACCCGAGATAGCGTGAGGGAGGGGCCCCGACCAAGTAGATGGGCGGGGCTCTTTTCGTTGGCGGCGGACCCCCTAGTCGATGTTCCGGTAGCAACGTGTGGTGAATCTGGATCGCTGCTTTGCCCACTGAGACACCGATGACTGCGTCTGATACAGTAACTCGCCCTGATTTGCAGCCGCGCATTAGGACTCGTGCACCCTGGGCGCTGGCCCTCGTCGCGCTGGCCCTCGTGGCACTCGCAGCAGTGCCAATCTATGTAGGTGAGCGGGTTGCTTCACTACAGGATCAGATCACCGAGACATTGCAGCCTGCTCTTGAATCAGCTGCTCGGCTATCACTCTCCCAGTCGAGGCAGATGGCTCGCCTGCAGTCCTTCCTGCTCACAGGGAATCGGACGATCCGTCTTCGGTACAACGCTGCCATCGCCGAGGAGGATAACCTGTACAACGACCTTGGCAATTTGGTCAGGTTCATGGACTTCGAGGTGAGGGAGCGTCTTGCCCAACTGTCTGCAGAGTCGACACGCTGGCGCTTTGAGCATCTCTCTGTCTTCGACGAAGTACTCGGGCCTGACGTGGGGACTGCACTCCGGGCCCAGATCCAGGAAGAATACGACGAGTTACAGCGTGCTACCCGTGAACTCGAGAGGGCGATCAAGAGCGAAGTAGACCAGGGTCGCCGCGATACGCAGTGGTGGCGAACAGTCCAGACAAGGATCACGATCGGACTCGCGATCCTCGCCCTGGGATCTCTGCTAGTCATCGCACGGGTAAGTTGGCGTGTGAAGCGGCTTGTCACTGAAGCCGAGAATCGCCGCATCGATGCCGTTCGCTCTCGACGCGAGATTGACGCTCTGCTTGAGGCAACCGGAGACGGCGTGCTCGGAATAGACCTCGAAGGTCGGGCACTTTCACTGAACCGTGTTGGTACGTCCTTGCTAGGCTATACAGAGGAGGAGATACGGGGCCGAGACGTCCACGATACCGTACACCATACGACGTCAACGGGTGAGCCTAGGGCTCGAAAGGGCTCAGCGATCATAGAGTCAATCAAGATGGGAGGACGATCGGACTCTGAAGAACGCGACATCTTGTGGCGCCGTGACCGGACTTCGTTTCCGGTTCGCTGGTCGCTACATCCCCTTTTAGATGGCACCGATTTGCGCGGCAGTGTTCTAACATTCACCGATATGACAGAGGTCCGAGAAAGAGAGGACGCACTACGTCGAACGGTAGAGCAGAGGGACGAAGTGGTCTCGATCGTTTCTCACGACCTACGTAACCCACTTGGCGTTGTCGCCGCTGCCGCCGATATCCTGATTGATCTTCCTCTAGACCGAGAAGAGCGAGAAAAACAGGCCAAAATCATCGCACGCTCAGCCAGCCGGATGAGCCGCCTCATCGAAGACCTCTTGGACGTTGCGCGAATTGAAGCCGGAGCATTCGTGGTTCGCCCGGCAGCTGAGGAGCCGCGTTCGGTCCTCAAGGAGGTTCGAGACATGTTTGAGGGGCAGGCTGATCAAGCGCAGGTTGCGCTCACTATTGGACCGGTATGTGACGTCCTTGTCCTCATGGATCACGACCGAGTTGTGCAGGCGCTAGCAAACTTAGTGGACAATGCCGTCCGTTTCACTCCGAAAGGTGGAAGCATAGCGCTGAGTGCAGAGGCCCTAGATGAAGAAACGGTGTTTTTGTCAGTTTGCGACACTGGAGTCGGACTTACGCAGGACGTCCTGGAACACCTCTTCAATCGCTTCTGGCAAGCGGAGGGAGACAGCAGAGGGCGAGCAGGACTCGGGTTGACCATCGTAAGAGGTGTGGCGGAGGCACATGGTGGGGAAGTTCGGGTTGAGTCAGATCCAGGGGTCGGATCAACGTTCCATCTGGCGCTCCCTAGGGCTTGAGTATCCCCTGGGCTATTACCTGGAGCTCACAAAGATGAAGCGCCGTAAAATGAAGAGGTGGGGCTAGCTTCGACTGGTGGCTTCTGATCCCCCAAGTTCTAGCCTAGGAGAGACGGGCTATGGACTTGATAGGGGATGGCTCTTAGATAGCCTAACAAGGGAGAACCTTAGGTACTATCTTTACGTGATCGGTTGACCCTCAAACATTCTGTTGCATAAAATACCACGCTCGGAGTGTTGTGATCGCTGTTCTCGGATCTCTGCACTCTTCAACTAAGTATTAATTTCAATAAAGTTCGGTACCAATCCGAACGGGTCCTTTATCTTATAGGACAGGAACACCGGGGGAGAACCCGGAGGAGATCTAAGCCCATGGTCGGACGGCTACGCCTAACGCTAGGCCTTGTTTTCACCGCCCTGGTGGTAGGTCCGGTAACTCTGATCGCGCAAAACCAAGGCCGCTTCAATGTTCTCATTCCTTACTTTGAACCGCTCGGCGGTGCCGATGACGACTTCGGTAAAGACGCCTCTGAAGAGCTTCGCGACCTCATCAATACCCTCGCGACGCACCAGCCCGTAGAGGAAGATGATATCAAGGACGAGGCGAAGCGCTTCGATCTGAAGATCGAGGACTTGAACTGCATTCGGACTCGTCAACTCTCGGCGCAGATGAACTCCGAGGTAGCGCTCTGTGCTTCCTATACGGAGAACCCAGACAAGTCTTGGACGGTGAACGCTGAGTTCTGGGCGGTCGATGGCGAGTCGTTCGTGGTTTCCGAGATTACGGTTGGCGAGAAGGAAGAAGAAAGAGCGGCGAACCATATCTTCACCGAGTTCGACCTCTACATCCAACAAATACGAGCAGCTGCCATCTGCGGAGACTACTACGCGAGTCAGCAGTGGGATAACGCTCTCCGAAACTGCGATCAGGCTCTCGAGCTTAACCCGAATGCGATCCAGACCAGGTTTTTGAGGGGCAACATCCTCAACAAACAGGAGCGTTTCCCCGAAGCGCTGGAAGAGCTGGAGAGAGTTCTCGGGATAAACGGATTTCATGAGGAGGCACTTCAACTTGCCGCCTATATTGCGACATCGGAGGGGCAGCAAGACAAGGGCCGCGAGTACTATGGTCGCTACCTTGAACTAAATCCTGGCAACGCCGCAATTCGTATGCGGATTGCCTACGAGCAAGCTCAGGCGGGTGACCCAGTAGGTGCGATGGACTTCATCCAGATTGGACTCGACGTCGACGCTGAGAACATCGACCTCTGGGAGCAGTTTGGGGGCTTTGCCTTCAAGGCGGCGGGCGATGCCCAGCAGATGGCGGCGTTGAGTGCAAATGACGATGCGGGTATTACGCCAGAAGTACAGGAGTACTACCGTCGAGCCATTAATGCTTACGAGAAGGTTTTCGATGGCAAGGGGGCGGAGACGCCGGTCGGTCACCTGAGAAGTATTCTGGCTGCCTATATCCAGCTAGAAGAGTTGGATGCGGCAATCAATTTCGGTGGACAAGCACTACAGACTCATGGAGAGGAAGATGTCCTGTGGTCGTTCTACGGTGATGCTCTTCAGCGAGTCGGGAGACTTGATGAGGCGATCGCTGCGCTCGACCGAGTCAGAGAACTCAACCCGTCGCATCCGAGCGCGAGTCTCCGCCAGGGGAACTGGCTAATCGAGGCAGGTCGAATCGAGGACGCAGTAATGGTTCTTAAGGATGCCGTGGCTAGCAATCCAGCGCAGACCGAACAGGCCGCGCGGATGGTTTTCAATGATGCTTATCAGAAGGGTTACCAGCAGAAAGAGTATGCATATGCGATAGCCGTAATGACTATGGCCAAGGAGTTGCCTGGGCTCGGCGAAGGGATGGTGAGCCAACTTAACTTCTGGCATGGCTTCAGCATCTACCAGTCTGCGGTCGTGGAACAGGAGCCCCAGACAATTGGCAGTGCACAGTCGACTCTACCAAAGTTCCGTGCTGCGATGGAGCTCTTGGGGCAGAGTGGGGATTATCCAAGTACGGTAAGCGTGAATCTTACTCAGGTGCTGGAAAATCTGACTACATACGTGGAGATCCAGGAAGCGATCATCAAGCGCGGAGAGTAACCCCGCTCTGATATCCTGACCTATACCTCACCGGGGTAGAGCGCCCCGGGGCTACTAGCCCCGGGGCGCTCTCTTTCGTCTCTGACCCACCTTAGTCCACCTGCATGAGATAGCTCATTCGGTTTTTATTCGTATTCTCCCGGAATTGATCTCAGGGATGATTACGGGATCATCTTTCTTATAAAAGGGCTTTCTACGGATCAGTTACCCATTTTCAAAACGCAAAATTAGCAAAAAAAGACCCTTGACGCCGCGATCCAGCAATGCGTATGTTGCTCCCTAGTATCCCACTTCATCCCACTTCGTACCACAAGAGGGCGGGATTTGACTGGTTTTGTCGGGCAATACGAGCATCAAATGGACGAGAAGGGGAGGGTCAGTCTCCCTTCGGCATTTCGCCGGGAGGCTGACACCGACCGCTTCGTGCTTCTTCAATGGGAAAAGCCGTACCTCACCCTTTTCCCAGAGCCGAAGTGGGCAGAGGTACAGGAACGACTTCTCGACTACCGGCGAAACGATCCTAGTGCCTGGAATCACGTGAGATTAATCGTTGCGAATGCAGTGGAGGTTTCACCGGACAAGCAGGGGAGAGTGCTAGTGCCGGCAGGGCTTCAGGAGGCTGCTGGGCTTTCGGGTACGGTGCTCGTCAGCGGAAATCTCGATCGCGTTGAACTCTGGAACCCAGCCACGTATTCGGAGGATGTCCGTGAGCCTGTAGACGATCTCGGTAACTTCGTTCACAGGCTCTTCGGATGATCGAGAGCAAGTTGGACGAACGGCGTGCAGCTGGCATGGTGCAAGAGAAGGGTAAGGAGCCGGCGGGCTTCCACGAACCTGTGCTACGCGCTGAAGTATTGGACCTTCTGCACCCTCGTCCAGACCAACTGTACTTGGATGGGACAGTGGGTGGAGGAGGCCACGCCCGGGAGATTCTCGAGGCGTGTGACGACTGTCTGCTCTTGGCAGTAGATCGAGATCTGGAGGCCTTGTCAGTAGCCAGAACAGCTCTGTCCGATCTTAGGGATAGGGTGCGTTTTATGCATGGACGATTCGAGATGGCCTCGGAAGACATTGAGGTACGTGATCGAGGGCTTGATGGCGCCTTCCTAGACCTCGGTGTGAGCTCACATCAGCTCGATTCGGATAGCCGAGGTTTCACGTTCCGCCGCGGTGTGGCATTGGATATGCGTATGGACACGTCGCAGGGACACGATGCGAGAAGACTCCTTGCCGACGCGAGTGAAGCCCAACTCACAAGTGTCTTCCGTGATTTTGGTGAAGAACCTAAGGCGAGGCGTCTCGCAAGAGAGATTGTGAAGCGCCGTATGACGAGTCCTCTCGAGACAAGTGATGATCTCGTGGCGGCGCTGGTAGTAGCGCTCAGGCGTTCACCGTCGCCGCAGGATAAGGCCAGGATTTTTCAGGCTGTTCGAATCGCTGTTAATGAGGAGGTTGAGTCGTTGAAGCTGGCGTTACCGGCAATCCGTGAGGTGTTGAACGAGGGGGCGGTCCTGGTTGTGATCGCCTATCACTCAATTGAAGACCGTGTTGTTAAGAATGCGTTTCGGGACTGGAGTAAAGAGTGCATATGTCCCCCAGAATTCCCGATCTGTACTTGCCGCGGACGCTCGTTGGGAAAAACGCTGACGAAGCGTCCAATTCGGCCTCTTCCGGACGAAGTTGAGAGAAACGCACGGGCACGGAGTGCCCGCATGCGTGCTTGGCAGAGGGCGGCATAATGGAGCCGGACACCGTGGGTCGCGTGGTATTCGTCTTCGCGATTGCTCTGGTCTTCGGTGCTCTAAGTATGGGGGTGACCTGGAGGCAGAGCCGTGCCCTTGAGACGCAGAAAGCGCTCGATAGTCTTCGGCAGGAGATATCAGTCTCCGAGGCTGAACGCGTGAGGTTGGAGCAGGTCATCCAGGTACTCGAAAGTCGGCAGAGGGTTGTTCCGGAGGCTCGGGACCGTCTTGGCATGCATACACCCTCTGGTAATGAGTTGGTGCTTCTGCTACACGAGAGGAGAACACCGTGAGGCGTCGCTCTAATCAGTCCAATCCTGGGCCCTGGCGTCGCAGGTTGCTTCTCGCTTCTTGGCTCGGTGTAGCATTGGTGATTTGTGCTCGTGCAATTCAGATCCAGGGAGTGCAGTCATCTCATTGGCGCGAGCTAGCGGAAAGTCAGCATCACACTGACAGAGAGGTCCCAGCTGCCAGAGGATCTGTCATGGATCGTGATGGGTTACCGCTTGCTGTCTCACAAGAGCGTTACATCGTCAGTGTTGCCCCCCACGAGCTAAGAGACCCGGCCAAGGCTGTAATACTCCTCACGCAGACTCTGGGGATTTCTTCAGCTAAGGCAGAGGAGGTGACCTCGAACGGACGGCTTTGGAATGTTATCCCCGGTCGCTATCCACCCGCAGTCCGAGAAACTCTTAGTGGTGTTCGGGGCATCTACCTCGACCCCGAATTTCAGCGTTATCACCCGCACGGAGATCTCGCGCGAGGACTTCTTGGCGTCGTGCTTGACGGTGTAGGACAAGGAGGAATCGAGCAAGCCTTCGAACAAGTCCTCAGAGGTACCCCGGGCAGGGAAGTCGTTACAAGAGATAATATGGGGCAGGTGATTCCTGGAGAGCGCTACATCTTAGATCGTCCGAGGAATGGTGGAGACATAGTTCTCACACTTGATATGGATCTCCAGGAGATCGCGCGACAAGCGCTCCAAGAGTCAATTCTGGAAACCGAGGCCCGGGGTGGTGACGTCCTCATAAGCGTTCCAGCTACTGGAGAGATCTTGGCGCTTGTCTCGATCCGGGACGGTAGGACTGCCTCACTTTCCACGATCAACACACCTTATGAGCCGGGATCGACTCTTAAGCCGTTTACCGTTGCTGGTCTTCTAGAACACGACCTCGCGTCACTCGAAGACACGGTGGACGTAGAGAACGGCACGTGGACCGTTGCGGGGCGGACGGTTCACGATGTGCATGCTGAGGGCCGCATGTCGATTGCTGATGCACTCCGAATTTCATCGAACGTAGGAATCGCAAAAGTGGCTAGTAGAATGTCACCGGGCGTGTTGTACGAGACGCTCCGGGACTTTGGCTTTGGCACGCAAACCGGAATTCAGATCCCTGGTGAGGTCGGTGGTACCCTGCGCAAACCCGAGCGCTGGTCTCCACAATCTCCAGTTTCACTATCTATCGGATACGAGGTGTCTGTGACACCCCTGCAGATGGCGATGGCCTACGGGGCCCTCGCTAACGGTGGCCGATTGATGCAGCCCCTCCTCGTCAAGAAAATCCTAGAAAGCGATGGGAGTTTGAAGCAGCAGTTCGAGCCGAACATGGTTCGCCAAGTCATACCCGAGCAGATCGCGCACAGAATAGGCCAAGTGTTGGTGGATGTTGTTGAAGATGGAACCGGCACCTCGGCGCAGCTTGGCACGTTCCAGGTTGCGGGTAAGAGCGGTACGACGAGGCTTTATTCTCCAGAAGCTGGATACGAGAGCGGAGCCTACTGGTCGTCGTTCGTAGGGTTTTTCCCGGCGGACGACCCACAGCTCGTGGTCGTTGTCAAGCTGGAGCGCCCTCAAGGCACCTATTACGGGGGTGCTGTGGCTGCGCCGGTGACCCGAGCCACAATGGAAGCTGCACTGGCTGCTAGTGCGACGCATATCGATCGGGAGCGTCTAGTGGAGTCTGGCCGAGTTTATACCCCCACAACTTCCTTTGGCTCAGGTGCTGTCTTCGCAAATCAAGAGCTTGATGCTCCAAAAGCAGGGCTAGATGAACCAGCAATGCCGATAGGGATGGGACTTGCCAACGGTATGGTTACGGGTGATGGGATCTCGGTTCCGAGGTTAGCTGGAGTGCCTTCTCGGATAGCAGTCCGGCGACTCCATGCCCTGGGCTTACGCGTCTCCGGTCCGCTAGGTGGAGAGATACTTGGCACGGAGCCCGGACCCGGGATGCGAGTCGTTCGAGGGGACACGGTAGCGCTCATTGTGCGTCCGAGGGCGAACCGTGATTGAGACTGCTTCCACCCTAGGTACGGTGAGTGAGATCCTCCGGGCGGCTGGACTCCTTAGGGAGTTCCACGGTCCGGAGGATCTCGCCGTTATAGGGGTATGCCAAGACTCACGAAAGGCACGACCCGGTGATCTGTTCCTCGCTTGGCGCGGAGATTCGGTGGATGCACATGACTTCATCAGTACTGCTGCCATCAGTGGAGCGGTCGCAGCAGTTGTAGAACATAAGGTCGATGTCGAGGTGCCCCAGCTCGTCGTTACAGATGGACGTCGTGCAGCCGCGTTAGTCGCACGCGACGTCATCGGTAGCGGAAGCAGATGCATGTTCACGGTTGGTGTTACGGGTACCAACGGAAAGACCACGACCGCTCTTCTCGCCCGGCACCTGATGGAACAGAAAGGACCTGCGGCTGCGATTGGGACTCTTGGTGTTTTCGATGATCAAGGTGTTCGTCCGGGCACAGAGGGGCTGACGACCCCCGGTCCCGTCCAGGTCGCAGTTTTCCTTCAACAGCTAGCTGATGGGGCTATGGAAGCGGTCGTGTTGGAAGCTTCCTCACACGCGCTTGATCAGCATCGTATCGATGGGGTTGTCTTCGACGTGGGAGTCTTCACGAATCTTTCCCACGATCACTTAGACTACCATAGGGATATTGCTGAGTACTTCGGAGCTAAGGCCCATCTTGTAGAACTCATCGCTTCTCGAGGAACTCTAGTTGTGAACGGCGATGATCCTGCCTGGAGCAAATTGGATGCGAGTGGGCGATCAGTTCGCACGTTCGCTGTCGACAATGAGGCTGATGTCCGGGCAGAGTCAGTCCGTATGGGTCCGAATGGTTCGGACTTTACCCTAGTGGTCGATGGCGAGCGGCGGGAGGTGCATTTACCACTGCTTGCTCACTTCAACATCGAGAATGCACTAGCCGCAGCTACTGTGGGCATAGCCTACGGCCTTTCGTTCGACGAAATCGCCCTAAGGCTCTCCACTGCGCCTCCGGTCGCGGGACGACTCGAGGTAGTGGCAACCGAGCCGTTTAAGGTTTTTATCGATTTCGCTCATACACCGGCAGCGCTCAATAGCGTCCTTGAGGCGTTACGCCCCCTAACGAAAGGTCGACTTATCGTCGTCTTCGGTGCGGGCGGTGACCGGGACAGGATCAAGCGTGGTCCAATGGCAGCGACTGTCGCGCGGATTGCTGACGTCGTGGTGCTCACCTCTGATAATCCCCGGACAGAAGATCCTGACCAGATCCTTGATGACCTCGTCAAGGGACTAAACGGCGGAGTTCACGAGCGTGTTGTTGACCGGCGCGACGCCATTCGGTTTGCGTTCGCCACAGCCCAAGCAGGCGATACGGTGGTCTTAGCTGGGAAGGGCCACGAAACCTATCAAGTGGTTGGTGATGAGCGGCGACCCTTCGACGAGCGAGCGATTGTCCAGGACTGCCTAGAAGAGCTGGGTGTCGCATGAGTCAGTTCACTTGGACCGACCATTCCGTCCGACAGGCGCTAGATCTGAGTGCCAACCTAGTTGACCCGTCCCTAGAGTATGCTGGCGTTTCTACGGACTCGCGCTCGGTTGCGGAGGGAGCGCTGTATGTGGCACTCGTTGGTGAGCGCTTTGATGGTCACGACTTTGTGGCGGACGCCTTGGCTAAGGGGGCGGCCGGCGCGGTGGTTTCCAGGCCAGTAGAGGCCAAGCCGAGTGCCCCGCTCTACCCTGTAGACGACACCCTAGAAGCGCTCGGATCACTGGCGACTTTTAGACGTACCTCTCTCGAGGTCCCCGTTGTTGGAATCACGGGCTCATCGGGAAAGACTACGACAAAGGACCTCACCCGCGCTGCGCTCGGGATGACACGGTCGGTGCATGCGACTCCCGGTAATCTCAACAACCGCATCGGGATGCCGCTGACTCTACTCTCAACACCTACAGAGGTAGATGTTGTCCTACTCGAGATGGGCTCGAACAAGCCGGGAGAGATTTCAACGCTCTCCGCGATAGCTCGCCCAGACATTGCGGTTGTGACGACGGTAGGCGAGAGCCATCTCGATAAGCTCGGTTCCTTTGCAGGTGTGCTGAACGAAAAACTAGACTTATTTAGGGGCATGACAGCGGGCGGTCTCTGTGTTGTTGGTGATGAGCCTGCAGCACTGGTGGACGCCGCGAAGGCACTCTGCTCGAACCTTCGCATTGCGGGTTGGAGCGAACGAGCTGATGCTGATCTCAGACCAGAGCAGGTCGAGGTCGATGTTTTCGGGGGGCATCACTTTCGGTGGCGGGGTCACCCGGTGACCCTCGCACTGCCAGGCCGTCATTCTGTGGCGAACGCTCTGATCTCACTGGCGATTGCCGAACTCGTGGGTGTGAGTCCCAGGGATGCCATCCGTGGGCTGGCCTCCGCTGAAGTTTCTTCGCTCCGCGGTGAAATCCGCCGGATCGGGAACCTGAGAGTGGTTGTCGATTGTTACAATGCTAACCCACAAAGCTTGCGAGCCGCGCTCGAACTGCTCAATGACCAGCCTGCTAATTCACGTACTGTTGCCGTACTGGGTACCATGTTGGAACTGGGTCATAAAGCTCCCCGTCTCCATGAAGAAATCCTCGAATACGCGCTCGGCCTGAATATCGATTTAGTGGTGGCGACGGGAGGATTCGCTGAGGCCGCCGAGGCGCTGGAAGCGGATGAGCCCAAGGTTCTGCGAGCTCAGGATTGGAGGAAGGCCTACCCAGCACTTAGTGACTGGCTCGAAGGGGACGAGGTTCTTCTTCTCAAGGCTTCGAGGGGAATCGCCCTGGAGGCTATGATCCCGCTTCTGGAAGCTGACTTTGGTAGCGGGAGTAACAGTGTCGCGGCGGGTGAAGCCTGATGCTCTACCACCTCATGCCCGGTCTCTCGGACATTAATTTCGTCTTCAATGTATTCCGCTATATCACGTTCCGCGCGGCAGGAGCGGTCGTGACCTCCCTCGTGATCGCGTTCGTGTTTGGTCCAATGGTTATTCGACGTCTTCAGCACGCGAAAGTCGGCCAAATCGTTCGTGAGGTAGGCCCTGAATCGCATTGGTCAAAAGCAGGGACCCCGACGATGGGTGGCGTGATCATCATCATCGCTACTGTTCTTTCCACTCTCCTTTGGGCGGAATTAACCAACCCGTACACCGTGATTGCCCTTGTCTCGCTCATTTGGATGGGGACGATCGGATTCCTTGATGACTATCTCAAGGTTGTGCACGGTAAGACACGCGGTCTGGTCGCCAGGTACAAGATGATTGGCCAGTGGAGCTTCGGACTTGCTTTGGGAGCATTCCTAGTGTTCAACCAGATCTCACCCCATCCATCTACCGTGACCGCCGTACCGTTCCTATCGGATGTCCAAGCACGATTTACCGCTTGGTCGTTTATCCTATTCACGGGGATTGTGGTATCCGGTTCGTCGAACGCGGTAAACCTCACGGACGGACTCGATGGGCTTGCAGCAGGACTGGCCGCGATAGCAGCTGTGGCGTTCGGTATTTTCGCCTACATCGCCGGGCGATTCGACATGTCCAACTACCTAGGATTTTTCTACCTACCAGGTGCAGGCGAGCTAACCATATTTGCGGTCGCACTCGCAGGGGGAGCGATTGGTTTCCTGTGGTACAACGCCTATCCCGCCGAGGTCTTCATGGGGGATACAGGGTCGTTGGCTCTCGGAGGTGCTTTGGGAGTAATGGCGATCTTGCTGAAGGCTGAATTTCTGCTTGTGATCGTTGGTGGGATTTTCGTGGTGGAAACGCTCTCAGTAATCGTCCAGAGGGTTTACTTCGTCTACACGCGCCGCTGTTTCGGGGAAGGGCGCCGCGTCTTCAAGATGGCACCCATCCATCACCACTTCGAAGAACTTGGCTGGCCTGAGACGAAAGTGGTGACGCGCTTTTGGATTGTTGGGATCCTGTTTGCAATGCTAGCCATTAGCACCCTGAAAATCAGGTGATAGAACATGCCGTATTGGATCGAAGAATCCGCTCGGAGTAAGTGGAATGAGCGGACTGAGTGGAGCACACATAGCTGTCATCGGCCTCGGAGCTAGCGGTGTTGCTGCGGCTCGATTGGCCCTCGATAAGGGAGGAGATGTTTATGTCTCGGATCTGTGCATTGAACCAAAGGCTGCAGCTCGTCGAACCGACCTGCGAGCAAGGGGCGCCCGGGTTGAACTGGGAGGACACGATATCGAGCGACTGGCGAGATCCGACATGGTCGTGGTCAGTCCAGGAATCCCCCCTCACGCCCCGGTACTCAGAGCACTCCAGGATTGCGGTGTTGGGTGGATCTCCGAGCCTGAATTCGCTTTTCGGTTCTTCTCTGGTCCACTAGTTGCCGTCACGGGTACCAATGGAAAAACGACCACGACCTTGCTTCTGGGACACCTGCTCGAAGAGGCAGGGCTACGTGTTGCCGTGGGCGGAAACGTGGGAGGCGGGCTCGCCCCGCCCGCTTCAGAGCTCGCGCTCTTGCAGCATCCCCCGGACTGGTATGTGCTTGAGATCAGTTCCTTCCAGCTCTCCGGGATTGAGACATTCAGCCCCCAGGTTGGCGTGCTGACCAACTTGTCTCCGGATCATTTGGACTGGTACCCGTGCCTTGAGGCGTATTACGCGGACAAGGCGAAAATATTCGACAACGCAGATGACCAGAGTATCTGGGTCTTACCTGCAGGCGACGATAGTGTGGGTTCACTCATCGGCGACGCTCCTGGGAACCGTTTCTATTTCGGGGAATTCGAGGAATCGGGGAGTCACGCTTTCTTGACCGACGGCATCCTAACTTTGCGTGCCGAAGATCATTTGAAACCACTGCTGGAGGCGGAAGAGCTCTCACTCCTTGGACGGCACAATATCCGGAATGCGCTGGCAGCGTCATTAGCCGCACACCTGGTCGGAGTTCAAGACGAATCAATCATGACTGGCCTGCGCACTGCCACGCCCCTACCGCACAGGCTTGAACTCGTGGCTGACCGCAATGGAGTTATTTGGGTTAACGACTCCAAGGCCACAAATGTTGCGGCCACGCGCAGTGCTCTAGAGAGTCTGCTGCTTCCGACTGTTCTCCTGCTGGGTGGGGTCGACAAGGGTGAGGACTTCAGAGCACTTGTGCCACCCGGAGCCAATATACGCGCGATCCTCGCGTATGGTGCGGCAGGGCCTCGGATCGTCCGCGAGGTGGGAAAGGCGGTGCTGGTCGAAGGGGACCTGGAATCGGTGATTCAGCGTGCGGCAACACTGGCAGAGCCGGGTGATCTGATTCTTCTGTCACCCGCTTGTTCAAGCTTCGATATGTTCGATAACTATGAAGAACGAGGCCGATTATTCACGGCACTCGCGTGCGGATCGGTATGACGGCCCGCCCGGTAGATATAGCTCCGGCTGGCCCGGTCCGTTTCCCCGATTCGGGCCTAGGGCGTGGCTGGGAGTCCTCGGCTGTCATCGTGCTCACTGCGTTTCTGCTCGTCTTCGGTCTTGTGAGCCTGTACAACGCCTCTTCCATCTTGGCGATGGAACAAGAGTTAGCAGACACCTATTACGTGCTTCGCCAAGGAACCGGAGTCGTAATTGGTGTGGTAGTGATGTTCGGCTGTGCGTGTCTACCCTACTCGGTGTGGTCCCGACTGTCTTGGCCGCTGCTATTAATCAGTATTGGATCCCTTGTGCTCCTAATACTTCCTTGGACGGAATCAATTGCGCCATCAATCAACGGTTCACGGCGATGGCTCCGGATCGGCATCACCGTGCAGCCTTCAGAGTTCGCAAAAATAGCGATTGTGGTGTGGACTGCCGGAATGGCGGTGAAGAAAGTGTCCCAGTTCCGATCGCTCCGCCGAGGTTTGGCACCATTTCTTGTTGTTTGGGCGCTGCTGGTCCTGCCTATCGCTCTGGAACCTGACTTTTCGACTGCGTTGCTAATCAGTCTACTTGGCCTGCTAATCGTATTCTCTGCTGGTGCCCGCATTAGCCATTTTGCTTTCTTAGGACTGCTTTTAGCCCCGATCGTCTACTGGCAACTTGTTGGAGTTGGCTTCAGGGCACAGCGATTACTGGCTTGGGCCAATCCCGCTTCTGATCCCACAGGGGCCGGCTTTCAGGCCTACCAATCTCTTATTACGATGGGTTCTGGAGGGATTACCGGTGTCGGGATTGGTCAAGGGCGTCAAAAGTTCGGTTTTCTGCCAGAGGCGCACAACGATTTCATTTTCTCGATGATCGGTGAGCAGTGGGGACTCATCGGTGTCCTGATTCTACTGATGATGTACGTGGCCCTTGTGTTGGTTGGTTTCCGTATCGCTAGCCGTGCCCCCGATCTATTTGGGGAACTGATCGCACTGGGTTTCACGAGTCTGATCGCTCTGCAAGCTTTGCTCCACATGGCGGTTGGGCTCAGCCTACTGCCGACGACTGGGCTTGCGCTCCCGCTTATTTCTTACGGCCGCTCTAATTTGATAGTGACACTCGCGTCGCTTGGAATCTTGATGTCGGTGGCCCGGGTGGCTCCGGGTGTAAAGGCAGCCCGTGCATGAGGGCCCGGTGGTTGTCTTCGCTGGTGGTGGGACGGGCGGGCACCTTTATCCTGCTCTTGCGATTGCGGATGCGTTGCGCCGCCGCCGCCCAGACGTCCGAGTCGTATTCATGGGAGCTACTCGCGGTATCGAGTCACGTGTTCTACCAGAATTGGGGGAAGAACACTTTCTCTTACCCGTTCGTGGCTTGGACAGAGGGCAGCGAGGGGCATTTTGGCGAGCGGTCCCTGCACTGGCTGGTTCCCTCCTGCAGGCGGCTAGGGTGATGCGTCGCTTGCGGCCGAGAGCCGTCGTGGTGACCGGTGGTTACGCCTGCGCACCCGCTGGTGTTGTGGCTGCTCTGACTGGAGTCCCACTGCTCATCCAGGAGCAAAACGCTGCACCAGGCATAGTTACTCGAGCGCTTAGCCGCTGGGCAAAGAAGATCCATACGGCGTTCAGCGGGGTTGCTGACCGGCTGCCTCGTGGGGTGAGGAATAAGGTTTGTCTCACCGGAAACCCCGTGCGTGCAACCTCAGTACATGGGCGTTCGCAGGTGAGGGAATTGTTCCAACTACCGGAGGAGGCTGTTGTCGCACTCATTGTAGGAGGGAGCCAGGGATCGGAAGCTTTGAACAATCTTCTTCTCGCAGCATTGGATGCTGTCGTGGCCCATCGTGTGAATCGACCGGATCACCTGCATATTTTGTGGTCAACGGGCCCGAGGCACCACCAGCGGGTGAACAGTGCCCTGGCAGATCTCGGGTCTCCAGATTGGGTACATTCACACCCGTATTTTGACAACATGCCGGATGCATTGGCCGCTGCCGACCTCACGGTAAGCAGGGCGGGGGCGATGTTCACGGCTGAACTCTTGAACCAGGGCCTACCCGCGATTCTGGTTCCTTTTCCTAACGCGGCTGCCGACCACCAGACCCATAATGCGCGGGCTCTGGCTGAAGCCGGTGCAGCTCTGCTCACTCCACAAGCAGGGCTTACGGGAGAGATCCTATGGGCCGAGCTTAATCAGCTCTCAGGAGACCCAAAATCTCTGGAACGCATGGGTATGGCCGCAACTTCGCTTGCCCGGCCCAGGGCCGCGGATCAGATCGCTGCCTCGGTAGAGAGGTTGCTAGCCTCATGAAGGCGCGCACCACTAGTCGTCCCCCTGTTCCGGATCTTAGGGCTCTAGCTGCTGAGGGTTCAGTGCATTTCATGGGGGTGGGTGGTGCAGGGATGTGTGCGCTTGCCGAGCTTCTCTTAAGCTGCGGAGGATCTATCACGGGCTGTGATCTAAAACATTCTCAGTCAATTCAAGATCTGGGTGCACTCGGTGTACGGTTTTCGATGGGTCACGACTCCGGGCACGTCGTTAATGCTTCCGCATTAGTGGTGACTTCAGCAGTACCGTGCGATCACCCGGAACTTGTCGCCGCACGAGACCTTGGTATTCCAGTGCTAAAGCGTGCAGAAGCTCTTGGAGCATGGGTGAATCAGGGAAAGGTTGTTGCGATCTCTGGCACCCATGGTAAGACAACCACGACTGCGATGGCTACCGAGATCCTAGCTCAAGGAGGACTTGACCCAACCGGGCTCGTAGGTGGTCGTGTTCGTGGTTGGGCTGGGAACCTCCACCGCGGATCAGATCACCTTTTTGTGGTCGAAGCAGACGAATATGACCGCTCATTCCATACGCTGGAGCCTGACATCGCAGTTGTGACTAACGTTGAAGCTGACCACTTGGATGTCTATGGTGACTACCAGGGTGTGCGGACTGGATTTGTCGAATTCCTAGACAACTTGAGGTCTCCGGGTAAGGTCATTGCCTGTGCTGACGACCAGGGATCTGCTTCCCTTCTCACGAAACTTGGGGCCGCAGGTTACTCCTATGGTACGACAGCGGGGTCCATGCTGCGCGCGACGGATGTGAGTGTTACCAAGGCTTCTACCAACTGCTTAGTCATTGAAGAGGGTACGCTAGTTGGACAACTCTCACTCTCAATGGGTGGCGTACACAATCTCCGCAACGCGCTCGGCGCAGCTGCCGTGGCTCGTGCTCTCGAGACACCATGGCCGATAATCTTTGGGGCTTTATCGGGCTTTCAGGGTGTAGGTCGGCGCCTGGAGCGCTTAGGAGAAAAGTGCGGGGTCGTTGTGCTTGACGACTACGCCCACCACCCCACTGAGATCCGGGCTGCCCTGGATACAGCTCGGGGGATGTATCCATCGGCTCGGCTTGTAGCGGCCTTCCAACCCCATCTCTTTTCTCGTACTCGAGACTTTGCTGAAGATTTTGGGGCAGCGCTAGCTGGGGCAGACTCAGTTTGGGTTACGGACGTGTTTCCGGCTCGAGAGCGTCCCATCCCTGGAATCACGGGGAGAACCGTGGTTGAGGCTGTGGGAAAAGCTGGTGGTGAACATACCCGCTACGTTGCGGCACTTGATGATCTTCCCGACTTACTTGCCGAAGAACTGCGTGCAGGCGATGTCCTCATGACCCTGGGCGCCGGCTCCATTGAGACTGTCGGAACTCAGGTTCTCAACCAGCTAGGGGAGCGAGTTCATGCGTAGAGAGCTCCGCGTTCTTCTGGTCACTGCCCTCCTTGGGGTAACCTGGGCTTGGGGCGGGGAACTCTCGGTGGCTGTGAGCAGAATGGAAGTGTTCAGAGTTCATGAAGTGGATATCGATATCCATGGGCTGCGCTACCTCACTCGCGAAACCGTACTCCAAGCCATGGAGCTTACGCCAGAGACCTCCGTGTGGAGTGACACTGAAACATGGGTCGAAGCGCTGGGGGAGCTACACTTAGTCCGTTCTGCCACCGTCATTCGTCGGTTACCTCACACGATTATCGTGTCTCTTTTGGAGCGGCAACCTGTTGCATTGGTGGCAACACCGACACTGGAGCCGGTGGACGGGGACGGGATCCTGCTCCCCCTTGATCCAGCTTCGCACCGGCTTGATTTGCCGATCCTGGAAACTGATGATTCTCCCATAGACCGTGGGAGAATCATGCCCCAGCGCACTCGTGTGTTAGCTGGTGAGGTCGACAGGTTGATGAGAGCTGATACGGCTTTTCTCCAGATGCTATCGGAAGTGCGCTGGGGAGAAGGCAACAGCCTGGTTGCCCGATGGTCAGAGCCCAGTGTGGATTTTCTGCTCCCCTTTGGCTTATCACCTGAGCGGCTTCAGGAAGGCTTTGTAGTGCTCGGGCATGCGATGACTCGAACACCGGGCGATGTGCCCGAATCAGTCGACTTAAGATTCGCGGACTTGGTTGTAGTCCGCCGTGCAAACGGAAACTGAGGATGCGCTCGAACCTCATAGCCGGTCTAGACATCGGAACATCCAAGACTTGCGCCGTAATCGGCGAGATCATCGGTGACCCTAGGCGCCCCGGTCTCACCGTTCTAGGAGTTGGCCAAGCGAGAACCGCTGGGGTTCGCGGTGATATAGTGACTAATATCGAAGAGATAACGGAATCAGTCCGATCCTCGCTCAAGGAAGCAGAACTGATGGCCGGTGTGTCGGTCGACCGGGTCTATGCTGGCATGGGTGGAGACCACGTGAGAGCTACGAGTTCCATGGGGGTTGTCGCGATCTCCGAAGACGAAGTCGCGATGGATGACGTAGAACGGGTGCATGTCGTTGCCCGGGCCGTTGCTCTTCCACCAGATAGAGAGATGCTACATGCAGTCCCTCAGGAATACCGCGTGGACAATCAACGCGGCATCAGTGACCCGATAGGCATGGCTGGTATCCGACTGGAGGCTGAGGTCTTCCTGGTGACCTGCGCTATCAGTGCGTCAGCGAATATACGTAAAGCTGTGAACTGGGCAGGATACCGTGTCCAGGAATTAGTCCTTGAGCCGCTTGCGGGGGCGAGAGCTGTATTGACTGAGGACGAAAAGGAGGTTGGTGTTGCCCTGGTAAAGATAGGTGCATCAACAACGGATGTCGCTGCTTACTTTGAAGGTAAGATACAGCATGTTGCGATTCTGCCATTCGGAGGCCAGACACTAACGGCTGACTTAGTTCGGGGGCTATCCGTGCCTTATGCGGAAGCGCAGAAGGCCAAGGAGCACTATGGGACAGCCTTTGCCCAGCTCGTCGATCCCCGGGAGACAGTTGAGATGTCTGGACCCTCACCGGGCCAGAAGCGAGCAGTTGCCCGGGAACTAATCGCGCACATCATAGAGCAGCGGCTCGACGAGATGTTCGGACTCGTCCAAGGGGAGCTACAGGATCACGGCCTACTCGATCAGTTAGGGGCTGGTGTCGTTCTGACAGGTGGGACGGTTGCGATCCCAGGGATTATAGAGCTTGCTCAACAGATCTTTGCCTCACCAGTACGCCTAGGCGTCCCGAATGAGGGTCTCAGTGGTCTGGCTGAATCCGTTCAGCGGCCACAGTTCGCGATTGCCACGGGGCTCGCACTCTGGGGGGCAGACCGGTTCATGGAAACTGGCCGCGGTGCATCAACCATAACATCCGGGATGTTTACTAAGCTCGGTACATGGCTCAAGGAGTTCTTCTAATGGCGCCTCTGACGGGCGTTAATCAACCCATTTATTTGCATTCAAATCACTTCGCCGAGGAAGAGAAATGATGATCTTCGAGTTTGAGGAAACTCCACTCCAGAAAGCCAAGATGAAGGTAGTTGGGATCGGTGGCGCCGGCGGAAACGCAGTAAATCGAATGATCGATGAAGAGCTGGAAGGGGTCGAGTTCATTTCTATCAACACCGACTCCCAGGCCCTCAAGAGTTCACGTGCACAGGTAACATTGCAGATAGGCAAGAAGTTAACTCGCGGACTGGGTGCTGGAGCTCGACCGGAGGTTGGTCGTCAGGCGCTTGCAGAGAATGAGGAAGACGTCCGCCGTGCACTAGAGGGAGCTGACTTAGTGTTCGTCACGGCGGGCATGGGTGGTGGTACCGGGACGGGCGCGGCCCCGATGGTGGCTGAGATTGCGCGCGATATGGGCGCACTCACGATCGGGATCATCACTAGGCCGTTCTCTTTCGAGGGGAAGAAACGTGAACGTCAGGCCGACCAAGGGCTTGCAGAACTTCGAAGATGTGTCGACACGATGATTGTGGTTCCCAACGATCGCCTTCTTGCTGTGGTACCAAAGGGCACCTCCTTCCGGGATGCGCTCAAGAAAGCAGATGAAATTCTTCTGCACGCGACCCAGGGCATCAGCGATTTGATCAGCGTAACAGGTGAGATCAATGTGGACTTTGCTGATGTTCGGACCGTCATGGCTTCTAGGGGACCTGCACTTATGGGTTCAGGTTTTGGTGAAGGTGAGAATCGTGCACAGGAAGCAGCTCAGGAAGCAATCTCTTCACCACTCCTTGATGAAGTGTCCATCGCCGGTGCACGTGGTGTCCTGATCAATATCACTGGAGGTCTCGACCTCGCGATTGACGAGGTCACAGAGATCTCCTCAATCATCCAGGAAGGGGCGGGAGATGAAGCCGAAATCATTTTCGGCGCTGTCCATGATCCGGATCTCGAAGGCAAGATCCGGGTTACTGTGATCGCGACTGGCTTTGATTCGGTAGCGGATGAAAAAGTGATTCCCAGCACTTTTCAGCGCTCCCGACCTCAGTCAAAAGTGATACAGGATCCAGGGCCGATGTTTCCGGAGCTGCAGGTTCAGATAGAGCAAGAAGATGAGGCTATGGTGGGTGCCGCTGTCGGTGGGTCTGAGGAGGTTCTCCCCTTTAACAGATTCCCCGAGCGGATGGTCTCAAGCACTCAGCTCTTGGAGTTGGATATTCCGACCTTTATTCGTCGGCAGATGGACTGACAAGCACCTCGGGTCGACTATGGTTCGTGTTGATTCGTTAGATTGTTGAGAAAACCAGTGTGGTGGAGCGCTGCCCGGTGGAAATCTCTACCGGGAGGTCAACTCATCGACCGAGGGACAATTCGGTGGTTTGGGAGCGACTAATAACTAAACTCTGGATGGCAGTGACGGTTTGTACTGTCTTGACCGTGTCTTGCGCTCTTGACACTACTCCCGATGCGGGCACTCTCGATGCTGTGTATGCAAACTCTTCTGAAGAATTGCAGGTGCTCTCTCTTGGACAGGGCCAGACACTAGGCCTTCTTCTAGGGGGTATCGTATCAGCGAACGATCAGGCGGCTCTCCTACTTGCTTTTCGAGAATACGCGAATCCGCGAAGGATGCGGGCCGGTACTGAAGTAGTATTCCGTTACCTCAGGGCCGATCAGTGGCTACGAGGTCTCGATGTAGTGGTAAGCCCGGATGAGACAGTGAGGCTCACACGCAACGAGTTTGGGTGGCACTCCGACCTGATCCGTGCACCAATCTATGTGGATACGCTCCTGGCTTCCGGTGAGATCGAAACGGTTCTCTGGAGTGCGATTATTAACAACGAGGACCTAGAGGATGTTCCGTTTGAAGACCGCAACTCCCTGATCGACGAACTTGACCAAGTGTTCCAATGGCAGGTCGATTTCTCCCGCCAGATCCGAGTGGGTGACACTTATCGGTTCGCCTTTGAAAGGGAGGTGCGCCCCGACGGATCAATGCGCACCGGGCGCCTGCTTTCCGCTGAGTTAATGAATTCGGGGACACCGTACCATGCAATCTGGTTCGATCCAAATGATGATGGAGAAGGATCATACTTTGATCTGGAAGGCAACTCAGTTCGTCGGGCTTTCCTACTTAAACCGTTGGCGTATCGACGCATCTCCTCTCGTTACTCAAACTCCCGCTTACACCCGATCTTAGGGACTTGGCGTGCCCACCGTGGAGTTGACTATGCGGCCGATGTCGGAGCAGAGATTATGGCAACTTCTGATGGTGTCGTCATTCATCGCGCGTGGAAGGGAACCTTTGGCAATACGGTAGAGATCCAGCATCCCAACGGTTTCGTAACGCGATACGCCCATTTGAGCCGCTTCAGGTCAGACGTCCAACTTGGAACTCGTGTCAAGCAGAGCGAGATCATCGGCTACGTCGGCATGAGTGGCCAGGCGACGGGGAGCCACTTGCACTATGAGATGATGAAGCGCAACGGTGAGCATATGGATCCTCTGGCGGTCGATCTACCAGCGGGAGATCCCGTACCATCCGATGACCAAGTTAGGTGGGGCGAGGAGATGATCACCCGGGTTGATCTACTTGAGTCGATACCAGGCGCCGGACCTGTGAGAAGGGCGGATGCGTTGCAATCACTGGACGATAAGCACGGAGGGGCACGGTAACCGCCTTGCGCACAAGGTGATTCGAGCAATTCTGTTCACCGCGCTCGCCAGCGCATTGGTTGTTTATCCCTATTGGGTATACCGCCGTGTCGAACTTTCCATCACTGGTTCGGGATGGCTGGCTTTAATACGTGCCAGCGTTTTAGTGACTATCCTTGGGCTCTTATTCGATCTCCAGATCCCGGTAGGGGATTCCACCAAGGCCATGGGCGAACGTTGGGTCCTCTTGGATACTTCACTCAGCATGTTGGCGGGTGAGGATGGACTGACCGCTTGGGATGGAGCAATTGAGCGCTCAAATGAGTTAATGGAGGAGGGCTGGAGAGTCGTCACCTTCGGTGAAGTAGCGAATGCACTCCCTTTCAGCGACACGGACCTAGGCTCACGCCCGCAGGATGTGAATACCTTACTGGCCCCCGCTCTCAGACGTGCGGCTGAAGGTGGGGCGCGCTCCGTGCGTGTTCTGACTGACCTTAGACTCGAGGATCGGGTGGCCTTGCAGGCAACCCTGGAGCAGTTGCCCCTAGAAGTCTTGTATGAAGGTTTTGGGGCCGACCTTAAGAACGGTGGTATCTCGGCATTTAAAGTAGAAGATGCAGTCCAGACCGGGGGTATGATCCTTGGCGAGGTAGAGATCCATGGATTAGGGGCTGACAGTGTAGACCTTACGATCCGGGTGGAAGGTGCTGAGGTTGTGTCACTCAAGGTAGCGCTGCCTGAGGTAGGGCTCAGGAACCTACTCGAAGTGCCGATCCCCGTTCCGAATGCTGAAGGCCGTATCCGTTACACCGCACACCTTCATTTAGATGGCGATGCATTCGCGTCCGATAATGAAGCCGTTGCCTACGGGGTTGTGGGTAACGAAGAGAATGCGGTCGTGCTCGTTTCACTTCGACCCAACTGGGAACCGCGTTACCTGTTGTCCGTGCTCGGCGATGTGACTGGGCTTCCAGCTACGGGCTATCTCCGGGCAGGTCCTGATAAGTTTATCTCGGTCGGAAGGGCTTTAGCTCGATCTGGCCCGGTGGATTCCAGCAGAGTGCGGCGCGCAGTAGATGGCGCGAGACTGGTGGTGCTCCATGGGTTGGATAGAAACTCTGATCCGTGGGCTCTAGGCCTCTTAGAGAGGAGTACGCGTGCGATTCTCCTGCCTGCCGACAGTAGTGGTGCCGCTAATGCAGGCTTGAACACTGAACCCGCACGAAGTGGTGAGTGGTATGTGTCAGGTGACTTGCCACCCTCTCCGCTATCAGGGGAGTTAGCAGGCACAACGCTTCTCGGGCTGCCCCCGCTCACTGACCTCCTGATCCCGATTAATAGGGAAGAAATCCAATCTCCCGTGCACCTACAGCTGAGGGGTACAGGCTCTTCCGAGGCCGCGCTACATCTCGACGATAGTGGTGCGCACAGAAGGGTACTTGGGCTCGCGTCAGGGTTCTGGAGGTGGGCGACGCGCGAAGGGTCGGGTGAGGACACTTATCGAAGGCTCTGGTCTGGGGTCACAGGATGGTTATTTGCGGATGAGAAGCCGGCGGCTCGTGAACCTCGACCGAGCAAATGGGTTTTCCAGAGAAAGGAACTCGTGACGTGGATAGTCCCGAGAGATTCGACACTCATGAATCTACGCGTCTTGAAGGGTGACTCAGTGCTGATTGACACAGTCATGGTTGGAGGGACGAGTCCTTCATCAGGTATCCTAGACCCCGGATTGTATCACTACAGTTTCGGAAAGCCATCTGGTGAACTCATCGGAGCTGGACGTTTTGATGTGGAGACAATTACCGGCGAGATGATCCCTCCGTCCGAAGAGCCGGGAGCGCCAGAGTCACTTGCAGTAGTGACGGTGGTTGGTGATGAAAACCCAGGGCGGCCGATACGTATCTATCCTTGGCCGTATTTGCTCGTGATCACGCTGTTGTGCGGTGAGTGGATGATCCGCAGACGTACTGGTCTCCGATAGACCCGCGGAGCACTTGAACGAGGATGGATGTTAAGGATTCATTCTAATGACATTCTCCAACCTTGATCGGCCCGTACAGTTCTTGAAGGGTGTCGGCCCTACACGAGCTGATGCATTGGCTCGGATGGGTATCGGGTCCGCGAGAGATCTCCTCTATCACCTCCCTCGCCGCTACGACGACGCATCAACGATCACACCCATTGCCAACCTAGAGGTTGGCTTGGAGACGACGGTTGTAGGACGAGTACGGAGCAAAGGTGTAATCCCAACACGCACTGGGTTGCGGATCTTCCAGGCTGTTCTGGAGGACGATTCAGGGATGATCACAGCATCTTGGCCGGGGCAGCCCTGGCTAGATCGTAAGCTGAGCAAGGGGGATGTCCTACTTGTTAGTGGGCCGGTCAGATTTTTTCACGGTCGCCAGATCCAACCACGAGAATTTACCACCCTCTCGCGGGAGGAGGATGACGAAATGGGTGGCAGGATCTTTGTAAGCTATCGGGCGAGCGAGGAAGTACCGCAGTGGGTGCTCAGAAGGATCTTTGGGACCAACCTCGACAAACTGTTGGAGTGGGCGAGTGATGACGAGTACATGTCGGAGAGCGAGAGGCGAGCCCGTGGACTACCTAGATTGGACGAGGCCTTGTCACTGCTGCACCGTCCTGACAACCTGGCTGATGCGGAGCGCGGTCGCCGTAGGCTCGCGTTCGATGAACTCTTCCACCTGCAGATCGTTCAGGCACAAGCCAGAAGGAAAGCAACTGAGGTAGAGCCTGGGATCTCTCACCAACGCTCGAACGAGTTGATTCGCCCGCTTCATGAGGCGCTCCCGTTTGAGCTGACTGAGGCTCAGGCTCGGGTACTGAGCGAGATCTATGCTGACATGCAGATGGAACGGCGTATGAATCGGCTCCTCCAGGGGGATGTCGGAGCAGGTAAGACCATCGTGGCGCTCTTCGCGATGCTCTTAGCAGCTGAAGGAGGTTATCAGTCAGCACTTATGGCGCCGACCGAGATCCTCGCTGAACAACACCTCCGTAAGCTTCGTTCCGTGCTTCAACCTCTAGAAGTTAACGTCGTTCTACTCACCGGGAGTTTGAAGGGGCACGAACGTAGTGAGGCGTTGGCAGCGATTGAATCCGGTTCTGGCCGAGTCATAATCGGTACACACGCCCTGATTCAGGATTCAGTCACCTTCCGGAATCTTGGCCTCTTGATTGTCGACGAACAACACCGGTTCGGAGTACGCCAGCGTATGGCACTCCTAGAGCGATACAATGATCGCCCCGACGTTCTGGTGATGTCCGCTACCCCGATTCCCCGCTCACTAGCCATGGCTTTTTATGGGGATCTTGACTTGAGCATCCTGGATGAACTCCCGCCTGGACGGAAGCCGGTCAAGACTGAACTGCATGCACCTGCGCAGAGAGAGTCTGTCTACAAATTTGTAAGCGCTCAGATCAAAGAGGGCCGTCAGGTATACGTTGTGTATCCTCTTGTCAGGGAGTCTGACAAGGTTGATCTGCTTGCTGCGACAGAGGAATTCGAACGATTGCAGCGTGAGATTTTCCCCAGCTTTAGGCTGGGACTACTCCACGGACAGCTTTCTGCATCCCAGAAGGACGACACGATGGGTGCGTTCTCGAGGGGGGATCTTGACCTGCTGGTGGCTACTACGGTCGTAGAAGTGGGTATCGATATCCCCAATGCTTCTGTGATGCTCATAGAACACGCAGAGCGCTTCGGACTTTCCCAGCTGCATCAGTTGAGGGGGCGCGTAGGAAGGGGACCCACCGAAAGTCACTGTATCCTGATTGCGGAGGGTGAAGGGGACGCGCTAGAGCGGCTGAACATCTTCCGAGACACCACGGATGGCTTTGAGATCGCTCGTGCGGATCTACGTATGAGGGGCCAAGGAGATCTCTTTGGGAGTCAGCAGCATGGGCGTGATCTTGTCCTCCGGTTCTCTGACCTTATAGCAGACGAAGATCTACTTGTTGTGGCTCAAGAGACCGCAAGGCAGCTCATTTCCGTTGATCCAGACCTTGAACATATCGACCATAAGCACCTGGCTGAGCTCATAGAATCCCGGTATCAAGATCGACTTGCCATGTTTGGGGTTGGCTAGAGGTCCCGGATGGACTAGTCGTTCTCAGAGGTTTCGCATCTAAAGTGGAGGTTTCGAGCGACTTGCTAGTTGATATCAACAAGTTGGGTGATCACGTGGGAGAAATGGTTTCCCTACAGGGCTGGGTCGAAACCACTCGTGGGCACGGAAAAGTTGCGTTCGTGGTGACTCGGGACGGCACCGGTACGGTGCAGTGCGTGCTTGTCCGAGATGATCTGGATGAAGCTACATGGGATCTGTATGGGGCTCTCAACCAAGAGGCGTTGATTTCGATCGAGGGCAAGGTGAAAGAGGACGCCCGCGCACCGGGGGGTTATGAGATCGAAATCCGTGGCTTGAAGCTGCTTGCTGCTGCAGATGATTACCCCATTCAGCCCAAGGAACACGGCGTCGACTTTCTGCTCGACCACCGCCATCTCTGGCTGCGTTCGGCTCTGCAGAGGGCAGTCCTCCGGGTTCGAGCCGAGATTTCGCAGGCGATCAACGATTTTTTCTATGGTAGGGAGTTCGTCCGGATAGATACACCTATCCTTACGGGAGCGATCGGTGAGCATGCAGGGACCCTCTTCAAGACGGACTATTTCGGTGATACGGCGTACCTTGCACAGACTGGACAACTCTACGTTGAGGCTGCTTGCCCTGCATTCCAGAAGGTCTATTGCTTCGGCCCGACATTCCGTGCAGAGAAGTCAAAAACTCGGCGGCACTTGACCGAGTTCTGGATGGTCGAACCAGAGGTCGCTTTCGCCAATTCGGACGACAATATGCGCCTCCAAGAAGAGTTCCTGTCCTATTTAGTGGAGAGAGCTCTCGAGAGGTGTTCTGATGAATTGCAGGTACTTGACCGAGATATCAGTAAACTTGAGGGTGTCATCCCACCCTTCCCGCGTGTCAGCTACACTGAGGCGCTCGAAATCCTAAAGGAAAAAGGTTCTAACACTGAGTGGGGTATGGACCTTGGGGCAACAGACGAAGCTGCATTGATGGAGGATCATGATCTTCCTCTTTTCGTCTACAACTACCCAAAAAGCGCGAAGGCATTCTACATGAAAGAAAATCCTGACGACTCGGATACGGTGCTGTGTAATGACCTGCTTGCTCCGGAAGGATATGGAGAGATCATTGGTGGGAGCCAACGCGAGGATGACCTAGACCGTTTGGCGGCCAGAATCCGTGAGGAGGGTCTGCCGGAGGAGGCGTACGTATGGTATCTCGACCTGAGACGCTATGGAAGCTTCCCTCACTCTGGGTTTGGTCTCGGTCTTGAACGCACTGTAGCCTGGATCACAGGTCGGCATCACATCCGTGAAATGATCCCCTTCCCGCGCCTGATGAACCGGCTTTATCCGTAGGACTCCCCGCTGATACCGTGTGCTGTTGATAAGGTAGATTGAAGATGCCTAGAGCGGTTCTAGACATGATGGATCAGCGGCCTATATGGGCCATGCCCCCATGGGTACCTGAGGAGATTCGTGCCAGGCTACCAAGAGAATGGGAACTACTGGTAATCGACGAAGCAACAGATGGATCAGGTGACGGTGCGGCGCGTGTGTCACGTGCCGTTCTTGAAGTATCTGCAGAGGCGGATCTCTACTTCGGGTATGGAATTCCGGCGGAACTCTTGGAAGCCGCGCCAGGTTTGAGATGGGTCCATTCTGGCGCTGCGGGGGTCGGAAGCTCCTTGACCCCATCTATGCTTAAGAGAGACGTCATTTTCACCAACTCGGCTGGTATTCACGCTGAACCAATCGCCGAGACCGTTTTAGCGATGATCCTCTACTTCGGAAGGGGCCTCGACCTGGCGGTTGCCAACCAGCAGAAGTCAATCTGGGACTCTGATCCATATTACATGGAAGGTGCGCCTCTCACCGAACTCTCTGAGTTGACGGTTGGTGTCTTGGGCTTCGGTGGGATCGGCCGTGAGGTCTCGCTGCGAGTAGCTGGTCTTGGAGCGAGGGTAGTGGCCCTGAAGCGCACGTCATCCCCAGAAGATGATCAGGAGTTCATGGCACCTGCCGGCCAAAGTATGCTTGCAGGAAGAATTGAGATTCTAAGTGGGGAAGAGGGGTTTAGAGCTTGCCTGGCGCGGAGTGATGTCCTTGTCCTGGCAGTGCCTGATACACCGAAGACGCGCGGTATTATGGATAGAGATGCGTTTGGCCGGATGAAACAGGGTGCGGTGCTTATCAATGTCGCTCGAGGTAAGCTAATAGACGAAGAAGCTCTGATTGAGGCGCTTGATATTGGAAGACTTCGTGGCGCGGCACTTGATGTTTTCCAGAAAGAACCTCTTACGGGGGACCACGAGCTTTGGGGACACTCAAAGGTACTAATCACACCGCACGTTTCGGCAGTGTCTCGAGGTTTTTGGAGGCGCGAGACGGACCTGATCCTACATAACCTGGAGTGCTACTTAGAGGATTCTCCCATGAAGGAGTGGCGAAACGTCGTTGACAAGGCGGCGGGGTACTAAGAAGCCCTTATCCGTTGACGGTATGCCGCTAAATAAATGCTTAGCTGCTCTTCGTTTTTTCCCACAATGTATTGAGCACTTCTAGGCTAGATTCCTCAATAATCAACCCATCGTCTCGGGCAAGTTTCTCCAGGTGCTCAAAGCGGCTGCGGAACTTCATGTTCGCTCGAGCAAGTACCGTGGTGGGATGTGAGCCTGCGAGCCGGGTGAGGTTGACTGCGGCAAAAAGTAAGTCTCCTAGTTCCTCTTCTAATCCAGCTGAGTCTCCAGCTTCAGCCGCCTGCGTAACCTCGTCGAGTTCTTCAGCCACCTTATCTCGTGCACCTAGGTGATTTTCCCAATCAAAACCTACACCAGCAACCCGTTCCTGAATTCGGTAAGACGCCGTGAGGGGATCCAGCCCGCTGGCCATGCCTGCAAGCACTCCCTCTGTTTCTGCTCGTTCTAACTTTTTTAATCTCTCCCAATCTTGGTGCTCAACATTTCCGAATAGTTGAGGGTGGCGCTGGACCATTTTCTTTTCGAGGTGCCGATAGACACTTTCGGTGTCGAGACTATCGGATTCCTCGGCGACCACTATTTGAAAGGCCACGTTTAAGAGTAAATCACCCAACTCTCCTTCAAGATCCTTATCGGAGCCCTCACGGATCGCATCAACGACCTCATGTGTCTCCTCAAGTAGATGCGGTATAAGACTCTCGGCAGTCTGTTCTCTATCCCAGGGACAGTTTTTTCGCAAAAACCGCACGAGTTGGACAGCTCGTTCGAGCATACCCGGGCCCGGGAAATGAAGAGGGTTAGGCTTGATATCCTTGTTGGGTCGTGTCATCGAGTAGGTATCCGGTTAGATGGCTCATGTTCGGACGCCCAGTTTCTTGGCATCTTTGAGAGCCTATGTTAACGAATCCCCGTGACCGCGCTTGGGTCGAAGTCCAAGCCGGTGCACTCCTTCGAAACGCCTCTACCCTCCGCCAGGTCGTGGGGCCGGATGCACTATTAATCCCAATGGTCAAGGCCGACGCTTATGGACTCGGCCTATCTGAGGCGGTACGAATCTTGGAGACTGCGGATCCATGGGGCTTCGGTGTGGCTACTCTGGCTGAGGGACTAGAGCTTCGAAGACTTGGCGTCGTGTCCCCGGTTCTCGTGGTGAGTCCTCTTCCGCCTGCGTCCACCGAAGCAGCTGTGGAGGCAGGCATGCAGCTCGGTGTCTCCAGTCCCGAAGCCCTTAGGCTAGTGACTGAAGCTGCTGAGCGAGTTGGGCGAGCTGTGGACATTCATGTTGAGGTTGACACCGGTATTGGTCGAGCTGGCTTCGATTGGAAGGACGCTAGAGGTTGGAAGCATGACCTGGATAATGCCATCAACGTTGGTGCTAGATGGGTGGGCGCCTACACGCATCTCCATTCCGCCGATGAAGATCCCCAGACAGTATTGCAGCAATGGGGGCGTTTTCAGGAGGCACTCAGCGAGCTAAGTGTTCCGGATAGTGTGCTCATCCATGTGGTGAACAGTGCGGGTGCTCTGCGACTTCCAGAACTCGCAGCTTCAGCGATACGCACCGGGATCTTTCTTTACGGAGGCAGGGCAGGTACAGGCCTGCAGGCTCCTGAGCCGGTTGTGTCTGTCCACGCCCGGGTCGTCCACATTCGGCAAGCTCATGCGGGAGACACTGTCGGATACGGTGCTACCTACCAAGCTGAAGCCAAAGAGCAATGGGCGAGTCTTGCAATCGGTTATGGGGACGGTATCCCAAGGCTGCTTGGAAATCGGGGGTCGGTGCTGATTCGAGGCTGTCGAGCACCGATCATCGGACGGATCTCGATGGATATAACGGTGGTAAACATCTCGGACATCGCGAATATATCTTTGGGCGATGTAGCCACGTTGATCGGTTCAGATAAAGGTGAGCAGATTACGGTGGATGACGTAGCGGAACAGGCCGATACGATTGGATATGAGATTCTCACAGGACTCTCGGCGCGTCTGCCCCGAATCTGGAGGGGGTTAGATGAATAGTGATCAGAAATTGGTTTCGTACCTCCTAGGGCGTTTCACGCGGCTAAATTCGAGAAATTCCTCAGATGAAACGACGTGCATAGAACATTAGTTATTAGCCTTTTTGGCCTGATTTCTGTGGGTATGGCCGCTTGCCAAGAGGAGAGCCCGACTACCTTGGATGCGGACCTCTTACCCAAGGAGCCAATCACCATTGAGATCGAACTCCCTTGGGAGGACTTTGCGTCGGACCTGGAGGTCTTTGGCGGGTATGGAGCCCCGTGGGAACTCGGAACAGGAGTGGTAGCGAATGCATTCGCGGGAATACTTGACGCACGCACCTTAGTCCGATTCGCAGCCTACCCCAGCGTGCATCAAGTTCGGGACACCACTGGAACCACCCGCCCCGACTCGAGTTTGACATTTGTAGGAGGCCGAGTCGTTGCTTTTCTTGACACGATTGCGAGCATCACTAGTGGTCCCGTAACGCTAGGTTTGGGTGCGATCCAGACTCGGTGGGATAAGAGGACAGTTACGTGGGTGGCGGCAGTGGATACCCTCAACGACCTGACACCGTGGCCTCAGCCAGGGGCTGGTCCTGTAAACTCAATAGGAACGACCGTATGGGATCCAGCGGAGGGTGACTCGGCTTGGTTCGAGCTGGACTCAGTTCAGGTGGAGGCTTGGGCGGATACCGCAGATGCTAGTCGAGGAGCCCGCATCGAGTTGCTCACGGAGAACACTCGTTTGCAGGTCTCTAGGGTGGTCCTAAGGCTCGACACCCGTCCGAGTTCCAACCCAGATACACTTGTCGTGCTGAGTGTCCAGCGAGATGAGATAAGCTTTGTGTACGATCCATTCCCAGAGCCGCCTGCGAATGGTATCCGTATTGGTGGTGTTCCTGCATGGCGAACAGTGCTCAACGTCAAGATTCCTACTCATCTGGATGGCCCTGCTGAGCTCTGTGTAGCTGTGGGTGGGTGTCCGATGGAACTTGAACCACTCCAGTTGAACTATGCTGCGATCACGCTGAAAAGCGCGCGAGGTGAGCAAGCTTTCCAGCCGACGGATTCTGTCGGATTGGATGTTCGCCAGGTTCTGAGACGAGATGCTCTCCCGAAGGCACCGCTGGGTGAATCTCTCACAGGGTTGCTTGGACAGCGGGTCGGGCCTGACGCTTTTGGTGTCCATGCTGGGACGGACATAGAAATCCCAATTACGGCGTTTGTCAGAAACCTCTTGCGCGACCAGGATGGGGTCGCCAACCCGACTAAGACGTTGGCCCTCTTATCGGTGTTTGAGCCGATCTCAATTGCTTACGCCTCTTTTCACGGACCAGGGGACGAAAATGGTCCGGTTCTCAGATTGATTGTGACTGTGGGTCGAGCAATGGAGCTGCCATGAAGCAGTTCGTGCAGAGTTTAGTCCTTGCGCTTGTCATCTCTTTGGTCACTACTCCCTCCAGTGCTCAGTCTCTGTTCAACGCGGCGGGCATGGGGCTTCCGGTCGAGGCAATCGACGGTCGTGCTCGAGCGCTCGGGAACTTGGGGATCGGACTTTGGGGAAGTGGTTTGCTACCTGGTGATCCCGCGGCGGCGGGAATGTTCATTGCGCCGACGGCGGTCATCGTGGGTCAGCCGTCGTGGGTAGACTATGACCACGAATCGGGAAACTCAGGAAGTATCCAAGGGAACCGTTTTCCATTGCTGGGAGTCGGTTATCCGGCCTTCTCTGGGATGTTCACAGTGAGCCTCAGCTCATTCCTGGATCAGCACTACAAGAGTCAGAGATCGTCACAGTTACACCTTAGGGGCGAGGAGAGTGAAGTCACAGATTTCTTTGAACAGGATGGATCGATCGGGAGCCTTAATCTTGGATACTCCAGACCTCTAGGAACCAGTGCTGCTCTCGGCTTCAATTTTGGTCGCTATACAGGTTCAGTGCTCCGCCGACTTGAGCGGGACTTCGGCACGGTATCATTGCCTGAAATTCTAGAGTCATACCAGACGAGTAGTCGTTGGACGTATTCCGGAACTTCTCTCACTGGTGGGATGGCTGTGAATCTCGGTGGGGTTGCTCGAGTGGCAGCCAGTGTCACTTGGTCGGGTGACTTGAACGCGACGGCGTCTGATGAAAACCAGGGAATGGACCGGAGCTTTTCCATGCCAATGCAGTATCGTCTTGGCACCAGCATTGTCCTGGCACCTGGACTCATGATCACTGCTAGCGCGGTGCAGGCGGATTGGGCGGACATTGAGGGGGATCTTGATACTCCAACTACGGTGGGGAGCACAAGTAATATCGGGGTTGGCGTCGAGCTCTCGCGTGCGAGCCTTTTCGGCCTAGCAGTACCTATTCGGTTCGGATACCGAACTGGCAAGCTTCCGTTCTCCCTCGGGAGTAGTGTCGCGACAGAACGAATCTTATCTGCTGGGCTGGGGCTTTCTTTCAGCGAGGTTGAGGATATCGTATTAGGCGGTGCAGATCTCGCTATTGAGCGGGGCCGACGATCTGATTCTGTCCTGAGAGAAGAGTTTTGGCGAGCGACGATATCGCTCCGGGTTTCCGGATACTAGCTCAGTAGCGGCCCAAGGAATTTCAACGAGGCGACACTCACAGTGCGCGTTCTCTTTCACACATTTGGTTGCAAAGCAAACCAGTATGACACCGAGCGGATGCGTCAGGAGCTTGAGGCTTGGGGAGCCGAGACGACCACCCAACGTTCTGGAGCCGACGTTTTCGTTGTAAATACATGCACGGTGACTAATCGGGCGGATGCGGAGGCACGCCGTTTCATTAGACGCTTGCATCGTGAAGCACCGTCTGCGCAGATCGTTGTGGCGGGTTGCTCTGCTGCTCTCAATGCTGACGACTACCGTTCGATGGACGGCGTATTAGGAGTAGTGGAAGGGCATGATCCGGTAACGGTTGCATCGTTAGTAACATCGAGCGCTCCTATACAGATTGAACTCCGATCGTCGCTGGATCGCATCGACAGCGAACCGATAGGAGGGGAACTGCTTCGGGCGCGCCGAGGCGCAGCTCGTGGTTGGCTCAAGGTCCAGGATGGGTGTGACCGTAAGTGCGCCTTCTGCGCTACGAGGCTTGCCCGAGGGTACTCGCGTTCGCGTCACCCCAGTGAGGTGCTTGCAGAAGCGAAACTCTTGGCTGAAGTGCACGCCGAACTTGTAATCACTGGCATCCATATCGGACACTATGGAAAGGACCTTGAGCCACAGTGGACGTTATCCAGACTTGTGGCGGAGCTACTAGATAAAATCCCGGATGTTCGTTTTCGGCTGGGTAGCATTGAGGCTACAGAGATTGACAATCTGACCATCGAATTGTTGGTGACCTCAGGTGGACAACTTGCTCCCCACCTACACATGCCACTCCAGAGTGGAGCTGATCCAGTTCTTAGGCTGATGCGTCGCTGGCATACGAGTGAACAATACCGGCTACGTGTGCTTGAAATTGCCGACCGGATCTGGCCACTTGGACTCGGCGCTGATGTGATCACGGGATTTCCGGGTGAGACACCGACAGACCATGCAGCAACCAGTGACCTGATTAGGGAGCTGCCGTTCACGTATCTGCACGTGTTTCCTTTCTCTCCTCGAGATGGAACGGTGGCGGCCGGACTCCCCAGCCCAGTCCCGCAGCGGATCGCAGGGGAACGGAGTCGGGAACTTCGGGAAATGGCAAACGATAAAGGGCTTGAGTATCGGGAATCTCGTGTTGGTGAGAATGCGGATATCGTTGTGGAAGGCACCAGTGGAACTGCCCTTACCGGAGATTACCTGCGGGTAGGCCTCGTCGGTCTAGGCGCAGAGAGTAATGGTTTGCCGGAGCCTCGCTATAGAGGCACTCTGCAGGGTGACCGGGAGCATTTGTACATTGAGTTTCCTCAAAAGCCTGCTGCCATTTTAGTATGACCAAGAGTACTCGCTCAAAACGTGCGTACGTCGAGACGTACGGGTGCCAGATGAACATCAGCGACGGTGAGCTTATGGAGGGTATTCTCACCAATAGTGGATTCGAGATTGTCGAAGGACCCGAGAACGCTGACGTAGTCTTAGTGAACACATGCGCTATCCGTGAACATGCAGAGAACCGTGTGCTCGGCCGTGTAGCCCAGCTTAACGGGCTCAAACGTGAGCGTCCCGAGCTAGTGATCGGTGTCACAGGATGCATGGCCCAAAGGATGGGAGAGACTCTTTTTGAGCGGGCACCGTACGTGGACTTGGTGATGGGTCCGGACGGTTATCGTGGCCTACCGGATGCACTCGAGAACCTCGAGGAGTACCGCACCAATAGGGAAAGCCGTTCAAGTGTTCGTGGTCCTCAGCTTGCTATCCTCGACCTCAGCCTAGGTGAGAACTATCAGGGTCTGGAGCAAAGACGCACCGAAGGACCCACGGCGTGGATTCCGATCCAACGTGGGTGTAACCACCGCTGCACGTTCTGCATCGTTCCTTATGTGCGAGGTCCGGAGAAGAACCGAGATCCATTAGAGATTCTGAATGAAGTTCGCGATTTGGTAACGAGGGGGGTTACCGAGGTTACCCTGTTAGGGCAGACCGTAAATTCTTACACATTTGCGGACCTTAGCTTTCCCAACCTGCTATCAGAAATCGCCCAAGTCGAGGGAATTCGGCGTGTGCGATTCACTTCACCACATCCAAACGATGTCACACCAGAGCTTGTGGAGGTGATGGCGACCGAACCAGCGGTTTGTGAGCACCTACATCTCCCGGCACAATCGGGTAACAACCGGACGCTGAAGCGCATGCTCCGGAGATACACGGTAGAGATACTCTTAGAGAAAGTTGAGATGGTGAGAGCAGAGATTCCTGAAATCGCACTCTCTACTGATATCATCGTGGCTTTCCCTGGTGAGACTGACGACGAGTTTCGCGATACTCTAGAGTTGATGAAGACGGTCCGCTTTGACGAGGCGTTCACGTACAAGTACTCGGCTAGAGAGGGGACTCCCGCGACACGCCTGCCTGCTGATCAGTTCGTTCCTCCGCGTGAGGCTCAGGCGCGTCTGGAGGAGTTGATCGGAGTGAGTCGTGGTATCCGGGCTGAGGTTAACGCCGGGGAGGTCGGACGCACTGATGAGGTCCTCATAGAGCGTGTCGCACGGAATCCCGGCCAGATCTTAGGTCGGACTCGTAGGAACAAGGTGGTGGCCTTCAATGGTGATTCCGTACGGATTGGATGCTATACCCAGGTCATGTTGGAAACCACGACCGGCGCGACGTTTGCTGGAAGGGAGATTGGCCAACCCGAACTGGTGGGCGGGACGTGAGCCGAATTGTCCGTGTCTTAGGTATCCTTTTGGTCGTAGGATTAGCATTTGGACTAGGGTCGCTTAACGGCTCAGAGACGGTAACATTGAAGCTCGGCTTAATAACGCTGTACGATGTTCCGATCACTGCTGTAGCCTTCGGCGGCTTATTGGCTGGTATGGTCATCATGCTTGTCTCTAGTATCCATTCGGACCTAAAGGTTAGACGGATCCTCCGAGACCGACTCACAGAAGAGGATATCGAGGAGAAGAGCCGCTTAATCGATCAAACACAGCATGATTTGTTTAGAGAGGATGAGGAAGAGAGCTGAGGATTAGTGGGACAGGATGATGGGCGGCAATGCATGTTACCACGCCACCGGTCAACAAGATGATCCTGTCTTTCTCGGGTTTTTCCAATACATCCAGAACTCGTTTTTCCTGAATCACACGCAATACTGGAAACGCCCCGTTATAGGATAAGTAGAAGCCATGTTTTGAGTTGGTTTAGTGGGTTGGTTGAGCACAATCTTGAGCATAGCGTGTTCTCAATGTTGACCTATCTAGACCTCTTTTCTATCCTCCGGACCGCCCGCCTGTCATATCTCTGCTTCCCGGTTCATGCCTGAAAACCACGTCGTCACCATCTCCCGTTTTCTCATCGAGCAGGAGCGCAAGATAGCTGAGACGACGACTGGTACTTTCACGAGTTTGCTAAGCAACATTGCGTTGGCTGCTAAGGTAATCTCTTATCAGGTCAACCGGGCGGGACTGGCTGAAATCCTGGGGGAGACGGAGCAAGAAAACTTCCACGGGGAGCGGATCCAGAAGCTTGACCTCTTTGCCGACGATGTGATGCAAAAGGCCCTAGATCACACGGGCTTGATCACATGTATGGCTTCTGAGGAGAACGAGTTCTTTTTGCCGGTTCCAGAGAACTTTCCCAGTGGGGACTACGTTGTCATCTACGATCCACTGGACGGTTCGTCGAATATCGACGTGAACGTATCAATCGGAACAATCTTCAGTATTCATTCTAAGATCTCAGATTCGGATCGTGGTGAGCTTAAGGACTGTCTTCAGGCTGGTAAGCATCAGGTTGCAGCGGGCTATGTGCTCTACGGATCGTCCACCATGCTGGTCTATACCACAGGCGCAGGAGTACATGGCTTCACTCTCGACCCGTCGATCGGGGAGTTTGTTTTGAGCCACAAAAACATGCGTTTTCCTGATCCCTCACGCCGCGTCTACTCTATAAACGAAGCTCACTACCCTGGCTGGGAAACTGGCCAGCAACTCCTCGTCGATTACCTGAAGAATGAAGGTGACTTCAGTTCACGATATATCGGGTCGCTTGTCGCGGATTTCCACAGGACATTACTCCAAGGGGGCATCTTCATGTATCCGGCAGGGCAGGGCGCCCCGGAAGGTAAGTTGCGCCTCCTCTACGAGTGCGCCCCGATTGCTATGCTTGCAGAGCAGGCAGGTGGTCGTGCAAGCACCGGAGCTAGAGATGTCTTAGAGATTATCCCTCACTCACTGCATCAACGGATACCCTTGTACGTGGGTAACAGAGAGTTCGTCGATCTAGCAGAAGATTTCTTGGCAGAAGAAGATTCAGCAACTTGAGTCCAATCATCTGCGCTGGAGAGTACTAGAACCGAGTTTGTGGAAAGACTCAGCAGGTAGCTGGCCCTTGCTCCGAGACAAAGCCCTTGTCCACATCCACCAATGGAGCTGGATAAGTGCCTGAAAAGCATGCGGTGCAATACGGTCCTGTTTCCGCAACCGCCTCCAACATACCCTCTAATGATAGATAGCCTAGCGAGTCCACACCGAGCTTTTTCTCGATCTCCGGTACCGATAGAGTGGAGCCAATCAGCTCGCGCTTAGTCGGCATGTCGATGCCGTAGAAACAAGGCCACCGTACGGGGGGGCTCCCGATCCGGAAGTGTACCTTAGTTGCACCAGATTGGCGGAGCATTCGCACAAGGCTGAGACTGGTTGTACCGCGCACCAGGGAGTCGTCTACCACCACCACGCTCTTTCCTTCGACTACCTCTCGGACCGGGTTGTACTTCATCCGTGCTCCAAAATCCCGATCTTGCTGGGACGGGTTGATGAATGTCCGCCCGATGTAGTGGTTCCGAAGCATCCCCAACTCAAAAGGAATTCCGCTGCATTCAGCGAAACCTAAGGCTGCTGAGTTGGCGCTGTCCGGTACTGCGATTACCGCATCAGCTTCGACGGGGTGTTCTCTTGCGAGGTGGCGCCCGAATGCGCGTCGGGCGCGATCAACACTGACGCCTGATATTCGGGAATCCGGCCTAGCGAAATAGACCAGCTCAAAAATACAAGGAGCGGGTTGATCTGCCGAAGGTAGGGATCGAAGTTTCTGGACCGACCCGTCCACGATCTTAATGACCTCACCGGGTTCGATGTCGCGCACGAATTCAGCACCTAAAATGTCCAGAGCACAAGTCTCGCTTACCACGATGTGCCCTTTCTCCTTTTTCCCGAGCACGAGAGGGCGAAATCCACGTGGGTCACGTGCTGCGTAGATCACGTCGTCGATTGCCAGGACGATTGAGTATGCGCCCTCTAGGTGAGTCAGGGCATCATCGACTTGAGCATCGATCGAATCATGTCTGGATTTAGCGATCAGGTGGACAAGTGTCTCTGAGTCTGATGTGGTTCGAAAGATCGCCCCCTCGTCGACGAGACGTTTCCGCAAATCGAAATGGTTCGTAAGGTTCCCGTTGTGGGCAAGCGCGATGTTCCCGTGTGAATACCTGGCGATGATCGGCTGGACGTTGTCGAGATCGTTACCACCAGCCGTCGAGTAGCGAACGTGTCCAACAGCCGTGCGACCGACGAGTTTGCGGATCGACCATTTGTCGAAGACATCGCCGACCAGACCCTCACCCTTCAGGACGTGAGGTCCGTCCTCGTCAAAGGTGAAGATGCCTGCAGCTTCCTGACCCCTGTGCTGAAGTGCGTACAGACTCAGGAATGCGCTCTCTGAAGCAGAGTCCAGTCCACTCACACCAACAACCCCACACCCCTCTCGCGGTCGGTCGTCCAACCGGAGGGATACTTCAGTCGAGGAGGTGGGTGTGAGCTGGTTCAGAAGCTTAGAGGGTTGTCGCACCTTATTCAACCGAAGATGCTGGAGTGTTCATTATAGCAGGAAGTGCTCCGAAATACGCTCGACTTAAGGTCACAAGATCGATTTTGATCTGCCCAGCTATCGCAGTTACATGAAATGCTTCTCCCCTCCGTCCGACCTTGCCAATTCGTCTAGCTGGTACGCTGTGATCCATTGCGAGCTTAATTACGTTCTCGGTCCTATCTGGAGCACATGACACTACTATTCGGCCCTGAGATTCAGCGAAAAGAGTCGCTACTGGAGGAAGTGTGTCATCAAGCTCTACCTTAACTCCAAACGGTGCTTCTTCATCGCCCAATGCGCACTCAGCGAGTGCGCACGCAAGGCCGCCTTCCGAGCAGTCGTGCGCCGATCTTAATTCATTGTTCTGGATCATGGTCAGAACGGCTCTTTGGAGTTGTCGTTCACGGGCGAGGTCGACCCTCGGAGGCTCTCCAGCAACTAGTCCGGCCGTCACATAAAGATATTCTGCTCCCCCCATTTCAGCTGTGTTCTCACCGAGAAGGACAATATCGTCACCCTTAGACTGGAATGATTGGGGTGTAATGTTTGATAGGTCTTCGATTATGCCCACCATGCCGATCACGGGTGTGGGATAGATTGCTCGGCCGTCTGTCTCGTTGTAGAAGGACACGTTCCCACCCGTGACTGGTGTCTCAAAGGCTTTGCACGCGTCGGCCATTCCCAGGACCGCCTCACGGAATTGATAGTAGATGTGTTGCTTGAGAGGATTCCCGAAATTGAGATTGTTAGTGATCGCGGTAGGTACCGCTCCCGTGCAAACCAGATTTCGGGCTGCTTCTGACACAGCAATCATCGCGCCTCGCCTGGGATTGAGATATACGAAGCGTCCATTGCAATCGGTTGTAGCTGCAATGGCTCTCTTCGTACCACGAATACGTACTACCCCCGAAGCCCCCCCAGGACGGACAGCCGTCGATGTCCTGACCGTTGTATCATACTGGTGGTATATCCAACGCTTTGAAGCAACGTTCGGCGATGCAAGTAGAAGCAGAAACGCCTTCGTAAGATCTCCGTTAGGAATAAGGTGTTCGGTGAGATCCATCTCTCGAAGCTGCCGCACCTCCTCGGCTTCGATGCCCTCACGCTCATACGTGGGGCATCCCTCGGTGAGGGGAAGGGCCGGCATATCGGCGATGACTGCATCGTTCTCTAAGACCCGGAATCGTCCGTCTGCGGTTACCTCTCCAATCTCCTCAGCCTCGAGTTCCCATTTCTCCAGGATACGATGGACTTCATGTTCATGGCCCTTGGTGGCCACGACAAGCATCCGCTCCTGGGATTCGGAGAGCAGGATCTCGTATGGTGTCATGTCAGGTTCCCGCACTGGAACTCGGGCCACGTCGATCTGGACACCATTCCCAGCTCGCCCCGCCATCTCCGATGCGGAAGACGTAATGCCCGCAGCGCCCATATCTTGGATACCTGTGATGGCTCCACTGGAGATCAACTCTAGACTAGCCTCAAGAAGCAGCTTTTCCGTAAATGGATCCCCCACTTGAACTCGTGGTCGCGACGCTTCCTCGGACTCCTCGCTGAGTTCCTCGCTAGCGAAAGTTGCTCCGTGGATGCCGTCTCGCCCGGTACGGGCACCAACCACCATTAACGTATTGCCCACACCCGAAGCTGAGGCCGTGATCAAGTCCTCTTTCTTCATCAGACCAAGACACATTGCGTTCACGATTGGGTTCCCTTCGTAACCTCGGTCGAAGGCTACCTCCCCACCGATGTTGGGGATGCCGACGCAGTTACCGTAGTCACCGACGCCGCTGACGACTCCACCGAATAAGTAACGTACCCGCGCACTATCCAGATCTCCGAAGCGAAGAGAGTCCAGAACAGCGATGGGACGGGCGCCCATAGTGAAGATGTCTCGCAGGATGCCTCCGACGCCGGTAGCGGCACCCTGGTAGGGTTCCACCGCCGATGGGTGGTTGTGCGATTCTATCTTGAACGCCAGTGCATAGCCGTCTCCTACGTCTATTACACCGGCGTTCTCTCCGGGACCTTGAATGACCCACGGAGCCTGGGTTGGAAGCAGCTGCAAGAGCCGTTTGGAGTTCTTGTAGCCGCAGTGCTCCGACCACATTGCACTAAATACACCCAACTCAGTGAACGTTGGGGTACGACCCATGATCCTACAGATGCGTTCGTATTCGTCGTCGGAAAGACCGTGGTCAGCCACGAGCTCTGAAGTGATTACGGGGTCACCCGCGCGCGGAGACACGAAAGGTATAACAATGGTCGGGCTCTCACCGGCACTCATGGAATTAAGACCTCTCGTCTCAGCACTTGAATTTCGTTTTTATAGCACAACGGTTGATAGGTTCGCTGCCAGCGACAGGAAAACACCCATTCCGTCGACGGACCCAAGGACTTCTTCCATCGCGCGCTCGGGATGAGGCATCATGCCCAGAACATTCCCTGACTCATTAGTCAGCCCGGCAATACTATTTCTAGAGCCGTTGGGGTTTGCCTCTTCTGTCATCTCACCGCCCCTGTTCACGTACCTGAAGACTATTCTCCCCTCAGCTTCGAGTTGCTCTAGAAGCTGGCCATCTGCTTCGTAGTTTCCTTCCCCGTGTGCTATTGGTATACGGAGGATCTGCCCCTTCTGGTACTCGCTGGTAAATGGGGTTTCGGTTTGCTCAACGAGCATATGGACGTCCCTGCTCTCAAAACGGAGTGAGACATTCCGAATGAGCGCCCCCGGTAGAAGCCCTGCTTCACACAGAATCTGAAAACCGTTGCAGATGCCCAGCACCGGTCCACCGTTTTCGGCGAATCCCACAATGTCCTCCATCACAGGGCTGATCCGGGCGATTGCACCTGCTCGCAGGTAATCACCATACGAGAATCCTCCCGGAAGCATCACTACGTCATACCCATCGAGGTTCTTCTGACGGTGCCAGATGAATTCTACGTCTGCACCAACTTGCTGTGCAGCTTTGTAAAGATCGTAATCACAGTTTGAACCTGGGAACGTGACGACACCGACCCTCATGCTGTGATTCTCTCAGTATCTCCAACGACAGACACCTCGAAGTCTTCAGTCACCGGGTTTGCCAGAATTTTCCTGCACATCGCCTCAGTAGTCTCAAGTGCTGTAACACTGTCTTCAGCTTCCAGGTCGATGTAGATCGCTTTACCAACACGGACGTCATGGATATCAGTCCACCCAAGTGATCGAAGGGCGTGATGGATAGCTTTCCCCTCTGGATCTAGAAGACCCGGACGGGGCTTCACGAGGATCTCCATACGAAAGTGATTCAAGCGGGGTCCTCCCGAGCAGAGTCTGAATTTGATAGCTGATAGTCATCGGGTCCGCGTGAGCCGAGATGTCCATAGTCGAACGCTCTGACCTCTGCGCGCTCATCGACTTCGTCCTCATCAAGCAGTGGGTCACCGGTGGGGATTCCGTCGAGCAGCCCATTCAGCACTGATCTTAGCAGCCCCCACATGATGTAAAGCAAGAAGGCAGTGAAGAAGTAGTATCTTGGCTCTAATAGCGCTGCTAAAAGACAGGTGAGAACGAATACTGAATTAAGGATACCCTTTGAAGTGCGAAGGCCGATCTTAGGGAACTTGGCATATGGGACGGGACTAACCATGAGGATGCTGAGAATAACTGTTCCTACGGGAGCGATCTGTTCCCACGGATAATCACTCAAGTACTCGGCAAAGAGGGATGTTTGACTGAACGGGTAATATGATGCGAGGGTCATACCCGCAGCTGGTGTTGGGAGCCCGTGGAAGTATTTCTTGGCCTCACCACCCTGCTCGAGATTAAACCGTGCAAGTCGGACTACCGCAGCGGTTACAAAGACGAAGGACAGAGTCCAGCTCCATTGAGCATCCGCGAAGAAGAGCTCAAACATGATGAAGGCGGGTGCCACGCCGAATGAAATCCCATCGACCAGGGAGTCTAACTCGGCGCCGAAGTGCGATCCGGTCCGGGTGAAGCGGGCAATTTTCCCGTCGAGTGTATCAAGTACTCCGGCATAGATGATGAACCACCCAGCGGAAATAAGGTCTCCCCGAGTAACAGCAACGATTGAATAGATTCCGAAGAAGAGGTTGCCTAGAGTGAAAGCCGAGGGAAGGATGATAATCCCCTTCTGTAGCTTCTCTCGTCGAGGCGTCCAGGCGTTTTTCATCCGATGGATTCCACTGGATGCCGAGCTAGAACCGAAGATCCCACCCGAGTCCGGTCTCCCACGGAGCACATTACTTCCCAATCGAGAGGGAGAAATAGGTCAACACGGGAGCCAAATCGGATAATTCCAATTCTTTGGCCACGCTCTAAGCGGTCTCCTTGTGACGGATATGTGACGATGCGCCGCGCCACTAGACCCGCTATCTGACGCACCAAAACGTTGCCTCTCGCTGTAGTGATCCCAATTGAAGATTGCTCGTTCTTGTCTGAGGCCTTGTCCGCCCAGGCGACGGCATATGCACCTGGCCGGTATTCCCGATGCTTAACCACTCCCGTGACGGGTGCTCGCTGAACATGTACGTCGAATATGCTAAGGAAGATAGAAATCTTTCGTGCTCGGCCCACAAACGAAGGTTCCCCAACCTCAGAGATATCAATCACGCGCCCCTCGGCCGGGGCGAGCACCAAACCAGCTTCAGTAGGATGAAGCGGATTCGGATCTCGGAAGAACCACAGATTGAAGAGGGTCAAGAGCGTGAAGAGCCCTGCGATAACTTCGGTCGCCCCTCCACCAAAGCCTGCAATTGAGATAATCCAGGTAGCCATGGCCATCAAAGCCGAAATAGCTACGAATGGGTAACCCTCAGGGGCAAGGCTCACTGGGGTTCACTGAAGTGAGGCGGCTGAAAATCTGCCAGCTGGATGCCAGTGAGTCTTTGAAAGATTTCTTCGTAGCGATCAGCGGCAGCCTGAACTACTTCGGCAGGAAGATCGGGTGGCGGTGGTGACTTGTCCCAGTCCGAAAGCGCATCGAGCCAGTCCCGAATTGGTTGCTTATCGAGCGACGGTTGGCTGCGACCAACCTCATAGCTTTCCTTCGGCCAGAACCTTGAGGAGTCCGGTGTCAGCACCTCGTCGATCAGAAGCAGTTTGCCAGAATGGTCCAGTCCGAACTCGAACTTAGTGTCCGCCAGGATGATTCCAGAATTTTCGGCAACTTTCCTTCCATACTGATAGGTCTCGAGCGAGAGTTCACGCAGTTGACCAGCCAGATCAGAACCCAGAAGGTCGACCACCTGACCGAAAGTTATGTTCTCGTCATGTTTGCCTTGTTCGGCCTTTGTTGAAGGTGAGAAAATAGGTGGCTTGAGGTGCTCACTTTCTCTAAGTCCGTCAGCCAGAGGCTCATTCGCCAAAGTTCCACTCTGCCGGTACTCCTTCCAAGCTGACCCCGTGATGTATCCTCTGATGACGCACTCGACGAGGATCGGGTTCGTGCGGGTGACCAGCATCGATCGCCTCACCCATGCCTGACGAGTCGCGGCCAGTTCAGGATGGCGTCTCACGATTGCATCGGGGTCGACAGCAATGAGGTGGTGCTCCAAATGCCTTTCGAGTTGTTTGAGCCACCACGCTGTAATCTGCGTTAACACCTCACCTTTGTTCGGAATGGGCTGGGAGAGGACTACGTCGAAGGCACTCACGCGGTCGCTGGCCACCATCAGTAAGGTGTCTTCGTCGACCTCGTAGACATCACGGACCTTGCCCCGATGGAGTAGTGGGAGATCCAGTTCCGATTCCAGGACGGCCGTGTCTTCAAACATGTAATTCAGTTGATTGTAGTTTCTCAGCCTTGTCCCCAAGCCGCTCCAGCATAGGTGTCACATGCTCACGTAGGAAGTGAGCGACCTGCTCAGGCGCTCGACCCACGAAGCGCTTCGGATTCACTAACTCTGCCAGCTCTTTCGCACTGATATCGAACGCTTTGTCCTCGGCGATACGCTGGAGAAGATCTGTTTCACTGTTTCCTTCCTTCATCATTGTCGTTGCTTCAATCGAGTGCTGCCGGATGCGCTCGTGCAGGTCTTGGCGGTCCCCACCACGCGCTGTTGCGCGCATCAAGATCGTCTCTGTTGCCATGAAGGGAAGGTGTTCCGAAAGATTTTTTTCGACTACTTTCGGATTAACGGTCAGTCCTTTCGCTACGTTCTCAGCGAGGACCAGACAGCCGTCGAGTGCCATGAAGGCATCCGGGATTGAGATTCGTCGGTTTGCTGAATCATCGAGTGTGCGCTCAAGCCACTGGGTGGCGGCCGTGAAAGCAGGATTCTGTGCGAGCACGATCACGTGGCGGGCAAGTGCGCAGATTCTCTCTGATCTCATCGGATTCCGCTTGTACGGCATCGCGGATGAGCCGATTTGCTCAGCTTCGAATGGTTCTTCGACCTCACCCAGGTGAGCTAGAATCCTCCAGTCGTGCGCCATTTTTGACAATGAGGTAGCGACTCCAGCTAAAGTGCTTTGAACGGCGAAGTCCACCTTGCGAGGGTATGTCTGCCCACTCAATGAGTAGCTGCTTTCGAAGCCCATACGCAGTCCGACTGCTGCGTCTAAGGCATCAACCTTACCGTGATCCCCATTGAACAGTTCTAGGAAGGAGGCCTGCGTACCGGTTGTGCCCCGAACACCCCTGAATCGAAGCGATGAGATTCGGTGTTCAAGTTCTTCGAGATCTAGAAGTAAATCCTGGCCCCAAAGGGTTGCGCGTTTGCCGACGGTCGTAGGTTGAGCTGGCTGGAAGTGCGTGTAGGCCAGGGTCGGAAGGGAGGCGTAGTCTTCCGCGAAAATCGCGAGGGCCGAAATACAACGCACGACTCGGTTCAGAGTCAGTAGCAGCGCTTCACGGTGGAGAATTAGATCGGTGTTGTCGCCGATGAAAGCGCTGGTAGCTCCTAGGTGAATCACAGCCCTAGCAGCTGGTGCTGCGTCCCCGAAGAGGTGCACATGCGCCATGACATCATGACGGAATCGGCGCTCATACTCGGCTGCTGCTTCCAGGTCAATCGTGTCCAGTGCCGCACGCATCTGCGTCAGTGCCTCGTCAGAAATGTTCAGGCCGAGTTCAGCCTGCGACTCTGCGAGCGCTAACCAAAGCCGACGCCAGGTACCGAACTTCCGGATCGGTGAGAAGACCTCTTGCATCTGCGGGGAGGCGTATCGATCCGTGAGGGGGTGTATATAGCGGTTCATACCCTTCACGCTCATCGTCTCCAGTAGAACTGACGCATGTTGTAGCCTCCGTTACGCTCGAAGTGCAACGTGATTCTCCCGCTGCCGCCCAAAGAATCAAATATAGAGGCGACCTCACCAGCGGTTACGACGACAGTCTGGTTGATACCGATGATTACGTCGCCAACTCTAATGCCGAGTTGGCGAGAGAGTTGGTCGGAGACCCCGGTGACTAATGCACCCTGTTCACTGCTAATGTCACGCTCCCCGATGATCTCTGGCGTCACGGTCACGAGTTCGAGATCCATCAAAACTGTAACACGTTCAGCTATAATCGACGGGAACCGCTCAGCTTCCAGCAAGATCAACTGGGATTGTCCATCGACTTCTATTTCGAGACGATCCCCAGATCGGAGATCTAAGAGAGCGCCTTCGAAATCCAGAGGACCCGTAAGCGCGCGACCATTGACTGCGAGAAGTCGATCTCCGGGCTTGAATGCGGCTCGATCTCCGGGCGAGCTTGGAGCGACCCTTGCGATGCGAACTCCTCGTGTGCGACCCCAAGCGTCCGCCTCTACCGGTTCCACTTCGAGCCCAACCCAGGCCCGTTGAACCTCTCCGAGGCGCAGCAAATCGTCAGTGATCTTCAGGGCTCTGTCAATCGGAATCGCAAAGCCTAACCCCTCGCTGCCACCGCTACGAGATATGATTGATGTATTGATCCCGATGACCTCTCCAGCTGCATTGACCAGTGGTCCACCCGAGTTGCCGGGATTAATCGAGGCGTCTGTCTGGATCATGCCGAGGTAGAACCCTTCATTATTCGCAGATTCTCTATACGCAGACGGCACGATGTTGCGGTTTAATGCGGAGATCACCCCTGCCGTGACAGTTGGCTCAGTGTCGGCAGCTTGCGTCCCAAGTGGATTCCCGATGGCGATAGCCCACTCCCCGATCATGAGGCCTTCAACCGTTCCCAGGGGAGCGACCGGTAGGTTTTCCCCTTCTATAACTAGTACCGCGATATCCGCGAGTGGGTCGGTACCGATCAATTCTGCGTCAAAGTCACCTCCGCCTGGAAGAGTCACTAGAATCTGTTCGGCATTAGCGATGACATGGTCATTGGTTAGCACGATACCATCGCTGCGCACAATTACGCCTGACCCGAAGCCTGCGCTTCTCCTTTGAGGCGGCATGAAGAAACTCTCCCACATTGACGTGGCTCTCGTGCTTCTAGTACGAATCACGCTAATGCTCACGACAGCTGGGGCGACACGGTTCGCTGCCTGGACGATTGCTGTACTGCGGCTCTGGGGGAGTTCGTCCGTGGGGCGCGACGTGCTCTCCTGGTGTGGCTCAGTGACGACCGCTAACGGGGCAGACACTGAGGTTAGTTCGGCAAGCAGCGGTGGAGTATCCAAGCCAGCATCAGGTGCTTGATCCCGATCGGTGTCGGGCGCGCATCCTACCAGTAGTAACAACGGGATGCACTCAATACAGAATCCTCTTACCGACCGACCTCTAACAATTTTCACTCTTCTGCGTCCTCCTTTATACCGAGCCCAATCCGGGGCTGACTTCGCTCAGAGTTCAGCTCCCGACTTGTCCCAGTCCGCCAGAAAAGCTTCCAGTCCTCTGTCCGTCAAAGGGTGTTCAACCAACTGCCATAAGACTTTGGGCGGAATCGTGCAGCAATCAGCACCAAGTGTCATCGACTCCACAACGTGCAGAGGGTGCCTGATAGAGGCGGCTAGAATCTCAGTAGCATAACCATAGCCATCATAGATCTGGCGAATCTGATGGATGAGCTGCATGCCCTCCCCTGAGATGTCATCGATTCGACCAACAAATGGTGATATGTAGCTTGCGCCTGCCTTAGCAGCGAACAACGCCTGCGAGGCTGAGAAGCACAGGGTGACATTCACGCGGATCCCGGTGCTGACGAGGTCCCGGCAAGCTTTTAGGCCATCCTCTGTGAGGGGAACCTTCACCACAGCATTCTCGTGAATTCCCGCAAGTTTTCTGCCTTCTTCCACCATTCTCGCGCGTTCAATCGCAACGACTTCCAGACTGACCGGGCCGTCGACGATCTCACAGATCTCAAGGTAAATCTCTTTAGGATCACGGTTTCCAGCGATCTTGGAGATAAGGGAAGGATTCGTCGTGATTCCGTCGATAAGTCCTGCGTCTGACGCCCGGTGGATTTCTCCAACGTCAGCAGTGTCCAAGAAAATCTTCATACGTTAGCCGTGCTCTTTGAGGGGGCTCTGGGAACTTGGGGCAATGCAGAGTGCTCGGGGTACTGCACGTGCACTAAGAAGAGACCCTTGGGTGGTGCGGGTGGTGACGTGGTAGGACCTGGCTCAGTGCGGAGAAGCCTGCCGAGGTCCTCCTTGTGGCGTTTTCCTCGAGCGATGTCGACCATTGTTCCGACCAGATACCGAACCATACGGTGAAGGTAGCGATTGGCTGTGATTTCAAAGCGGAAACCGAGGTCCCAATGACTCCAATTCGCCGCGGAGACACTACAGTGATAACCCCGCTCAGGTTGGCCTGACTTTGCGAATGCTTCGAAGGAGTGTTTCCCCACGAGTTCTCCGGCTCCGGATTCTAGGAGTTCATGGTCGAGTTGATTTTCAAGCACCCAACAGGTTCGTGCATGAAACGGAGAACGCGCTTTGGGTTCAATCCCCACCTGATATCGATAGGTTCGGGCTATGGCATCGTACCGAGGATGAAAGTCCGGCTGAGCTATACTTGAGGACTTGATCCAGATTTCGGGTGGTAGTAGCGCGTTAAGGGATCGCCGAAGATTTTCTGGGGTCCATGACGCAGGCATGTCCACACACGCGACTTGACCTGTTGCGTGCACGCCAGTATCGGTGCGACCGGCTCCGATGATAGAAACTGACCTGTCAGCCAGGTTGCTTAGGGCCGACAGGAGTTCCCCTTGTACAGTTCTCCGGTCTGGTTGAGACTGCCAGCCGTGGAACGCCAATCCGTCGTAATGGACAGTGAGCCTTAGTCGTACATCTTGCGGGGATTCCACCGCAAGAAGGTAGATCTGAAGGGGTTGATGTCAAGCGTATCACAAACCCAGCGGATTAGCTGAAAGACCGTGTGATGCTTAGGATTTCAATCAAGAGCGATGGTATCCGAACCCGGGAGAACGAGCGTGTCCGAAAAGGTTGGGAATGTCCAGCTGGTAGACCTGATAGGAAAGGTTGTCGAAGGGGTAAACCTAACTGCGGCGGAGTCCGAGGCGGCGTTTGATCGATTTATGGACGGGTCCGCCTCAGAGGTTGAAATGGCAGGTCTCCTGACGGGATTACGGACGAAAGGTGCTAATCATACCGAAATTGCCGGAGGAGTTCGTGCACTCCGGAAAGCCATGGTATCGGTGCGTTCATCAGATCCTGGAAGATTGGTCGATACAGCCGGTACGGGTGGAGGGGTGGTCACCACGTTTAACATCTCCACGGCAGCTGCATTGGTTGCCGCTGGGGCAGGCATTCCCATCGCGAAGCACGGCAATCGGTCGTTCACTTCACGAAGTGGAAGTGCTGACGTGCTTGAGGCACTTGGAGTGGACATCAATCTCACGCCCGAAAGAATGGCGGAGATCCTGGAGGAGGAGGGTATCGTCTTTATGTTCGCACCTCTCCTACACCCTGCTATGCGCTATGTCGGACCCGTCCGTCGAGAGTTGGGGATCACCACAATCATGAATATCCTGGGACCTCTCACCAATCCGGCAGGAGCTCTCCGACAGGTCATGGGTGTGGCAGACCCTCGCTTGCGTGGCCTGGTGGCAAGGGCTCTACAGGAGATCGGACATTTGCGAGCTCTTGTCGTACATGGCGATCCGGGCATGGATGAAATCAGTCCATCAGGGGTCACGTATATCTCTGAGTTATCGGATTCTGGGATCGTTGAGTACGAAGTAACACCAGAGCTACTTGGGCTTGAGCCGGCCACTCTCGAATCTCTTGCTGGCGGTGATCCTGAGTACAACGCTTCGGTCATCCAGAGCGTTCTTGCAGGACACGAGGGGGGAGCCCGGACGGCCGTATTGCTTAATGCCGCGGCAGCGATCACGGTAGGTGGTCAGTCAGCTTCACTGCAGGAAGGTGTCAGCCTTGCTACATCCAGTATCGATTCGGGTGCTGCTGCTGCTGCACTGGAACGCCTGAGGACAGCAAGCAACGTGTGACAGAGGCTCGAGGAGTGGTCAGCTCCAAAGAGTATTTTCAGTACTTACGGATGACGCCGACGACCACTCCCTGGACCTGAACCTCATCCGCGTCCACCATGATTGAGCCCATGGTGGGATTCGCGGGCTGCAGACGGATCTGGTTTCCGGCCTCCCGATATAGCTTCTTTACGGTAGCAGATTCACCCGACACTAGGGCTACCACCATTTGTCCATCTTCAGCGCTTTCCTGAGCCTGGACCACGATGTAGTCCCCATCCCGAATCTGCTCCTCGATCATGGAGTTACCCTCGACCCGGAGGACATAGTTGTCTTTTCTTCTCCGGACCATATCAGGTGGCACCGTAAGAGTTTCGTTGTCGGTCACTGCTTCGATGGGGAGTCCCGCAGCAATCGCACCGAGTAGGGGAAGCTCAATAGAGAGCTCTCCGTGATCCTGGCTTACGAGTTCGACCGACCGACTCTCGTTATAGGACTTCCTTATGTAGCCCTTGCGCTCCAGATTGCTAAGGTGCTCGTGGACCGTTGCGAGCGAGGAGTACCCGAAAAATTCGGCGATCTCCTCAAAGCTCGGTGCATACCCTCTGTCGCCAATGAAGCCTCCGATGTAGTCAAGGATTTCCTTCTGACGCTTCGTCAGGGGCATGGTTCGCACCCTCCGTACGGTTAATAACCCGAATAGGCACCGAAGTAAGGATACCCGAACGTTGCCCGAAACGCAATGTGCTGACTCACTTCCCGGCATCCTCGCGGAGATTGTAGAAAAGAAGCGCGGAGAAGTTGCCGCGCTTCGAACTCAGGCGAGGGGGCTTGAGGCAAAGGTCGTTGATTCTCCTCCTATCCGTGATTTTCTGAGTGTAATTAGGTCCCCTGAACGCGTGTCTCTAATTGCGGAATGTAAGCGCCGCTCACCGGGTGCTGGCCTGATTCGTCCCCACCTGGAGCTAGAAACACTCTCACGATCCTATGAGGAAGCGGGGGCAGCTGCATTGAGTGTTCTCACCGATGCCCCTTACTTCGGTGGCTCCCTTGAAGACTTACGAGTTGCACGGGAAGCAACCAACCTGCCAATCCTGCGTAAGGACTTCACACTTGATCCTTTGCAAGTTGTGGAAGGTCGAGCCGCCGGAGCGGACGCTGTCCTACTGATCGTTCGTATCTTGGACGATGCGGTTCTTAGAAGCTTGATGGCTGAGGCTGCAGGACTCGGCATGTCGGCTCTTGTGGAGGTACACGATGAGCGTGAACTGAGGCGTGCTTTGGATGCAGGAGCCCAGATCATAGGCATCAACAACCGAGACCTTGCGACTTTTACGACTGACTTGGATACGACAATCCGACTATTAGAGGGGGTCCCGGAGGATGTGTTGGTGGTATCCGAAAGCGGTATCCGTGTTACTCGAGACGTGGATCGACTCAGCGCGGTAGGGATCGATGCAATACTAGTCGGTGAGTCGCTACTTAGATCTCCCGATCCCGGAGCAGCTGCACACGAGATGGCACAGGTAGCACGCACGGAGCGAGCCCATGGCTGATCCCCCGCTCGTTAAGATCTGCGGTCTACAGCGAAGAGAAGATATTTTGCTAGCTGACGAGCTTGGAGCAGACTTTCTCGGTTTTGTTCTCTCCTCAGGATTTTCCCGAACGGTAAGGCTGCTCGAAGCCCGGGCCCTAGTCGAAGGTGTACGTTCTCCAAAGGTTGCGGTTCTCGTGGACGAGAACCTAGAGAATTCGATATCTGCGGCCGAAGAGATTGGGGCGGCCGTTGTGCAACTTCATGGTGATGAGCCCACCGCCGTAATACAAGAGATACGTCGCCGGGGGGACTGGCTCATTTGGAAGGGAATTCGCGCTCGGTCAATGGATGACATCCGACGTGTGGCCGATGCTTGTGGTAACTTGGTGGACGGGTTCCTGCTGGAAGGTTGGAAAGAAGGGGTTATCGGTGGGGCGGGTGTTAAACTGGCACTTGATCCGAGAGTTATACGTGAACCTCTCCCTTCTGAGGCTCACTTCATTCTGGCTGGAGGTCTTACACCCGAGAACGTGGCAGACGCTGCAGTTCGCTTTCAGCCAGACGTATTGGATGTTTCATCCGGCGTCGAGTCGCTACAAGGCTGTAAGGACCCTGAGCTAATGCGCCGCTTTATCGAGGTGGCTAGAGCTAGCCGGCAATATGACTCAGGAGTGACTTCTCTCTCACGCGGAGGAGACATTAGGTGAGCGCTGAAACACCGGCTCGAATGAATCGATTCGGCCCCTTTGGGGGCCGATACGTGCCGGAAACCCTAATCGGAGCCCTTGAGGAACTCAGCGCCGAGTACGACGCAGCCGCCTCAGACCAGAGTTTCGTGTCCAAGGTTGACTTTCTGCTCAGTAACTTCGCAGGTCGTCCCACTGCTCTCTACCATGCAGAGCGTCTGGGAGAGGAGGCTGCACACCCCTCAATCTACTTGAAACGGGAAGACCTCAACCACACTGGTGCTCACAAGATAAACAACACGATTGGTCAGGCGTTGCTAGCCATCAGGATGGGTAAGCGCCGCATCATCGCCGAAACTGGAGCTGGGCAGCATGGGGTTGCGACCGCGACTGCGTGCGCCCTATTCGATTTGGAATGCATCGTCTACATGGGTGAGGAGGATGTTGAGCGCCAGGCCCTCAATGTGTACCGTATGAAGCTGCTCGGAGCTGAAGTCAGAGTTGTGGGTTCGGGTACACGCACGCTCAAGGACGCGACCAATGAAGCGATCCGCGATTGGGTAACAAATGTAGAAACAACCCACTACATCATAGGGTCAGTTGTGGGTCCGGATCCGTTTCCTCGAATGGTAAGAGACTTCCAAACTGTCATTGGGCGAGAGACACGAGAACAGATTCTTGAAGTTACTGGTCGGCTTCCGTCTGCCGTTGTCGCATGCGTCGGAGGAGGTTCGAACGCCATCGGGATATTTCATCCATTCCTTTCGGACAAAGAGGTCCGGTTAATCGGGGTAGAGGCTGCGGGGACAGGTATAGAGACTGGGCAACATGCAGCATCACTTGCGGTGGGTCGGCCAGGTGTTCTCCATGGCTCGCTGAGCTACCTCTTACAAGACGCGGATGGGCAGGTCTCACCAGCGCACTCGGTTTCCGCAGGGCTCGACTACCCGGGCGTCGGTCCAGAACACTCCTATCTAAAGGATATAGGTCGCGCTGAATATACCGCGGTTACAGATCAAGATGCGCTGAAGGCTTTTCACCGACTTTCCCAACTAGAAGGAATTATTCCGGCGCTGGAATCCGCTCATGCCATTGCTTATGTCCTCGACTTTGGTGCGAAATACCGGGACGAGGGTCCCGTCGTAGTCTGTCTCTCTGGAAGGGGCGATAAGGATGTATCACATGTCGCCCAGATCGAGGGTAGTGAGCCGCTTATCTGATGAGATCCGTGGCTATCACCTAGGCGAAGAAACGATGATGGACACCTTAGTTGCACTATAACGGAGCCCCTCAACTACGGATGATGATGTATTGATCTCGAAGACTTTCAAGTTGCTGGGATCGCAGGGCAGGGCTGCATTAATACCATTCGTGACTGCTGGTTATCCCAATCGTGACGTGACGATTCCGTTGCTCGAACGGCTCACGGATGTCGGTGCAGACGTGATCGAACTAGGTATCCCTTTCTCTGACCCTCTAGCGGATGGGCCTACAATCCAGCGCTCATCGTTCGAGGCACTGCAGAACGGCACGACCGTCGCCTCAGTTCTCGCTGACCTCCGAGCATTCCGGGCGGGCAATGACGCCCCAGTGGTGCTTTTTAGCTACCTGAATCCAATTCTAGCTTATGGATTGGAAGCGTTTCTCTCCGACGCAGTTGCAGCTGGTGCGAACGGCATTCTTCTTACGGACCTCCCGACCGGGGCCGATCCCAAGGTGGAGGCGACGATCTCCGAATCTCCGCTCGCACTAATTCGGCTCATCGCTCCGACGACCCGGTTTGAGAGGATCACTAAAGTAACGCATGGAGGATCTGGCTTCGTGTACTACATATCCCGAACTGGCGTGACAGGGGCGCGTGCGGAACTGCGCAAGTCCCTCACAGAGGAGTTGGACCGGATTCGATCGGTTGTCTCACTGCCGGTGGCAGTCGGCTTTGGGATCTCGACACCTGAGCAGGCAGCTTCAGTTGCCGCGGTGGCGGACGGTGTTGTCGTTGGGAGCGCCCTGATCCAGGCGCTGGATAAAGGTGGGATTGATGCTGGTGCTGATTTTCTCCAGAGCCTTAGGATCGGGATGGACAGAGGCTGAAGTCCCAAAACGTTCTTGGGAGACGTAACAGTCTGAAGGTAGTGACCGAAAAGGACTTCCTCTTCCGTCTAGGGCTTCCCGTAGCGGGTTGATCCTTGCCATGTTTCCCCGTGAGAAAAAGACTACACCCCATCATAGAGGCCGCCGCCAAGGGACGGTTGCCAGATTGGAGCACAGTTACTCCAACACGCTACGAACACATGGCTGGTGTTTCGTCGCTACTCGGCGATTGGGCGGTATCTCTTCATCTCTCAGCTATTGATACAGCTCGCTGGCGAGCCACCGGATACCTTCACGACGCACTTCGTGAGAATCATCCGGAAACCCTTAGGCTCAAGCTTCCTTCTGGACTCAGAATTTTGCCTCCTGACATGCTCCATGGCCCGGCGGTCGCAGAGAGACTGCGCTTGGAAGGGATTCTAGATGACGAGCTACTCGGAGCGGTCACCTACCACTCAATTGGTCATGAGTCCCTGAATGGACTTGGCCGTGCATTGTACAGCGCAGACTTCTTGGAACCTGGGCGGATGATCAAGGTGGAGTGGTGTGAGCGCTTGCGTGCACGGATGCCTGAGGAGCTCAATGACGTCACCACTGAAATCGTTGCGGCCCGGATCACTTATTCTATTGAGCATGGTCTGCAGCTTTTTCCGGAGACCGTCGGTTTCTGGGACGCCCTGGTGAACGGTCTTTGAAACTATTTATTCGGCTAGTCGTCGTGGGTATCTCCGTTTTCGTAGCAGTAGTAGGAGTCGTAATACTTCTCCAGCTGCCAGATGAGTCGGCTCCACGAGCTGAAGCCTCTGCCGTTGACCAACCTGTCGTGGATGGACGAGTAAGGGTCGAAGTTCTTAATGCGGGTGGCGTTTCCGGGGTGGCCCGGAAGGCCACTGCTGCCCTTCGCTCTGCTGGTTTTGACGTAGTCTGGTTTGGGAATGCGAGTTCTTTTAGCCGGGTGGAGTCCGTAGTTGTAGACCGGGTTGAGAATTCTAACCCAGCCCAGTCAGTTGCGGCGGTACTGGGAATTCGTAATGTCCGGAGCGAGCCTGACTCGAACCTATATCTTGATATCTCGGTGCTACTTGGTAGCCAATGGCTACTCCCTGTCGATAGCAGCCAATCTAAGGAAATCACTACTTTGTGGTGGGACCCTCGGGGTTGGCTACGACGCTAGAACACTACTAGGGCTTCATAGGTAGGTAGAATCGATGCCTTCAATACGTCTAAGAACAAGACAGAAAAGACTAGGGCTGGGACCCGAATGGCGACTGCCGGTGACGAATTGAACTCGGTTGAGACCCAGCCCAATGCAGTGATCGAATGGGTCAAGTCCATTCTCATCGCGGTAGTGCTTTTCTTTTTCCTCAGGTCTTTTCTGTTGCAGACTTTCGTCATCACATCCGGATCGATGGAAGACACTCTGCTCGTAGGTGACATGTTGGTCGCCAATAGGGCCGCCATCGGCTCGCGGATACCATTAACGGACGTGCGTATCCCGGGGTATTCATCGCCGAGACGGGGTGACGTAATTGTCTTTGATCCGCCGCACGAAACGGAGATTAAGCTGGTGAAGCGCCTGATCGGCATGCCGGGTGACACGTTAGAGATGCGAGATCAGATGCTCTTTCTGAATGGGGAGCCTCTAGCGGAGCCCTATGTGAAGCACACAAACCGTGCGGACGAGGGAGGAATCCCGCCCTGGATGGAATGGCAGCCGGACTACCTGTTGTCTGGAGTCGATCGATCGACCTATGAACCTACCAGAGACAACTGGGGTCCACTCTTCATTCCTGAGGACCGGTATTTCATGATGGGTGACAATCGCGAAACTAGCCTCGACTCACGCTATTGGGGGCTGTTGGAGGGTTGGCGGCTAGAGGGGCGGGTCGTTTTCACATACTTCTCTTACGATAGGGATTCGTTCAGGCCATTTCCTTGGCTACGCGAAATCCGGTGGGACCGCATCGCTCGCGGAATCCATTAAGCCAGGATGGTTCAGCCAACTCAAGGCCACTCTCAATGTTCCCGTTCTCTAGACCCCTCAAGCTGGACGAGCGTGTGAGCTCTCAGCTGACCACAAGCGGCATCGATATCCTGTCCTCGAGTCTCACGTATAGCTGCTGGAACTCCCCGTCTTTGGAGGTTTTTGGCGAAGTCCTTGATTCGATGGTGCTCAGATGACTCCCAATTCTGGTACGGGATTGGGTTGAAGGGGATAAGGTTAACGTAGGCACCGACGCTCAACGCCAGGTCGGCCAGTGGAGCTATGAGCTCTGAGGCATCATTCACCCCACGGATCATCGTGTACTCGAAAGTGATCCTCTTTCCCCCCGATTCATTAAAGCGTTTCAGTGCTGAGAGCACTTCGGGAAGTGGATGACGCTTCTCTAAGGGAATAAGACGTAAACGCAGGTCGCTTATTGGCGCATGAAGGGACAGCGCCAGTCGGAACTGTTCGGGTCGTTCGGCGAGTTCTAGGATACCAGGGACGACTCCTACCGTTGACACGGTGATCCTACGTGCACCGACTCCGTATCCCTGGTTCAGGATGGAGAGGGAGTGATGGACTGCCTTACGGTTCGAGAGAGGCTCTCCCATTCCCATGTATACTATGTTCGAGATCGTGTCCCCGAGATGCTTCTCAGCCCAGCGCCTCGAAGCAGCGTACTGGGACACGATCTCGCCAGCCGTAAGCTGCCGTTGGAAACCACCCCAACCGGTCGCACAAAATGTGCACCCCATCGCGCATCCGGCTTGCGAAGAGATACAAAGGGTAAGTCGCTTTTTGGTGGGGATCAGAACTGACTCGACAAACTCCCCGTCTGAGAGGCGCCAGAGGTGCTTGACTGTCCCGTCCTGGCTCACCTCAACACGAGCCTTTTCTAGCTGTGTGAGGGTGAAAAAGTGTTTTAATGCGTCCCTCTCGCTCAGTGGAAGGTCTGTCATCTCATCAATCGAAGCTGAGAGGCCTTCATATAACCATCGTCGGACTTGCCCAATTCGGTAGACCGGCTGGTCTCGTTGTCGAAAATGGCTTTCAAGGGCCCGTACCAAGCCTTCGGGCTCCAAAGACAGGAGATCAGTGTTCGGGTGTTTAGACATGGGTGAGTGGAGGGCGGAGCAGCCTATTGTTTCTTGAATCGCTCTGCGGGCGAGCTTAACTTAGCCGTCCACCACCACCCGCTGAAGGCGAGGCAGATTCCGACCCGAGTGACCCGTCAGCTGATTGCCTGGGCCCCCACCGTTGCGTGGATGACGGTCCTGTTCTTGTTGAGTTCGTTATCGTATTCGGATTTGTCCTCGTTTCCTTTCTCGTTTCCCGTTAATGATAAGGTCATTCATGTGGCCTTGTATTCCGTACTTGGAGCGATGCTACAGTACGGTCGGTTAAGTAGTAAGAATGGTTTGGCACACTGGACCGTGATCGCAGTCGGGGTCCTGTATGGAGCGAGCGATGAGTGGCACCAGTCTTTCGTACCGGGGAGGGACCTTTCTGTCGCCGACCTGTCGGCTGATGCGGTCGGAGTTCTTCTAGGGTACGCTTTTGCGTGGTGGTTGCTCACAACGCTTGATTTAAGGGTATTAGGGCACCGTCAATACTGACTAAAACGGCTGATTATGTCCGAAACATCGATTGAGCGTACCCAACTCCGCTCCCGAATGGTGGGCCGCCTAAGAGCTAGCCACGCGGGAAGTGAAGTAACATTGGCAGGTTGGGTACACCGACGAAGAGACTTGGGTGGGTTGCTTTTCGTTGACCTTAGGGACAGGAGTGGCCTGGTACAGGTGTCTTTCGGGCCTGATTGGACGGAGGAAGCTTCTCTGGAGGATGCACGTGGATTGGGTCAAGAGGATGTCATCCAGATTAAAGGGATTGTCGTTCCAAGACCCCAGGGCGCACAGAACCCAGATCTGGAAACCGGGGAAGTAGAGGTCCATGCCACATCTTTAGAGTTGTTTTCGGACGCACAGACTCCAGCGATACCGGTCTATCGGGGGCCGGAGGACGAACTTCCTTCAGAGGAACTCCGGCTTAAGCACCGAGTGCTCGATCTCAGACGGCGTGAACTCCAGGACACGCTGGTATTGAGGCATAAACTGATTCTCGCAACCCGGAATTACCTAGACGAATGTGGCTTTGTCGAAGTTGAAACACCGATCCTTACGAAGGCGACACCAGAAGGGGCTCGTGACTATTTGGTGCCCAGTCGCGTGCACCATGGCGAGTTCTATGCGCTGCCTCAGAGCCCTCAGATTTATAAACAGATACTGATGGTTTCCGGTTTCGACCGTTACTTCCAGATCGCACGCTGTTTCCGTGATGAGGATTTGCGTTCAGACCGCCAGCCTGAGTTCACACAAATCGACCTAGAAGCCTCCTTCGTCGAATCTGAGGATATCCTCTCCTGGATCGAGGGGCTCATGCTACGCTTGGCGGATCTCGCTGGGATCGATATCTCACGGCCTTTTCCCAGGCTTACTTGGGCAGAAGCGATGGAGCGCTATGGTTCGGATTGTCCGGACCTCCGATACGAGTTGGAGATTGCTGATTGGACCCAAGCCACTTCCAGCTTAGGCTTTGATATGATCGACTCAGCAGTCGAGGCCGGTGCTCGGGTTCGTGGATTGCGCCTCGCCGGTGGAGCGCAACTATCCAGGCGGCAGATCGCTGCTATAGAGTCAAGGGCAAAAGAGGCTGGTGCACCTGGATTGTTGTGGGCCAAGCAAACAAGAGATGGAGCTTCAGGCCCACTTGGGAAGTTCTTGGCCCCTGAACATTCGTTAGCGATGGGGCTAGTTCCCGGAGATCTCGCGATCGTGGCGTTTGGGCCGGACTCACTAACCTCTCCGGTTCTCGCCGCAGTTCGTTCCGAGGCCATCGCAACGATTGAGCTTTCTCCAGAACACAAGCATTCTTGGCTTTGGGTAACCGACTTCCCGTTATTCGATGTGAGGGATGGCGAGATTACACCAAGCCATCATCCATTCGTCATGCCTCACTTGGATGACATTGAACTGCTTGAGTCAGATCCGGTCTCGGTCCGAGGTACTGCCTACGATCTCGTCTATAACGGCAGCGAACTGGGATCAGGAAGCATCAGGGTTTATCAACCCGAACTTCAGCGTCGAGTTCTTCGAGCCTTAGGGATGAGGGATGAGGAAATTGAGCAGAAATTTGGCTTTCTCCTCAAGGCGCTGTCAGCCGGTGCACCACCGCATGGCGGAATAGCGCTCGGTATGGACCGAATCGTACAAAGATTCTCGAAGTCCGAGAGTCTCAGGGACGTCATAGCTTTTCCCAAAACCACTGCTGCTCGAGCTTTATACGAAGGTGCACCTGCTTTGGTGGGCAACTCAGAGCTTTCAGAGCTCGGTTTGACGATCCTCGAGAGTTCGGAAGGGTAAGGGTAGGACGGTCAGGCTCAGCCTTCCACCTTCAGGAGAAAAATTGGCGAACGGCGAAACAATCGTGGAGCACAGGCTAGATGCTCAGGGTGCTGATCTTTTGATGCTGACTGGCGTTAATGATCGAAACATTCAGGAGCTAAGGAGCTTGTTCGGAATCCGTGTAGTGATGCGTGGTGACGAATTGATCCTCTCGGGTTCTCAGTCTTCTGTTAAACGCGCTGTCCCAGTGGTGCAGCACATAATCGAGCTATCCAAACTTCGTGTACCCTTTGATGTGCCGGATCTCGCACGTTTTGCGGATGGAGTCGCCGTCCTGGGAGACGACGGTATCATGCCTGCCGAAGACATGATTAGGATCGCTCTACCGGGGTCGCGACGGGTTATCTCTCCGAAGTCTGATGGGCAGCGCGTGTACATGGAAGCGATCACCAAAAATGACATCGTTATTGGTATAGGACCCGCAGGGACCGGTAAGACTTATCTGGCAGTGGCGTGCGCTGTAGATGCTCTTTACAAGAAACATGTTCGGCGGATCATCCTGGCTCGTCCCGCTGTGGAAGCTGGGGAGCACCTTGGATTCCTCCCAGGGGACCTCCAGGAGAAGGTCGATCCCTACCTTAGGCCCCTCTATGATGCTCTCGAAGACATGATGCCTAGTGACCGCATGAGACGCGCCCTCGACGACTCAACAATAGAGATTGCGCCGCTAGCCTACATGCGCGGCCGAACGCTTTCCGACGCATTTGTAATTCTGGATGAGGCTCAGAATGCCACCACTGCGCAGATGAAAATGTTCCTCACGCGCCTGGGGTTGAACTCTCAAGTCGTCATCACGGGTGACAAGACCCAAATTGATCTACCAAGGAGGGACTATTCAGGCCTGCTCGAGGTCGAGCGTATTCTCTCTGACATAGACGGGATCTCGATCATCTACCTGGATGCTAAGGATGTGATCCGTCATCGGCTGGTCAAGGACATCATTAAGGCTTATGCGGAAGCTCCGCAGGAGAAGAAAGGGTCCGACACGTGAGCGAGCTAAACGAGACCAGTAGCATGTTCCGTAGCCTCTCAGGTAAACCAGGAGACTCAAGGGGGAAGAGGTTTCTTCATCACGGTTCGAGAGTCCTGTTGCTGATTACCCTCACAGTCCTGGTGACCGCCCTTTTCCCACCGTCGGGGAGCGATGACTCCCTTCCTTTTGAAGATTGGGGTGTGGCCCCTGATGACGTAATCGCGGAAGTCGCCTTTAGTGTGCCAAAGTCCGCATCCGAACTCGACATTGAACGACAACTTGCCATGGAGGCGGTGCCGCGCACGTTCGATGTGGACCCTAATGCTGCGGACACGATGGTGGTCCGGCTCGACCGCTTCTTTGAGGAGCTGGACTCGGCGGCGACCGCAAGTGACCGAGTCAGATTCGAAGAGATTCTTCAGGCTAGCAGCATTATCGCGACGCCTGCACAAGTTGACTACATCATGGGTGACACAGCACGGAATGCTTTCCGCAGTTCTGCATCCCGTGCGGCACGTGAGATCATAGCAAATGGTGTTGTCGAAGCTGGTAGGGTAGCAAACTTGACTACAACACGAGTTACGATTCGTGAGAACGATTCGGTTGAGCGTACTGCTCAGATTACCGAGGTGCTGACGACCCGGGACTTCTTGAATGAGGCCGCACTGCTGCTACCTCCAGGGACACCTCCATCGGCATTGGACCTATTGAATCTCGTTCTACTCCACCACATCGAATACAGCTACGTACTCAATGTTGTGGCGACTGAGATGGACCGTGATGCTGCTGCTAGGTCGGTTGAAACGGTCAAGCAAGACTTTCTTGAGGGCCAGGCGATCGCAAGGCAAGGAGATCCGATTGGCCCTGAAGTGCGTGAGCACCTCCGCGCATACGAAGTTGAGCGCCGCAACCGTGGTCTCATACAGGGCCAGGAGTTGGCGGTCGGAGCTGTCTTTGGGACGGGGTTAATCAACTTGATGCTGCTGGGGCTTTTTGGTCTTCTGGTCTTCTTTAACCGCCCCAAAGTCTACGCCACGTTCCATTGGCTCATGCTGATTGCGTTGCTTGTCACTGCCTATTTTTTTGCAGCTGTAGCCATCAGCCGAGCAGAGTTGCTTCCGATTGCGTTTGTCGCTCTTCCTGTCGCGGTTCTGTGGGATACCCGAATGTCGCTGTTCCTTGTGCTTGTTATTGCGGCAATCACTGGTAGACTGGAGCCCTTTGCTTCATACGACACGTTCCTCTTGATTGCGGCTGGAGGTTCGGCGGCGGCTTTCAGTGTTAGGGTACTGCGACGGCGCTCGGATTGGTGGGTCTCAATTGCGATCATCGCTTCGGTAGCCGGACTGATGCTTATAAGCCTCGGATTGGTAACTTCTCGACCTATGCCTGACGTGGCTTGGGATGCCCTTTTCGCGGGAAGTAACGCTGCAGTGTCCGTTTTACTTGCGATGGGCTGTCTCTCTGTTTTTGAGTGGTTCACAGGTATCACCACGGATCAAACGCTTCTGGAGTGGGCGGATCCCACTCGTCCGTTGCTTAGGAGACTCTCCTCGGAGGCTCCTGGTACATATGCGCACACGATTAACGTTGCAAATTTGTCAGAAGGCGCAGCGACTGCTATTGGAGCGAATGGGCTGCTTAGTCGAGTGGGTGCCTACTACCATGACGTGGGGAAGATGCTCAAACCTCACTACTTCGTGGAGAATCAACCCGAGGGACGGAATCCACACGACAAGCTCAAAGCAAGCACGTCAGCGGAGATTGTGCGTGAGCACGTTACCGAAGGTGTACAGCTTGCCCGGGAGGCTAAAGTTCCCGAGGTAATCTCCCAGTTTATCCTCGAGCATCACGGCACTCAGCGGATCGGTTTCTTTTTCGAGAAGGCGCGCGAGGAGATGGATGGGGAGATTGATTCAGAAAGATTTTCTTATCCGGGGCCAAAGCCCCGATCAAAGGAAGCGGCGATCGTGATGCTTGCAGATTCCTGTGAGTCTGCGACTCGTGCTATGCAAGAACCGACGGTACGCCGGCTGCAAGATTTGATCGATACGGTTGTGGACGGCAAGATTGCTGACCGCCAGCTTGAAGAGGCCCCGCTTACCTTGCGTGAGGTAGCTGATGTGAAGGCCGAGTTCGTAAAGATCCTTTCGGGCGTGATGCACCGTCGGATCGAATACCCGGCGACGCGACACCTCACGGATACTACCGATGACAAGGACGAACCATCCACTCTGGATGGGCCCGCTGAAGGGGAGAGCCCGGCAGAGGGCTCATCCGGCTGATCACGGACGCTTTTCTTGGACATCCAAGTCAATCTTGGTCCTTACAGGGATGCCCCGTGCTTGCTATTGGAGACAGCGATCCGTCGGACTCTGATCGAAGACGGTCGGTCCGGTGAGTTTTCGGTAACCCTGATTGGGGATCAGGAGATGAGGGAGTTGAATGCCAGGTACCTCGGCCGTGATGTTCGAACGGATGTGCTAGCGTTTTCCATGGGTACAAGAGAGCTGCCACTTGGGGATGTGTACGTGTGCGTGGATCAGGCGGGTCGTCAGGCTAAGGAGCATGAAGTACCGCTCGACGAAGAGCTTGTGAGATTGGTGGTTCATGGCGCACTGCATGTCTTAGGGCATGATCACCCAAAAGACTCAACCCGTTTTACAAGTCCTATGTTCCAAGTCCAGGAAAGACTTGTTTGTCAGGTACTCACCGACTTCGAGTAGCTTCCAGATCTGAGCCTTGCGGGGGGTGACCGGGTCGGGGATCTTCCAGCGCCTTAGATGGACTGTAGAGCGCTACAGTAGCCTCCGCTGTGATGGTGACCGCAGACCCACAAACTCCCAGGTCCACCAATGAAGAGGTCCGCACAAGAGATCAAGCAGCTGCGGGAACAACTCGACGAACTCACAGGCACCGGCCAACTCCGATTAGTCTCTGATCAGGCCGCAGGATTGCACCCGTCGGATCTTGCTGACCTGATAGAATCACTGGCCGAGGAGTATCGGGTGGAGATCTTGTGCATGCTCCCGACGCCACTGGCATCTCAAGCCTTGGTAGAGATGGCTGAGGGTGAGGATCGTGCCCAACTCTTAGCAGCTCTCCCAGCAGAAAAGATCGCCGAATTCCTTCGAGCACTCCCGGATGACGACGCTACGGACCTCATCGGGGAGCTGGAACCCGACGACCAGAGGAAGACTCTAGCAACGCTTCCGGTTGACGAAGCTGGAGATATCAAACGCCTATTACGCTACGATGAGGAGACAGCTGGGGGGCTCATGACGACCGAGCTCGTTGAGGTGGAGGCCTCCCTAACGGCTGATGAGGCGATCCGACAGGTTCGCATCCTGGGCAGGGATGTCGAGGATTTTTACACGGTTTTCGTGATCGATCAGGAGCGCCGGCTTCTGGGCACGATGAGATTGGACGATCTGGTGGTTGCGGATCCGGGAGCTAGCATCAAAGCACTCGTAGAAGAGCCGAGCGTGACTGTGTCGCCGGATGAAGATCAAGAACAGGTTGGGAAACTTCTCGGCCGCTACAATTTGGCAGCAATACCGGTGGTGACGGACGAAGGCGTGCTTCTTGGCCGCATCACCTTTGATGACGTCATCAAAGTGATCGAATCAGAACAGACCGAGGACATCTTGATGCTTGCGGGTGTCACGGACGAGGATGAACTGAAGCACACCTGGGTGCAGTCAGTGCGTACACGCCTCCCTTGGCTGATGTTGAATCTTGCTACAGCAGCAATAGCCGCGTCAGTCATCCTCGTCTTCAAGGATTTGATAGAAAAGGAGCTGACTCTGGCGTTCCTTGCACCGATCATAGCGGCGATGGGTGGTAGCTCTGGCACCCAGTCACTGGCTGTGACGATCCGCCGTATCACCCTTCAGGGATCCGGATCCGCTCGGGGCTTCGTCGCTAAGGAGATCTTGGTAGGTCTTGTCAACGGTGCAGTTCTCGGAGTCGGGATTGCTCTGCTTGCGTTCCTGATCGACGGGAACGTGATGCTTGGACTGGTTGTTCTGCTTGCGATGTGGGGCAATCAGATCGTTGCCGGTTTTGCGGGAGCGTTCATCCCTACTAGACTCGACCGTGCCGGAATCGATCCCTCGATTGCCTCCTCAGTATTCGTGCATACGCTCACTGATCTCTTAGGATTCTTCCTATTACTCTGGCTGGCCTCGCATCTGCTGCTGTGATTCCGCGCGTCCAACCCTAACAGGGACAAGAGCGTGAACGGTGTGTTGCGGAGGGTCGCTGTTGTCTTACATCTGAGTTCCGGCGTTCAACGTGGTCTTGTTTGTCCAAGCCCGCCCTGTGTCGAATCCGATTCAACACCTAGAGGGGTCCAGCGGAACGAGTGAAGATGAGATGAATGCGGTAACTGGTCCCCTTGAATCTGCGCTGGCAGAGTTGCTCGAGCGATTCCATGCGGCAGAAGCTGTCGCTCTAGGGCGGGCGATTTCGCTTGTGGAGAACGAGCGTCCAGGGTTCGAGGACTTTCTTCACGAAGTATTGCGAGTTGGCCCTAGCGCAGCCCGCATAGGCTTCACTGGACCCCCCGGAGCTGGAAAATCTAGCCTGCTGTCCGTGGTAGCGACGATCTGGAGAACTCGGAACGAGCAGCTTGGAGTCGTGGCTGTCGACCCGACTTCTCCGTATTCGGGTGGTGCGCTCCTCGGTGATCGAATCAGGATGAGTGACCTCGCAACTGATCCAGGGATTTTCATCCGATCGATGGCTACGAGAGGTTCGCTCGGTGGTCTCGCTACTACGACCAAAGAGGTCATAGATCTTATGGACGCTTTCGGTTTCGATCGCGTGTTAGTCGAGACCGTTGGGGTAGGCCAGACACAGATTGAGATCACTGCAGCTGCCGACACTGTGATTGTTGTGCTGGTGCCGGAATCGGGGGACGCCATCCAGGCCATGAAAGCCGGTCTCATGGAGATTGCCGATATCTTCGTCGTCAACAAGGCGGACCGCCCGGGTGCTGACCGGCTTGTTAAAGATCTCCGGCAGGGATTGCACTTGAGGGTGGGCACAGTGCTTGAAAGTGAGCCTGTTTACCACGGTCTTGATTTGGATCGGATCAGGAGAAAGGAGTCTGGTGAGGAGTTCAAAGGTCCAGGTTGGTCGCCGCCGGTACTCTCGACCGTAGCTCAAAGTGGAGAAGGCGTGGAACATCTGATGGATATGATCGAAGCCCATCGTTCCTGGCTTGAAGAGTCCGGTGAACTCGAAGAGCGGAGGCGAGCCCGCGGGAAAGTCCGCATCCAGGACGTCGTGGATCGCGAGCTGCGCAGAACAGCATGGCATTCCGATGCCCTACTTGCTGTATTAGACCAGGGTTTGGACCGAATTCAAAAGGGTAAAGACACACCGTACTCCGTTGCCTGGGATATCGTGAACCGACTCTTACGTTGACCCCTTGTAAGTTCTGGGGACATGTTTTTCTTCTTGGGTTAGCCACTTACTAATTAGGTACTGTTGTTGACGAACAAGAGGGGAGTCATGTCGACGATCGAGAAAGAAGCTTCGGGTTCATCGGAACTCCTGGTTTTACTAAGAGAGCAGGAGGCTGAGCTCTCTGAGTTAAGGGAGCGCCTTAGTCGTTGGGAGCAGAGCTACGCTCAAGCTCAGGAGCGAGACTCTCTTTTTTCGACGGTCTCCGGTCGTGAAATAAAGCCGCTTTATACTCCGCTCGATCGAAGTGCCTCCCAGTATCAGGATGCTCTCGGCTTCCCGGGGGAGTACCCGTTCACACGCGGGCCCTACAGCACGATGTACCGTACTCGACTTTGGACCAAACGCCAGTTTGCTGGATTCGGGACTGCCAAGGAGACGAATGAGCGCTATAAGTACCTCTTGAAACAGGGACAGACGGGACTTTCTGTCGCTTTCGATTTTCCAACTCTTATGGGATTCGATTCCGATCACCCTCGTTCCCTTGGAGAAGTTGGCGTGTGCGGAGTGGCGATCTCATCACTCCATGACATGGAGCGGCTTTTCGAAGGGATCCCTCTGAACGAGGTTTCAGTGTCGATGACGATCAATGGCCCTGCGATCATCCTGTTCTGTTTCTACGTGGCGGCTGCTGAGAAGCAGGGGGTTTCTCCAAGAGTACTTCGTGGTACGGTGCAGAACGATATTCTCAAAGAATACCAAGCTCAACATGCATGGATATTCCCACCGGAGCCGGCGATACGGTGTATTGTAGACATGTTCGAGTGGTGTAGCGAAAACACACCTAACTACAACCCGATCTCGATTTCAGGCTATCACATTCGGGAAGCTGGGGCGACCGCATCCCAGGAGTTAGCGTTTACGCTCAGGAACGGTTTTGAGTACGTCGAAAGAGCTATCGCCCGAGGCTTGGATGTGGATTCTTTCTCTCCACATCTGTCTTTCTTTTTTGATGTGCACAACGATTTTTTTGAGGAGATCGCGAAGTTCCGAGCAGCGAGAAGAATCTGGGCTCGTATGATGCGAGAGAAATACCAGGCTAAGAATCCTGAGTCTTGGCGTCTTCGAACGCATGCGCAAACAGCTGGCGTTACCCTGACTGCCCAGCAGCCAGAGAACAACATTGTCCGGGTTGCCTACCAGGCGATGGCTGCTGCGCTTGGCGGTACGCAGTCCCTGCACACAAATTCTATGGACGAGACACTGGCCTTGCCCACAGAGAAGTCAGTCCGAATTGCACTCAGAACCCAACAGGTCCTAGCATTTGAGTCCGGTGTGACGAACACGATCGACCCCCTGGCCGGGTCGTACTTCTTAGAGGCATTGACCGACGAGTTAGAGCGGGATGCGCTGGCGATCTTCGAAGAGATTGATTGCTTGGGTGGGGTGGTTCCAGCGATCGAAGAAGGCTGGTTCCAGAGGGAAATTTCAATGTCGGCTATGCTCCAGCAGCGAGAAGTCGAGGCGGGTGACCGAGTGGTGGTGGGCGTGAACCGCTTCACTGAAGGTTCGGAGGAAGACGAGATCGAGACCCTTCGTATAGACCCGGTGATCGAAGAAAGTCAGGTGGCCCAAATGGCTGACCTGAGAGCACACCGGGATCCTGAAGCCGTCGAACGCAGGTTAAGGGAGCTTCAAGAATCAAGCCGAACCGGAGAGAACCTGGTTCCTCGAATCCTGGAATGTGCGAGGGTGTACTGCACTCTCTACGAGATCCGACGGGCTATGGAGGACGTATTTGATTCCTATAAAGAGCCTGTATTCTTTTGATGCTAAATATCGATCAAAAAATCCGAGTACTCGTCGCCAAACCTGGCCTGGACGGACATGACCGTGGTGCCAAAGTGATTGCGAGTGCCCTTCGGGATGCTGGATTCGAGGTGATATACACCGGCCTCCATCAGACTCCAGAAATGATCGTGAACGCAGCTGTGCAGGAAGACGTGCACGTTGTTGCAATGTCAATTCTCTCCGGAGCCCACATGACGCTTTTTCCCAAGGTCAGGGAACTTCTGGACGGAGCCGGCGCAAACCGTATTCTGCTCACCGGTGGTGGGATTATCCCGGTGGAGGATATAGAGGCTCTCGAGAGTCAGGGTGTTGGGAGGCTCTTTGGGCCGGGAACCCCGACCACTGAAGTCATCGATTACATTCAAAACTGGTTCGTAGGGCAGGATACGTTTTGAGCCGAATGAACCCCTTGCGGTGACCCCAAAAGCCCCACGCAAACCCTCCGGACGGATGGCTGAGCTGTCCCTCGAAATCCGAGAGCTTAGGGAGCGTCTATACGAGGGGGGTGGAACTGGAGGGATAGAGCACCAGCACGGACAGGGGAAGCTCACTGCGCGTGAGAGGCTGCGTCTCCTCTTTGATGAGAACAAGCCGACAGTCGAACTGGGACTGCTAATTGCACACGACCTCTACGACGGGCAGGCACCCGGAGCGGGCGTCGTCACGACGGTGGGTTGTGTCTCAGGACGGGATGTTATGGTTGTTGCAAATGACGCAACCGTCAGAGGTGGGGCGTGGTGGCCTGAAACGATCACCAAGATTCTTAGGGCACAGGAGGTCGCGATGCGATGCCGCATCCCGATCATCTACCTCATCGACTCGGTGGGAGTGCACCTTCCATATCGGAGTGGAGTTTTTCCAGGCCAGTACGGTGCAGCTCGAATCTTCTACTACAACTCGGTGATGCGCCGCTACCTCCGGATACCGCAGCTGGCGGCCGTCATGGGGCCGTGCCTCGCCGCTGGAGTATATCTCCCAGCACTATCGGACGTCATTCTCATGGTTGAGGGCACCTCGTTTATGGGGTTTGGGAGCCCAGATCTGGCAAGAAGTGTTACAGGTCAGATGGTGGACACAGAGGAGTTGGGTGGCGCGAGGGCCCATGTAGAAGTCAGTGCTGTGGCACACTACGTAGTTGCGAGTGACGAGGAGTGTGTAAAACGCCTGCGGAAGTTGGTTCACGAGCTTCCTTTACCGAAATCTTCCGTTGACCGGACCGCGACACCTCCCCAGAGACTTGCATACGAACTCTACGACTTGATACCCGATGACCACCGACAGCCTTCTGACATGCAAGCGATCCTTGAGTGTATCCTGGATGGGGAACCACTCCAGGAGTTCCAGGCTGACCATGCCCAAGAGATTATCTGTGGGACCGGTTTCCTCGCCGGCTACCGGATAGGAGTGATCGCGAACGCTCGTGGCACATTCAAGAGTTCCGATGAAGGCCCTATTCGTTTCGGGGGCATCGTCTATACGGCTAGTGCTCGGAAGGTGGCGTATTTCATTGAAACCATGAATCGGTACGACACACCGATTTTGTTTGTCCAGGATGTTTCGGGCTTCATGGTTGGAGCCGAAGCGGAGCATTCGGGAGTCATCCGAGCAAGTGCTGAATTTGTGGAGGCAATGGCTACTGCGAAGGTCCCCAAGATCGTGCTGACCCTCAACCACGCTTCGGGGGCAGGATACTATGCGATGGGGGGGCAGGGATTCGATCCAGATTTCGTTTTGTCGCTACCCACTGGCCGGATGGGAGTTATGGAAAGCGAGAGCGCGGTGATGGCCATCTTCAGCGCCCAACTGCAGGCAATCAGAAACCAGGGCTTGGATCCTGGGCCTGAGTTGACCACTGAAATGGACCAGATGCGTGCTGAGTACGAAGAGGAACTCGACGCACGTTTTGCTGCGGCTCGAGGGTTCGTCGACGCTATCCTCTTACCCGAAGAACTGCGTGACGCTCTGGGCGTGCTTCTCCGCGCTTCCCTGAATAATCCTGGTCCTCATTTAGGGCCATTCCAAATCCAGGATGAATCGCAGTGAACCAGACAGGATATCGCGCGGAATCGTTTCAAATGGGTGGGGCCGCACCACACATACACTGGGATTGTGATGTACTAGGTCCTGTGGGTCCACCGTCGGACCATGAAGCCATCTGTCGTCAGAATTCATAACGATTAGGAGACACACCTGTACCTTTTTCTAGACCGCTCCCGCAGCTCTGATCGATTCTTGGAATGGAGAGTCGGTATCTTCTTGGCTGGTGCCGTTTTGGCCTTGGCCGGAATCTACTTAGATGAACACTGGATGACGGGGTTGGCGATCATCATTCTCATGGCGGGGATCTTTATCCGCTTCCTGCCCTCCGCTTCCTCTAGGGAACTGGATCTGAGTTCTAGTGAGGATAATGATCCCGGACCCGAGAGGCTTATCTGACCCGAGAGGCGCCAGGGATTCTGTTTACGCCATACAGGCTGCTGCGTCTAGTGAAATAGCCCCGCCGTAAGTTCCCGATGCAGACTCTAATCCATTCTGCGTTAGTTTCCGCGAAGAGGATTTGCTGTATCATGAGAAGCCCGACTGTCACGCTTTTCGCCAAATCCAAACAAAACTAAGGCCTGCTTGTGCATGGCGTCTTGATCGCTGATATGGGATGAGTCACGAGCAAGATTCTTAGTTCAGTTATCTTTCAACACAGCTTAGCTGAACAGAGTAAGAGCAACTGACGATGGCTTCACCGCATGCGCTCTAAGGAGAGGGTGAAGCGGTAAAGACAAACTTTGAAGGAAAAACTTGGAGTCGACCTGCTGCGGTAGGGGGCCGGTGGCCACTGGGTGATCACGACCCTAGGACACCGACCTAACCGCGCCCGGCGCTCCGGATACTGGCCGGTGGCCGGATCCGTTGCCTAGAGGCCTAGGCGGGGGATTCGGCACGCGGACGGTGCCGGTTCGGGTGACGCAGGAGTGACTAAACAAACGGAGAGAATCTTGAGGAGAGAAATCCTCGTGAGCGCGATGCCTAGGGAGTCTTGGGTTGTGCTCCTGGAAGACGAAAAGCTTGTCGAGGTCATGCTGGAACGCCCCGACCAGGACCGAATCATTGGGGATATCTTCCTCGGTCGTGTGGAAGCTGTGCTTCCGGGCATCCAAGCGGCATTCGTCAATATAGGGACGGAGAAAGCGGGGTTTCTGCACGCCTCCGATTTGATATACGATGAAGATTCCCAAGAGGAGAACGAAAAGGGAGGTCGTAGGGGTCGTCCTCGAGCGAGGAAGTATCCGCCGATCCAGGACCATATCCGGAAGGGTCAGAGCCTCCTAGTCCAGGTGACCAAAGAGCCTATCGGGTCAAAGGGCCCAAGGGTCACAGCCCAAGTTTCTCTTCCAGGTCGCTTCCTGGTCTATATGCCGTATTCAGAGAATGTCGGCGTGAGCCGCCGAATAGAAGACAGAGTCCAGCGCGCGAAGCTACGCCAGATAGCGAAAAAGATTCTTCCACGCGACAGTGGTGGAATCATAATTCGGACTGTTAGTGAGGAGGTCACTGAAAAGAAGTTGGAGAAGGAGTTTAAACGGCTCCGCCAGCGCTGGACCAAAGTCTTGGCCAGTTCGGAGTCCCAGAGCGCTCCAGCTGCGGTGCATCGTGAGGCACAGCTGATCAGTGGGGTGATCCGGGATCTGTTCAGCGACAAGTTCGAAGCCGTGCGGATCGATTCCAAGGCTATTTACAATGAGGTTTTGGAGTACGTGAAAAGTGTAGATCCAGAACTCCGTGATCGGGTGCACTTACACGAGGGTCAGGAGCCTCTTTTCGACAAATACGGTGTCGGGGAAGAGATCCAGAGGGCTTTCGAGAGAAAGGTTCATCTCAAGTCCGGTGGGCACATCGTAATTGAGCCGACCGAGGCCCTCGTGTCGATCGACGTCAACACCGGTCGCTTCACAGGTAAGGGCAAGAAAAAGGACCCTGAGAAAACAATTTTGCAGACCAACCTGGAAGCGGCGCGCGAGATAGCAAAACAGCTACGGCTGCGTGATATCGGTGGAATCATAGTTGCGGACTTCATCGACATGGAATCACAGGATCATCGTGACAAGGTTCTTAACGAACTCAGAATCCACCTTGGCCGTGATCGCGCTCGGACCAAAGCGTTTGAAGTATCGAACCTTGGGCTAATCGAAATGACCCGACAGCGTGTGCGCCCTTCACTCTTTAACTCGCTGACTTCGGTGTGCACGTCTTGCAGGGGCGTTGGACGTGTGTACACGCCGGCGACGGTGTTGCGCCAGATTGAGCGGAGCCTTCGGCGAGTGGCCTCTGCCAAGGAAGAAAAAAGGATTGTCGTGCGGCTACACCCGGAGGTTGCTCTCAGGGTGATCGAGGAGGAACGAGGGCTATTGAAGACACTTCGTAGCCGCACTCGTCTAGACCTGAATTTCCGTGATGACCCACTTATGGGTTTGGATGAGTTCAGGCTTCTCTCAGGACCTTCTGAGACCGATGTCACCGGCAAGTATGCGGTAGCCTGAGTCTTTGCGGTTGTGCCTTGACCAATTTTCCTGACCTGTCGATAGTTACGGGCCTTGGATCGAAGGCCATTTAGTAAGACTTCAGGAAATATATATGTACGCGGTGTTCCAGACTGGTGGAAAACATTTTCGAGCTGAGCCCGGCGCTCGTCTCCGCATCCCGTCGCTCGACGTCGAGCCTGGGGACTCGGTGACGTTTGACCATGTACTCTTGGCTGCAGACGGTGGGGAGAATGTGAAAGTTGGCACTCCTATCGTCGATGGTGCGTTGGTCAAAGCCGAGGTGATTCGGCATGGCCGCAGTAAGAAACTGATCGTCTTCAAACGGAAACGGAGGAAGGGTTACCGGAAAAAGCAGGGTCACCGTCAGAATTTCACGGAGATCAGGGTCGACGAGATCGTCGCTTGAGCTACTGGGTCGATTTAGTTTGACAGAAGGATAATCATATGGCACACAAGAAAGCTGGGGGATCCAGCAGAAACGGCCGGGACAGCAACCCGAATCACCTAGGTGTAAAACGCTTTGGGGGGCAACCTGTCCGTGCTGGGGGAATCTTGGTGCGCCAGCGCGGCACGCGCTTCCACCCGGGTCGCAACGTTGGCCGTGGTAGGGATGATACACTCTTCTCGCAAGTCGATGGCGTTGTGAAATTTGAGCGCATTCGCGCTCGTAGCGTCATTTCAGTTTACCCGTCGGAGTAATTCTCCAAGAGGTCCTCTGGGCCCGGGCGGATTACTGCGCTCGGCCGGATCTTTTCCCTCTTTCCGCTTTCAAGCGCCTTGAAGTCCTGCGCGCTCGCAACCGACTCGACGTTTG
>DCAD01000029.1:15173-33364 GCA_002311875.1 Gemmatimonadales bacterium UBA1142 | reverse complement strand
GGTTTAGCTAGTTGGAGGTTGAGTATGTCTAGCAAGAAAAACACGGAGCACCTGCGTCGCATGAATAGCTGGTGGTATCTGATACCCCTGGTGTTCACTCCGGTCTTTTTTGTGAGTGGAGATAAGACCGTTCCGGAAGCCACTCAGACCCACCCAACTGAGGTCGAGGCATTGCAGGCTGAGCTTCCACTACACGTCAATGAGCGTGTTGAGCGGTGGATCGATCTATTCCATACAGTACTGAAGTCAGACTTCGAGGTATTCCTAAATAGACGTGGTACTTATGGTGAACTGGTGCGTGATGCACTACGGGCTAGGGGCATGCCGGAAGACCTCCTATACCTGGCTATGATGGAATCAGGTCTCAAGCCACGGGCCATATCCAATGCTTCGGCCGTAGGCCTCTGGCAGTTCATGAGTCCGACAGCGCTCCAGTACGGGCTGCGGGTTGACAGCTACGTGGATGAGCGGCGTGACCCTATCGGTGCAACTGAAGCCGCATTGGACTATCTGCATTGGTTACACGGACGCTTCGGCTCCTGGTATCTGGCGGCTGCAGCGTACAACGCGGGCCCAGGAAGGGTCGAACGAGTCTTGAGGAGATATGCCGACGGGAGAGTAGGAGACGAGAACCTATACTGGGAAATTGTTGACCACTTGCCGAAGGAGACGAGGGAGTATGTTCCCCGACTCATCGCGGCAGCAATACTGGCCAAGAATGCATCTGCTTACGGCTTCGTAGTCAACTCGACTGAGCGGTACGCTTTCGATCTGGTTTTCGTGCCGGGTGGAACCACGCTCCGGCGTGTAGCATCTGCACTAGAGATCGATGTAGGGATTCTCAAGGACCTAAACCCACACTTAGTGCAGGCTGTCACACCTCCAACTGAAGTTTATGGAGTGCGCGTGCCGGTTGGTGACTCACAGAGGGTCGTCGCCGCACTCGCAAGAGGGCCGGGCATCCGCAGGGCCGACGACTAACCCCTCAGTTTGTGGGTGCGAGGTCAGGCTAGTCCTTTGTCCAGGAAAAACTGGAAGTGCCTACCCGCTTAAGAGAAGAACCCTTCCAAATGCTTTTCACTCTGGGTCGGAGTCATGAAGCTTACGGCGAGTAAAACGGGTATGTGCACGATCAAGCCCAAGATGCCTTCGTGCATATCGAAAGGCTTAAGGTCAGGGTTGAGATAGAAGAAGACCGAAGTGGCAGTTCCCGCCAACAGACCTGCTAGGACGCCGTTTGTGGTTGCGCGTCTCCAGTACATCGCTGATATGACCGGTGGTGCGAGCTGGGAGATAACCCCGTAGGCGGTAGCGAGTAGTAGGACAAGCGAACTCTCAGCATCTTGTGCGAAGTAATAGGCCGTCGCACCGGTCACGAGCACCAGTATACGCATTAGGAGCCGCTGTTGACGGTCATCTAACTGCATGAACTGGTTTACCCCGTCCTCGACAACGACCGAGGCCGAGGCATGAAGAAGAGCGTCACCAGTCGACATCGATGCCGATAGCGCACCTGCACAGAATAGGCCTACCACCACAGCAGGTAGACCTGTCTCAAGTATCATGTAGGGCAGTATAAAGTCTGCTGATGGAGGCCCGCCGCTGAAGAGTACGCCTGAGAAGCCAATCAAGAAGACCGGGATAAGGAAAAGTTGAAACGTCGGGAAGAGAATTACGGTGCGGCGCATCGTGTCATCATCTTTGGCAGTGAATGCCTTCATGAAGAGATGGGGCCACATCATTAGCCCGACCGCGCTAACTAAGATAAAAGTCGAGTAAGCTCCCCAGCTCCAAGGCTCCCCGGTGGCAGTGAGGCCCGGTGGGATGAGCATGTCCGGTCGGGCGTCGATGATCTGCTCAAACATCGGTGTAACGCCGCCATAGAGTCGATACGGAAGGTATAAACCCAGCGACCACGCGATCACCACCATGAACACGCCCTGAAACGTATTCGTCCAGCCTACCGCCATTGCTCCTGATGCCAACACGTAAAAGATGACGATGCCATATGCTAGGAGCGAACCAAGCCAGATAGGAACGTGCCCCTCCGTTACCGCCTCGATCACAATGCCAGCACCCCGGATCTGGAGTGTGATGTACGGAATGAACGCAATCAGGCTTAGGGTCGCGATAAGTGCCGAAAGGCTCCGTGAGGGAAACCTGCCCACTACGAGTTGGGCCTGCGTCACGTATCCGAACTTACGCCCCAACGCTGCTGCCCTGGGGCCGATCCAATAGAACGGGGCCATCCCGAGTGCACCGTACGCGAGGATATAGAACGCGGCTGCTCCTCGAGAGTACGCCCATCCAGGTCCCCCCAAGAAGGCGAACGCACTGAAGACCGAGGCACCCGTTACGAAGTACATCACGAGCAGGCCAAAACTCCGGTCGGCGGCCACATAGCCCGTAACGCTATCCGATGACTTCCGCCCAGCGAGGAGCCCGATGGTAAGCGTCAGAGCGAGGTACGCTCCTACGATGATTGATACGACGACCCATTGCTCCATCAGGAGTCCTCTCCATCGCGGTGTCGGCGCTCAACTCGGTCAAGCCCATAGAGGACGAAGACGCTTCCCGCGATCCATCCGGCTATCCACGCCATCGAGAACGGTAGGCCCAGAACGAGTGGCTCGATGCGTGCAAACGGCACTAGGCCGGGCCAGGTAACAAAGAACATCGCTAACGCAAGGTATATGCAGGTGAGGACTCGGGCGGTTCTTAGACTCATCAGACGTCTAACGTCCCTTGAATTGAGGTTTACGCTTCTCGACAAAAGCCAGGACCCCCTCCCGACCGTCATCCGACTCAAAGGCATCGAGGAAGCGGTCTCTTTCGTAATTGAGTCCGTCGGCAAGAGGTTTCTCGAATGCAACCCGGATCGCATCCTTCGCGAGGCGGACGGCTACAGGGCTCCACCGAGTCATCTTGGTTGCCAATTCGAGTGCCCGTTCCAAGTGCTGGCCTTCTTCGACGAGCACATCGATCAAGCCTATACGATAAGCATCTTCGGCCTCGACGAAATCTCCGGTCAAGGACATGATCGTTGTCCATCCGCGTCCCACGAGTCGGGCGAGACGCTGGGTGCCTCCACCGCCAGGGATCAGTCCAATCCGGATCTCAGCCTGGCTGATCCGCGTGGTTCGATCGGCCACGCGAACATCACATGCCAGTGCTAACTCGCAGCCACCACCGATGCAGAACCCATGGATAGCCGCGATTATTGGCTTATCGAAATCTGCTACGCCCTCGTAGATGCGTCGCCCAAGGAAAGCTTCCCGTTGCTCTTCTGGTGAACGGGCCGCGAATTCGTTGATATCAGCTCCTGCTACGAACGCCTTGTTGCCAGCACCGTGGATGACAACTGCTCGAACCTCGTCATCACGCTCGAGTTCGTCGAGCTTGTGCAGCAGCGCATCTCTCAACTCAGCGTTAAGCGCATTCATCTTTTCAGGTCGATTCAATGTGATGATCGCGACGTACCCGTCACGGTCATGCAGTAGCACCGGCACATCGCTCATGATTTACTCCCCCTGTTTGAATCCCTGAGTGCTCTTTTTTTCACGTGCTTGTCCTCCATCACCATTGTAAGCAACAACTTGGGGGAGCGAGTGGCTCCGACTTCACGGCATCGTATTAGGTGCTGCGTGATCCCAAAGCGCAGGTCACGTTCCATCAGCTAGAGGACGGGCATCGATCGTTCCGGGATCGATGCCCGTTCGGTTGATTAGCGCTTCTATTGTGATTGCTGCGAGGTCATCAGGTCTCACGGGAGCTAGCGTTCCACCATGCCATCCGATGGGGGTTCTGACGACACCATCGATGATCCAAGCTTCAGGCATTTTCTATCACCGATCTTGCCTCCGTGTGGAAGCAATAGAGATAGAGCCCTGAACGAACTGAGGCTCAACTCCAGAACACTCCCGCGTCTACTGACCCCGAAACTCCGGGTTGCGCTTCTCGACATAGGCATCAAGCCCCTCTTTCGCATCGAGGCTCGCGAAAAGTTGCGCTTGAAGCTCTCGTTCCAAGGTGAGCGCAAGCTCGAAGGGCATTTCCGAACCGGTCTGGGCCGAGCGCTTGATGAGTCCGACGGCCTTCGTTGCCTTACCCGGTGTGGTGAACTTGGAAGCATAGTTCAACACTGCGGCGAGAAAGGATTCGTGATCTTCGTGGTCATAGATCTCATTGACTATTCCGAGTTCGAGCGCCCTATCGAATCCGAAGGTGGAACCCTCCGTCATCATCTGAATCGCCCTGGATTTCCCAACAAGGCGGACCAGCCGCTGAGTGCCGCCGGTCCCCGGGAGCACCCCCAGCGCTACCTCGGGTAAGCCGACCTTTCCGGCGTCCCTACGGGCGATTCGGATGTCGGCCGCCATCGCAATTTCGAGACCACCACCCACCGTGTGCCCGTTCAGTGCCGCAATCACCAGCTTCGGGGTATGCTCTAGACGGTTCAGGGTTTCGTTCGCATGCAAGCAGAAGCAGTATTTCCAATCTGGATCTGCTTCAGAGAGCATCCCAATATTCGCCCCCGCGCAGAAGAATTTGCCCCCTGCGCCTGTGATCACGATCACCTCAACTCCCTTATCGAACCGCGCCTGGATGATGTGGTCATCCAGCTGTCGCATCATCTCGTGCGTGTAGGTGTTCGCGGGAGGATCGTCAAGCGTTAGGATCGCGACTTTGGCACGCACTTCATAGTGGATCAGCACCTCATTAGACATCGGTATCCCCTGAATTTTGGCTTTAGTCAAGCGGCTCCGTATACACACGGGTTGGCGCGAGTTCCATGGTACGCGAAGTTAGTGATATGATCCATCTTATGCTTCCCACCAGGATCGCTTGCCGCGCTCCTCATGTGTTGCAAGAGCCGGATAGAGTAAGCACGATTCGTCACGCTTACGAGGCAAAGGGTCCAGCCAACACGGGCAAGGTAAGGTGAGCGTGCTGAAAAACGAGCGTGAGGCGGGAGTTGGAAAATGAGTCGTCAGTTCGTGGTTTTCATGGCTATCGCGGTTACGCTTGGAGCCATCGCAGTTCCGATACCCTTACAGAACGAAAGTATTGTGTACCGTATTCCGGTAACCGGAGAAATTGAACTGGGTCTTGCCCCCTACATTCAGAGGACTGTCCAGGAAGCAGCTGAGGTAGGTGCGGCTGCCTTGATACTCGATATCGATACCCCGGGAGGCCGTGTAGACGCCGCGGAGACCATCTCCGATGCCCTGACGGACTCCGAGGTACCTGTCTATGCTCTAGTTAATCGCCGGGCTTACTCTGCAGGTGCGTTGATCGCTCTCTCGACAAGCCGCATCTACATGCGACCGGGATCTGTGATTGGAGCAGCGACACCCGTCGACGGTACTGGGACGAAGGCACCAGAAAAAATCGTTTCGGCCATGCGAAGCCAAATGAGGGCGCTTGCGGAATCTCATGGACTTGAGCCTGAGGTTGCCGCCGCAATGGTCGATGAAGATATCGAAATCGATGGCATCGTGGAGAAAGGGAAGCTACTTACGTTGACGACTGAAGAAGCGGTCGCGATAGGGTACGCGGAAGAGATCGAGGACCTGGACGCGCTACTTCGTGAGCTTGGTCAAGAGAGCGCGAGGGTTGTGACTCCCGACTTGAATTGGGCAGAGCGTCTTGTGCGTTTCTTTTCCAGTTCACTGGTGTCCCCGTTCCTCCTATCGCTAGGGTTCCTGGGACTCTTAGCTGAGATCAGGACACCTTCTTTCGGCCTAGCTGGGGCGGTGGGAATTACTTGCCTGGCCCTATTCTTTGGCTCGAATATGATTGTGGGTCTGGCTGGTCTAGAGGACGTACTCATTGTTGGGGCCGGCCTCGTGCTTCTGGGGATAGAAGCTTTCATTGTCCCGGGTTTCGGGCTCTTTGGGGTGGCCGGGATCGTGGCGATTCTCACTGGACTCTACATGAGTCTGCTGGGCAATATTCCAACAATGCCGGATTTCACACGGGCGGCTTGGGTTCTTACTACATCCGCGCTACTGTTGATTTGCTCGGCCTGGGTACTTGTTCGCACCTTACCGAGTAGCTCTCGACTGGCAGAGAGTGGCATATTTCTGTTAGCGAGGACGGCTAGCGCGATTGGCTATGAGTCGGCCGAGGTCAGGAGTGACCTAGTCGGAAAGAGCGGTACCGCGATCACGGACTTGCGACCTGCGGGAACCGCTCTCATTGGAGACGAGCGTATCGATGTCGTCTCGGAATCGGAATGGATTAGTGCAGGGACGCCAGTTAGGGTTCTTAGCGCTGAAGGTTATCGTCACATAGTGAGATCTATCGCAGAGCAACAAGAGGTCGAGGAAGCCTAAGCGTTGTAAGGCGGCATACACATATTGGAGTAGAGACATGGAAGACACGGCACTTATTTTTCCGTTCATCCTCACTATCGGGATATTCATTTTTATCTCGATCATCCTTTGGGCGATCCCGGTTCGCCTGTGGATCGAGGCGATCTCAGCAAGTGTCCAAGTTGGGATCGGTTCGCTCATTGGAATGAGACTGCGAAAGGTTTCTCCGCCCGCCATAGTTCGTCCGCTGATCACGGCGACCAAGGCCGGGCTCGACCTGGACATCAACGAACTTGAAGCGCATTACCTGGCAGGTGGTCGGGTTGACCGTGTCGTAGGTGCGCTCATCAGCGCAGACAAAGCATCGATCGAGCTCAGCTTCAACCAAGCAGCCGCTATCGACCTAGCTGGTCGTGACGTTCTCGAGGCGGTACAGGTCTCGGTCATCCCAAAGGTCATCAATACCCCGAAAGTAGCGGCGATGGCAAAAGACGGGATCCAGCTTATAGCGATCGCCCGTGTCACGGTGCGTGCAAACATCGACCGCCTCGTGGGGGGTGCCGGTGAGGAGACGATTCTCGCCCGAGTGGGGGAGGGCATCGTGTCCACGATTGGTTCAGCGCAGACACATGCGGATGTGCTCGAGAACCCGGATCAGATCTCGAAGACGGTTCTCGGGAAAGGGCTTGATTCAGGGACAGCCTTCGAGATTCTGTCTATCGATATCGCGGATGTCGATGTAGGCAAGAACATCGGGGCCGAGCTCCAGACTGATCAGGCAGAAGCCGATAAGCGGGTAGCTCAGGCGCGGGCGGAAGAGCGACGTGCGATGGCAGTTGCCCGGGAGCAAGAGATGTCGGCCCTAGTAGTTGAGATGAAGGCGGAAGTTGTGAAGGCTGAGGCGCAGGTGCCCCTCGCACTCGCCGATGCATTCCGAGAGGGTCATCTCGGTGTGATGGACTACATGCGCTACGGTAATATCGAGGCGGACACGGCGATGCGGACAGCCATCGCGGGCTCGGACGACGAAACCACACCATCCACCCCATCACAACCAGAGTAGGCGCACGTATCAATGGATATTGAAGTACTCTTCTACGTAGGGATCCTCCTTTGGTTTGTTTTTGGGTCTCTACTCGGAAGAGGGCGTAAGAATAAGCGGGCCCCGAGCCCGGTCCCGGTGGAGTCGGATTACACTGTCGACACCTCCGACTCTGCACGAGAGCGCGAGGCCTCCGAGATCATACCGCGTGACCTTTGGGCGGAGATCACGGGGTTGGCAGTGGGGAAGACTACCGTCAAGAGGACATCTGTTCCGGATCCGGAGCCTGTTCAAGAGAGTCGGAAACCCCGGTCTGAGAGATCATCCCACATAATCCACAGCACTCACCCAGAGTATGGAACCGATCCCTCGGAGCGAGCACCGTCCAAGCACTTCGGACTGGGCTATTCGGATCAGGATGTCTCGGTCGTGCGGAGTCAGCTTGGGCTGATGGATCCCGATGCGCTGAGGAGGGCGGTCATCCTCCACGAAGTGCTTGGACCTCCCATTGCCCTACGGGAGGAGCAGAAACTGGACACCATCACATCTCGCCTCTGGCCATCTTTCTAAGAACGGTCTGGAGTATGCCACGATTGTAATAATACTCGACATCGATGTCTGAATCGAGTCTGGCTTTTGCGGTGAAGCGAGTTTTTGATCCGTCGTTCTTGGTAGCTACTACCTCGACGGTATCTCCTGGTTCGAGTCCATCGGCCACACCAGAAATATCGAATGTTTCGTGTCCAGTGAGTCCAAGGCTTTCAGCCGTTGTACCGTCCTCGTATTCAAGGGGCAAGACCCCCATTCCGACGAGGTTACTCCGGTGAATCCTCTCGTAGCTTTCCGCTATAACCGCACGCACGCCTAGGAGGTCCGTGCCTTTTGCTGCCCAGTCACGTGAACTTCCGGTCCCGTACTCCCGCCCAGCGAGTACCACTAATGGTGTTCCGGCCTCACGGTATCGCATTGCAGCTTTGTAGATCGGGAGAACCTCTTCGGTGGGGAAGTGGATCGTGTGGCCGCCTTCCTGCCCTTCGAGAAGAAGGTTCTTGATACGCACGTTGCCGAAGGTGCCACGCATCATGATCTCGTGGTTCCCACGACGCGAACCGAAGGTATTGAAATCTTTGACCTCAACGCTGTTCTTGCGCAAGTAGGATCCAGCTGGCTCAGATCCGGGGATCGCTCCAGCCGGGGAGATGTGGTCTGTCGTTACTGAATGCCCGAGTAGCGCTAGTACTCGCGCCCCCTGGATGTCATCGCCAGGCGGAACTTCCAGTTCCATATCATCGAAGAACGGCGGTCTACGAATGTAGGTCGAGGCCTCGTTCCACTCATAGAGAGCGCCCTCCTGTGGAAGTGGAAGTGCTTGCCAGTTCTCGTCTCCAGTTGTCACAACAGAGTAGCGTTTCGTAAACATGTCTGGTTTCAACGCACTCGCGATCGTATCTCGAATTTCTTCGGGTGACGGCCATATGTCAGAGAGGAAAACCGGATGCCCCTCCTGGTCACGACCGAGTGGCTCATTGTAAAGGTCGATATCGATCCGTCCTGCGATAGCGTAAGCGACCACGAGCACCGGTGATGCGAGGTAGTTAGCACGCACGAGTGGGTGAATACGAGCTTCGAAGTTGCGGTTTCCGGACAGCACAGCGGCCACGACAAGCCCTTCTTGCTCTACAGCTTCTTGGATCTTCTCCGGGAGCGGGCCACTATTTCCAATGCACGTCATACAGCCGTATCCGACGACGTGGAAACGCAGTGCTTCGAGATAGGGTAAGAGACCGGACTCCGTAAGGTAGTCGGTTACGACCCCACTGCCCGGAGCCATTGCGGTCTTTACCCACGGCTTGACCTCAAGACCCCGCTCGACGGCTCTCTTAGCTAGTAAGCCAGCCCCGACCATCACAGAAGGATTTGAAGTGTTCGTGCAACTTGTGATGGAGGCGATGACGATCGTGCCGTCACCGATTTCGTACTCACCTCCATCGGTCTCGACCGTGCATGCCCGGCTTGGAGCACCCATTTCTACTACCGCGGTTGGTTGTTCCTGGCCGCTGATCAGACTCTCGCCTTCCCACTGGCCACGTTCGCTTGTGCCGTCCGGGAGCGTGAATCCAGCTGGGACGAGTCCCGGCAAATCCCGCTTGAACGCAGCTCTCATGTCCTCCATCCTGATTCGATCCTGAGGGCGTCTCGGTCCGGCTAGGCTGGGCTCTACAGTTGAGAGGTCAAGCGTGAGGTCAGAGGTGAATGAGGGGTCTGGCGTCTCGTCTGTCCGAAATAGCCGGAGCTCTTTCGAGATCCGGTCGACTCGCTGAACCATTTCCTCGGAGCGTCCTGTACCGCGCAGATAGTTCAGTGTGGCTTCGTCAACGGGGAAGAAGCCGATCGTCGCCCCGTACTCGGGTGACATGTTGGCCAAGGTAGCCTTGTCAGGCAGAGAGAGGTCACTAAGTCCCGTGCCATAATATTCCACAAAGCTCTCCACTACGCCGTGTGCTCGGAGCATCTCGGTAACCCGAAGTACCAAGTCGGTTGCCGTCGCTCCCTCTGGGAGTGTTCCCATGAGCTTCATGCCCACGACCTCGGGTAGCAGCATGTAGTACGGTTGCCCGAGAAGGACAGCTTCCGCTTCAATCCCGCCTACTCCCCAACCCACCACCCCTAGGCCGTTGATCATCGTCGTATGCGAGTCCGTACCGACCACGGTATCAGGATAGGCGAGCCAGGTGCCGTCGTGCTCCTGTCGGTGAATCACGGAAGCGAGGTACTCGAGATTCACCTGGTGAACGATTCCTGTACCGGGTGGTACGACTGAGAAATTATTAAACGCCTCGGCTGCCCAGCGGAGGAAGGTGTAACGTTCCCGATTCCGCTCGAATTCACGCTCGACGTTGAGCCGGAACGCGTCAGCAAAACCAAAGTGGTCTACTTGGACCGAGTGATCGATTACGAGGTCGGCGGGAACGATGGGATTGATGCGTGCCGGGTCACCACCTAAGGCTTTCAATCCGTCACGCATTGCCGCCAAGTCCACCACTGCCGGAACGCCCGTGAAGTCCTGTAACACGACCCGCGTTGGCATGAAAGGGACATCGGCGCCGGACTGTGAAGGACTCCAGTTACCCACGGCCAGAACGTGCTCCTCGGAAACGTATCTTCCACCGGCATGTCTCAGGGTATTCTCGAGCAGGATGCGTATTGAGAAAGGCAAGCGGTCTAGCGAGTCGATGACGGCTTCTTCCTCGAGCCGCTCCAGGCGATAGAAGGATGTAGTACCCTCGGGCAGCTCGATCGTGGTCAGTGCCCCGAAGGGGTTGGGTCGCTTCTCCTGCACTGTAGCTCCGGGAGTGGGTCTAGGTATCCCTAGGCTTAATGATGACCGAAGTGGTGCGCTATGTCAGGGTCCGAATTGTGAGTGAGAAGACGAAGGTTGCCAGTATCGAACCTGCACGTGCCATCCCAGAGAAGCCCCATGGACCTGCCGGGACTATGATCGCCGACTTTATCCTTGGTGTTTAGGTAGATAACGTTCCCGGTAGACGGTGTGTGGCGAATGGTAGATACACGAGGTTCGCCGGATCCGGATAACTGCTTGCCCGGGAAGTGCATGACGGCAGACCAGAACCGATATAGTGCCCCAGCGCATAAGAGTCGCTGCTCTCTCAGATCATTGAGTGTCAAACTCTGGATGGATCTCAACCAAGATCCGATGAGTGACAAGATACGGATCTTCTCCAACAGATTGCTGATTGTTGGACTGCTTGTGCTCGCCGCATGCATGGATGAATCGCAAAGCGGCATTGTTGCTCGGGTTGAGGATTGGACTTTGACGGAAAGCCGGCTTGCGGATCTTCTTGTTCTGGCCCAGCCCTTTCCCCTCGATTCAGCAGCAGTGGGAGATCTGGTGAGGCACTGGGTTGGGGCGGCAGCGATCGCTCAAGTTGCTAGTGTGGAAGATCTTCTGGAAGGAGAGGAAGCAGCACGCTTCTCGACTTGGCTGGAGCGAGACGAGGCTCTCCTCAACCAGGATCGTGAAGAGAGGCTGGGGGAAAGTATCGTCGTGGACTCCAGTGTAGTTGAGCGCACGTTCCGAGAAGGATCCTATCGTCTATTAGCTCACGTATTACGACGAGTGGGAACCGAGACGCCTCCAGAGGAAAGAGCACTTCAGCGCCGCACAGCGCAGCGTATCCTGGATGTACTCATAGCCGGCGGGAGTTGGAGCGCTGCAGTGGCAGACAGCGAGGATCCCGATACCAAGGAAACCAGCGGGCTTCTCGGGCTGGTCGTCCGTGGGGAATTACCTCCAGAGTTGGGCAGGGTGGCTTTCCAACTTCAGCCTGGACAGGTATCGGCTGTAACCCAAACCAATCAGGGATTTCACATCCTCCATCGACCACGCTTAGACGATGTATCCGACCTCTACGCTCTGCGTCTCAGAGACCGTTTCCTCACTGTAGCCGACGGAAGGTCTAATGAGGGACTCTTGTTGCAACGAGGTTGGCTCATATCCTCAGATGCGATCATGAGCCTTCGCCAAATCGCTGCTAACCCTTCACCGTGGCTTGGAACGAGTTTGGTGCTAGGATCTTGGCAGGAGGGGGATCTTTCCGGAGCGATGGCCGCTAGATATGTGCTCGCTCTTCCCCCGGATTCGCGCCGTGAGATGGTTGCAGCATCCGAGGAGGCTCTAGAGACATTCGTTGAACAGCTTGCAGTTCGAGAGATTCGACTGAGGGACGCCCAAGAGAGAGGACTTAAACTGAGTGAAGAAATACTAGCCCAGTTGCAAGAAGGTCACAGTGCCGATGTTCGCCAGTGGTATCAGGATCTAGCCCTCGACGAGACAGCGGCGCCGGAGAGAGTAGGACTCAGTCGATATATGGAAGGTGTAGTATCCCGACGGGCTTCCCCCCCCGTCCTAGGGCCGCTCTTCGAGGCATGGTTACTAGAGCGAGTGGATTGGACCCTGGTTGAGTCCAGGATCCCTCCTACGCTGTTGAGAGTTCGAAGTTTACTGGAAGGTGTTGCGTCCTTGAGTCCTCAATGAAGACGGAATCGAGCGTGAGCCGTGCAGGCTGGACTAATCAGAGGGCTCTGCTTCTTTCGGCCATCTTTGTTGTTGCTGCGTGCACCGAATCCGACGCACCTGTTTCGGCCGGTCTGCCCGGCCAAGCCATACCTACGTTATCAGACGGAAACAGAGGCCGTTTCCTGCTAGGGCGAGCCTTATTCGAACGTATCGCGACACAGGAAGAGGGCTTGGGCCCTCTGTACAACCAGGACCGGTGTAGTAGTTGTCACGATAGCCCAACTGTTGGGGGAGGGAGTTCAGCGTCAGTCCGGGTTTTGAAAGCCACGAGATTCGTGGACGGTCGATGTGATCTCCTTGAGGAATTCGGGGGGGACAATATCCAACTTCGAGTGACGGAGCTATTTGCTGCCCATGGGTTCGGGCCCGAAGGTATTCCACCGGAAGCCACCGACAGTGGTTACGTCACTGCACCATCTCTTTTTGGCCTAGGTCTTATTGAGGCGATTCCGGATTCAGCGCTGTTATCCATAGCTGATCCAGAAGACCGGGACGGGGACGGTATTTCCGGAAGGCTACCGCGTACGGCTGATGGGCGTTCTGCCAGATTCGGCCGCAAAGGTGACGCGGCCAGCGTAGAGGACTTCGTTGAGAGCGCTCTTCGATTCGAGCTCGGGTTCACCACTCCCAGACATCCTGAAGAGGAAGGCAGGAATGGTGTTCCTGTTCCACAGGTTGTCGACCCGATGCCTGATCCTGAGATAGATGCTGAGACACTAGGCTTATTATCGGATTATGTCCGTTTTCTGGGAGCACCTGCACCCGAGCATTTGGCTGATGGGCCAGCTGCGGACAGCGTATCCCAGGGTGAAGTGCTGTTCGATCAGGTCGGATGTACTCGATGCCACCGTCCTGAGTTGCGCACGGGTAACGCAGAAGAACCAGCACTCAGGAATCAAGTCGTACGACTCTACTCCGATCTCTTACTGCACGATTTTGGCAATAGTGAAGGCGACCTTTGTGGTTTGGATGCCGCGCCGGGAGAGTTCCGTACCGCTCCACTTTGGGGCCTTAGATATCGTGAGCACTTCCTTCACGACGGGAGTGTGATGGATCTCGGTGAGGCTATCGATCGACATTCGGGCGAAGCGATACTAGCCCGTGTCCGGTTTCGGGTGCTCTCTCTTCAAGCGCAGGCGATGGTACTGCGTTTTCTTAGGTCGCTCTGAAGAGCTGGTGGCAGATGATTCGACTAACTGAGGTCAGCAAGTACTTCGGGGAAAAGAGAGCACTCGGTCCTATCTCGTTTGAGATATCACCGGGTGGCGCAGTGGGTTTTTTAGGCTTGAACGGAGCGGGTAAGACCACACTACTTAGGATACTTACTACTGACCTCCGCTCGTCTACCGGGGAAGTTGAGATCGGGGGGATTAATGTTGTGACCAGTCCTCACGAAGTTCGAAAACGAGTAGGCTATCTTCCGGAAACTCCTCCTCTATACAGAGACATGACTGTAGGGGAGTACCTCAAATTCGTCGGGCGTATCAAAGGGCTTAGCCCGGATAGCGTCAGCGACCGTGTTCGCGAAGTCGAGGAGTACACGCAGCTGACGGATGTGCATTGGGAGTTCACGAGGAACCTTTCGCACGGGTATCGCCAACGTGTCGGCATCGCTCAAGCGATGATACATCAGCCTGAGCTACTGATTCTGGATGAGCCGACGAAAGGCCTTGATCCAGTTCAAGTACTAGAGTTGCGTGCGCTGATCATCAGACTCAAGGAAGAACACACGATCTTGGTATCCAGCCATGTCCTCAGTGAAATAAGCCAAACGTGTGATCGTGTATTCGTACTGAACGCCGGTGAGCTTATCGCTTCCGGTACCGAGGAAGAGATCTCTGCCAACCTTGCAGGCACATATCGGATCATGCTGGGTGTGCGCATTACAGCTGACACCCAAGCTGCGGGCCTGACCCACTTCGTTCGAAGGCTGCCCGATATCACCAGCGTCGAGTTGATTCAGCACGATGATCCGTTGTTGACGCTCTCGATCCAAAGTACAACCGACTGCCGAGCACACCTCAACAGGAGTCTTGTGAAGGCCGGACACGACGTGGTTCGTCTAGAGCTGGACTCCAACGACTTAGAGAGCCTGTTTGTGGAACTCCTTGGACATAAAGTCAACTGAGATGAACGGCCTGCGTGTGATTTTCCGACGAGAAATCAACGCGTATCTCCATTCCTACGTCGGCTACATAGTGGCAGCCACGGTGCTCATGCTCGATGGCCTTTTGTTCTACACTCAGGCGCTAGGTCCTGCGGCTGGCGAGCGACTTTCCGGCGAAGTACTCGCAAGGTTCTTCTACACTGCTAGTGGCTTGACTGCGATTGCGGCCTTGGTGCTTTCGGTTCGTCTGATCGCTGAAGAGAGGCAGCTGGGTACGCAAGTTCTGCTGAACACCTCACCTGTCCGTGATTGGGAGATTGTGACCGGTAAGTTCTCCGCTGCGCTTGTCTTCATCACCGGGATCACGCTCAGCACGCTCTACATGCCACTGATGATCGTCGTGAATGGAAGGGTATCGATTGCGCAGATCCTGGTGGGATATGCTGGCCTTGTATTGCTTGGGGCAGCTGTGCTCGCGATCGGCATTTTCGCGACATCTTTGACTCGAAGCCAACTTGTTGCGACTGCGGTAGGAGCTGCAGTCACTGCGGTCATGTTCTTGTTCTGGCCCCTTTCTATCGTCGTTGATCCCCCGATGTCGCGAGTTCTATCTGCGCTCGCTCTTCACGGGAGACACTTCTCGGGATTCCAGCAGGGTCTTCTTCACACACGCGACGTCTTCTACTACTTCGCGGTAACCTATTTCTTTCTGTTGTTGGCCACGAAAGTCTTGGAGGCCAAGAGGTGGGAATGACAACCTCGAGATTGACAGGGCTCCTCATTGTGGGGCTCTGTTCTGTCTTCCTGGGTGAGCGCGTTTTCCACGATCTGTTCGTGGTCCGAATGCTCCTGGTACTTGCTGGTTCAGCCCTGGTAGTTGGAACAGCGCTATGGCGTGTAGTGGCATGGTACCGGGTCAATGGAAGAGAGAACGGTATCCAAGGGTTCCTTACCGTTTTCCACGTCATTTGCGCGCTTTCTCTGGCCGGACTCCTGGTTGGTACCGAAGACGGTGTTCGTTTGCTAAACCTGAGCTTTGAAGATGGTAGGTCAGAACTGCGGTTTCGGAGGGGGCTACTTTCCATCTCCTCAATTCTTCTGGCAGTTTCACTATTACCTATGCTGGCTGCTCAGTGGGCTATTCGCTCGAGTGGCCGAAGGGTAGGCGAGGAAGGCACCGGGTCTCTCAGAATCACTGAGACAGCCACCAGTGCTCTGAGTGTGGCACTTGCCGGCGCAATGCTAATGCTTGCGGGCTATGTCACTGGCGTGAGGGATCATGTCCTGGATGCTAGCTACTTCAAGACTTCCAGCCCTGGAACGGCCGTGCAGGAGATCGTTCGGAGCATGGAGGAACCACTCCGAGTCCTTTTGTTTTTTAAGCCTGTCGATCCGGTCAAGGATGAGGTGTTGAGCTACTTCCAAGCCCTCGGAAATGCCACGGGTAACTTGGAGATTGCCGAAGTCGATAGGCTCTCTGAGCCACGGGTGGCTGAGGAGTACAATGTTCAGAGTGATGGGACTCTCATCATGATCCAAGGCGATCGTGTCGGGAGACTCGGGCTCTCTTCTGAACTCTCTACTGCACGTGGCACCCTGCGTGTTTTTGACAAAGAGACTCATGCCGCGCTTTTGCAGCTGACGCGTCCGAGAATGGCCGCTTACATGACGGCAGGGCATGGAGAATTGAACAATCCTGATGTTGATAACGTGCTCGGAGGGGCTCTCGGTTCGGAGGTTCAGGACTCCCTCACCGCATTCCGAGACTTGCTGGGATTCCTGAACTATGAGGTTAGGGCCCTGACATTGCAGCGCGGCTTGGGGAATCGTGTGCCTGACGACGCGGCGATGGTGCTCGTGATTGGACCTCAATACCCGTTCCTCAACGAGGAAGTTCTTGCGCTTGCTGAATATCTCGAGGGTGGAGGATCAGTTTTCTTCGCTCTTGAACCCAACTCTGAGTTCACCTTGGCGGGGCTACGCGACCAACTGGGTGTTGAGTATCAGTCGACCACGCTCGTCGACGATCAGAATCACCTGAGGCAGCGAGGTGGGCTCTCGGATCGTCAGCTCATCTACACGGATCGCTTCTCCTCGCATGCCGCAGTCACGACTTCAAGTCGTGGAGGGGCGGGATCAGGAGTATTCTTTATTGGTTCAGGTCATCTCACTTCTATCGAAGAAATCGAAGGGGTGCGCAGGAGCTTCATTGTACACTCGTTGCCCTCCACGTTCGCTGACCTGAATGCGGACTTTCAGTTCGATGAAGCCACAGAATCTAGACGTAGCTACGAACTCGCGGTGGCCATCGAGGGTTCTGCACCGGACGGGCGTGACAACCTACGTGCCCTGGTTTTTTCTGATGCTGAAATGTTTACGGATGCGGTTCTAGGTAGCCTAGTATCGAATGTAACGATGGCAGCGGATGGAATTCGTTGGTTAGGCCGTGAGGAGGCATTCTCGGGAGAGATGGTCTCCGAAGAAGACGTCCCGATCGTGCACACACGGGCGGAAGATGTTGCTTGGTTTTATGGAGTGATTATCGGTATGCCCGCACTTGTCCTCTTGATCGGACTGGTGACTCAGGGTTCAAGGAGAAAGCAGCGGATTAGGACTTTGGTGACGTGATGGGGGTCAAGATCCATGGAGCCCTCCTAGCGATTGCGCTTCTCCTGGCCTTGCAAACGTGGAATAGGGAAGCACCCACCGAAATCGAAATTGAGAGAACTCTCGTATGGCAGCGTGATACGAGCGCGGTACTATCGATCGCCTATCGATCAGAGGGTCTGGACATTGATCTCAGGCGGCACACTGAGAATGACGAGTCCTTCTGGGCTGGGTCTCAGGTTAGCTACCAAGGTGGATCGAATGTGCCAGCGTTCGATACGCTGCGCTTTCCACTGGGCCTTCCAGGTAACAAGCTGATTGAGGACTTTGCGGAGTTCCGGGTCTTACGGGATCTCGGGGATATCGCCAGAGATCGGGCAGATGAATTTGGACTCGATGAGCCTGAAGCGACTGTGTTTATTGAGTTCAGTGACGGTGTTCAGGAGTTGCACTTAGGGAAAGCACCTGTCGGGTCTGAGGACCGCTACGCATGGGATCCTCCGGAAGGCAGTCTCTACGTGATTCCTGCTGATGTAATCAGACCCCTCATGCTCGGATCGGAGGCGCTTCGTGAGCGCCAGGTTCACTACTTCCTGGCTTCCGACATCGCTCGAGTCCTGATCAAGGTCGAGGGGCGTGAGCGTGTGATGGTGCGCCGACCATCAGAAATCGGGGATCCAGCGGTCTGGTATCCGCTAGGGTCGCCCGAGCAACCTGACCTAACCTTTGCGAACTTCATGGAGCGGGTCGGTCAGATCTCGATTGAAGGGTTCGGAGAGGAAGTGTCAGCGGAGTCGCTCATCGAACTGATGCGCGTCGAGTACTTCGACGAAAACGATGAGCCCATAGGCTTTCTAGAGTTGTATACTGAATCCAGAGAATCTGGGGGTAATTACTACGTGTTCAGTGAACGCACCAAAGTTCTTGCTGGAGCTATCAGATCACTCGCGGAAAGAGTAGCGCGGGATCTGGAGAATATCCTGAGGTAAGCCTGTGGATTGAGCTAGGACTCCATAGACC
>DCAD01000029.1:11446-15093 GCA_002311875.1 Gemmatimonadales bacterium UBA1142 | reverse complement strand
TGCTGGGTAGCACCTACTTTGTACTCCTTACTTCGGAGATGAATATGCGTACTCGCTGGTCTAACCGATCAGGAGCGCTTTTTTTGGCGGTGGCTGTTACGGCCGTCTTTGCTCTCGTTTTTGGACCGTCACCGTTGGATGCTCAGGGGACCATGACAGGACAGGTCACCTCGGTGTCTACTGGACAGCCGCTCAATAATGTTCAGGTCACGCTAGAAGGGACCAATTACGGATCCCTCACGAACACTGCTGGACGTTTCGTGATTGTGGGCGTTCCTGCTGGTAGCTATACAGTTCAGGCGCTGCATGTCGGCTACCGGACCGAGACACAAGATGTGACGATCTCGTCTGGGAGCACGGGCACCGTTGAGTTCAGCATGACCGTAGCCGCGGTGAATCTCGATGAAATTGTCGTGACGGGTACCGCGGGCGCGGTTGAGCGCCGAAAGATCGGTACAGCAATCGCGACACTCGATGTAGCCAGCCTCGCGGAAGCCATCCCGCTTGAGAGCTTCAGCCAGATTCTCGAAGGTCGTATTCCTGGCGTACGCTCCGTCGGAACCGTCGGTGGCGTAGGAACTACGAGGGTCTTGAAAGTTCGCGGCACGGACAGCTTTTCTCTCGGCCAACGCCCGATGATTTACATCGACGGTGTGCGAGTCGATACCAGAGGTAGCGAGTGGGTTTACTCGGCAGGTGGATCTACGACCTGCTGCGCGTTCTCAGGTGGTGCTGGTGAGGACAGGCTTTCGGACTTGAACCCTGAGGAAATCGATCGGGTCGAGGTACTAAAGGGACCGGCTGCTTCGACACTTTATGGGTCGGAGGCGTCCGGCGGTGTGATCCAGATCTTTACGAAGCGTGGCCGTAGCAACAGCCCGGCCAACTTCACTCTGAGCAGCAAACTTGGTTACAACAGGCACAGAGAGAACTTCCCGACGCACCTGCGTAGCAACTTCAGCGGTTCCGATGGCACGGTCGCCTGGGATCCGAACGAGACGCTGATCGAGAACGGTTTGATCAACAGCTACGATCTCACAGTAGATGGTGGTGGCGAGGAGGTCACGTACTTCGTGTCTGGTGGGTTCAGCTACGAAGAGGGATCGATCAAGCCGAATGACCAGAAGCGCGGAAACATGCGCGTTAATCTCAACTGGACGGCGTCGGAAAACATGACAATCGGCGTTACGTCTGGTTATACACGTAACCGTATCTGGTCGCTTCAGTCGGGTAACAACTGGCTCGGCATCTACACCAACGCACTGCTTACCAACCCCTTGAACGCCACGAAAGATCAGCCCTATGGTGGAGGCTTGGATGTAACCGTGGAAGACGGTAAGGCCATCGAGACATACTCCGATACAGACCGGTGGACGGGCTCAATCAACGTGAACTGGACACCGCTTCCGAATTTCACCCACAAGGCAACCATCGGACTGGATGCGCTCAACGACCAGAAGACGCGCACACTGCCCTTTGGACGGCACTACACCTATATCGGAAAGAACGGCGAGCGGAACATCGGGTACCGCAACACCAGAGTATTCACGGGTGACTATCTAGCCAGCTTGGATTACAGCCTCGGTGATCTCCTCAGCTTCTTCGGTGACATCGGTGGAAGCCTGGCGTTCGGTGGACAGGGGTACTGGAATGTCGAATCCTATTCAATGGCCACCGGTAAGGACTTTGCAGGCGAGGGTGTGACCACCGTGGGTGGTGCCGCACGTAGCTTCGGTGGTGAGAGCTTCAGTGAAGACATCAACCTTGGTGCGTTCGTCCAGAACCGCTTCGATCTCAGCAATGATCTGTTCGTTACTGCCGCGGTGCGGGTCGACGGTAATAGCGCCTTCGGCATTAACTACGGTTTCCAGGTATACCCGAAGGCCGACGTGGCGTACAACCTGCCTGTCAACTCGATCCCTGTGGTGAGCAGCGCGAAACTTCGCGCAGCCATCGGCATGGCGGGTAAGGCACCTGGTGCTTTCGCTAGTTTCCAGACCTACTCACCGAACACGGTGCTCGAAGACTTGGCTGGTGTTAGGCCCAGCAATCCGGGTAACCTCGATCTGGAGCCGGAGAATAAGGTCGAGAGGGAGTTTGGCCTCGACTTAGGGTTGTTCAATGACCGGGTCGCTATCATATCGACGTACTATAAAGCGGAGACCCAAAACGCTCTGCTAGGCATTGCTCTTCCGCCTAGTGAGGGCTTCTCATCTTCGATGCTGCGTAACGTAGGTAAAATCGTGAACCAGGGTTTCGAGTTCCAGTTCAACGCAACGGCGCTTGATGTAGGCTTCCTGCGCTGGCAGACCGGGTTCAACTACGAGTGGAACGAGAATGAGATCATTGATCTCGGTGAGACCGCCTACGCGGACTCGATTCCCGTCTACGCTGCGAACATGGAGAACGGACTCTGTAACTCCGACGCTACGTGCAACGTCGTCGACCACTGGCTCTACATCAATCGTTTGGGGGGCTTCCGCGAGGGTTATCCGATCGGTGCCATCTTCAGGCGTGGTGTGATCGGCTGGGATCCAACGACCCTCGGCCACATCCGGACGACCTACAATCCTTATTGGGGTCAGTCCTATCCGGGCCACATGGCTTCGTTCTTCAATGATTTTGCGATTGGCAACTCCCTGAGACTCGCGGTCCAATTCCGCGGTGAGTGGGGTGCGAGTATGGTGAACTCAGACCGTGGCTACGGTGTGCGCCAACTGGCGTACGACGAGTACCTGCAACACCTCGCACCGGGTGGTGCTACCACGGCATCGAGCGACTCGACACTGAATTACCACCGGCTCGGGTACCCGGTCGATTCACGGGACAACATCCGGCTTCAGGAAGTAACGCTAAGCTGGCAGCTGCCAGAGGGGCTTCTGGGTGGTCTCGGGCTTCAGCGCACGTCGATCTCGCTTTCGGGCTACAACCTACACTGGTGGGACAACTGCAACTGCCCCGATCCGAACCAGCAATACCGGGGTGGTCACGACTTCAGCACATCTCCCTTCCTGGGGGTTCCTCAACCGAGAAGATTCCTCGTAGCAATACGAACAAGATTTTAATGAGCAACCAGGAATTCTCTCGGACTGATAGGAGCAACTTGATTATGAGATGGAATAGAAAGAACGGGATACTTGGTTTGATCCTGATTGCCTTTGCGGTAGGTGCATGTGATGACATCCTCACGGTGTCTGACCCGCAAGCGTATACGTCCGCCGACCTAGATTTTGCATTGCCAGCGATCGCGAACGGCGTAGAGGGTACGGTGCATGAGGTGATGGATAACTTCGTGGTCTATCAGTCACTGTTATCTGACGTCTATCAGCATACGGGCACGTGGTCGGGCTACGATGAGACGGATCATGGCCGGTTCCAGTATGGGACGAGTGCGATGGACGGCACCCACAATTCGTGGCTCAGGGCGCGCTGGTTTGCGAATGATGCCGCGGACCGTATTACACGTGTGATGGAGGGTGCAGCGGCCACAGATCCCATGTTAGCCCAGGTGAAGATGTCTGAAGCCATGGCGGATCTGATGATCGGGATGACGTTCTGCGAGTCACCTTTGGTTGCATCGGGTTCGACAGCTACGGACCAGGCGAACCTCGAGCAGGCAGTAACGAATTTCGCTGAGGCCATATCGG
>DCAD01000029.1:10493-11315 GCA_002311875.1 Gemmatimonadales bacterium UBA1142 | reverse complement strand
TGGGTTCTCCTACGACGCAGTATTTAACGAGGAGGACAGGAACTGGGTGGTCTTGGTTACGACCAAGGGCTTCAACGAGGCTGCAGGGCTCATGTACAAGTGGTGGCCGAAGATCGATCAGACCACCACACAGTCATCGTCTATGCGCGATCCGCTGACGAATGAGCCTGACCCGCGGATGCCGGTCTACTTCGATGGTGAGGTCGCAACTGACAATGAGACGCCTCACTACAGTCAGTACAAGTACAAGCTCGAGAACGCGGACATCCCGATGCTTCATTCGGATGGGATGCGGCTCATCGAGGCTGAGGCGAAGTACAGGACCGGTGACTACGCCGGGATGACGACGATCCTCAATACGCTCAGGGCAGCGGTCGGGTTGACTGCGTTTGCTACACCGACTGACGATGCTACTGCTCAGTCGTATCTTCTGAATGAGCGTTTTGCTGAACATTTCATGGAAGGACGTCGCAGGAATGATCTTCATCGGTTTGGTCTCATGAAGTCAGTTTTCGCCGCACTGAACGGTGGTGCAGGGGACTCAGAGCGTCCCGCATCCGGGCGACCGACTAAGTTCTCGATGAGCGATAGTGAGCCGACGTACAACGCGAACATCAATAATGATCTTACGCAGAGGTGCCTGCCTAAGACCAGCTGACCTCTTATTGAAGGGAAGGCCTAGGGAGTAGGGAGGAATGAAGGGGATTGGCGCGGTCGCCAGCTTGGCGTGCCGCGCCAATGTCTTTTTCCTGCCGACAGTGAAGATTATGAAGGGCAAAGACGCGCTGGTGCGGATGCGAGTTTCTACCGTTCCTGAGCAAA
>DCAD01000029.1:4632-10217 GCA_002311875.1 Gemmatimonadales bacterium UBA1142 | reverse complement strand
TTGGAGCAGAGGGGTTTCTATGGGCGTCAACGCAGCGGATACGGTGGAGTATTCATCGACAGGGAGGCTATCGAGGATCGAAATCCCAACGTTTTAACGGACCTGTTCCGCACAATGTCCGGACTCCGAGTCGTGTATGGTGGCCTGTTCGGGCCAAAGGTATTCGTCAACCAAAACATCACGTTTTCGGATGGTGGACTTGGTTGTGAGCCGAGTTTAGTTCTAGACGGAGTTCGGTCCACGATGCGGACCTATGATTTCATAGATCCGGTAGAGGTAGAGGGACTCGAGGTATACGCTGGTGGTGGCGCGCCTGGGGGATTCAGTGATCCATGCGGCACCATAGCGATATGGACCAGGATACAGGTCAGGAGGCGTTGAGCAATTCCCTAGAGAGTTCTTAGGAAAAGTAAGATACGTCGACGTGAATCTGGAGTAAGATTCTGGAACCTATCACGTGCTGATTCTGCCTCCCCTCCGTGCATTAGGATGGCGTCTCGCACGCTCCGAGCTCTTCCATCATGCAGGAACTCTGAGCGGAGGCCTAGCCCTACGAGCCTCGCGGTTCTCCACTCCGATGGACGAGCACCGGGTGCACAGATATCAGCTAAATCTGGCCCCATATCGTGTAGGAGCAGGTCCGAATAGATACGGAAACGCTTTTGGTTGAAGACCGCAGAATGATGCCTCCCAGTCGCTAATGTGGGCGTATGGCAAGTCGCGCACCCGAGGCTCCCGAAAATACTTTCACCCTCTTGGCTGGCTGCTTGATCTTCTGCGTTGTCCAGTATCAGGCGTGGTGGCTGGGCTAGGAAACGAAGGTAGGCTTCGAGCAGATGTAGATCAGATGCTTCTATCTCTGGCTCTGGAACCGGGTCAGTTCCTTCCGGGAGCGGGAGCCCGTTCGGCATCTCCTCAACGGGATGGGTTGGTGTAGTAAGACCCATTTCGCCACGGATCGCGTTTTCGATAAACTCGCCGAGGGTAGTATGCTGAGCCTTACTTCCGAAGCGGCCGAGTGAACCTCCCGGTCCAAGTCCTGGTCGACCAGAAATCCCGTCACCATCCAGGTCGTCCGGGTCGGCTCGGATCAGGATATCATCATCATCGATGGCCTCGACCAGGCCGATGCCGTAAAGCGAGGGCGCGCGAAGCTCCGTCACAGCCGTAGCAGATACAGGAATCCGCTCAGGTAAAATCCCCGCGGCTCGGAGAGCCGGTACGACAGACGCTTGGAGTAGATCGCCACCCTCTTCTCTGAGCAAGTCGCACCCGGTGAGTTCGTCGAAGTGGCTGACTTTGGTCACAGGCTCTGCCCCATGACCTCCACTGGTCGGAAGGTCATGGCAAGAACTGCAACGTGCTTGGTTGAAGAGGGGCCCGAGCCCTTCTTCTGGGGTGAAAGCTCGATTGAAAAGAGTTTGACCCAGGCTAAACTGTTCGGCCTCCTCCAGACTCAGGCCCGGCAACGGCGCTCCGGGAGGAGCCTCTACTTCCGTTTCATCGGCAATCCCACAAGCGGTTAGTACAAAGCAGAGTAGAACCGGTAAACGAACTAAACTTCTTAGCACCTGAGTGAAGCTAGCCGATCGTGCGTTCGCCGAACTTATATACGAACTGGAGCGTCTCCCTATCACCTTCTGCGTTAGCAGGGAGAAGGCGACGAAAGTCGTTATACCATTCCTCTTCATCGATCAAAACACGCAAGGTAAGCGTTGCTTCCTCGCCCTCCGGCGGGTACGTCTCTAAGAAGAACTCATGTCGTTCTGTGAGTTGGTACGTCCGCTCGAATGGAAGGGACACCGACGAGGTATCTGAGTTCACGAGATATACGATGGATGGGCAACTAGGATCGTCAGGACACTCAGGGTTGGGAATCATCAAGAAATGCAAAGCTTGGATAACAGTCACGCTGGATACGTCCGAACTCCCGATTTCAACACTGACATGGTCCGGAATGTGCACTCCGGTCAACCATTCGCAGGCTCCTACGGACAAGACCATAAGAACAAGGCACAGTGCGTGGATAGCACGAGTGACTTTGAGGAGACTGCGATTCAAATAATCTTCCAAGAATTTCATTACCAAGTATAACCTGATCTTTGTTATCGGGGTCCCAGGGAAAGTATTCGATTGAGGACTGTCTGCAGAATAAACACGAACTTGTTTTGCACCTTCGATGATCAGTCTTCAAGTTTGTTCTTGCCCAAGAGAGATCGAAAAAACTAACTGGGCAACTTCATGAACTATCTGCACTAAGAGGTCTGACCATGCGACACGCCTTACTATCCCTTGGACTACTCTTGATTCTGACAGTTTCGAGCATCGCCGCTCAGATACCACGCCGTTCATTCCTGTTCAAGGACGCGCGCGGCGAGTTGGCGCAAGCCAGGGCTCGGGGGGCAACAGATGTCCTACTGGTCATCGCATCGATGCCTGAGCAGAACGAGCGAGTGGTGCAAGCGATCGCTGAACTTGGCGGCACCACTCAATTTCGAGCCGACGAGGTTGATTACATCCGGGCGCGTGTGCCCGTCGAGGCCGTAGAGCAGTTGGTCAGCCATTCGGGGGTACACAGCGTCGATATCTCTATTACCGGGTCCAGAGCGTTTGGAATGGCAGCAAACGCACCTGTCTTGCCCGGTACTAAAGCCTCATCAGCATCTGGAGTTCTGTCGGGGACTGTGACCCCTGACACCATCATCTGGCCTCCTCTTCTATCCGACTATCCAATCAGGAACCGTTATAGCCCACTCTTTGACATACGAGCGTCAGAGTTCTTGGACATGAATCCGACGTATGACGGTCGAGGAGTCAAAATCGCCATGATTGATATGAACCCTGATCCGCTTTTGCCTGAGCTACAAGTAGCGACTGACCTCGATGGGCAACCGATCAGAAAGATAAGCGTCTACGGAACTGCTCTGGATATTGAAGAGGAGGACGATGGCCGGTGGATCCGTATGAAAGATATGGTTACGGCTGCCGACGGTCGGTTTGCCTATCAGGATACCACCTATGTAGCACCACGAGATGGAATTTTCCGTATTGCCCTCTTTGATGAAGCTCGGGACTCTCTGGCTACGTTCGGAGGTTCCTTAGAGAACGACGTGAATAGGGACGGCAACCCGGAGGGCTCAAGCAGACTATTCGGAGTACTCTGGGATGAGCAGACGAACGATGTTTGGGTGGATACCAACCAAGACCTGAGCTTCGCTGATCAAACTGCCCTTACCGATTACAACGATCGACCAGAGTTCGGTGTGTTCGGGACAGATGACCCGGATACCCCAGTTCGTGAATCTGTGGCGTTCGGCATCCAGATCGCGCACGAAAAAAAGCTCATAGCCCTAAACCTCGGTGCGGCAAGCCATGCGACACTAGTGGTTGGTGCGGCCCTAGCAAACCGAGGTAACGAGGGGCGATTTGATGGTGTCGCTCCGGGCGCTCAGCTCATCAGCATCGCTGAGGGAGGGTCCGCTTACGGACAGATCGAGTCGCCGATTATTTCGATCAGAGATCATGGTGCGGAGGTGGTCTACTTCGAGCAGAGTTCCAATATCACGAGGAACTATCTTTTGAGAGATGGCCGTCTGGTACCGACAGTTATCTACGAACGGCTCATCGACAGATATGATCCCGTCATTCTGTCCCCCACCCATAACTACCCTATCCTAGGGGGAATTGACGATTTTGTAATGGCTCGTGGCCTTATCGGTATCAATGGGCATGAGAGCAAACAGAACTTCTTCATCAACCACGGAGTCCGTGTTGAGCATGATGACAATCTTCTCATCACCGGCGGTTACGGTCCTATGGGTAACGGGGCGCTCAAGCCGGATGTCATCTCTCCATCTAACTACGTGAGCACGGCCCTGGGGTTCATTGAGGGACGTGCGATCCCCGGGCTTTACCAGCTTCCCCCAGGCTACACGATCGCGGGAGGAACTTCGACAGCCACGCCGACAGCTGCGGGGGCAGTTGCTCTTCTCCTCAGTGCCGCGAAGCAGGAGGGAATATCCTACGATGCACATCGGATTAAGTATGCTGTCACACGGGGTGCTCGCTGGGTGCCCCACCTGAAGCCACACAAACAAGGCAACGGCGTGATAAGTGTTGCGGGAGCTTGGGAGATTCTGAAAGAGTTAGACGACGGTGGGGAGGTGGTGAGCATTGTAGGCCGAGCACCCGTGAGGCACTCCTATAGCCATCTTTTGGCTACCCCGAATGAAGGCGAAGGGCTGTATGAGCGGGATGGGTGGAATGTCGGAGATAGTGAAGAGCGAACCATAACGTTGACTCGAACCTCCGGCCCGAGCGCTCCGATGACGTTCTCCGTGAGCTGGGCCGGGAACGAGGCGGGTACGTTTTCGGCACCGCCTACGGTCACGCTACCGTTGAATAGGCCGGTACCCGTAGCTATCACGATCAGCCCTAATGTACAGGGAGCCCACACGGCTCACTTTACTTTGGATCATTCGAGTATTTCGGGCTACGCATATCGGATGCTGTTCACTATCGTAGCACCGGAGTCACTTGATACTTCCAATAATTTTCACGTTCAGAGTTCTGTAGAAGTGCCCCGCCCAGGGATTCAAAGCTTCTTTTATCGCGTTCCGGACGGGGTAGAGTCGCTGATCGTTGATCTGGGATGGCAGGACCGTGAAGTGAGCATGGCTGTATCACGTCCCGACACCCGTGCGGTACGCGGTGACATTGTCCCATCAGGGCAAGGGGTTAAGCAGGTAATACACAAACCGATCTCTGGTGTATGGGAAATCAGGTTATCAGATGTAGCAGACACCAGGACATTCGATTGGGAACAGGCCAAGAAAGAGGAGCCGGTTCCGCCAACCGGTGCGACCCTCACAGTCACAGCGATTGCTGCAGAGGTGAGCGTTATGCAGCAGGCGACTGCGGATCAGGGAACGGGTAGTACGACCCATGATCTCTGGGTCACAAACAGAATGGGAGTGTTCACCGGACGATTGATGAGCAACCCATTGGGGAGTGCTCGACGGCAGCAACTCGAGCTGGCCGAGAAAGAACAGCAGATCTTCGAAGTCGAAGTGCCACCAGGTTCGCCGGCCCTGATGGCTCGCGTCTTTGGTTTATCAGATTCAGACGCTGATGTAGACCTGTACGTCTTTGACTGCACCAGCGACGAATGCAGACCCGCCCGGACGGATGCCGACCCAAAAGGTGACGAGTCAGTGATTATCTGGAATCCGTCAGCAGGGAAATGGAAAATTGTTGTCGACGCCGCTAGCCTGCCATCGGAGACGGTCACGTACGAGTACCTAGATGTAGTGTTTAACTCTTCCTTCGGTAATGTTGGTGTTTTGGATGTTCCTCAGGAGCGAGGCCAGGATTCTCGCTGGATGGCCAAGGCGCATGTGTGGTCAGCTGGTGCGGGGAGCCATGAGCCTGGCAGGACCCCCTATCCGGCTGTTCTACTCGAAGGCTGGGAGGGTAGTCAGTCATTCCCGCTGAGTATCTTGGAGCTCGTAAGCGATCGAACCCCGTCTCGAGAACGCTGATTTAGGTCACCTGATAGACGCTTGAAGCGGGGGGGGGGGGGGGGG
>DCAD01000029.1:0-4615 GCA_002311875.1 Gemmatimonadales bacterium UBA1142 | reverse complement strand
CCCCCCCCCCCCCCCGCTTCAACGAGGGAGCTCTAAGCGAGCAGGCGCCGTAGGGTGCAGAGCTCGTGTCCCTAACTTGATTCTAGCGTATCCCCGCTCGAGTATTTGGTAGACTGACCCCCACCCAGTCCTCTCTTTCGAGGGCACGCTGACGCGGCCAGATCTCATTCAAAGTGTCTCCCTCGTACAGTCGCCCGTTCTTCATGACGTGGGTGATCGTATTGGTATTCCGAATGTCCTCCAACGGATTACCGTCTAGGATGACGAGATCAGCGAGTTTGCCGGCTTCAATGGATCCCAGATCTTCGTCCAGCCCAATTGCTTCGGCTCCAAGAATTGTTGCGACTCTTAGCGCATCGATCTCATCCATCACGTCAGAATGCATGGCCCAAAGCTCCCAGTGATATCCAAGGCCTTGAAGTTGCCCATGACTGCCCACTCCTGCCCGCCCACCAGCTTCTACGATCTGTTTCACACCGTTGGCGTGTTTAGCGAAAACGTGTTCGTCATCTCGAAACCATCCGGGGCGTCTTCTGCTTTTCTGATCAAGTTCCGCGTGAGCAGTGAAGTATTGGAGCTTTGCATCGTCATGTGGATTTTCTCGCGAGTAAAAATAATTCTCACCCCAAGGTCCACCGTAAGACACTAGAAGTGTCGGGGTGTAGGTAATTCGAGATCCAGTGAAAAGGCCAACTACATCTGAGAAAATCGGAGCGATCGGAAGCGAGTGTTCTTGGCCCGGATAACCATCGAGTGCCATTGTCATGTCATACTTAAACATCAAGCCACCTTCGGTTGTCGGCATGATGCCCTGTTCTCTCGCAGCCATGATGATCCACTGCCGCTGCTGGCGGTTACCTGACATGTACATCTTGATGGTTTTTGTGTCGTAGTACTCACTGTAACGGCGCATGATCTCACGTGCGTGGTCCAGGCTCTTGATTGCGTTCTCCTGCTGATAATCACCGAAGATGCCCGGTCCTGTAGAATAGATGCGGGGCCCGACCATCCGACCGCTCCGCACTAGGTCCGAATAACTGAGTACGTCCGTACTCGAGGTTTGCGGATCTCGAGTGGTGGTCACCCCATACGCAAGATTCGCCAGATACATCCAAGACTGCGTCTTATGAAGCCCTTGTGGTGGCCTCATGTGACTATGTGTATCTACAAAACCCGGTAATACTGTTTTCCCGGATACATCGATTACCTCCGTTCCAGATGGAATTGTTACCGAGCCCCTACTTCCTAACGCCTCGATTCGATTGTTTCGGATGACGATGTCTGCGTCCTCGATAACTTCACGGCCATTCATAGTGATCACGCGGCCACCCCGCAGGACAACAGCACCACTGGGGACGTCTCGTTCGGCTTCGATTAGCACTCGATGCTCTAGGGGCGTGTACTGCTCAGGTTCCTCGTCTGTCCCGATCGCTCGCAGTGAGTCATCGAAGGCTTGAGCAGCTTCAAGGTTGTACACAAAATGAGCGTTACCCATGAAGAAATGGACTCTATTACCGTCTGCACTCCATGCGGGGAACTGTCCTCCGGTCTCCGTGATTTTGCGGGCAGGAAACTCAGCGTTATCGACATCTGCAATAGAGATGGATGGCGTCTCACCACCCAGTATAGGAACGGTCACGACGTAGATATTGTTCTCTAACCCTGCCAGGGCCTTACCACCATTGGGTGCCATCTTGATCAGATCTGATGAGTTGGGTGCATCGGCTCCCTGTCGAGTTTCTCCCACGACTTTCACGTGGGACTTTTCGTCTGTGCCATCCCAACGAATTGAGAGGAGTCCGTTCGCTGGGTGATGCAAATAGATTCGGTCATGCCCTTCGACAAAGTGGGGCGCACTACGACCTTGTGCGGGTGCCACGAAATTGGCATCACCACCTGAACTCGGGATCCACACGATATCGGTTTCAGCTCCTATGGCGCTTTCAGATTCCTGAAATACTCTGGCCGGTGTCCTCAGGGCTGCAATCCGCTCACCCGTGCTGCTCCAAGCAGGTTGCTGGTACTGTGCAGCGACGGTCGTGACTTGGATCGGCTCGCTACCGCCCCCGGCACCGATCTTCATTATGTGCCCACCGTTAGTGCCCCAAGTAGCGTAGGCTATCCACTCACCATCAGGTGACCAGGTTGGGTGTGCTGCTATCAGGCTACTGTCATCTAGCTTGGCAGGTTCGCCATCAGGGTGATCCATGACGTATAAGTCATCAAGCGCGATAAAAGCGAGCTTTCGGCCATCCGGTGATGGCACTCCATCTCGGATCTGACGCACGGTAAAGGTCGGCGTGTCTTCGATCGGGTAATCGAAGTCGACAAGTGGTCCGACTGCGAGTTCTTCATTGACCCGGAATGGGATCTCCATCGGATCTGAACCATCAACAGGAATGCGCCAGATTTTCCCCCCATATGATGCTACCACCTCACGGGAGTCTGGTGTAAAGCTCATTCCAGGGTAGATATCTCGGTCGGCGATAGACTCTTGGTCATCCCGCTGAACGGGGTACGCTAGCCAACGCTCGTCTCCGGTATGTAGATCACGGATGCGAAGACCGGTTTGGTCTTCGTGTCGTGTCGCATAGACGAGTGATCCCCCATCAGGAGAAAGAGTCGGACGGAATGCTGACCCATAACGGGATGACCGGTTGAAGGTTTCACCGGTCTCGCGGTCGTAGATCGCTAATTGGTATTGCGGGAACTGCGCGTTGTAATCCCATGCACGGCCATTCTTGACCGCATGCCAGATATACCGGCCATCCGGTGATACTGCCGCGCCTACAGTCTTTACTTCATCTGCTTCATCGCGCAGTGCTCTTCCTGCTCCACCAGCTGTGTGCACCATCCAGAGGTTTACTACACCGAGACGAGTGCTGCCCTTTGAGGCTACGACGTAGTCGCCGTCAGGCGTCCAGTCTGGTGAGAGCCATGATCCTTCATTTCCTTTTGTGATCTGCGTTGTATCACCTGATGCGACATCAAGCGTCCACAAGTTTTCGCCACCGCTCCGATCTGAGACGAAGATAATCTTATCGCCTTGTGGGCTATAGCGAGGTTGGCCATCGAAAGCTAGCCCGTGGGTGATTCGGTTAGCCTCTCCACCCTCTATCGGTATCGTGTAGAGGTCACCTAAGAGATCAAAGACCAGGGTTTGCCCATCAGGATGCACATCGACAGACAACCACGTGCCCTCATCCGTATCGATGGTAACTGAGCGTGATCCCTCCAGAGGTAGTCCCACCTCATCACTTGTATTGTTGGACAGGGTGTCTGCATGCTCCTGTAGATTAAGGGCATGTACCTCTCCATTCTGAGATATTAGAGTGGCGACTACAGCGATCACTATGTTCAGTTTCATCAGGGTTATCCCGGAGCCGAGTTTCCCCAGACCTTACTTACTGTCTGGAAGGCTAATAGGGTGCGGATAAGGTGTAGTGTAAAGGCGTAGATCAGTGGCTCGCGCCGTGAATCTGTGCTTGATTCTTGTATCAGGTTGATCTGTTGACCAGATGGGTCTCTAGAGATAGGGGAGAAAGATGACTAGGACACTCAGTTTGATGTTCTTTAGTGCCATGGCCTTCATGGGCTGTGCTGCGTTCCAGATACAGGTGCTTCCACCAGGAAATGGGGTTGATGAGCAGATGGCAGTGGGGGCGTGTGGCTCTCTAGAGCAGTTCACAAATCTGGTAACAGAGGAACGGGCTTGGCGAGCTGAGAATCCGGAATTTGCCTATGCTCGTCCTCGGGTCGGTCAGTCATTGTGCCAACTCTATGCCTCAATCGGTGCCCCATACGACAGCGAAACCGCAGAGAGCGCTGACGGGCTCGATGAGATGGAACTGCAGTACAGGACCCGAGGTAGCGGAGTCGCGAATGTTCAAATTCGTGATTCTTCCGCTAGCTCTATCGGTGCAGGAGGAGGGACCAGCGGCGAACAATGGAGCTTTGGAGAGACAGATTCCAATTATGTCTACCATGGTGTACATCTTAAGCAGCGAGACGGCGGAGAATTCTTCGTTTCCGCTGTTCGGTGGTAGTGTGCGTGTCTTGTTATAGCGGCCAGAGGAGAATGACGGGGATAGAAGCTTCTGCCTGCCTCAAGTCATGAGATCAATCAAGAGGATTTATCTCCTCAAGATCTTGAGTTCGTGACGGAGGTGCTACGTACAGGATAGAGATCCAAAGACCAACCCGGCGATACTTCCGAGGATGCCCCCCCCAAAGGCACCCCATTTCTTCTTGTCACTGTCGTCACCCAATACATAGCCCAGGCTTGCGCCCGCGAGCATGCCCCCTCCGAGTCCAAGGCCCATTGTGCGCCCACAGCTCTTGTTTTCGGGTTCTTCTTGAGCTTCTTGGATAAGCACGGTAGGGAGTTCAGACTCAATCAAGTTTGGGTCTTTTTGGATTTCATAGGCTTGGGGCCACATAAACTCTTCTGTGTCAGTAACTCTTTGGCCAAGAATTGGCTGGTTGAACGTTACGGCCAGAAGACCGATGACAGGGACGACACGGAGCAGCTGCACGGTGGGCTCTCCCTTACCGGAAATGCTATTCAAGTTACGGGATGGCTAATATGGGGTATGCTTGGGTGGTTCGCTTCCTT
>DCAD01000011.1:587-12604 GCA_002311875.1 Gemmatimonadales bacterium UBA1142 | reverse complement strand
AAGCAGTGTTATCGTGCCATCTAGCTCTTGCTTGAGAGACCTCGAATGAATCAATCGATTGGCGGTGAGGGTGCACAACGCACCGCGACGGAGAAGGAGGCAAGCCTTGAGTACGCCCGGGCATTCGATGGGAATCCAGATCCGACGCATGTAAAGTTCCGCGAATTTGCGAAATATGCGAGACGGCAGGATTTGACGGGATTCCTCGCGAGATACGAAATCTTCAAGCGTGTCCTCAGCGTCAAGGGGTCGGTCATCGAGTGTGGTGTGTTTCGTGGCGGGGGCCTTATGGCGTGGGCGAACTTCAGCGCTATTCTGGAGCCCAACAATCTCAGCCGACGTGTCTACGGATTCGACACGTTCGAGGGTTTCGAGTCAGTTGGACCAGAGGACTCGAGCCCTCACAGGGAGACCAAGAAGGGTGAGTTGCGTTCTGACTCGTTTGATGAGATCCAAGGCCTGATTACAACGTTCGATAAGAACCGCTTCCTCGGGCATGTGGATAAGGTCCATCTCGTCAAAGGTGACGCGACCGACACCATCCCGGTCTTTGTAGATGACCATCCGCATCTCTTAGTCAGCCTCCTGTTCCTTGACTTCGATCTCTATGAGCCCACCAAAGTAGCGATCGAACACTTTCTGCCGCGGATGCCTAAGGGAGCGATCATCGCGTTCGACGAGTTGGATAACCCCGCCTGGCCGGGGGAGACGCTGGCCATGATCGACTCCGTCGGCAGCAACCGACTGCGCATCGAACGATGTGAGTTCGATCCTTATGTCGGCTTCGCGGTCCTCGATTGAGCGGCGCAAGAAACGCCTACCAGTTTGTCCGATACCTCTGGGCGGCTCAGACGTTTTAGGGTTGGATCCGTCCAAGCAGTGTCAACACATGACCCCATGCGTTGGCGTGGAAGTTCAATCGTGAAGGAGAGGAATAATGGGGGTGATCAAACTACCCGGGAGTTCGTTAGAATTCTTCAAATCAAACCTTGACGAGATATTCGAGACCGGCAGCCTAGCGGAAGGTCCGTGGAATCAGAGGCTGTCAGACTTAGCTCAGACATACTGCGGCACCACATGCGCGATTCCAACCACATCGAACGGGTCAGGCTTGATGGCGCTCCTGCACCTGTACAAGGAGTACCGGCATCGAACCGAGGTCCTGATCCAGTCCAACACGATGTATGGTGTGAAGACTCTGGTAAACGCCGCCGGACTGACGCTCTCCGGATTCATTGACTGTAATCCACTGACCCTCATGCCGAGTTTAAGAGACGTCGAAACGGCACTCGAAGATCGCAGCAACACGGCGACATTGATTGTCCTATTGAGCCATATCGGGGGCATCATCAACCCAGAGATGGATGCCATCGCCAGCTTGTGTCAGGAGCGTGGGGTCACCGTGATTGAGGATTGTGCGCACAGTTTTGGTGCGACCCTAAACGGAAAACATAGCGGGGCGTTCGGCGACGCAGGCGCCTATTCTTTTTATGCGACGAAGGCCGTGCCAGCTGGTGAAGGGGGCATAGTCGTTACGAACGACGAAGAGATTGGGCGTGCCCTCACCGACTACGTGAAGTACGACAGGTTCAATCAGCTCATGAACATCGGAGTCAACATCCGCATGTCCGAGACCCAAGCGCTCTTGGTGTACTCAGTGGCCAAGGAAGTTGGAGAGATTATCGATAACAAAAGCAAGATCGCCGCAAGGTATGTCGAGGCATGCCAGGAGCTTGGCATCAGATACATAGATCAAGAGGCACAATACACCCGAGGGAATTACTACAAATTCATAGTGTTGGCGGAGAATGGGAGCATCGCAGATGCGCTACCCGAATTGAAGACTATGACGTCGAAAGTTTACGACTATTGCCTGGGTAAGTCGCACATCATTACGACGAACCACGCATGTCTTCCCATCTGGTATGATCAACCGCCTGAGGTGGCCGAGGGGGTGGTGGCAGAACTCACAATGTCTCGCGCCTAAAGAGCATGCCCACACGAACAGAGGCAACTCCGGAAAGGCCTGTACGAGTGCTCTTCTTTCATATCATGAAGAGCAACTTCAGCGGAGCCCAGCAGAACATATACAGACTGCTAAGGCGCATCGATCGGGACAAAATCGAACCGGTTCTGGTTGGTCAGGTGGAGTGTGAACTGACAAGGCGAGTAAGGACGGACGGGATTGAGACGGTGATCATACCCTTTCCACCGGCACTGGATCTGTATGATCGAGCCTTGCTGAAGCCGAGTGTGCGACAGGCGTTCCGCGTTTTACGGGCCCTCTGGACATACAATGTGGCTCTGATTCATGAGTTCCGAGCCAAGCAGCCTGATGTGGTATGGTGCGACAACATCAGGACGTTCTTTACGACGTACGTCGCTTGCCGGGTGGCACGGACCACCATGATATGGAATATCTGGTCTGAGCCGGCGGGGACGGTGGCTTGGTTTCTCCACAGAGTAGCGTTTTTCTTGGCTGATCGAGTGAACCTAGAATATGTGGACCAGGGACCAAAAATCTTCGGACGGTTGGCCAGTGGTGGAGCGTACAAGAAGAAGGTCGTGCCGCTGTACACCGGCGTGTCGGACTTCGAGCGCTCAATCGGAACGGATATCCGGCGGGAGCTTGGTCTGACCCCGGAAGACGTGCTGTTGATCATGGCCTCGAACATCGTGCCCGGGAAGGGCCAGGTCGACCTACTGGCAGCCATGGAAGTGCTCGTTAATGAGTTCTCCCACCTTCATCTCTTGATCGCAGGGGCGCCAGTCAACAGCCACACCGAGTCGATGAAATACCATGAAACCGTCCGAGAGTTAGCAGCGCAAGACACGGTGGCTGCCAATGTACATCTTCTTGGATGGCGCTCCGACATCAGGGACATTCTGGAAGCTTCCGACGTGTATGTATCGACGTCCTATAGCGAGTCGTTCCCTGACGCCGTGCGGGATGCAATGTCAACGGGTAAGCCTGTGGTGGTTACAGATGTCGGAGGCACATCCGATTTGGTTCGTGTTGGGAAGAGCGGCTACCTCTTTCAGCCGGGAGATATCCCGTCGCTTGTCGGGCACATCCGCAAACTTGTGAGCGCCCCCGCCCTGAGGATGGAGATGGGCGTAGAGGGTACGAGGATCATTGAGAAGAGGTTTTCCACGGCTGCCTACGTCAGTGAGTTCGAGAACATGGTACTGAGTACGTTGCCACGCGGGCGCGGCAGGTGGGCTCTCAGATCAACCTCAGATACAACTATCGACTCCGGCATCACATGAAGATCGCCATCATCATTCCCAACGATTTTTCCGTCGTCTGGTTCTGTGGAGAGTTGGTCAAAGCGCTGCAGGCTGGTGGCAGAAATGAGGTGTGTGTGATCGCCGATATACATGACGGATACGAGCGGGGTCACTATGCCGAGATCATGAAGGAATGGGGCCTCAAACACATTCCGGTCGAGTTCTACAGATTTGTAAACCCATTGAAGGATCTCAAGTATCTGCTGTCGCTCCGGAAAATCTTGCGGCAACAAAACTGCGACATGGTTTTGAATATATCTACCAAGCCCAACCTGTATGGCTCCATCGCCGCTCGGCTCATCGGTGTAGACAGGATCGTCTGCTCTGTCTGGGGCTTGGGTTTGGCCTTCGCTGATGCCAAAGGTCTCAAGGCCAGGACGCTCCGCATGATCGTTAAGGCGTTATATAGAATCGCCTTCGGTGTGAGCGACAAAGTGTGGTTTACCAACAAAATCGATCACGACTACATGCTGTCTCTAGGCATCGTGGCTCCGGACAAGGCGGTCCTGACCAAAAACTATGTCAACACGGAGGATTTCAAACCTTCGGCCGTGCCGGAGGAGAACCAACTCGCGTTACGCAAAGAACTCGGCATCGCTGACCGGGACAAGGTCGTCATCATGCTGGCGAGGATGAGTTGGGCCAAGGGTGTGAGGGAGTATGTCGAGGCAGCTGGGATTTTGCGGAAGGAGCTGCCGGACCTGAAGTTCCTCCTCGTTGGTCCTGAGGATGTCGGGAGTTCAGATCGCGTTCCTCACTCGTACCTGAGCGATAGTGAGCAGCACGAAAATTTCATGTGGCTGGGCTTCCGAAGGGACGTTAAGGAACTCTATTCGATTTCCGACGTGGCCGTGTACCCCTCGTATTACAGAGAAGGCGGGTATCCCCGGGGCCTGACGGAACCTATGGCCATGAGTAAGCCGGTCATCACGACCGACAGTATCCACTGCAGTGGGACCGTTGAGCATGGGAGGAACGGGTTCGTGGTGCCCATCAAGGACTCCACGTCTCTTGCCGGTGCGATTAGGCAAATCGCTTGTGATGATGAACTGGCCAAGAATTTCGGACAGTACTCGAGGATGAAGGCAGTCAACGAATTCGACGAAACAACGATCATTCGCCAGGTTGTGCAACAAATTATGTAGGAGGTAGGCTGCGCCTACCTCACCGCATCTATCCGAATCACGAGGACGAAATGCTTGGACCCCGCGAGACTGAAGGTGGAGGATGGGAGGATAGGAAACAGAAGGAAATTGAGCACTCCGACCGTCGTAGACAGATCGTCACCGGGTACGAGTACCAAACGGACACCTCCGACCATGACCTGCGGCGGGACTTTGTAAAACATCACGAAGAGTACGATAGGCACTTCTCTAACACGAAGTTCTATAGTATTACGCGGTCGAGCTTCGCCTACCGAGACGCCTTGTTGTATTCAGATATTCAGGGCAAGACGGTGCTCGACTACTGTTGTGGGAATGGAGAAATCGGCGTTGCCATGGCGGCCGCTGGTGCGGAGAAGGTACACGGCATTGACATATCTCAAGTAGCTGCCGATAACGCGACCGGACTAGCTCGCATCGAGGACGTTGGGGATCGGTGCTCTTTCGAGGTGATGGACGCGGAGGACATGCGTTTCGAGGACAACACGTTCGACGTCGTCCACGAGTATGGCGCGTTGCACCACTTGGACTTAGAAGCCGCGTTTAGAGAAACCTCTCGCGTCCTGAAGCCAGGGGGGCGGTTGGTCTGTTCGGAGGCGCTGCGTCATAATCCTCTGATCCACAACTATCGCAAACGGACCATGCATTTGCGGACGGAGTGGGAGGTAAACCATATCCTCGGCGTCCCTGAGATCCTCTCTGGCACGAAGTATTTCCAGAATGTCAAGATGCAGTTCTTTCACCTCGCGGCGTTGGCCGCGATTCCTTTCCGGAAGTATCGCATTTTCAGCGGGTTCCTAGGGGCGCTGGAGCAGGTGGACGGCCTCTTGCTTAGAATCCCGTACTTTCAGCGATTGGCGTGGGTGGCAGTTATCGAGTATAGCAATCCGCGAAAGTAGTGCGGGAGGTAGGAGCCGTGTTTCCATTGCTCTCCCCGTAGAGAAAGGAGAGGGGGGATGGGAGCGAAACGTACCTTCGACCTAATGACGGCTTCCATCGGGTTAGTGATACTCTCACCGCTGTTCGTGGTGATCGCCTGCGCCGTCAGGTGCGACACGCGTGGGCCAGTATTCTATCGCGGGGTACGGACCGGGCTAAACGGAATACCCTTTCGGATCATTAAATTCCGGACGATGGTACCGGACGCAGAGAGTCTCGGTGGCAAAGTAACCGCGCGGGACGATGCACGCGTGACTCGGGTCGGCAGGGTACTTCGAAGATACAAGCTTGACGAACTGCCCCAACTAATCAACGTCATCAAAGGGGACATGAGCGTAGTCGGGCCCAGGCCCGAAGTGTCTGAGTACACCGCTCTCTATACCGATGAAGAGCACGTCATTCTCTCCGTACGTCCTGGGATTACCGATTATGCCTCCATCGAGCTCGTTCAGTTGGGTGAGGTCGTAGGAAGTGACACGAAGGACGGGGCTTTCGAGGACCGGGTACGAAAGGTGTTGGAGGTCAAGAATGCATTGCGGGTGAAATATGTCCGTGAGCAGACGTTGATTGGTGACATCAAGCTGATTCTGCTGACGTTAAGAAAGCTGATCATAGGTCGATGATGGAGACAGTTCGGCTAACCAACACGGATCTCGTCATATCAAGACTCGGCTTCGGTTGTGGACCGTTAGGGGGAACCGATTGGGGCCCGTTTGACGAGCGGGAGTCGATGGCATCCGTGTCGAGAGCCGTCGAGCTGGGAGTCACGTTGTTCGATACAGCAGACGTGTATGGGCTAGGCCGTTCAGAGCGTCTCCTCTCCAGAGCGTTGGCAGAACGCCGGCACGATGTCGTCATCGCGTCAAAGTGTGGGGTGAATTGGGAGGAACGCCCCGGGGGACAGCGAGCCCGAACCTTTTACGATAGCAGCCCGAAGAGGATCGTTGAGGCTCTGGAGAACAGCCTGCGCCGATTGCGGGTTGATGTCATTCCTCTCTACTTCCTTCACTGGCCGGACCCGCACACACCCTTGGCCGACACATTAGAGGCGATAGTCCGATGCCAGGATGTCGGGAAGATCCGGCACTTCGGCCTGTCCAACTTCTCCGCAACTCAGATTCGCGAGGTCTGCGCCGCTACCAGTGTGGCGGCGGTGCAAGTGCAGTACAGCCTTACCGATCGAAGTGCTGAGAAGGAGATCTTTCCCTGCTGTCTTGAGTTGGGGATCAGCGCCATCACATACGGCTCCCTCGCGCAGGGTCTATTGTCAGGAAATTACGATGCGGAGACACGGTTCGAGCAGGATGACCGACGACGTCACCTGCGGCACTTCGGGGGCGAGGAACTTCAAGCCAACATGTTGATCGTTCAGTCGTTTGAAAGAACTCGCAAGGCAACGCCAGAAGTCCCCGGCACAGCTTGCCATGCGATGGGCGCTAGACAATCCGGCCGTATCTGGTATCATCGCGGGGATTAGGTCCCGAGGTCAGTTGAAGGACAATGTCGAGGCACAGGGGTGGAGGCTTGATCCCGCCGACTATCGATATCTTGTTTCGGGATAGGCGCTCGGGAGACGGCCGAGTAAGAGCCCGGTTCATGGCTCAGGAAAGAGCGTCCCTGCTTTTCTTTCTGAGATTCTATGGCATCTGATAGGCTTCGTAAGAACCCAGAGATGTACGACGGCCTTTTGGCTTCCGTGGAGGCCACTTTGGCCGCGGAAGGACAATCCTACCGTGTCATCGAATGTGGTCCATTCGAGGTGAACTGCTTCTCGATCTGCTTTTGGGCCGCTTTAATGGGGCCCACGGGCAGGAAGGAAGTGTACGTCAAGATTCCTAAAGTCATCTTCTACGAGAAGGAGAAGGAAGCGCTTGGGACCCTCTCTGATGAAGATGTGAGGCTGGCAGAAGACGAGTACGAAAGTCTCGTCTACTTATCAAGCCATTGGGATGGCGCCGACATCAGTGTGACGTTCGTTAAACCGTTGGGCTTTGTCAGGAAATTCAACGCGATCATCACGGAACGGGCCATGGCCGATCACTTTTTCCGCCAATATCGGAGGTCCGATCTTTGGGGGAGGTTGCTTGGACGTGTCCACACAGACCCCCTTCCAGACGCGATGTCGAGGCTGGGTGAAGCCTTGGGGAGGTTCCACAAGAAGTCCGGCGGTCCCGTGGCGTGTGATGTCGACAGCATCCTAGGGAAGATACACGGCTACATGCTCGAGTTACGGGGATACGGCGTGGATTCTGCATGTCTCGATAAGATCGCGCGACGCCTTAATAGATCGAAGCGCCTGAAGCTCACTTCCCGGCGGGCTGTGAATTTGAAGGGAATTGACGTTCGGCAGGTATTCGTCGACCAACACAGTGGCCTGTACCTCCTGGACCCGGGCAGAATGAAGGACGGGTTCAGAGAGGTGGACTTGGCCCGCTTCGTGGTTACGTGCCGAATTCTGTACTGGGGAACTGCCGCCATCTTGTTCCAGTTGACGCCGAGCCGCCGCTACGAGGAGAGCTTCCTCAGGGCCTACGCCCAAGTAAACGACATATCGGAGACGGCACTCGGGATATTGATCCTTAAGGAACTCTTCAAGCACTGGAGAATGGCACACGTTAGCCTGGAAAAGAAGCGATGGCCTCGCGTCAATAAGGTCCTTCTGAAGAAGTTGTATATTGATCGGTTTTATAAGCGGCAGTTGTCCCTCGAATTATCCAAATGGGAGGCGGCTGGTGGAGTACGAACGGGACACTAAGAACGCCTACCGAAATAAAGCGAAGGCCGGGGCCTACCTGAAGCAATACACAAAGGGTGCCAAGTGGGCCCGGTTCACCATGNNCCTACCGGAATAAGGAGAAGGCGAAGACCTACCTGGATCAATACACAAAGGGTACAAGGTGGGCCCGATTCACGATGTGGCGACAGCGGGGGCTGATCGAGAGGATCTTGGATCGGTGTGATCTGACTGCATCAGACCGCCTCTTGGACATACCGTGTGGCACCGGGCTTATCGGTAGGATCCTCTTGAACAATCCGGCCCGTGTGATCGGCTCGGATATCTCCATCGAAATGATGGATCTCGCGCGGAGCGAATATGGTGAGAATCGGTTCCATGGGTTCGTTCAGGCGGACATCACGGCGACACCGTTCGTCCGGGAATCGTTCGCCTGCGTCGTGGTTCTAGCCTTGATGCATAGACTGCACGAGCGGCTGAGACGGGAGGTGCTCTCAGAAGTAGCGAGTCTCTCGAGTAGGTATGTCATTATGTCGTACAGCGTCGACAGTCGCTCTCAGAGGGTGAAGCAGCGGGTATTGAAGACCCTTCGTCCCTCCCATATACCCGCCCCATCATCAGTGCCGCTCCCGGAGATACTCCGTGAAATAGGCTCGCACGGATTCACAGTGCTGAGTATCTCCCACATCGCTCATTTCCTTTCCGCGAAAGTCGTGCTGCTGCTGGAGAAGAACGCTCAACGGGACCTCTCTGACGGCGGACACCAACTTGGGTGAAGTAGCCGCACGACGACCTAACCGCCCCTTGACCCCAGCGGGACCCCTCATAGCGGCGCGCCATCTTTGTCGCCATGTTCTTCCCCTGTGATTCCATTGCGATTAAGGTCTCCCCTCAGGGACCGCGCCATATTGCACTACTCAGCTGAGGACGTATGAAATACCTGGTTACCGGCGGCGCTGGTTTCATTGGCTCCCATCTCGTGGACGAGTTGTTGGACTCTGGTCATGACGTGCTCGTGATCGACGATCTTTCTGCCGGCGCTCCTGAGAATCTTCGTGTTGACGGACGATGCCGACTGCTGACGACGAAGGTACAGGATACGGAGGTCAAGTCGGACGAGGGGATTGATGGCGTGTTCCACCTTGCCGCCCAGTCTTCGGTACCGCTGTCGGTGGAGGACTTCTTTAATAGTAGCGCGAACAATGTATTGAGCACGCTGAAGGTGTTTAATTGGGCGAGAGAACTCGGCGTGCCCGTCGTATATGCTTCGTCGTCTGCGGTTTATGGTGAGCTATCCGAGGGCGACGATAGGTCTGACGCGACGCACCTGATCTCGCCTTATGCGGTCGACAAGTTGACCATGGAGCAGTACGCCGCGATGGCGTGGGAGCTGTACGGAGTCCCGTCCGTAGGGCTGAGGCTTTTTAACGTGTACGGTCCAAGACAAGATCCCAACAGTCCGTACTCGGGAGTGATCTCCGTGTTCATCAAGCGTGTTGACGGTGGCGACGTAGTAACCGTCAACGGTGGGTATCAAACGAGAGACTTCGTCTATGTCGATGATGCCGTGAGGATCGCGGTGAGGGCCATGAGGATCCTGGCAACAAGACCTTTGTGTGACAAAGTCAACGTCTGCACGGGCAGAGCTACGACCATCAGCGCGTTATTGGATGCCGTCGTCGACATCATCGGAAAGACGCCGAAAGTGGAGAACAGGGAGCTGCCTCCCGGAGATCCGGAAAAGTCGAGCGGGACGTGGGAGAAGATGTGTGAGATGTTCTCCATTCCTCTCGACGAGTTCACACGTTTGGAGCGAGGGCTGGAAGAGACAGTAGGTGGAGGCAACGGATGAGGCACGAATGGGCCGTTGTGGGCGGCGGAATCGCCGGGATCGTTCTGACGGAGATTCTGGCGAGGGAGGGGCACAGCGTGGTGCTGATCGAGCAAGGCGACAAGTTGGCCGGAGATACGACCGGCTTGTTCCATGAGTGGATTCATACCGGATGCCTCTATACACTCGCCCCGAACCACCTCCACACGCTGAAGTTCCTCTTGGGTGCCGTCGATGACCTGCTCGAGTATTATGGTGCCTTTGAGCGTATGAATGTCGTCCCCACTGAGACGGGTCTCCGACTCGAAGATGGTCCTGGGTGGTTCTCCCCCAACTACATTCACTTCAAGTACAGACTGAGAAGAGCTAATCTGCCGTGGCTGATGGTTATGTCACGATCAATGTATCTGATCGAGCTCATTAAGGATCACGACTGGCTGAGACGGCGTGCGGGGAAACTCTACGAGGTGTCTGTCAGCGAGCAATTGGGCGCCGCGCTCAGTAGGGTGCGTGGCATCACCTCGAGTCGCGAGAGATTCCTGGACGTAGAGACTTCCGACTTCACCACAAACTCCAGGCTGCTGTTGCGAGATCTCGTAGCTACTGCTTTACACAATCATGCGGAGCTTTCACTGGCGAATCCTGTCCTGAGAATAGAGCATCGAGATAATCACAAGGCGGTCGTGACAGAGAAGGGCACCATCAACGTAGATAGAGTAGCAATCTGTACAGGTAAAAACATTCCGCAGTTCATGAACGTGAAAATAAAGACCACGATCGCGCCGATCGCAGTCGTAAGAGGGCTCCATGCGAATACGGAGTCGTTTGTTGAACTCGACTACGTGACCAAGAACTGTATCAACCTGCTGACCAAGCCGGATGGCGTCGGCTTGATCGGGGGGATAAGTGTCGACGGTGAGGAGGCGGCGGCGAAGTATCTCGAATACGTCATTGAACAACACCAGAAACGGACTCCGGGAATCGAGGTCGTGGGAAGGTACAACGGCCTGAAGACCGAGATCACGTTCAGGAATCAGGATAGGAACTACCTTTACCACATTGTTCCAACGGAGCCAGATATTTGGGCTGTGGTCCCCGGGAAATTCACGCTAGGGTTCAGTTTGGCGGTGGAATTCTATAGGAGGGTGTATCACCGAAACCCACGGAAGGTCTTCGATACCGTAACGGATTCCGGGGAGGCGTCCGAATTTGTGTCGGAGACCTTGTGGCATGACATAGTAAACAACGTCGTGCGTAGTCCGACTTGAGGTATCCACCAAACCGGGTTATTCGCATTCCGGGGGAATGCTCAACGGGGAGGGGCGGGGTGGGCGGTGACTCGGCCCGTCAGGTGAGTCGCTTGGGGGGAGCGGTCGGTTGCCGAACGCGGCGAGAAGCGGGGGCCCGGTCCGGGCCAGCCCCGGGAGCGAGCTAAGAAGATCGGCGTCGGGGTGAGCAACCAGGAGCCGGTCGATCTCCTGGTCGTAGTGGGCGATGCTGGGCGCGAGCGTGCGGTTCTGAATGCCGGGCCTTAGACGGTGAGGACGGAGGATTCGATGATGGCGGGGTCCGTGGTGAGTCGGGTGGCCCTCGGATTTTCTCAGGATGCCCAAGAATCTGGACCGCTGATGTGCGGCCGTCAGCACATTACCACCTTGGCCTTAGAAGCAGTCACAGATTGACACGGGCAAGCGTCAAGGGGTATGTTCATCCAGTGAACAGTTAAAGTATCTCCCCCTGATCCAAGCTTCGCTCACATGGAAACCGACCCGACGACGCTCAAGGTGTTGCGCCTGCTCACCAGGAGCCCGCGGCTCTCGCAACGTGAGGTCGCGTCGGCGGTGGGGGTGAGTGTCGGGAAGGTGAACTACTGTCTGCGTGCTCTCATCGCCAAGGGGCTCGTGAAGGCGAAGAATTATCGGAAGAGCAGAAACAGACTCGCCTATCTGTATCTTCTCACCCCGGCAGGGGTTGCTGAGAAGACCGACCTGACGCGGCGGTTCCTGGCCCGCAAGGTGAAGGAATATGAAGCCTTACGGCAGGAGATCGAGGAGTTGGA
>DCAD01000011.1:0-545 GCA_002311875.1 Gemmatimonadales bacterium UBA1142 | reverse complement strand
GAGATTATCGAGGACACAGAGTAAGACGTTCTCTCGCGTTTGCAGGGGATGATGAGGAAGGTGTCTTTTGCCGGCTGGTCTTTCGCGCATTGTGACTGACCATGCACTGGTGTGCCCATGATCGATGCTGCCACATCTCTGATCCCTTCGCCCGATGGCTGGTTCGTCGTCTGGACTGAGTCCCGCGCGGAGAAGAAAGTGGAGTCCCGAATCGCGGCTCTGGGCCTGGAACCTTGGCTACCGACTGTGACCGAGAGGCGACGCTGGAGCGACCGATGGCGCGAAGTGGAGACCCCTCTATTCCCCGGATACCTGTTCGCGCGCCCTGCGGCTGCATGGCCTGTAGTGCTCCGAACTCCCGGCGTACTCACGGTGGTGAAAAGTGGAGGGAAGCCGGTGCGGCTCTCGGACGGTTTCATTGCGGAGTTTCGCGAGGCGATCACGCGGGGAGGCGACGCCGTGAAGCCACTACCTGCGACAGCTAGGGTCGAGCCGGGGGATGAGGTGATTGTCCAGGATGGCCCGTTCCGCGGGGTCCGCGGGGT
>DCAD01000040.1:11753-12032 GCA_002311875.1 Gemmatimonadales bacterium UBA1142 | reverse complement strand
TTGAAGATGACCTACAAGGACGGGATGGTTGACGGACCGTTTGAGGAGTACCACGACAACGGTCAGGTGAGGATTAAGGGGACGTACAAGGACGGGATGACGGATGGACCCTGGGAGGAGTACTACGACAACGGTCAGTTGGAGTTGAAGGGGACGTACAAGGACGGGATGACGGACGGACCCTGGGAGGAGTACTACGACAACGGTCAGTTGGAGTTGAAGGGGACGATGAAGGACGACGAGAAGTGTGGTGAATGGTTGGAAGACGGTGAGACGGTC
>DCAD01000040.1:8512-11684 GCA_002311875.1 Gemmatimonadales bacterium UBA1142 | reverse complement strand
CACCTACGACCCCTGTCCTCCCGGGCTAGAAGGTGGGAACTAGCCCCTAGTACCCCCCACCCCCCCTGTTTCACCGCACCCATCGCTGGACTATACAGCACTGTTTTGCGCGTCCATTGTGGTACTCCCGGCTCAGTCGCGCTCAATCTACACATCACTCAGCTCGTCGATGGCACGAAGGGTGTCCACGGGATGTTATTGAAGGACCTATTCCGCTAGCGGAGCTGCTCCAGCTTTTTTGGAATAATCTCAACGCTACCTCTCAGACACTAGGAAAGCCTTGTCCGCGAGTATTGTCCGCAAACAAGGCTTTCCTAGCACATTTTTTCGTTAAGACAGTGCGAGGTCACTCACCTCTGTGCCTAGTCGTCTCCAGCTGCCGTCAAGCCTTTGAAGACAGCAACGCAGAAATTCGCGATCGCGGTACCGGCGATGGCGACGGCGAAGTTATCTAGGAGGTCATTCAGGGGAGCACCAACCGTTGGAATTACATCTAAGTTATCTGCGATCGCTGGCAGCAACGCGGCGAGTACGTAATAACCTACCCGAGTTGCAAAATCTTCCATCGGATTCATGAATCCGTCGACCAGGCCAATTACCAATAGAACCAGCGCATAGTATGCAAATAAATCGGGGGCAAGCGTTGCGATCACTGCAACAGTTATTGATCCCCACCACAAGACTTTCTGAGACATATGACGACCCCTCGTTCGTGTTTGCTAGGAGTGACTGAACTACAGCTTAAGCGCGACCCCTTGGTATATAAGTCACTCAGGGACTCCCGTAAAATCGAGCGTCCGGACCCGATGACTTTCACGATGGAAAAGCACTTGGAAGACTTCTTGGTGCAAAACGGGTCCCAAACTGAACTGGGGTCGGAATATGACGTTTACGAAGAAGAAGGTGACTTGGCAGGAGGCCGCACCCTTGATATTAGGGATCTGGACGAAATCGGTGCAGGGAGATTCCCCAGTCGGATCGATGCCAGGACAGCGTGCTACCCTGGCCGGAGCGACTACCCGCACCCTAGACTGCGGCCTGACTCAGTCCGAAAAGGGGGCTCCATGCGCTTCATGCTCAGCGCGTTCGCGATCTCGATCCTCTGCGCCCCTCTGCACGCGCAGTCTCCCGCGGAGGCTCCGTTCTGGCGGCCCGTGGTCATGGGCACCTTTGGCATGGTCGCGGCCGAACATCCGCTCGAGTCGATGGCCGGATGGCAGGTGCTGGAAGCAGGTGGCAACGCCTTCGATGCGGCGGCTGCCGTGTTCTACATGACGACCGTCGTCGAGCAGCACCAAGCCGGCATGGGCGGGGACCTGTTCATGGTGGCGTACCTGGCTGACGAGGACCGCGTCGTCTTCATCAACGGAACGGGAGGTGCTCCTGCGCTGGCGACGCCTGACTACTTCCGTGACCTCGGGGGGATTCCGAGCGCGGGACCCGACGCCACCGACGTACCCGGCGCGGTCGGAGGCATCGACCTCGCGCTCACGACCTTCGGCTCCATGTCGTACGCCGAGGTGCTGGCGCCGGCGATCCGTGCCGCGCGGGAGGGCCACCCCCTCGACTTCTGGGCGTCGGGCTACCACCAACGGGCGGTATCGAAGACATCACCCTATCCCTCTTCCGTCTCGGTACTCATGCCCGAGGGCCGCCCACTCGGCCGAGGGGACGTGTTCGTGCAGGCCGATCTCGCGAAGTCGATGGAGATGATCGCTGAGGACGGCGCGGACGTCTTCTATCGGGGCGAGATCGCGAGACGCATCGACGACTTCTACGAGGAGATGGGAGGGCGCCTCCGGTACGAGGACTTGGACGCGTACGAGGCGGAGCTGAGCGAGCCCATCATGACCCGATACGGGGACCTGGAGGTGTATCAAAGTGCCCCGAACTCACAGGGCATCGTGATGTTGATGGCTCTGAACATCCTCGAGGGCTTCGACCTCCCGGCGATGGGCCACAACTCGGCGGACTACGTGCACGTCGTTACCGAGGCCTTGAAGCTCTCGTTTGCCGACCGGAACCGATGGGTCGCCGACCCCAGGTTCCTCGACGTGCCTACCGAAGAGCTGCTCTCCAAAGAGTACGCGTCGGCTCGGCGTGGGCTTGTTCGCATGGACAAGGCCCTTGTAGCGCCTCCACCCGGCGACCCGGTCCATGGAGCGGCGGTCCTGGCCGGTCGGAGCGTGGAGTACGAGTCCGGGCCGCACCCGATCGAACGAGGTGACGCCTATGAGGATTCGGGCGAGACGTCGTCGTTTTCCATCGCGGATCAATACGGCAATCTCGTCTCCGTGACGCACAGCGTGAACGGAAGCTTTGGGAGTGGCATGTACGTGCCCGGCACCGGGATCGTCCTCAACAACCGAATGCCCTACTACTCGACGGACGAGAACGACGTGAACGTGCTCGAGACCGGCAAGCGCACACGGCACACCATCAATCCGGCGTTGGCGATGAAGGACGGTCGACCCTATCTGGCATGGAATACGCCGGGCGGCGACAACCAACCCCAGGCGATGCTCCAGGCGTTTCTCTCGGTCGTCGAATTCAATATGAACGTCCAGCAGGCCGTCGAGGCCGCGACGGTGACGAGCAGCGCCTTCGCTGCATCGAATTATCCCAACCCGGTCCGTGGTATGCTGACCGTGCCGGCCGTGCTGGCCGATGGTGTCGCGGACGACCTCGCCGCACGCGGCCACCGCATCGAGGTCGGCGCGCTTCAGCAACCGTACCGGATGGCACTATCCGGCGCCGGGGCGGTGAAGATGGTGATGATCGATCCAGAGACCGGTGTCATGTATGGTGGGGTGAGCCCTGCGAAGAGCGACTATGTGATCGGTCGGTAGGGGCGGTGCGCCTCGGCACACATCGGGGAGGGGGGGGGCAAATCCCTAGAGCCTTGGAATGTGGAACCGGAGGGTGGTTTTGCCTTTCCGATGTCAATAATCAAGGGGGGGTCTGAGCGGCTTTTGGCTTCCTTCTAAGGGTTTCCGGGGTGTCGGTGGATAGCCGAGAAGCTGAGGACGTCTGAGGAATCCGGAAGCGTTGAAACGACTGCATGGTACGGCGCGAGCCGACCGCAAAGTCGGCAAAATTGCGAGCCCGAACGGCCGGCCGCTGATGCCTGTCGGCATGAGTTGCCAGGCGCGGCGCATCTGGAAGTCGCTAG
>DCAD01000040.1:4154-8452 GCA_002311875.1 Gemmatimonadales bacterium UBA1142 | reverse complement strand
CGGGTGGCTTTGCTTTTTTGATGTCAAAACCTATAGGGGGGGGGTCTGAGGGTCGCCTTGCTGGCGTGGATCGCGAGTCAGAACACATCTTCAGAGCAGCATCTGAAGAAGTGGAGAGAAGATGACAGATTCCGACATCGAAGAGCGCGTTACGTCGTTGAAGTTTTGGTGTTCTAGACCGGTTATCGAACCCCTCTCGGGAGGTATCACTAACCGAAATTATCGGGCCTCGGCTGATGGTGAAGAATTCGTAGTCCGCGTATGCGACGAGTTGCCACATCTCGGAATCGACCGCAAGAACGAGACCCTCTGTCAGACGGAAGCCCATCAAGCTGGTGTCGCTCCCGGCATCGTCTATAGCGAGCCCGGAATTCTCGTCAGCGAGTTCGTCGAAGGCGAGACGCTGACGAAAGCACGCGTCAGCGAGCCCGAAATGACCACCGTGATCGCGCGAACCGTGCGGATCTACCATGGCTACTGGGACAAGCTACGAGGAGAACTCCTCTACTTCTGTCCATTTCAAACCATCCGGACCTATATGCAAACAGCTTTGAGTTTACTGGCGGACCTTCCGGGCGACATCGATTGTCTTGTGATCGATTCCCAAGAGCTCTCGCACAAGATGAGCCCGTATCGTCCAACTCTCTGTCACAATGACCTTCTGGCCGCAAACTTTATCGCCGGCCCGAAGAAAATGTGGATCGTCGATTGGGAGTATGCCGGGATCGGCAACCCGCTGTTCGATTTGGCCAGCATCTCGTCAAACGCATCTTTCAGCACTGAACAGGACGAGTTTCTCCTTCAAGCCTATCGAGGTACGACCGAGCGAACTGATTTGTTTGAGCTTCGAGCACTCAAGACCGTCTCACTATTGCGTGAAGCTCTGTGGTCAATGATTCAGACCGTCACCTCGGAGTTGGATTTCGACTACGTTGAGTACGCGCGCACAAACTTCGAAGCTTACAAGGAAGCTCGCGCCAGCCTCAGCGCAGGCGGTCACCAGCTTCGATAGCCGATGCAAGTCAGCGATGCACGGCTCGCGTCGTCCACACTCAAAGATCGGCGACAGGAAACCATCGCATGAGCGACTCCGACCGCATCACCCGGCTGAACGCAGCCCTGGAAGACTCGATCTGCTGGTGAGACCATAGCTGCGGCGGGGACGGACCCGGTCTACGAGCGCTGGCGCTGGCGGATCTTCGGCACCACTTGGCTCGCCTATGCCGGGTTCTACCTTACACGCAAGGGATTCTCGGTGGCCAAGCTCGGGCTTTTCGAGGATCCGGCGGTCGGCTTGTCTCCGGTAATGGCGAGCAACATCGACATCGCCTACAGCGTCGCGTACGGTCTAGGCCAGTTCCTGTGGGGAATGTCCGCCGACCGCTTCGGCCCCCGGCGGGTGGTACTCGGAGGACTCTTCCTGTCGAGCTCCATCGCCGTGACCATGGGGCTTTCCTCCACGGTCGTTCTCTTCGGCATCTTCTTCTTCATTCAAGGTCTTTGTCAATCCACTGGGTGGGCGCCCCTGACCAAGAACATGGGATTCTGGTTCTCGTCCAGGGAGAGGGGCCGGGTGATGGGCTACTGGTGCACTAGCTACGCCTTTGGCGGCATGGTCGCATCGCCGTTCGCCGGGTACGTCGCCTACTCTGTCTTCGACGATTGGCGCTGGGCGTTCTTTTCGGGGGCAGCCGTGCTCTTCCTCATTTGCATCCCCTTTTACTTCCTGCAGCGCGATCGACCCGAAGATGTCGGACTCGAAGAGATCGAGGAGTATCACGACGAGCCGATGGCCGTAGTGGATGGCCACGCCGCACCCGGGGAGGAGAAGGAGGGATCCTGGGAACTCATCGGCAAGGTGTTCCGCAGTCCCCCTGTATTGGTCATGGCGGCGGTCTACTTCCTCCTAAAACCGACACGGTACGCGATCCTGTTCTGGGGTCCTGTCATCGCGAGTCAGCGACTCACCTCCGACAGCTTCGCCCTCGCGGCCACGATTCCCGCGGCCTTTGAGGTGGCCGGCCTCCTGGCGCCGATCGCCATCGGGTTCGTTTCCGACAAACTCTTTCAGGCACGCCGGTTTCCGGCCTGCGTGCTCAGCCTTCTCCTCCTGTCGATCGTACTTCTGCTCTTCGGACCGTTGACGAGCTCAGGCAGCAGCGTTGGGATGCTCGTCGCATTCTTCTTGATCGGCTTCTTCCTGTACGGTCCGGACTCGATGGTGAGCGCGACGGCCGCCGTCGATTTCGGGACCAAGAAGGGCGCCGGAAGTGCGGCTGGCTTCATCAACGGGTGGGGCTCGTTCGGACAGATCCTGGGCGTCGCCCTTCCGGGCTATCTCATGGGCTGGTTCCCAGGTACCGACACCACTGTTGTTCTCTTCTACGGATTCTCCGCCGCCGCTCTCGTCACCTGTCTGCTGCTGATTCCGTTGTGGAACCGGCTGCCTCCCACGGGGAGAGTGCGGTCAGGAGAGGGAGGGGTCGGCAACCGGTGAACCGCCTGATGAGACGCGGTGTATTCACGTAGAGACGACCGTACAGGAGCTTGTCCACGACAATGCAGCACACTGTTTTTGAGCCGATGGACATGGCCCACGCTGAGGCGCTGCTGAAAGAGGCCAGACACATCCTGGATCGACTCGGGCTCGTCTTCTTCTTGCGCCACGGAACGTGCCTGGGCGCTGTGCGGGATGGCGCCTTCATCGAATGGGACGATGACCTGGACATCGGTTCGGTGATCGGCCTGCACGGTCTCACGGAAGAACTCGTGTATAGTGCAGCCGACGTGTTCAGGGAGCACGGGTTCGACGCCAGAGTCAAAGAGAACGAACTCAATCTGAGCGTCGATCTGGAGAAATCCGGCACCGAGATGGACTGGACCTGCTACCGAATCATTGACGACAGCATTTACCAGTGGCCGGTTGTTCAAATTCCCGTGAGTTTGCACGAGGAGTTGAAGGAGATCGACTTCCTAGGCGAGAAATTTTTTGTGCCCAATCCGCCTGAAGAATACCTCAGGCTCAAGTACGGTCCGGAATGGATGATTCCAAAGAGAGCGGGCGGATTCGAACAGGAAGTCCTGAATCTCATGGCTCAAGCCACTCTTCCCCCTGCCTCCCAAGAGGTCATGGCTTTGGCCAGCGAGCTTGAACCTCAACGGCACACTGGCAGTTTGAAGGTCCTCGATGGGGAGAGTCGTCCGGTTGAGGGAGCCGAAGTCTCGTTAGCCGCCACGACGGTCCTGACAGGACTGCATACGTCAAGCACCAATACAGATGGCTATGTCTACTTCAGACTGCCGGGGGAAGCTGGATACGTGGTCGCCGTCCAATATGGAGATCACAAGGAAATTCTCTATGTCGAGCACCTCAAACCGGGTGTCGACTACGTGTACAAACCGGATCCTCAGAATCCGTCGGGCAGAGCGGACGCCCTGATTGCTGAACCAGTCTGATCATGGCTTCGATGAAAAACGCATGGACACCTCGCCCAGGAGAACCTGAAATCATACGCGTATACGTCGATATGGTGGCCGATCTCTTCCATTACGGTCACGTGAACTTCCTTCGACAGGCCAGAAAACACGGTGACTACCTGTTGGTGGGTGTTCACGCTGACGAAACGGTGATGAGCTACAAGCGCCGCCCGATATTTTCCATGGATGAGCGCGTGGCTTCGGTCGAGGGCTGTCGCTACGTCGATGAAGTGGTATCCAACGCACCACTCAGAGTCGACCGGGCCTGGATCGAACACCATGAGATCGACCTGGTCCTGCACGGAGATGATTTTTCCAGCGAGATGGAAGAACTGTGCTACAAGACGCCGATCGAGATGGGCATTTACCGCTCGGTAGGCTATACACCCGGGATTTCCACGAGCGAGATTATCGCCAGGATCAGGGCGGGTGCTTAGGAGCTGAAGGTGACCCCGTCCTGTTCAAGACTCAGCCGAGCGTGAATCGGCAAGCTGGCAGGGGTTTGGGCAGGCTCAGCCACATCATTCTCGGTCGACGTGGCGCGTATTGGCACGCGAGATCCCGCACTCGGATGATGGGATCCAAATCGAGAGCTGTAGCACAACCTGTATCAGCGCCCACAAGCGCTAGCCTCATATCTGATAAGCGTGAGGTCGGAAGTTCAAATCTTCCCAGGCCCACTTGGTAAGCATTAGCCCTGCCGGGTGTTACGGCCTTCGGGGCCTTGCTGTATCACCTTAGGCCAGAGGTCTGTAGCAGAAACTGTGACAAACTGGTGTACCTGGACACACAGATAAGCTTGGTCGCCCGTCTAGGGTCGC
>DCAD01000040.1:1876-4053 GCA_002311875.1 Gemmatimonadales bacterium UBA1142 | reverse complement strand
CGCATGTCATCGTGTCTGCGAAGATGTTCGCGGCGTTGCAGCTTTCGCTCGGATTTCAGCTTCTGTTTGGTTCGTCAGACTAACGCTGTAGCCTCCGTGTTGCCTCCCCTGAAGGGGTGGGGTAGCGACTCCCACTACCCCGCACCCCCCTATTTCACAGCACCTACCGCTGGACGATACAACACTGTTTTGCGCGTCCGGTGAGGTGCTTCCGTATGAGGTGTAGATATGCGGGGTGTTCGGGTAGGTTTGGGGCATGGCTATTACACAACGTCCCGCCCTCTGGACCCAGTATACGTCTCTCAGGGGACGTATCTCCCGAAAAACGTTCTGGCTGTGGTTCTTCGCACCGATTGCGGTGCTCTCTATGCTATCGACATTGCTAGATCTGTTGTTGGGCACCTATGTCTCTGGGGCCGGGTTTGGACCTGCTTGGCTTCCCGGACGAGCAAGCGGGCCTGTGTCGTTCACAATGACTTTGCTGACGCTTTGGCCCTTCACAGTCGGTTGCGTCAAGCGTCTCCATGACCGGGATATAACCGGCAAGCATGTAGCGGCACTTTATGGCTCTTACGTTCTTGTGTATGGGTTGGGGATGGAATGGGATGGCAAGGGACCTGTTACTTTTGCTGTTCTCCCCATGTTCGCATTGCTCGTTTACTTCATCTACTTGGTCATCGTAGGTGGCTTCCTGAGAGGCACCGATGGGCCGAACAGGTACGGGCCGGATCCATTGCAAGGATCTGCGGGCGACTAGACCCCCCGTACCCCCCCCCTCTGTAACAGCCCCTCCTATCACACCTCCCAGCACTGTTTTGCGCGTCCGGTGTGGTGCTCCCGGCTAAGTTGCGGCCCTGAGGGGTGCGGGAGCAGGATTAGCGCATGAAGAAAACCCTTGCGAGACCTGGGGAAGAGCTCGCGAACGTTCTTAGCCATGGCGTTGGCTTCATGTGCGCTGTGGCAGCCACACCGATACTCATCATCGGCGCCGTGAACCGCGGTGGCGCGGCCAACGTGGTCGGTAGCAGCGTCTTCGGGGCGACGATGATGCTGCTTTATCTTGCGTCCACATGGTATCATGCTGCGCCGGTGAGCCAACTCAAGGACCGTCTTCAAAAGTTTGACCATGCCGCGATCTACATACTCATCGCTGGCACGTACACGCCCTTTACTCTGGGTGTCCTGGGCGGGGCATGGGGGTGGACTCTGTTTGGTCTCGTGTGGGGTGCTGCGACGATCGGAGTGTGTGAAAAGCTGATCGCCGGAGTCCGCTACCCTCGGCTGTCCATCGCTGTGTACGTGATCATGGGTTGGCTAATCCTGATCGCGATTCGGCCGTTGGTGGTTAACATGCCACCTCATGGAATACGATGGCTCGTCGCAGGGGGCATCTCGTACTCCGCAGGTGTCGTGTTCCATGTCGCCCACCGGCTCCCGTACAGCCACTTCATTTGGCATCTGTTCGTACTAGCTGGCTCAACCTGCCATTTCTTTGCGGTCCTGTGGTACGCGGCCTAGCTAGGCCGCGTCGAATGGGGAAGAGGACTATGAAGGATGGGAAGAAGTGCGGTGAGTGGATCGAAGACGGCAAGACCAAAATCTGCCCACTCCGTCCTCGAAGGCAGGAACTAGCCCCCAGTACCCCACGCCCCCCCTATTTCAGCCCACCCACCGCTGGACTATACAGCACTGTTTTGCACGTCCGGTGTGGTGCTCCCGGCTAAGTTGCGGTCCTGCGAGGTAGGGGGGCAGAATTAGGGCATGAAAAAAAACCGACTGTGTGCGCTTGCGATAGCGTGGCTTGTTATAGTGGCAGTTACATCGCTCTCAGCTCAGACCGATATGGCCCCGCAGGGATGGCGATACTTCGGCGGGAATAAAGCGTTCATGAGATACGCTCCGCTCGATCAGATCCACAGGGGCAATGTTGGAGAACTCAGTGTTCTTTGGCGCCGTGCTGCGACGGATCCCGCATTTACTGCCAAGTTTCCAGATCGTGCAGTATCTGGAAACCTTAGGTCGACTCCGATCCTGATTGATGATGTCCTCTATGCACCGAATGCCCTAGGTCTTGTCGAGGCATTTGATCCAGGAACCGGGGAGACCATCTGGCGCCAAGAACCCTTCGACGCCTCACCAGAAGAAGCTTTTGGACGCAGCTCTCGCGGCGTGGATTA
>DCAD01000040.1:0-1764 GCA_002311875.1 Gemmatimonadales bacterium UBA1142 | reverse complement strand
GGGAACAGCTATTCCAATTTTGGAGAACAAGGCCGAGTGAACCTGATTCCGCCTTCTGCACGTTCTTTTAGTTGGTCCTCTGGTCCTATCGTAGTCGGGGATGTGGTGGTGATCGGAGGGGTCGTCGACGGAGCTGGGGATTCAGGAATGAACTGGCGCGAAAGCCAACCAGAGCATGTACGCGGGTATGACGTTCGCAGCGGACAACTACTCTGGACTTTCCATGTAGTCCCGCAAGAGGGCGAACTAGGTGTCGACTCTTGGGGTGAGGACTCGTGGAAATATTCCGGGGACCTGGGGTCGTGGTGCTGCTTCAGCGCGGACGAGGAACTCGGCTTTGTATATGTGCCATTTTCCGCCCCTACTGCTGCCTATTTCGGTGGTCACCGTCCTGGCTACAACCTTTTTTCGAACAGCCTCGTTGCGATCGATGCCAAGACAGGAGAGCGGGTCTGGCATTTTCAGATGGTCCACCACGATCTCTGGGAGTACGACACTGTTGGGCCTCCTATACTCGGCGAGATCACGGTTGATGGCCGGAGAATCCATGCTGTTATGCAGCCTAGCAAGACCGGGTTCCTATACGTATTCGACCGCCAAACTGGGGAGCCTGTTTGGCCAATCGAAGAGCGTCCGGTACCCCAATCGGATGTGCCCGGGGAACATTCGTCACCGACCCAGCCCTTTCCCACCAAGCCAGCTCCGTTTGCTCAGATCGGTATCACAGAAGACGACCTTATTGACTTTACCCCTGAAATCCGGGAGCGAGCACTGGCCATAGCAGATTCATTCTTCTTCGGCTCAATCTTTACGCCTCCATCCATCGTAACTGAAGAACCTGGAAGGGGGGGGACACTAATGCTTCCCGGATCATGGGGAGCTGGTAATTGGAATACTGGTGCCTTCGATCCAGAGACAGGATTCTACTATGCATTCGCGCACTCTATCCCAAGGGTGTACCGATTAGAAAAGACCACAGATCCGAATTCGGAAATGCCCTATTGGAGTCCCAACCGGGATGCTCCCTATCTTGATGGACTTCCGATAACGAAACCTCCATGGGGACGGATCACAGCTATAGATATGAATACAGGTATGCATGTGTGGTCGGCTGCAAACGGGGATGCACTCAGAGACCACCCACTCCTCAAAGACCTGGACCTTCCAACTCTCGGAATAGCTAGTCGGCCAGCGGCTTTAGTGACTCGAACACTCCTCTTTATAGGGGATGGAGCCAATGTCTTTGGAGGGGTGCAGCGCAATATGTGGGGAAGAGGATTTCGAGCGTACGACAAGGCCACGGGTAAAGTGCTATGGGATACCGAGCTTCCCACAGGAGTTACTGGTGCACCGATGACCTATATGTTCCAGGGCAAGCAATATATTGTCGTTCCCATCGGGGGCAGGGACGATCCTCCTGAGTGGTTAGCACTGGGTCTAGGATAGTATAGATCCTACTTGGCTCATCAGAGGATATTTCTGCCACCCTCGGTCTTTGCGTACCCCCGTCTCCCTCTCAGTAACAGCCCCTCCTAGCGCATCTATCCGCGTCGAGCCGTAAGCGTTGCGCTGAACAATTTGAACTCGAATAGGGCTGGAGGGCGAGGCGCACCGCCCCCCTACCGACCGATCACATAGTTGCTCTTCGCAGGGCTCACCCCACCGTACATGACACCGGTCTCTGGATCAATCATCACCATCTTCACCGCCCCGGCGCCGGATAGTGCCATCCGGTATGGCTGCTGAAGCGCGCCGACCTCGATG
>DCAD01000009.1 GCA_002311875.1 Gemmatimonadales bacterium UBA1142 | reverse complement strand
GATACCAAGGCCGAGGAATAGCCCCACCCCTCGACGTTCCCCTTCCTTCGGGAACGGGTCTGGGGGAGGGTAGATCTGGCGCCCAAGCCTGAAGATCCGCCCGGTGCTCAACCAATGATCAGAATCGGCACCCGTATCTCTGGGCTGTGGACAGGTCCGAACTGGAATTCCGCGAGATCACAGGGTTGCAAAGTAGTAGTCGCGGACGTTTAAGACCTGAAGTTCATTAAGCAGATAGGCGTTGACTAAGTCGGCCCACCGCAAAACACGACTGCGCTCGGCACGGAGGGAACGCCGTGGGATGTCGGCTGGGCGGCTGTCTTTCTGGCGAGTGAACGTACCAGGACATTGACTGGCATTGCGAGGAGTTCGACGACCCATTCGATAAATGGACGCGGGCTGTTGCCACTCGTTTCTCTGCAATCTGTAAACAACCTATGTGAGAAGTACAGTTAGTCCATCATGGTGACCCTGCCTGTGTTTGCGCACACCAGGGCTTAGACTATGGAAACGGAGCAAGGAGGTAAGGGAATGGCTTTCAGTGGGGCCATCATGCTCTCGGCCAAAGACAACATTGCAGTGTGCCTCGAAGACATCCGCGAGGGCGCCGACGTTGAGGTCCGGCTTGGCGAGGAGGCTTGGAGCATCACGGCGTTGGAGGAGATCCCCTTCGGTTTCAAGATCGCCCTGGCTGACATACCTGCGGGCGAGCGCATTATCAAATACGGGGAGTCAATCGGACTCGCCTCAGAACCAATAATTAAGGGGCAGCTCGTGCACGTCCACAATCTTGAGGGCGAAAAAGGCAGGGGAGACCTCGTGGCGGGAGAGTCTGAATGAACTTTCTTGGATATGAGCGGCCCGATGGGTTGGTGGGCGCTCGGAATCACGTACTGGTGATTCCATCTTTACTCAGCGGCCTTGTTGCCACAAAAATATGTGAGTTCGTCAATGGCACGAAGACGATACTGATTCCTTCAGGCAACTTCGAAGGACATACCAATCGCGACAGAGAAAAAGCCGATCGCGTGCTCATAGGCCTGGGACTCAACCCCAACGTCGCTTCAGTAATCGTGGACAACGAATACCGGTCGGTGTTGCCCATCAGCGAGGAGATTGCGAAGTCGGGCAAGCGAGTTGAGCGATTAGACCCGAAAGAAGACGGAGGGACCTTTGGAACGATTGGCAAGGGTGTGCAGCTTGCCAGGGAGATGGTGCGCGATGCATCCAAGTTGAGGCGACGGTCATTTGACATGGGCCGCCTGATGCTCGCCGTGAAGTGCGGTGGCTCCGATGCCACGTCAGGTATCGCCGGCAACCCGGTAGTCGGCCACGTCTTCGACAGGATCATTGATGCCGGTGGCACTGCTCTATTCGGTGAAAACACGGAGATCGTCGGGGCAGAGCACGTGCTGGCCAGGCGGGCGGTGAACGATCAGGTTGCGCAGGAGATCTTGCAGGCAGCCCAAAATATAGATGAAGCCGTGAAATCGACCGGGGAGGACCTCCGCTCGATAAACCCAACTGATGGGAACAAGGCCGGGGGACTCTCGACCATTGAGGAGAAGTCCCTTGGAGCCATTCACAAATCGGGAACGAAACCTATACAGGGAGTAATCGAATATGGGGCGCGGCCGGGGCGCGCGGGGCTTTACTGGTGCGACAATAATCCCGGGATGAATATTTTCACCGGTTATGCGGCATCGGGCGCCCAGTTGCTGATTCAATCGACTGGAACCACCAGCTTTCCTTCTAATTACGACTTGTTGCTGACCTCTCCCGGAGTGGTGTCTCCCCTCTTTTTCACAACGGCGAACCCGAGGACCGTGGACCTGGCGCCCACGAGCATTGACTTCTACTCAGGAACTGTTCTCGAAGGGACGGAAACCATCGAGTCGGCCGGAGAGAAGCTGCTGGAACTTGTGCTCGATGTAGCCTCGGGGTCGATGACCAGGGTCGAAACGTTGAGACATCAGAATCCGACATCATTTTATTTGAAAGACCCGGTTTTCTGACTGTATAAAAGATTGGCTGGGCAGCCCGGCCAACCCAAACATCAGGCTGTTCCGGTGCTTCTGCATGTTGAAAGTCCGGATACTGAGCGACCCGCGGGTTCGACTTGCCAGGTTGACATTTCTCGCCAGATAATCGCTGTCAGGCGACAACAAGATCGGCTTGCCAGAAACCAGGTCAGGTCGTTGCTGGCAGCCTAAATCTTTGCTGCCACACCACCATCGATATTAATGATCTGGCTGGTAATGAAACGAGACCCGTCCGAGACCAGGAAAAGCACCAGGTTTGCCACGTCCTCCGGATAGCCCGGTCCCTCCAATCAGTGATTCAAGCGAACCTCAGTGTCGGGGTGCGTCGCCGGCTTTGGCTTGCAGGCGGTCTAGTTCGGCCAGCATCTCGGCCTGTACCTCGGCGAATTCTGGTTGTCCGTAAACATTGTTTGATTCGCGAGGATCGGCCTCGAGATCGTAAAGTTCCCATTCGGCGTCGATGTTTATCTCAGGATCCCGAGTGTCCTCAAGTCTGACTCCGTAGTAGAAGATCAATTTGTACCGCTCATTTCGGACACCGTAGTTCGGAATAATCCGGTGTCCGATCGTGTGCATCCAGTAGCGGTAGTAGAGGCTGTTTTGCCAGCTCTCAGGGGTGGTTCCCTCGAGCAATTTTCTACCTGACGAACCCTGAACTTCATCGGGCACCTCAACACCTGCGTAGTCCATAAACGTCGGTGCAAAATCGACATTCAACAGCATGTCAGATGCAACTGATCCGGCCTCTATCTTCCCTGGTAGGCGGGCAATAAACGGCATCCTGAGCGATTCCTCGTACATGTATCGCTTGTCGTGCCAGCCGTGGTCACCCAGGAACATTCCTTGATCGGACGTGTAAACGACCAAGGTGTTTTCTGTAAGACCGCGCAGGTCGAGGTAGTCGAGTAGCGTGCCGACACTGTCGTCCACAGCCTGAACGGTTCGAGTGTAGTCCGTGATGTAGCGCTGGTAAGCCCATTTTCGTTTTTCGGCCTGTGAAATCCCGGGCGGCGGATCGAACTTGAGGTTGGCTTTGCGCATGTCTTCGACTCGAATCGAAGTGATCTTGACCGCCTCCGACCGTGTCTCATAGTCGTCCATCAGGGTTTCCGGCTCTGGGAACTCGCCTTCGACTCCAAGATTTTCGTGACGTTTGGCAGGGATCCACGACGAGTGGGGGGCTTTGTGATGAACCATCAGGAAGAACGGACGTTCGCTGTTTCGAGAATCGAGCCAGTCGACGGCGATATCTGTGATGAGGTCGGTCACGTAACCCTCGAGTTGCTTCTCAACGCCGTTTTCAATCATCAACGGATCGTAGTAGTCGCCCTGACCCGGCAAAATATTCCAGTAGTCGAATCCCTGTGGATTACTTTCTTCGTTGTTGCCCAGATGCCACTTGCCGACAATCGCCGTGTCGTATCCGGCCTGCTTGAGTAATTTTTGCGATTGAATCGGCCGTGAACTGTCGATCTCATCGTCCAGGGTTTTGACCTCGTTCACGTGGCTGTACTGGCCTGTCAGAATCGTCGCCCGACTCGGTGTGCATAAGGCATTCGTACAGAAAGTATTGGTGAGCCTTACACCCTCGATTGCCAGTCGATCGATGTTGGGTGTTTGGTTGATCTGGCTTCCGTA
>DCAD01000019.1:39323-40612 GCA_002311875.1 Gemmatimonadales bacterium UBA1142 | reverse complement strand
ACGCTTGCTTCAGCCCCGATGGTTACATCTCCAATAAGCACGGCAGTGGGCGCGAGAAATGCGCTGGAGTGGACTTGTGGTTTCTTTCCCCTGAAAGGGATAAGAATGGCCATCAGTTGGTGTCGGACGGTTTGGGGTCGGTTAGCCTCGTGACCTGTGCCCTCACAACGTGAGTCTCGGTCGCTTGTATGATTTCGATCCGGACACCGTCACACAGGAGCCTTTCTCCTGCGGATGGCACGTGTCCTAATTCCTCAAGAATCAAGCCGTTCAGTGACCGATGTTCCAGCTTCGGCAGGTTAACTTTGAGTGCTTCATTGATTTCTCTGACATCAACTCCGGCATCACACTCAATCTGGTTCTCGGAGAGTCGTCGGATCTCCTCTTCCTCCACATCGGTTTCATCTCGGATTTCGCCTACAAGCTCCTCCAGCACGTCCTCTAGAGTCACGAGTCCGTCTGTTCCGCCGAACTCGTCGGCGACGATGCCCATGTGGATGCGCTTTGCTTGAAAATCTCGCATTAGTTGCGCGAGCGAGAGAGATCCAGGGACGAAGAACGGGACCCTGGAGACCCGGTGGAGCTTGAGGTCATGCATCCCCTGAGTGATGCGTTCATAGGCCTCGCGGACATAAAGAATACCTGTCACATCATCCACTGAATCCCTGTATATTGGGACTCGGCTATAGGGCACGTCCGCGAGACTGTCAACGATGTCAGCAAGGGTTAGATTTTCATGCCAGGCGAAGATATCGACTCGTGGGACCATCACATCCCAAGCTGTCAACTCGTCCAGTCTAAACGCACGCTCGACGAGAAGGTTCTCTGACTCCTCCAGGATTCCTTCTTTCTGACCGATTTCCTGGATTTCCCTGAGCTCTCGCTCCTCGATACTCAACTCTTCCTCACCGTTCTTAACGAGTGCCTCCTCAAGCAGGGAAACCGGTCCCGAGATCCATCGTGTCCATCGAATAAGCGCGAGTAGCCCTGGTGCAGAGGTCAGAGCGAGCCTCACGGGATAGCGCGCCGCGATAGAATGAGGTAAGACATCCACGAACACGATTACGATTATGACCGCAATGATCACGTTGGTTATTGGTCCGCCACGTCCCAAGGTCAGTACACCGGTAGCAACTCCGATTCCGAGTGAGCCGAGATTCAGCACTCCGGTAACCCTGCGGACGCTTGATCCAACATCGCCAGCTCTTCGCCTTACTCTCGCCAGGGCATGCGCACCTTTGAATCCTTCGTCCTGAAGTGTGCGCAGGTGGGATTCACTAACCTGGAAT
>DCAD01000019.1:26856-39118 GCA_002311875.1 Gemmatimonadales bacterium UBA1142 | reverse complement strand
GACTCTCCTCGAGAAGCTCATGAATCACTCCTCGGGTAGTACGTCCATCTGCTTCAGCTTGAAAGTTGAGCACCAAACGGTGGGCTAGAACGGCTGGGGCTACGGCTCGTACGTCATCCAGAGAAGGGATAGGTGACCCGCGTGACGCCGCACGCGCCTTAGCACCGAGCACCAGAAATTGTGACGCGCGCGGCCCCGCACCCCAAGAGACATATTTTTGACTCACGTCCAACGCTTCCGGTCCAGGGCGAGTCGATCGGGCGAGCTTAACCGCAAATGAAACTAAGGAAGGTGGGGCTGGCACTCGTCGCACAAGACGCTGCAATTCAATGAGATCAGAGGCTGTAACGATCGGGTGAATTTCCGGTTCCTCCTCGCCCGTTGTTCGCGTCGCAACCTCCTCCTCTTCTTGCCGAGATGGGTAGTAGATCGGAAGCTCAAGCATGAAGCGATCAAGCTGGGCCTCCGGGAGCGGGTAAGTACCCTCTTGCTCGATCGGATTTTGCGTTGCAAGCACGAAAAACGGCCTACCCAATGGATACGTTTCACCCGCTGCAGTTACAGCGCGTTCCTGCATGGCCTCCAACAGAGCTGCCTGGGTTTTGGGTGGCGTGCGATTAATCTCATCCGCTAGGACCACGTTCGCGAAAATCGGACCCTTTACAAACCGAAAGACGCGGCGACCTGTAGTCCGGTCCTCTTCGATCACTTCGGTGCCTGTGATATCTGTTGGCATCAGGTCTGGAGTGAACTGTATACGGCTGAAGTCGAGGTCGAGTGACTGGGCAACTGTATGAACCAAGAGCGTCTTCGCCAGTCCGGGGACGCCGACTAGTAGAGCGTGTCCATTGGCCAACAGCGCAGTGAGCAGTTCGTTGATTACCTCATCCTGGCCGACGATACGCTTGGCAACCTCACGCCGCATGGCTTCTGAAACTTCTACAACACGTTTCAGTAACTCGAGGTCATCGCGTTCGACGATTGCTGTTTCTTCAGTGATGGACATCTCTCTCCCCGATACCCTGCCCACGGCTAGCGGATCCTACTAGTTACGCAACGATCGTACAATCCAGTAAGCTTGGGAAACCAGGGCGAAGATAGGCCAGTGTTTTTCTAGACGTCAAGCAGCCCGGACCATCCGGGTAACAGCTCAGGGAACCCGCTTGCTCTTTTTTTCACAAGCGGTAAATTATGCAGGCTCTGATAGGATGTGTACCCTATTCGAGGTCGCTCCCGCTATCCATGAGGGCGCAGGACCGTGCTTGGAGATGATAAGGGGGAAGAAACCCGTAAGCTCTTGCGAGCTTCGGGCCAACACCTTGGGCACGGCCTGAAATGGACGCTATCAGTTCTGTTCTTTATGGCTGGTGGCGCTTGGCTGGACTCTAGGCTGGGTACGTCACCGCTCTTCATAATTGTGGGCGCCTTTATCGGAGCCGGTGCAGGTGGCTACAGCCTTTACTACCACATCGTGATCGAACCTAGGAATAGAGAGGGCGGAACCCGGTGAGCAACGTGAGCAGATATGCGCTCACGGGCCTTGGAGGCGTGACTTTTGTCATGCTAGTTCTTTGGTCCTTCCTTGATCCCCTGGGTCGCAGAGGGCTATTGATCGCGGCCCTCATCGCACTACCAATTCAAGTCTTAGCCTTTTCCGCGATGCTTAGGTTCCGCACGAACTGGAATCACTTTCTAGCTGTGTGGCTGGGCGGCACCTTGTTGAGAATGGGTGTCTTGGGGCTCGTAGCCTTTGTTGCCGTTCGCACGAATTCGGAGGGGCTGGTTCCGATGCTGCTGGCACTCGCCGGATTCTTCTTTGGACTTCTCCTGATCGAACCGATTTATCTCAGATCTGAGCATGCAGAGACGTTGTAAATGAAGCTCCTCTCTATGCTTTCGTTATTGCAGGGTGGCCCATTGTCAGGTCAGGCTCATCCTAGTGAGGGTCCTCCTGATCTTCAGGGTATGCTCATGCATCACATCCTGGACGGTAGTGAGCTTGAGTTCGAGATCTTAGGGCGGGGCTTCGTCATTCCACTGCCGCACTTTCCTCCGGTCGAGATCGGGGGAATCACAGTTGATCTGTCCCCGACGAAACACGTGGTTTTCATGTTCCTGGCGGCTCTCCTCTGCCTTGTGGTCTTCATTCCCATCGGGCGTGCGATGCGTGACAAGTATACTGATCGTGCACCCAGCGGACTCGCGAACGCGATGGAGGCTCTGATCGTCTACTTCCGCGATGAAGTCGTGCGTCGAAATATCGGACACGGTGCAGATGCATATACCGGATACATTCTGACCCTCTTCTTCTTCATTCTCTTCATGAACCTCCTGGGTCTGATCCCGTTTGGTTCAACAGCCACAGGTAACTTCATGGTCACCGGTGCCCTTGCATTGGTGACATTCCTAGTAGTGGAGATCTCAGGGATGAGGGCGCTGGGTTTCAAGGGCTATATGCGTACGATCTTCTATGCCCCACCGGGTCTGCACCCGGTTGGGCAGGCGGCCCTGCTCGTGATCATGACACCAGTCGAGGTTCTAGGGAAACTCACTAAACCGTTTGCGCTCATGATCCGGCTCTTTGCAAACATGATGGCGGGGCACACCCTCGTGTTCTCTCTACTAGGCTTAATCTTCATGTTCGCCGGCATCGGGACTGCCAAATGGCTCGTCGCCGGAGCTTCCGTTCTTATGGTGCTCGCCATCATGCTACTCGAAGTTTTCATAGCGTTCCTGCAGGCCTACATCTTTGCCATGCTTTCGGCGGTCTTTATCGGGCTGATCCGCCACGCACACTGACGAACTGTATCAACTCGTGAATCCAACCTGTCGTTAAGACAACTACCCGAAGGATGATCAAAATGCTCACTTTGTTTCAAGAAACTGGATCAGGAATGGACCCCAACTCGCTGGCCCTTCTCGGTGCCGGTATCGGTGTCGGGCTCTCGGTGATCGGCGCAGGAATCGGCATTGGCCAAATCGGGTTAGGTGCAACCCAGGCAATTGCTCGCCAGCCTGAGGCAGCCGGGACGATCCAAGCGGCGGCGATCATTCTGGCCTCTTTGGTAGAAGGAGCTGCGCTGTTCGGTCTGGTCATCGCGATCCTCTTCAAGTTCGTATAAGTCAGATTGCTCCCGGCTGGTGGTGGCCGGTTGTCCGCCAGAGTTCTGCGGTTGAGGGGCAAACATTCGACAGACGATGGAGATAACGATGAGAGTGAATCGCTTGCTAACCGGGGCATTGGCCTTCCTGGTGGCTTCCCCAAACCTATTGTTCGCCCAGGGTGAAGGTGAAGGAGGTGGCGGCCTCTATGACATCAATACTGGGCTGAGTGTCTGGACTCTGATCGTGTTTGTTAGCCTCCTGTTCGTCCTCGGCAAATACGCGTGGGGTCCGATAGTGGATGCTGTTGATGGACGAGAGAAGGGAATCCAGGCAGCGCTCGACGAGGCGGCAGACCTCAATGCCGAAGCTGCTAGACTCTTGGATGAGCACCGCGAGCAGATAGCGGATGCACGCAGACAGGCGAGTGAGATTTTTGCTGAAGCCAAAGTTGCTGGGGACCGGGTTCGGAAGGAGCTCGAAGAGAAGGCGCGCGCCGAGGCACAGGGTATAGTCGAGCGCGCATTGGCAGAGATTGAAAGGGAACGGGATGGGGCGATTGAAACTCTGCGGCGGGAGTCAGTTGATTTAGTGTTGGCTGCTGCGTCCCGATTGATGCGGGAGAGTTTCGATCAAGACACAGACCGGGAGTTGGTCGAGCGGTATCTCGATGAGTTGGTCAATGAGGGCGCACAGGCGTGAGAGATGAAACTGTTGCGCGAAACTACGCGGAGACACTCTTCGAGCTTGCACGCCGGAACGATAGCACCCAGGAATACGGTGACGCTCTCGAAACGGTTGCTGGTCTCCTCGAAGATGTCTCCCGGTTCCGCACCTTTGTGGAAACACCGCGAATCGACGATGAAGTGAAAAAGAGCGTCATTCGAAAGGTCTTGGCTGATAGGACCCCGAGACACGTGGTGAACTTTGTTTTGACCACGATCGACAAGCGCAGGCAGCACCTCCTCAGAGAAATCTTTCAGGAGTATCTCCTGCTCTTGGACGACCATTTGGGCAGAGAGCACGTGGAAGTAACGGTTGCTCGGCCACTGGATGATACCACCGCACAGATGGTCTCTGAACGACTATCGAAGATGCTTGGCAGGCAGGCGATACCCCACGTCCGGGTCAAACCGGAAATACTAGGCGGGCTCGTGGTCCGCACCGGTGACACGATCTACGATGGTTCGGTGCGGCGGCGCCTCGAAGGTTTGCGTCGCCGGCTCCTCACTGCTGGTATTCCGTCTACTAAAGTGGGAAAAACAGCAGGTTGAGACCGAGCCCAAAAAACTAGGATGCCATAGACATGGCCAACGATTCACAGCTTCGCGCGAGCGAGATTAAAGACGTCCTCCTCAAGGAGATTGAACGCTACGAGGAGGATCTCCAAGCGGAAGAGATTGGTGAGGTACTTGAGCTTAAGGACGGTATTGCCCGGATTTACGGGCTTACCAACGCGATGGCTTCCGAGATGCTCGAGATTACTTCGTCCGAAACGGGTGAACCGGTAACAGCTCTGGCGCTAAATCTTGAAGAAGACAATATCGGCGCTGTGATCATGGGGGAGTGGACGAAGCTCCATGAGGGAGATCAGGTTCGCCGGACCGGCAAGGTGTTGAGCTTGGAGGTTGGGTCCGGATACCTAGGTCGTGTGGTTGATCCACTTGGTGAACCACAGGACGGAAAAGGTCTGATCGACGGGATCGAGGAGAGTCGCCAGATCGACATCGTGGCTCCCGGAATCGTGAAAAGGCAACCCGTAAACGAGCCGTTACAGACGGGCCTGAAGGCGATTGATTCGATGATTCCCATCGGCCGGGGACAGCGAGAATTGATCATCGGGGACAGGGGAACCGGAAAAACTGCGATAGCAATCGACACGATTATTAACCAGAAGGATACAGATGTTATCTGCATCTACTGTGCTGTCGGACAGCGCGCGGGCAAAGTGCGCAATGTGGTGGAAACGCTTCGCGAACACGGAGCGATGGATTACACGATCGTTGTTGCCTCTAATGCCTCGGATCCGGCAGCAATGCAGTACATTGCCCCGTACTCGGCAACTGCCCTTGCGGAGCACTTCATGTGGCAGGGCGAGCACACGCTGGTTGTGTACGATGACCTCTCCAAACAGGCAGAGGCGTACCGGCAGCTCTCGTTGATACTCCGGAGGCCTCCGGGGCGTGAGGCTTACCCGGGGGATGTCTTCTACCTCCACTCGCGGCTTTTGGAGCGAGCGTCAAAGCTTTCGGAGGAACTGGGCGGTGGCTCGCTTACAGCATTGCCCATTATTGAAACACAGGCGGGAGACGTCTCGGCTTATATCCCCACAAACGTAATCTCGATCACGGATGGCCAGATTTTCTTGGTACCAGATCTCTTCTATTCTGGCGTCCGTCCTTCTGTGGATGTAGGCATCTCGGTGTCACGGGTTGGGGGGGCAGCTCAGATCAAGGCCATGAAGAAGGTTGCAGGACGACTGCGACTCGACCTCGCACAGTACCGCGAGTTAGAGGCCTTTGCGCAATTCGGGTCGGATCTTGACGCCACCACACAGCGACAACTGGCGCGAGGAGCACGAACCGTCGAGATGCTTAAGCAACCACAGTATCAGCCGATGCCCGTTGCGAATCAGGTGGCGGTCATCTACGCAGTGACCAACGGCTATTTGGATCAGGTTGATGTGGAGCATGTTCGGGTATGGGAACGACGTTTTCATGAACACCTCTCGCACATGTACCGAGAGATTCTGGATGGGATTACTGAGGTAGGTGAACTGACTGAGGATCTTGAGGCGAAGCTTGTGACGGCGATTGAGGAGTACAACGAAGCTTTTGGAGCCGAGCAGGGGGGCCAGGCGCAAGCTACTGCTGGCGCATCGGCCTAAGGGAAGAGGGGACAGAGAGACATGGCTGGCGCCCGCGAAGTTAAGCGGCGGATCAAGTCGGTGGAGAATACCCGGCAGATCACGCGCACCATGGAGTTGGTAGCGACATCAAAGCTTAAGCGTGCCACAGATCGTGTGCACGCGGCTCGTCCGTATGCCGATGCGCTCCAAGAAATAGTTGGGGGACTCTACTCAGGTGAGTTCTCCGAGAAGTACCCCATCCTTCGCAAGCCCGATCACGAGAGGCGGGCGGCTATTCTTCTACTCACGGCCAACAGGGGGCTTGCCGGGGCGTTCAACGCAAACCTTATCAAACATGCAAAGAACCTCCTTGAAGAGCTACGTGGTAAGGGGGTCGAGACAGAACTTCACGTCGCTGGGAAGAAAGGAATCGTCTACTTCCGCTTTCGAGGCGAGGAGATGCTCACCGAGCGGATGGACATCGGGGACTATCCGTCGATCGAAGATGCGGAGTCGGTGGTGGGTCCGATCCGGGACTCCTTTGAGGATGGTGATATCGATGCAGTGTATCTGGTCAGTTCGGAGTTTAGGTCGGCGATGTCGACACCCCCTCGTACCTTTGAGCTTCTCCCTGTGAACCCAGATGGCGAGGCGGCCTCTTCGGACGCCTATATCCTGTCACCAAGTGGGGACATGATCCTAGATCGACTCCTCCCGGCATACATACGGAACACAGTGTACACGGCTATGGTGGAGAATGCGGCCGCAGAGCAGGGCGCCCGTCGCACAGCAATGAAGAGTGCCACGGACAATGCAGGTGATATGCTCGAATATCTAACGCGCACGTACAACCGGGCTCGGCAGGCCCAAATCACACAGGAGATCGCCGAGATCGTCGGCGGCGCTGCAAGACTGGAATAGAGGCTTTTTTCAGAGATATAGGGATACTATGGCAGACAACATTGGGAAGGTCGTACAGGTCATCGGGCCAGTCCTGGATGTCGAGTTCGACCCTGAGCACCTACCAGAAATCTATAATGCGCTGAATCTGTCCGTAGCAAACGAGGCAGGCCAGGAAATCTCTCTCGTAGCTGAGGTACAGCAGCATATCGGTCGTGGTCAGGTGCGCGCTGTGTCGATGTCGTCCACGGATGGTGTGACGCGCGGGATGGACATTACCGATACGGGCTCCTCGATCACTGTCCCGGTCGGTGAGCCTTCATTGGGCCGAATCCTGAATGTTCTTGGGGAGCCGGTTGATGATATGGGTCCTGTTGGTGGGGAGGGAGCCGAACTAGAACGCTGGCCGATCCATAGGCTTGCTCCGAGGTTCGATCAACTAGAAGCGAAAACGGAGATCTTTGAGACGGGCATTAAGGTTGTCGACCTGCTCGCGCCCTACGTAAAGGGTGGTAAGACAGGTCTTTTCGGGGGCGCAGGAGTCGGCAAGACCGTCATCATCATGGAGCTCATCAATAACATTGCGATGGAGCATGGCGGGCGATCCGTATTCTGCGGTGTAGGTGAGCGCACGCGGGAGGGTAACGACCTCTGGCTTGAAATGAAGGAGTCGGGTGTGCTGAAGTCGACCTCGCTCGTGTATGGTCAGATGAATGAACCTCCTGGAGCCCGGCTTCGTGTCGGACTCTCGGGCGTGACGATTGCGGAGTACTTTCGCGATGTGGAAGGTCAGGATGTCCTTTTGTTCATCGACAATATTTTCCGATTCACCCAGGCAGGATCTGAGGTATCTGCACTGCTTGGACGGATGCCGTCAGCGGTGGGATATCAGCCTACGCTTGGAACGGAGATGGGTGAGCTACAAGAGCGGATTACGTCGACCGCTCAGGGCTCGATCACGTCTGTGCAAGCGATCTACGTGCCTGCTGACGATCTAACCGATCCCGCACCGGCTGCAGTGTTTACTCACCTGGACGCGAAGACTGTGCTGTCTAGATCGATCTCGGAGCAGGGGATCTACCCGGCGGTGGATCCACTTGACTCGACGTCCCGCATTATGGACCCACAGTTCGTAGGGGATCGACACTACAAGGTGGCCACGGATGTCCAGGTAATTCTTCAGCGTTACAAGGACCTACAGGACATCATTGCGATTCTCGGGATGGATGAACTGACAGAAGAAGACAAGATCATCGTGGGTCGTGCGCGACGTATCGCTCGATTCCTATCGCAACCGTTCTTCGTAGCCGAAACGTTCACGAATATTCCGGGACAGTACGTGAAGTTGGATGACACGGTCGAATCGTTCGAAAGGATGGTAAACGGTGAGTTCGATCATCTTCCAGAGCAGGCATTCTATATGCAGGGTGGGATTGAGAGCGTGATCACTGAGGGTGAACGTCTGGCGGCGGAGGGGTAACTTGTGGCATTGGATGTAAGGGTCATCTCCCCCGACAGGGTTGTGTTTGAGGGTGAAGTGTCTTCGCTCGTAGCACCCGCATGGGATGGGCGGCTTGGTATCTTATCCGGACACGCTCCCATGGTGACGCTGCTGGGCGCCGGTGAGCTCAACCTCGATCGACCAGGAGGGGATAGCGACTCGTTTTATGTGGCGGCCGGGGTACTCAAGGTCGAACGTGATGCTGTGACGGTGCTGACAGAGTATGCTGGCAATGAGCCGCCTGACGAGCTACCACCCGATGCGATGGTTTTCGCAGAGGACGTCATCGAATAGTACGGGGTGCGGTTCTGATGAGAGTTGACCTACACATTCATACATCTGCCTCGGATGGGGCCTGGAGCCCCGAGGCTGTGGTGCGGGGAGCCGAAGCTGGAGGCTTGGATGTGATCGCGATCGCCGATCATGACACCACCGCGTCCATCTCTAGGGCCGAAATGGTTGGTCGTGAGTCTTGTGTTCAAGTAATTCCAGCTATTGAAGTTAGCTCGACGTATCGTGGCCAAGATATTCATGTTCTTGGATACTTCGTCGATCCGGGATCCGAGGTACTCCTGAACCACAGAGCCCACGCAACGAGACGCCGTGACAACCGCATGCGCGAGATGCTCAACAAACTTGCTGAAGCAGACATCTTGGTTGGTTACGAAAATGTGACAGCCGCGGCTGGGCCTGACAGAGGTGTATTAGGACGGCCACACTTAGCTAGGGCGCTTGTCACAGCTGGTCATGCGACGTCAGTACCCGACGCGTTTAAGAGGCTTATCGGTAATGAGTCTCAGTTTTTTGTTCCGACGGATCTGTTAGAGGCCACGGAAGCTGTTCGGTTGGTTTTGGCAGCTGGTGGGATTCCAGTTTGGGCTCATCCTCCCAGGGACATTGTCGACGTGCTACTTCCTGAATTGATCGGCTCAGGACTAAGGGGTATCGAAGTGTACCGACCTTCACATCGAGTGAACGATGTGAAGCGCCTCGAAGCGATCTGCAGTGACAAGGCCCTCATGTGCAGTGGGGGATCGGATTGGCATACCCCGGATGCTGGGCGCTCTCTGGGGGACTTCTTTGTAGATGCTGCCAAAATTGAGGACTTGCTCACGGTCGGTGGGATCTAGGTGATCAATCCTCGACAAGAACTCCTTAGGTAGTATTTAGTGCAGTAAACATGCATTGCGCTGCATGCAATGGGTCGGATGCGCTCATAATCGCGCTCGCGACTGCTACTCCTGTTGCACCTGCTGCCACGACCTCAGGAATCCGATCGTCCGTAATCCCACCGATTGCCACGACGGGGACATCGACAGCTTCGATGACGCTTCTGAGTCCTGGCAGCCCGATCATGCCCCCGGCGTCTGGCTTTGTCGATGTGGCGTAGATGGCGCCGCACCCGATATAGTTCGCGCCCTCGAGGACAGCTGAGCGAGCCAACTCAGGATCGTCCGCGGAGAACCCGATGAGGAACTCGTCCGGCACGAGTCTGCGCACCGCTTGGACCGGTGGGTCTTTAGGGCCCAAATGTATGCCGTCAGCGCCGATTGCGAGGGCTACATCGACGCGATCGTTCACGAAGAGAAGTGCTTCGTGCGCTTCAGTGAGGTGGCGCAAGTGTTCTCCTAGTTTCAGGAGTTCCTTGGCAGTGTCACTCTTGTTGCGGAGTTGCACTGCCTTAGCGCCACCCACCAAGGCTGCTTCCACCACCTTGAGGAGGTTCCGCGGTGCTGCTAGATGGTGGTCCGTGATCACTATGAAGCGGAGTGCGCTTGTAAGATCTCTAGTCAACAAGTGTGTGGAGTCAGTCCTTAGGGAGTAGGCTTAGGGTGTTTACCGGATCCTATCCGATCCCGCTCTTGCTGGGCCTCTAACTTCGCCCTGTTGTGCTCGGCAAGGGTGCGTGTGAAAACGTGCCTCCCGTCTGGACGGGCCACGAAGTACATGAAGTCCTCTTGAGCAGGATTAAGCGCAGCGGCAAGAGCCGCATCTCCTGGTGCGCAGATGGGGCCCGGTGGCAGACCAGGTTGAGAGTAGGTGTTATAGGGATGGTCGGTCACCGAGTCGATCGCGGCATACAGCAGAGGGTATCGCGGTCCTCCGAGAGCGTACAGGACAGTAGGATCAGCCTGGAGTAGCCAGCCCTCCCGTAGTCGGTTGTGGTACACGGAAGAAATCCGGGGCATCTCATTAATGTGGCGAGCCTCCGCCTGGATGATCGAGGCCATTGTTACCAACTCCTTCTCAGTCATATTGAGTTCTTGAAGTTGGGCTCGGCGTGCTTCTGACCAAGTTGAACGGTAGCGGTTGGCCATTGCTTCGAGCACAGATCCGACCGACACGCCGGGAGCGAATCTATACGTGTCCGGGAACAGGTATCCCTCGGCATTGGGCCCCGGGACTCCTAGTCTTGCTAGGAGGTCTGGGTTGTAGATGACTGAGATCACGGAATCTTCCGTGACCCCCGTCACTTCGGCAATCCGTGGTGCAATCTGTAGTAGCCGGAAACCCTCGGGCACCGTCATCGGGATCGTCATGACTTGACCGCGTGTCAACCGTACAAGGACATCTCGCCACCGACTTGCCTCGCGTAACTCGTAACGTCCAGACTTGATGCGTCGATCGTCCCCACGTATGCGGGCATAAAGCTTGAATGGGATTCGCGCCCCGATCACGCCTCGCTCCACTAGTGTATCTGCGACCTCAGCGAGTGTTGACCCGGATGGAACTGTTACCTCTATCAGACCGCTGGGTTCACCTCCACACGACACAAGGCACACGAGCAAGATACTAGCCGTGGCCCACCTGACGCATGAAGTCTTCATTTTGTGCACTTCCTCAGGTCGAGCCACTTCTGAAGGATTAGCTGTGCAGCTGCTGCATCGATCCTTGTTTTTTCTTCCCTCTTGGTTTTGGGTAGGCCGATCGATCTTACGGTTCGCTCAGCCAGCACGGACGTCATCCGCTCGTCGACGAAGGAAAGCTGGACATTTATACGTTTAGCCAGTCGTGCTCCAAAGTCGCGCACCTCTTCAGACCACTCCGTCTCGTTCCCCTTAAGGTTGAGAGGAAGGCCAATCACCAAGTGCTCAGCACCTGCTTTGATTGCAATAGACTCAATCTTAGATAACGGAGGTCTCTTACCACGGCGGCGTACGAGTGTGTCCAGAGGTGTGGCGATTGTTCCGGTGGGGTCGCTAAGCGCAAGGCCGATTCTCCTCATCCCGTAGTCGATACCGAGTACTCTCATCAGGAGGTGTTCTCCTTTAAGGCGAAGTAGGGTCGGCGCCCACTAGGAGTTGCCCGTAAAGGTCGCGGACCGCCTGTTCCGAGCCGAAAGCGAAGTTGCATGCCCTGTCTCCTCTTGCTCGACACCCGGCCTCCAGCACTGCTACAGGACTTCCTATAAGCTCGGATAGCAGACCAGATATGAATCCCGTGCTGAAGCAGCAACTTGCATTCCGGTCCACTTCATCAGTCACCGCTTCAGCCCAATCCTCGCTGGTCAGGAAACCTAATCCGGGGTGATCCAGATCGACGACGAACGTGCCCCAGCCTCTGCATGAGAAGAACTCCACGAGACGCTTCCAGAATGTAGATTGCATCATTTCTAAGACTGTGCCGTTTAATCCTGCTCTGAATGCAACGGAAGCTGAACTCCCCGTCCGGTATCCGACCTGCTGGAGTACCTTAGTGCTTGAGAGTTTGCCAATATCTCTTACAAGTTCGTCTCTCAAGGCCCTAAAAATCCAAGCCGGTACGGTAATCTCAAGCGGTGTCACGACCGGTGGCTCCATCAATTCTCCTATGATGACTCGCCGAACGTATCTCCCGGCGATTGGAGGTCGCTAGTAGAGGACATCGGATGGGCTCAGGATGACCTGAGAGATCCATCACCGAGGGGGGGG
>DCAD01000019.1:6786-26785 GCA_002311875.1 Gemmatimonadales bacterium UBA1142 | reverse complement strand
CGGAGCCCTCTGAATCGACGGCTTGAACGATCACATAATTCGGTGGGTTCAGTCCCAGGGATGTAGTACTCCAGATAACGGTCCTCTTCGGCACACCACCGAGATGCGAGTTTTCCAGTTCGCCGGTCAACAAGCACAGCATTGAGCCCTGGTAGTAAGGGCCAGCCGTTCTCGATAGGAAGGAGTGGAGTCTGCGCCTCAACACTGGTGTTGTCCTCGTCCCCCTGCACACCCATGTAGATTCTCCTCATGAACGAGGCCCACACGGGCGCAGCAAGGCCACCTCCAGTGGCCTGCCGTTTGCCGAGACCTAGGGAAAAAATCGGAACGGGTGCATCCATCCCGAACCAGACAGTCGCAAGGAGATTTGGAGTAAAGCCCGTGAACCACACGTCTGTGCCGTCGTTTGTGGTACCAGTTTTACCTGCCGCTGGAACTTGGTATGGAAGAGCTCCTCGGACACGAATAGCATTATACCCGGTGCCACGTATCACGACGTCCTCAAGCATCGAAACCATGATTCGAGCCACGAGGCTGTCGAGGACTTGGGTCTGCTCTGGCTGTGGCTCCCAAAGCACCACACCCTCGGAGTCCTCCACCCGAAGAATGGGGAATGGTCGGACCTTGGTTCCAAGGTTGGGGAAGGCTGAGTACGCTTCGGCAACTTGGATAGGGATTACCTCAGATGCACCGATCGTCGTAGAGGGGAATCGCTCGATCTCAGTCTGAATCCCCATATGTCGGGCAGTCTGAGCGACGGTTTCGATACCGACCTCCTCCCAACCCACTTTAATTGCAATCATATTGGTGGAAGTGTAGAGCCCCTCTCGCATCGTCATCGGACCCCTGAACTCTCCACCGAAGTTAGCTGGTCGCCAGTCCTCACCGCTCACCTGTGGGTACACGACGGGTGCATCAACCACGATGTGTGAAGCAGGGATTCCGCTGGCTATCGCGGCAGTATAAACGAAGGGTTTAAAGGAGGATCCGGCTTGGCGGTTAGCGAGCCGTGCACGGTCAAATTTTGACTGCTCAAAGTTCCGTCCCCCGATCATCGCTCTTACGTGTCCAGTGGCAGGATCTAGCGCGATGAAAGCACCTTGTAAGTAGGGTGTTGATCCAGGGAACGTCTGGACCGTGTCAAAGTCAGAATAGTACGGGTGTTCGAAGTGAACGGTATCGGCCTCGATTGCTGTCCAACCTTCTTCCATCGAGATCTGTGCCGCTTGCTGCATGTCCACGTCGAGCGTTGTATACACACGGAGACCACTCCGATAAATTTCGTCTCCGAACCGAGAATCGAGGATCTGTCTTACCCACTCCTCGAAATAGGGGGCTATGGAAGTCACCACCCCGGTCGGTGGGCTCTCGGGCAGTGGAAAGCGCTTCCAGCGTTCAGCCTCCTGTCTTGCTAGGTGGCCCTCTTCAGCCATACGTGTCAAAACCAAGTCCCTCCGCGTCTTTGCTCGCTCGGGATAGCGGAATGGGTCATAACGTGCAGGGACGTTCAGGATTGCTGCGAGTAAGGCGGCTTCGGCAACATTAATCTGGGCCACGTCTTTACCGAGATAGTTACGTGCAGCGTTCTGGAATCCGTAGCCGCGTCCCATGTAGATCTCGTTGAGATAGGCCTCGAGGATCTGGTCCTTGGTGTAGGCTTTCTCGAGGTCCAGAGCGACTCGGACTTCTTTTAGCTTACGTACGTAGCGCCTTTGAAAACCGATCTCGTCGAAGAGGTTTCTCGCCAACTGCTGGGTGATCGTGCTACCACCGCCAAGATTACGGAACGTCAAAACTCCGAAAGCGGCTCGAGCAATACCGAGCGGATCAAAGCCTGAATGTTGATAGAAGCGTTTGTCCTCGATCGCCGTCACTGCCTGTGGGATGTACTCGGGCAGCGCGTGAATTGACACGGGAGTTCTCCGCTCATACCCGATCTCGGCGATTTGGCGACCATCATGGGACAGAAGTTTGCTAGTTTGTTCGTGTTCGAACGTGCGGATTCGCGCGATAGATGGGCAGGCATCTCCCATGCAAAGATTCTGCCAGGATCCCCATACTCCGCCTATTGCAACGGCGATAAGGAATAACCCGGCAAGTAGGTACGCACGCGGCTTCCAGAGCGCCCTAAGCCATGAACGGAGTCGGCCTCCAGATTTCTGCGCTGTCTTCGATTTTGCTTGAGCCGTCACTTTTCGGTCCTATGTGCGGAGAGAACCACCGTCAACACAGAAGTGCAAGCTTGATACCAGCCTTCTCCACCCCTTCAAGCTAGCCCACTCCCAGGTGGGGACTCAAGAACAGATAGCGGGTGGAGAAAGCTTGACCTCAATTGTCAGGCGAGCGAAGCTCCTGGCCAATTACGTCGGCACTGAGGTGCCGGGCTGCATCTGACCCAATATGACCATCAAGATTGATATCAGCGCTTCCGGACAGATCTACCCGGCGTTGATCGGTGTCGGACTCCTCAAGCAGCTCCCTGTTATCCTTGACGAGTACGCACCAGCCTATCGGTATGCTGTGATCTCTGATGATCAAGTGGGTCCTTTATATGCTACGGCGGTCTTAGAACGGTGCCGGTCGGCAGGAAAGAAGGTGGACCTTCATTCGTTCCCGGCAGGCGAGGTATCAAAGACCAGAAAGAGCTGGTCTAAGCTCACTGATGACCTCCTGGACGCTGGGCATGGGCGTGACAGCTGTATCATCGCTGTTGGTGGTGGTGTTACTGGGGATCTAGCCGCGTTCGTCGCGGCGACCTTCCTCAGAGGTGTACCGCTTATTCAGGTTCCGACCAGTTATTTGGCCATGATTGATGCGGCGATCGGGGGTAAGGCCGGTGTGGACACTCGGGCTGGAAAGAATCTCGTTGGAGCGTTCCATCCTCCTAAGTGTGTAATCGCAGATCCAGATGTGCTCTCCACACTTCCCAGCGATGAACGTTCTGGAGGGCTCGTCGAGGCGTTCAAACACGGTGCAATCCTAGATGCTGCATACTACGATGATCTGAGAGCGGACACCGAGCTCCTTCTGGATGCTGATCCCGTAGCCGCCAAGGCTGCTGTAGCAGCGTCGATTCGACTCAAGGGGCAGGTGGTTACGCAAGACGAACTAGAAGGCGGATACCGCCAGATACTCAACTTCGGGCATACGCTAGGCCATGCTCTTGAAGCAGCCTCAGGATATAGCCTTAGTCATGGGGCGGCGGTTGCTGCTGGTATGGTTATGGAAGCTGAGCTTGGTGAACACCTAAGGGTCACAGAGAGTGGTACGAGTAAGACCTTGTCCTCGGGGCTGGCAGGTCTTGGTTTGAGACTTGAGTCACTTTCTCAGGTGGATCCTGAGGCGGTCATGAGTTTTCTCAGCTCGGATAAGAAGCGACGCTCGGGTCGCTCTCGCTACGTTTTACTTAGGCGTATCGGGGAGGTCGAGAACACGGAAGGGTGGAGTCGGGAGGTTCCGGATCTCTTGGTCCAAGAGGTCATAGAGGACCTGTCATAGCCGACGGGAAAAGAACTAAAATGCCGTTTCCGGAGGGCTCTTAATAATTTTCCATTGCGTCGGTATTGACGGCTTAATCAGAGAAAAGACTGACTAGAGTTTTCCTCATCTCTCTGGACATCCGAAGCCTTTTCTGAAGCGATTTACTGCCACATGGAGGACCTGGGGATAATCAATGAAAACGGGTGCCTCGATTTGGTGGGGTGTCTGAACAACGTTATCATTCCCCCTGGCTTTAGAGTGTATCCCCCAGAGGTCGTGGCTCGATTCGAGTCCCCTCTGGCGATACTAGAGATGGCTGCGGTCGGCCTGACCGACGAGTCGCTCGTAGGAGCCAGTAGCACCTGCATTGTTTCCGTAGAGGATGTGATTGCGATAGGGCACGAGACTTTGGACTTGTTTTGCGAGGTTCTCGCAGAGAAAAAGACTTCTGATCTTGTTTGCTTTTTTGACGATCTTCCGCATACGGATTCGGCTAAGGTGCTATGGGTCGAGTTCTCCCACTGCGTTTAGTCAGAGGGTCGATCCATCTGACGGGTCCGCGGTGCCCACGGTGGGCATCCCCGGAAGGCTTCCCTGACCCTATTCGTGATCTAACGACGCGAGTGGGGTGGGGAGGTCTCGCGGAAAGACAATTAGGTTTGCGAGACAGAACTCAATGAGTACACCGTACACCAGGGCCCCCCATCAGGGGGGTGAGGGCTCCGCAGGTTCAGATTCTATCCATGCGGCGCTACTCATCGACTTTGACAATGTGACGATGGGCATGCGTAGCGACCTCTCGAAGGAGCTCAAAACCCTCCTTGATTCGGATGTAATCAAGGGCAAGGTGAGCGTCCAACGTGCTTACGCCGATTGGCGGCGGTATCCCCAATATATCGTGCCGCTCTCGGAGGCTTCAGTCGATCTCATCTTTGCCCCCGCCTACGGGAGTAACAAGAAGAATGCGACCGATATCCGCATGGCGATTGATGCGCTTGAGTTGGTTTTTATTCGTCCAGAGATCGGAACGTACATCCTGCTCACAGGGGACTCTGATTTTTCCAGCTTAGTCCTCAAGCTCAAGGAGTATGGCAAGTACGTCATCGGGGTGGGTATCCAGGAGTCTAGCTCGGACATCCTGGTGCAGAACTGTGATGAATACTACTCGTACACGAGCTTGACTGGGCTGACCAAGACCACCGAGTTGACCCAGGCCGCTCGTGATCCATGGATTCTTGTTAATGAAGCTCTGAAGAAGATGGTGTCACGAGGTGACGTTATGCGCTCGGATCGCCTCAAGCAGGTTATGCAGGAGCTCGATCCCCTCTTTAATGAGGGGGGTATAGGATTCAGCAAGTTCAGCAAGTTCTTGGTTGAGGCATCGTCGAGAGGTTTGGTCACGCTCAAGAAGCGGGAGAGCGGCCAGTACGAGGTCAGTTCTCCCTCCCAGGGTCGTCCGAGTAGGAAGGCGGACGAGGGAGGAAGACCCCGTCGTGATCGAGAGCAAAGAAGCATCAGGCGTGAACGTTCCGAGGACGGCCCTGATCAGTCCATTGTACAGGGTTCTAGTATCCCGGACGATCCGTTGCAGGAGGCCTATCAACTCCTTGTATCGGTTTTAGAGGATTTTCGGATTGCGGGCCGTGAGCCGGTGTGGGACTCCGATCTGAAGCGCAGGATGCTGCAGAAGAATAGGAGCTTCGACCAGGCCGAGCTTGGCTTCCAAAAATTCTCCCGATTCCTCGCTCAGGCAACAGATCACGGCATCATTTCTACTGAACGGACTGATCGTGGCAACTTTGAAGTCTCTCTCCCAGACTCTCATCCAGGGAGTGAACCAACCGGTGAGACTGAGGAGTCCTCAGCTGTTGCTGAGGGCACTGCTGACCCCCCTCTTGATGAGACGGATGCAAAACAATCGCAGCTGTCGATCCTCGAAGTAGTACCCTCAAGTTCTGCCAAGTCCACTCTTCGCCTGGGTCCGCGGCGTGGATCAACTCGCCGACGTGGTGGGGACGACTTGCCGCGGCTATTCGAAGGACAGGCCGTTCGAGCATCTGTTACGAGAGAGCCTGAGTCGGCGCCCCTCCCTGATGGAGTTTTTGATGCATCGAGTATCGGATTACCGACGGATCCCGAGGCGATTGTGCGGTACCTGGCACATCGGTACAAGGGGGTTGGACAGAAGACAGCAGAGACGTTGGTCGGGCGGTTTGGGCCAGCGCTTTTCCAGATACTTCGTGATGACCCGAACGCCGTAGCAGGGGCCCTACCGAGCAACCGCGGCGAGCAGGTACTTGATGCATGGAGGGCTGACTACGAGCGCCGGACTTCTAGCAGCACGGGCAAAGGTGGAACCGGTGGTCGTGGGCGCAGGGGCCGCGGGCAGAGTTAGTACCCCATTGCGGGAAACCATAAGCCACCATGGCATGAGCTTGGGAGATTCACTGCCTACTGCACAGCCATGGCGCAGTGGGTTACCACCGACAGAGGTGTTCACGAGCGGGTTCCTAGATAGAGAGGTAGCCGAGGTGGCCCGTGACCTGCTCGGTTGTCGATTGGTCTCCAGTGTGGAAGGACAACGCACCGTGGGAGTCATCGTGGAGACCGAAGCCTACGGTGGCCCGGAAGATCCTGCTTCACATGCCGCAACCGTAAGTGGTCGCACCAAGCGCAATGCGGTGATGTTCGGACCCTCCGGGTACGCCTACGTCTACCGCATCTATGGGATTCACTGGTGCATGAATGTGGTGACGGGTTTGGACGGCCAGGCTCAGGCAGTTCTGATCCGTGGACTTGATCCACTCGACGGGGAAGACGTAATGCGAGAACGGCGCGGCGGTCGCGACCCTATTGCAACTGGTCCTGGTCGCCTGTCCCAGGCGATCGGAGTCACCGGTGCGCTTCAGGGTCATCGTCTGACTTCGCCACCGCTCACACTTGAGCCGGGATGGCCACTTTCCGAACAGGCGATCCGGATTTCCGGTCGGATTGGTGTGCGAACGGCAGCCGATAGGCCTTATCGGTTCTATGTTCACGGCGCCCGTGGGGTGTCGAGACATCCCGTCAACTGTTACCGGGGACCTCCCGCATGATTGATCCCAACTGGACTTCACTTTTGCCCCCCGTGCTCGCGATTGTGCTCGCGATCTGGACAAAACAGGTGTACCTGTCTCTGGCTGGAGGCTTGTGGCTCGCTTGGACAATGCTTTCAGGGTGGAATCCTCTTTCCGGACTAGCCGCCTCGATCCAGGGCGGGATTGATGTGCTGGGTAATGCAGGTGATGCCCAAGTGGTTTTGTTCACTCTCGTGATTGGAGCTCTGATTGCGACCATTGAGGCATCCGGTGGGGTGCGTGGCTTCGTGCGTTTCTTGGAAAGGAACAAGTGGGTCGATTCTGCCAAAAGATCTCAATTACTCGCATGTGCGACCGGGATGGTGATCTTCATCGAGTCGAATATCACAGTCCTGGTGGCCGGGTCAGTCGCACGTCCTCTCTTCGACCGTTACAAGAGTTCCCGTGAGAAGCTGGCGTACATCATCGACTCGACTTCTGCTCCGATCTGCATCTTGATCCCGATGAATGCTTGGGGTGCATACAACCTAGGCATCCTCGAGGGGTTGGGCATAGAAAACGCACTGATGGTTTTCTTAAACGCAGTGTTTCTGAATTTCTACGCAATCGTTGCGATCCTGATGGTCGTAGCCGTGATCTTCTGGGGTATCGATATCGGGCCCATGAGAAAGGCAGAAGAGCGCACGCGCCGCGGTGAACTCCTTTGGCCGGATTCCACGCCGATGATCGACGAAGAAATCCTATCTCCAATACCGCTCGAAAAGGTCGAGCCGAAGGCGATCAATATGATTTTTCCGATCGCAGGTATGGTTCTGTTCATGCCACTCGGGCTCTACATCACGGGGGGAGGGGACCTCTCCGCCGGGTCCGGCTCGACGAGTGTACTATGGTCAGTTCTGTTCGCGCTGAGCCTTGCGTGGATGATGCTTCTTTGGCAGCGCGCATTTAGTACGGAAGAACTCGTAAGAATAGGGCTCAAGGGTGCTGGAGGCCTTGTGCCGCTTGCTCTCATTCTTTTACTGGCACTTGCTTTGGGCGATGTTGTCGACGTGCTAGGCACGGGTATCTACGTAGCGCAAGTCACGGCGGGTACCATGCCCAATTACGTCTACTTACCCCTAATCTTTCTGGTCTCAGGAGGTATAGCATTCTCGACCGGAACGAGCTGGGGCACATTTGCGATCATGTTGCCCATCGCAGTCCCAGCAGCTGCGACTCTCGGGCTTCCACTCGCGCCCTTTGTGGCCGCTACGCTTTCCGGAGGGATCTTCGGGGATCACTGCTCGCCAATCAGTGATACCACGATCATCTCATCTATGGCAGCTGCCACAGATCATATAGATCACGTTCGCACCCAATTACCCTACGCGCTTGTGGGCGGAGCAATCGCGACGCTGTGTTTCGGCCTACTCGGGGCCACACTCTGACCAGTGCTTAGTGATGGAGGAACGGATTCGTTGAAGGTTGTCGTCTGTATCAAGAGGGTCCCTGATACTGAGACGCACATACGGATCAGCGAGACTGGCACAGACATCGACACTAGGGGCGTCAAATACATCATTAGCCCATACGACGAGTTCGCGATCGAAGCTGGCCTCCGTGTAAAGGAAAACATGGAGGGTGGGGAGGTCAGCCTGCTCACGGTCGGTGCCAGTGAGGCACAGGAGACGCTCCGTAATGGCCTAGCGATGGGTGCCGATAAGGCGACACTCCTCAGGGCAGATTCTTACATGGATGGTCTCGGAACCGCCAAGGCTCTTGCTGTTGAGCTTAAGAATTCTAACGCGCAACTGATCTTGTTTGGCGTCAAGGCGGCCGGAAGTGACCAACAGCAGGTTGGACCGATGGTCGCGACGCTGCTCGATCTTCCGTGTGTAACAGGAGTCTCATCCTTCAAGTTCGGAGACACAGTTGTCATATGTCGGCGGGAGATTGAGGGGAGGGTTGAGGTTGTCGAAGCTGATCTTCCGGCGGTGCTCACAATTACCAAGGGCGAGTACGAACCTCGCTATGCATCGTTGAAGGGGATCATGGCTGCCAAGCGAAAGCCGCTCGAGGAGCGTGAAGCCAGCTTCAATCAGTCGGGTATTCGCATTGAGAAACTCAGCCAGCCTCCCACTCGTGGGGCTGGGCGCATTTTAGAAGATGGTCCTGACGCAGTGCCCGAACTCGTGCGCCTACTTCGGGAAGAAGCAAATGCTCTTTGATTCCCTTGTGAAAAACACAACGCATATACAAAGGAGATCGTTGATATGGCAGACGTCCTCGCTTTCGTAGAACAGCGAGACGGGCAGATCGGTGGCGGAGCGCGCGAAGTCGTAAGTGCCGCCGCTCAGCTTGCCAGCGGGATCGGTGGATCGGCGACTGCATTGGTTCTTGGCGGTCCAGGTTTGGCAGCCGCAGTGGAAGGGCTCGCCACTGCCGGTGCGACATCGGTGGCTGTCGGGGAGCACGAAGCGCTGGCGGAGTATAACCCAGAAGCCTATTTGCGAGTGGTCGTAAATCATGTGAGAGATGGGGATTTCAAGGCTTTGATTCTCTCGGCAACGAGCCTCGGAAAAGATCTGGCTCCGAGAGTGGCTGCAGAACTTGATGTCCCGCTAGCGTCGGATGTAACCGGCATGGACGCTCAAGGTGTGGTACCGTTGTTCATCAGGCCCGTCTACTCGGGTAAGGCGTTTGCCAGGGTTTCGATAGATGCGAACCTGGCGATAATTACTATCCGGCCGAATGTTTTTCCTGTTGGTGAGTATGGTGCCGAGTGCCACCTATCCAAGTTCACACCCGACGTAGATCCTGCGACGTGGCGTGTACGTGTCATTGAGCGTAAGGATACGGTGGAAGGGGTGGTCGATGTCTCGGAGGCCGCTGTGGTCATCTCAGGAGGGCGGGGGATGAAGGACCCTGCAAACTGGGGACTGCTTCAGGAGTTGCGGGACGTGATTGGACCAGACGCGGCGCTTGGTGCATCGAGAGCCGTCGTAGATGCGGGATGGAGACCGCATGCTGAACAGGTTGGTCAGACTGGGAAAACCGTTTCCCCAAAGCTTTACATTGCGGTTGGGATATCTGGGGCGATCCAGCATCTGGCAGGAATGCGCACGTCTCAGACGATCGTTGCAGTAAACCGAGACCCAGATGCTCCGATCTTGAGTATGGCGGATTACGGGATTGTCGGAGATCTCTTCGAGGTGCTTCCTCGGATGACTGAGGAGATCAAGGCACTCAAGTCGGAAGATTAGCGAAGAGGTGGATATTATCTCCCGGCAAAGTCACTTTTGGCGTAGCTCTCTGACCCGGGTGTGTCGGCAAGTAGTATCACATCGACTGGGTCTCCCTCAGCGATCTCTACCTCAGACTCTGACACCACCGCGAGTCCGTCAGCGTCTGCCAGCGTTGTTATTAGACCGGAGCCCTGTGGCCCTGTGATATGAGCCTTCGGGGGTACGGTGGAGGAATCCAGGCGCACGCGTAAGAAATGGCTTAGGTCACCCGGTCCCCTGAGAAGTTCAGCCGCCTGGCAGCGGAGTGTTCTGCGGAAGATCCTTCTATGCCCACCGATAGCCAGCAGAAACGGGCGGACGAATAGTTCGAACGTGACGAATGCGGACGTGGGATTTCCTGGGAGGCTGAAGACCGTCTGATATCTGTCTTCGCGGGGCAGTCGTCCAAACCCAAACGGGCTTCCAGGCCGTATTCGGACTCGCCAGAAGTCTTGCTCAAATCCTAATTCCTCTAGGATCCGCTTGACTAGGTCTGCCTCTCCCATCGAAGCACCACCAATAGTGATGAGAACGTCGGCTTCGGTGGCATTGAATATCCGGGTGCGCAAAGTCTCGGGATCGTCTGAGGCGATTCCTAACGAAAGCGGTATCCCAGAAGCACCGGTGACACCAGCGGCAAGCATTGGTCCATTCGATTCGGGCACTCCCTCTCCCCGCTGTACCTCATCATATCGCTCGGGTGTGCGAAGTTCATCACCCGTCGGAAGGATTGCGACAGAAGGTTGTTTCACCGCTGGGACGTTTTCCATGCCGAGCGCTGCCAGGAGCCCCACTGTCGTCGGTGTTACGGTAGTGCCGGCTGCTAGCACCTGGTCCCCGACCTCCATATCCTGCCCAGCGAGACGGATGTTGCGTCTTTCGTCACGGTTCTGGAAGACACGTACTATTCCCGGTGTTTGCTCAGCGTCAGTGTCCTCGACCCGGACAACCGAGTCAGCTCCCGGCGGTATTGGAGCTCCGGTCATTATCCGTATTGCCTCTCCTTGTCCTATACTCGCCCCAGGTTGCTCGCCCGCATGAACCACGCCTGTAACGGACAGCATGGCAGGAGTCGAAGGTCTAGCGTGCGCGATGTCCTCTCCGCGAACCGCATATCCGTCCATCGCGCTGTTATTCCACGGAGGCAGCGTCGCACGAGCCACTAGGTCTTTAGAGAGCGAGCGACCCAGGCAATCCTGGATTGGCACCTCTTCAGATAAAAGAGGCTGGGCTGAGGAGAGGATCACCTTTTGAGCTTGTTCCAAACTCAGCCAGTCTGCTGAGCGAGCCTCAAAACGGGACTCCTGGCTCTTCATCTGACGGGTGCTACCAGCGGATGAGGGCTGTAACGGTGAAGCCGAGCCCGCTTACCCACTCTGCTTTCTCGACTCCCTCGAACCCACGCGCTGAGTCACTGAAGCCAGGAGGCGTGCCTAGCCTCGATAGGGAAAAGAGCCCGTCTCCACGAAGTGCAAGATGATCGCTCAAATACCAGTGCGTACTCACGCCGAGTGAGCCGATGAAGCTCTTGCCCAACTCGAAACGGTCAGCGGCATCTAAGGTTTCCTCAACCGGGTCGTTGTCAGCTGTATCGAATGCGATCCCGGCACCCAAGATTAGCGAAGGACTCAGGCCGTGCCAGGCTCGGTGGCCGGTTAAGCTGAACCGAAGGCCCGCGTCTAACTTGGCCATGATGACGTCCGCCGAACCTATCACTCGGTCTCCCTCGTCTCGGCCCGGACTCACGATGTCACGGTTGCTTTGAATCACCCTGACAGCTCCTTCGAGTGATACTGGGCCACTCACGTGCACGCCGTACCGGCCTCCAAAGACGACTCCACCTTTGGGTCCGTACCCGAAACGTCCGGTTGAGAATGTTACTTGGCCAGTAAACAGGCCTGCTTCTTGCGCCCGTTCCAAGAACCGGAATACGGATGGTACTGTCTGAGCACGCACCCTACCCGAGGCGAGCGCAGGCAATATTAGACAAGAGAAGACAAGTGCACGAAGAAATACGCGCATGGAGGGGTTTCTCTCCTCTCCCGCGGTTGGATTGATTGACGGCCTCTTGCAGCTCGAACACATTTTGGTAGTTACGACCCGCAAAAACGCGTGAACGCTCTTCTAACACCACCGGACCGGGATCGTTTCAAGCTTTGATGACCAACTTAGCAGATAGCGCCTACATGCGGTTAGCCCTCATTTGCATGACCTTGGTCAGTCTTTGGGATCCGCTCTCAAACATTTCTGGGGAGGGAGTGGCCTGCCAATAGTTTCACGAGCTGTTCCACCGAAGGGAACCGGGATCAGGGGACTGAGCTAACCTGGCGAGCGTCAGGCCCGCCAAGATCACGGTTGCTCCTATCAGCTGTAGGGTGGTGGGGGTCTCCCCGAGCCAGATCCAAGCGGTAAAGAGCGCGGCTACGGGTACCAAGTTTGAGTACACCGCCGTTCTGTTGTTGCCAATACGCTGAACCCCTCGATACCAGAGAAGGTAGGCGAGACCAATCCCCAACAAGCCGGCGTACACAACGCCTAGCCAGACCTCTGGGGTTACTGCCCTGAAATCAGTCCTCATTAAGTCCGGCACACCCATTACAAAGATGAGTGGCGTGGCAACCCACAGCGTCCACGCAGTTACTCGAAGAGCTCCATAGCGGGTCACAGGCTTCTGACCCCCAACGGTATATGTTGCCCACAGTACAGACGCGATCAAAATAAGGATGTCTCCGCGTATAGTGGGACTACCAAGAGTCCCGGCATCGCGGCCACCGATGATTACCATAAAGATTCCCATCAAGGTCCCCGCTACACCTATCACGACCCAAATACCGGGACGTTCATGTCCGGCCAAGCTTGAGAGCAAGACCGTCCAAACCGGCGTCGTGGCTAGCATCAGGCTCGCATTTCCGGCAAGAGTCGAGTTGACCCCGAAGATGAAGAAGAGCTGGTAAGCGACATTACCCAATAAACCAAGGGCGATGATACGGCCCACGTCTCCTGGGTCCGGCCTCAATGGCCCATCGAGACGGCGAACTAGCATCCATAGGGCGATCGCTGCTATAGGAAAGCGGAGTGCATTGAGGGCCAGTGGATCAAGCTCACGAAGAACGACTTTGAGAACGGAGAAGTTGATCCCCCAGATCAAAACGAGGAAGAGAAGCCCCAAGTCGGTAGTGATGTTTCTTCTAGGGATCTCCATCTAGATACCCCCGGTCCCGATCTGGGTTGTTGTGGGAGGTGAACCGAAGCCACTAGTTTGAGTTGTGACGCAGAAAAGTACTTGTAGGAACTCCGGTGTCCACATCCATAATCTTGGGTTCCGGGATACCGGAACCGATCCAGAGTAAGATGAGACAGTTTGTAGATCACCAAGGAAAACGTTGGATGGCCAGCGTGAGTCGAGCAGATGGGCCGGATTACAAGGGTCGATTCTTCATGGTGCTTGAAAATGACTCTGGCCTGAGGATATCATTGGCGGATATCCGCTGGAACACTGAGAAGACTGCCCGCAGGACACTCCAAACCATGTCGGATGTGGAACTTCGGAGACGCCTCCGATCCGCTACTGGGCGGAGCGCTGTCCAAGGGATCAGCTAGCTGCCGAACCTGAGGGTACTCGGGGTGAAGCAGCCTATTAATTAGCTACCACCACCTCGCTGTGGAATCGTCAGCCACTGTCCTACTAGAATCCGGTTCGGCTCGACTCGTGGGTTGGCTCGTAGCATCTCGCCCAGCGTGAGGCCGTAGCGATACGCGATCACGGAGAGATTGTCTCCTGCACGCACCCGATAGCGTTGCGAACTCTCACCCGGCCCTACAGTTCTTTCGAAAGATTCCTCAACTATGGCATTTGGTCCTCTTCCGGGAGTGCGCATGAAGTCAGCCAGTCGCGCTCCGACGAGGTTCTCTACACGCTTAGCACGTGTGGTAGATGGTGTTCCATTGAGCAGGATCGAAAACGCCAGTCTCTCACGGTCACGTGAACGGACTATACCGCTGAGTGCCGAGACGCCCTCAATCGTTCCCGTTTTGGCACGAAGATTACCGGCCGCAGCAGTTTGGTACATCCTTCCAAGCTCACGACGAGTGCCGGCTTCGGGCAGAGAAGCCCAGTAATGATCCCATATTTCCGTTTCGGCCATGCGTTCGAAGACACTTACGAAAGTGCCGGCAGTCGTCCGGTTCCCAGCAGCAAGGCCAGAACCGTCAAGTTGGACTACTCCTTCCATCGGCACGCCGATTTCAGTCAGTGCTGCAGAGACAGCTCGGGCACTAGCTTCAGAGCTCCCGAGCCCCTCGTGAGTGCGGCCCATAGTCCGGAACACGAGTTCGGCGAAGAGGTTGTTACTCCTCTTATTTATCGCAGAGATGTATTCACTGAGAGGAGGTGAAATATGCGTTGCGAGGATCCGGACCCGGGATCGTTCATGGTGGGTTGGGGAGGTAACTCCTGTTATGACAGATCTATCTGGGGTCTCGACCACTCGGATATCCCCTAGAACACGAATCCCCCGCTCCGATAGCACATGACGGAACACAGAAGCCGCGAAGTGAGGAGGGGATGGAACAGTCATTTGGCGCCAAGCGTCCCTCGCTCCAAGTGCGATGCCTCCCTCGACCCGAATAGGGTCCAGAGGGTATTCACGCAGAATTGCCAGATGAGGCCTAGTCCCTCTGGGAGAGGTTACGGCAAGGTTGAGCACGTCTAGGCCTGCACCGTCCGGTATCGTATACACCTTCGGTCTGGATCCTGCCTGGTCTGAAGAAGCAACCCGAAGGGACACCACATTTTCGTTGAATGAAAGGGCAGAAATAGCTGCTGCGAAATGATCATTGAGGTCCTTAGGGTCCCATGTGTAAGGACGAAGCGGCCCTGGAAGGTGTGAAGCGTCAGCGACTAGGTTACCCGTCACCATCCTCACGCCGGCAGTTTCAAGCTGGTCCGCGAGCAGTTCAAAAACCTCCCCTCTCTCATCAAAGAAGAGATCGGAAATTCCAGGGTCCCCGGTGCCGTATAGGACGAGATCACCTTCTAGGACATCACTCACGATGTCACTGTCAGAGAGCAAGTATGTTCGGAAGCGGAAGTCGGGTCCTAGAATCCTTAGAGCAGCCGCTGTCGTGAGCAGCTTCAGGTTTGATGCGGGGGTAAGCTCGGAGTCCGGTGACCTTGAGAAGAGTGTGTCGTTCTGGTCAAGTGAGACGACTAACACCCCCCATCTGGCATCTTCCCAGCGGTAAGCATCCAGCATCTGCGAGAGGTCTGTCTGCAACTCACTGATTTCTTGCGCGTCGACTGGCAGACTTTGCAGGACTACTACGGTGACCAAGGGTCCCACCAGGAATCTAAGCGCAGGCGACTTCACACCGTGACCAGGGGGCTCATAGCGGGGTGAGGATCAGGCGCGGATAGGGCTGAGTCCGCCTTCGGGGACACAAGTCGTGCAGTATCCGGTCAACTCCAGGCTGTAACCGATTACCTGAAAGTCTGGAGCCCTACCGCTAAGTGTGTGGATTTCCGAGTCGGTGACCTCTCCAGGGATATCTGCTACACGCCCGCACGCTAGGCAGCGTGCATGATAATGAGGGTCCATCCTTCCGTCATAACGAGCCGATCCGCCGCTGTAGTTGAGCTTGACCGCGAGGCCGCAGCCGACCAGGGTTTCGAGACTCTTATATACTGTCGCGAGAGAAATCTCATGCAGGTCAGAACGGACAGCTAGGAATACCTCGTCTGCTGTAGGATGAATGTCCGTGCCAGCGAGGTAGCGATATACGGCGGCTCTTTGTTCAGTAAACCGCTGACCACTGGACTGTAGTGCACGGCGCAGTTGAAGGTCAGTATTCTGATCATGCATGAGGATACTTTATAGGTCATAACGAAATGGTGTCAACCCAATGGAATCCTCGGAACTCCGAATGACGTGTCAAATCATGCAGATCAGCAGGTGAGCTCAGGATCCGATAACCCAATCCTCACCCTTGAGCCCCTTATCGAAGCTGTGAAAGACGGGCTTGAGGTGGTCGGTTGGGAACTTTCTGGGCTCCAAAAGACAACGAGCCATCAGTTCGAAGGAAGGTGGCAGGGTAAGTCGACACGCAGTGCCTACCTATTTTTCCATAACGAAAAAATTTTTGAATATGCCAGCATCGACGTTTATCTCGACGAGACATCACAGGGGCTTACTGGTAATCTGGCCTTAGTGGTAGAGCTTGTTCCACTTGCTGAGCTTGGTGATACAGCTTCTGCCATCGATTTCTTGTGTGCTATTGGCTCTGGTATTCTTCCCGGTCCCTATCAGAGGCCCCTAACACTTCGGCTCAGGCGTGCTGACCAGGCTGAGTCGCCGAGTGAAGCGGAGGTTGAAGTACGATTCAAGCTGAGGTTATCCAATATTTCGATCAAATCGGGCCACGACGCAGTTATGGCTTTGACAGTCGATACAGTCTGTGCTTTCCAAGCGATACTTGGACACAAGGAGTTCCGGCAGTTCATGCCACGAGATTGCTAGCCGAATGTCTCTCGGGTTAATTCACCTAAGTAATCCCCGATTGGATTGGTTTCATCGGAGGGTTGTCCAAGGGTTATTCATTCTTGCCGACAGAGAGGGTTGCTGGCGGGACGGCCTGGACAGATTCTTTTCTACCGTAGCTCTAGAATCATCCCACGTAACGTAATAAAGAGGATGTCTGATGAGCAAAGACTCCGGCACGCTTGATGTCCTTCTAACTGAAGACCGTCGCTTTCCTCCGAGCGAAGATTTTCGAACTCGTGCGGTAATCGGCGATCCGGAAATCTATAAGCGAGCTGATGTAGACCGTGAAGCGTACTGGGTGGAGTGGGCAGAGAAGCTAGACTGGTTCACTAGCTGGGACTCTGTCTTAGAGTGGAAACCGCCTCACGCGAAATGGTTCGTGGGTGGAAAACTCAACGTTGCTTACAACTGCTTAGACCGTCATCTAAACAGCTCTCGTGCCGATCAGGCTGCTCTCATCTGGGAGGGAGAACCCGGCGACGTGCGCACATACACGTACGAGCAATTACATGACGCGGTCTGCCGCTTTGCCAATGCCCTTAAGAATCTCGGTGTAGCGCGTGGGGACCGTGTCACAATCTATCTTCCCATGATTCCGGAGGCAGCGATTGCGATGCTTGCTTGCGCCAGGATCGGAGCGGTCCATTCCGTGGTTTTCGGGGGCTTTAGCCCCGAATCACTGGCCGACCGAAACAATGATGCCCAAGCCAAAGTGCTTATCACCGCCGACGGTGGTTGGCGTCGTGGCGGGATTGTGCCGCTCAAGTCCAACGCAGATGAGGCTCTGGAGAACTCACCTACGGTGGAGAACGTCGTTGTAGTTCAGCGAGGTGGTGAGTTAAGCGAAAAGGTTGATGCAAAAATGCGGAAGGGTAGGGATCACTGGTATCACGACCTCATGACTCACAACTCGTCAGACTGTCCAGCCGAGGAAATGGATTCCGAAGACGTGCTGTTTATCCTTTACACTTCGGGTACGACCGGTAAACCGAAGGGGGTAGTCCACACCACGGGAGGGTATCTGACACAGGTTGCTGCCACCACTAAGGTTGTGTTCGATCTTCAAGATGACGACGTGTACTGGTGCACAGCGGACGTGGGATGGATCACTGGGCACAGTTACATCGTGTACGGACCGCTCGCTAACGGAGCTAGAGTATTCATGTATGAGGGGGCTCCGGACATGCCTGATCGAGGGCGTTTCTGGGAACTTTGCCAGAAGCACGCCGTTACGGTGTTCTATACAGCTCCGACCGCGATCCGGTCCTTTATGCGCTGGGGTGATGATTGGCCGGCACAGTACGACCTATCGAAGCTCCGACTATTAGGTACGGTTGGTGAACCGATTAATCCGGAAGCCTGGATATGGTATCACGAGAAGATCGGAGGAAGCTCATGCCCTATAGTTGACACTTGGTGGCAGACGGAGACAGGCTCGATCATGATTACGCCATTACCAGGGATCACTGAAACTAAGCCAGGAACTGCGACCTCTCCCTTCCCTGGAATCGAAGCAGCGATCCTAAATGAAGCGGGAGAAGAGGCAAGCGCAGGGTACCTCGCGATCACATCTCCTTGGCCGTCTATGATTCGCACTGTATGGGGTGACGACCAACGCTTCAGGCAAACGTACTGGTCTAAGTGGGATGGGATCTACTTTACGGGGGACGGCGCCAAGAGGGATGAGGATGGCTATTTTTGGATTCTCGGACGAGTAGATGACGTTCTAAGTGTCGCGGGTCATCGAATCGGTACCATGGAGGTCGAGAGCGCCCTTGTCGATCACCCGGCTGTTGCGGAAGCTGCGGTAGTTGGTAAGAGCCATGAAATCAAAGGTCAGTCCATCGCTGCGTTCGTGACCCTTAAAGATGGACACCCGGGTACTGATGAGCTGTTGACTGAGGTTCGTGAGCATGTGAGGCACAAGATCGGAGCAATTGCCAAGCCTGACGTAGTGATTTTCACGGCCGACCTCCCCAAGACACGTTCGGGAAAAATTATGAGACGTCTACTGCGTGATATCGCAGAGGGACAGACCGTGGGTGACACGACGACTTTGGCAGACCCGAGCGTGGTTGCACGTCTACAGGTGATGTATGAAGAGGAAGAATAGACCTGAGGCTACTGCGTCCTGATTTTTGATCTTTATTTTGCTGTGCGGCTGATGGTGTGTGAATTCAAAATCCAGAGTCCGGTCAAGCACGAGTTCATCAAGCGGTTGCATCGGCGTTTCTCCGATGAAGGAATCGAGATCCCGTTCCCTATCCGGACCGTGATGATGAAAAGCGACCCCGACCAGGCATAGACTGACAAGGAAGAACCATGCAGGATTTCTTTTCGAACATTGTTGCAAACGACTGGCTGCGGGTCGCGGGCGGACTTCTTTCCCTGATCGTCTTGGCTTGGATGGCCAACATAGTGACCCGCAGAGTATTCCTGGGGTTCGTCCACAAGTTGATGAGCAGGACACGGTCCACTTGGGACGATCGCCTCTTTGAGCGACGCGTCTTCCACCAACTGGCCAGCGTGGCTCCAGCACTCGTGGTCTACGTTGGAATCGACTGGGCTCTGAGCATCGGCGACAGCGCTTCCGCCGCCGCCACCGTTACGTTGACGAGTTGGGAGAATTTTTTGTTCGCCGGGGCAACTTTCGTACGCCGTGTGTCGTTGGCATGGGTGGTGATAGCTCTGACGACGGCGGCCGGCAGGCTATTGGATGCCCTCAACGACATCTACTCCGCAACCTACAAAGAAGCCCGAAATCGCCCGATCAAGGGATACCTGCAGGTCATTAGTCTTTTCTTGTACGTGGGTACCGGCATCATTGTGATTTCCATTGTAGCAGGTCGTTCGCCCGTGCTCTTCCTCTCAGGCTTCGGGGCGCTCACGGCCGTGTTGATGCTGGTGTTCAGGGACACGATCCTGTCTCTGGTGGCCAGCGTTCAGATCATGTCCAACGACATGATCCGGATCGGGGACTGGGTCGAAATGCCCCAAGCTCATGCCGACGGCGACGTCATCGACATTGCGCTCCACACGGTGAAAATCCAGAACTGGGATAAGACGATCTCCGCAATCCCAACCCACAAGTTCATCTCCGAATCCTTCAAGAACTGGCGCGGCATGAGCGAGTCCGGTGGTCGGCGGATCAAGCGCTCCATCTACCTGGACATGAACTCAGTCCACTTCCTATCCGAAGACGAGTTTGCTCGCCTGTCCCGCTTCGAGTTCCTGCACGAATACCTGGGCGCAAAGCAAAAAGACCTGGAGATTGCTAACGCCCGACAAATATCCGGAAAAGGTATCAAGCCGGACTCACGACGGCTCACGAATGTGGGCACGTTCCGGGCGTATGTATGGCATTATCTGCGAGGACATCCGAAGATCCACCAAGAGATGACACTTCTGGTCCGGCAACTCCAGCCGGGGACGCAAGGTTTGCCCTTGGAGATATACTGTTTCTCCAACGACACGAACTGGGCGAACTACGAGGCACTGACCGCGGACATCTTCGACCACCTTATCTCGAGTCTGCCGGAGTTCGGTCTTGATGCCTTCCAAGAGCCGGCGGGAAGGGATCTTAAGATCTTGCGTGCCTCAAGCTAGGGTTGTCGTGTAGGCACGTGCGAGCTTCTACAAA
>DCAD01000019.1:3438-6675 GCA_002311875.1 Gemmatimonadales bacterium UBA1142 | reverse complement strand
AGTTACTGGTTAGGCCTCAGATAAGAGACACATAGAACGGCTCGTGATCGTTGGGCTCTTCTCGTTATTGGGAACGGGCTGCGCCCAGCAGGCGGAGGAGTCGCAAGACTCGACCCACGCTATGCTCCAGGGCGTTGGCAGCTGCGGCAAGCCCGCCGGTGACAAGAAGAGGGGTAGGAAAGGCATCTCTTCCGATAAGCAGAAGCGTCACTCCAGGATCAGACGGAATCAGGCGTTTAAAGAGTGGTGTTAAGCTTCGTCTGCTAGTGCATCAAGGGTGGGGGGAGCAGTTTTAGACAATCCATGATCTGGCTTCTTCTTGACCTTCTTAGCTGGAACTCCTGCATATACACAGTGCGGCTCAGTACTCTTTGTAAGCATTGCACCAGCGCCGACCATAGAATCATCAGCCACATGCGTGCCAGCTAGAATTGTCGCGTGATAGGTGATTCGCACCCCTCGCCCAATAATGGTTTTGGGTGTCTCCACGATGCGGCCATCAACGATATCGTGAAAATGAGAATAAACGTTGGCGAAATCTGATACTGACGAACCATCTCCGATCTCAATTCCACCCCGATCGTCGAGTAGCACGTGACGGTGGATCACTACGTTGTCCCCTATGTTCAGATTGTAGCCGAATGACAACCGGACGTGTGGGAATGCCTTGAAGTTGGCACCACAGCTACCAAAGACATGGTGGGCGAGGATCCTTCTGAAGCGGATACCGAGCTCGACATTCTCTCCTAGATGACTGCGGTCGAACATTTCCCAGAGCCACAGAAGGGGCTTCCGTGGCGTGTAGCGTTTTAGGTCAATGTCCTGATAGTACTCTGGCTCAAGCGTCACATTCTGTGGGTTCATCTGAGCCAACGCTACACGGAGCACCTGAGGGTGGGGGCGAGCGTCTGAGTCGGCCAGGTGAGGGAAATAGATGTCGGTTAGAATGCGCCGGCAGAGTTCATTCCGGTCGCATCCCTCTGATTCAAGCTCGTCCGATAACCAGGCCAGCCATTCGGAATAGAGCTCAGATGCGTTGCTTGAGATTTGGACGGAACGCAGAGGTAAGAATGGCATGTATGACTCTTGTCTGGATTCAGGTTAATGGCAAGTCCGAAGTCATGGAGACCCCAGGTCCTTCTGGTCTAAGTGCAGTTATGATTGGAGCGGCACAGGGACTTCATGGGCCAAGAAAAACCACTCGAAGTGCGCCTTGCTTAAAAGCGTAGAGAGCCTGTCCGACAAACAGATCTATCAGGTTCTGGAGTATATCGATTTCCTCAACTCGAAGTAAAAGGAAATCGATATGGCGAACGTATCAGGCCTCTATAAGGTTCGCCGAAAGCATGGAAGATAGGCTCGGTAATATTGTGACTATAGGCTGTTTCTTTCTCCGGTATACGTGTGCCTAAGGACCTTGAGGAAGTATTTGAAATGTTGCCGGGGATGCCGATCGCCCCCTATACGTTTACGGGTGGTCCACCTGAGGACTTATAAGTGGTGCGTCTCCTTCAGAAGGAGGAAACCAGTCGTTCCATGGGGCTATCCGATTTAGCCCGTTGACGCTCCGTCGCCCTACGGATAAGCTCTCCCATGGTAAAAATCGTGTTTTCCAGAGCGGGTCCACGCCCGCCCTCTGACGCTCTTCTTTCGGGGCTTCGAGGGGCGGGCGCGTCGCATTCAGAGAGGTCAATAAGAGATGCCTGATGCTGTGCCTCTCCGAGGCCAGATTGTAAGAGAGGCCTTCACATTCGACGATGTTTTGCTCATTCCTGGACATTCGTTAGTCCACCCGAAAGACACGGACGTGTCTTCACGGCTGACACGTGAGATCTCCCTTGAGATCCCATTGCTCTCAGCGGCTATGGATACAGTCACCGAATCGAGGCTGGCCATCCTAATGGCTCGTGAGGGCGGTGTCGGGATCATTCACAAGAACCTCTCGCCCGAGGCTCAGGCGGAGGAAGTGGACCGTGTTAAGCGTTCCGAGAGCGGGATGATCCTAAATCCGATCACCCTTACGCGAGACCGTAGTCTTCAAGACGCTCATGACCTGATGGCGAGATTCTCAATCAGTGGAGTCCCTATCGTGGAAGACAATGGTCGACTCGTTGGCATTATCACTAACCGGGACCTTCAGTTCGAGATCGATCTCACCAAGTCGATCCAGCAGGTTATGACCGCTGATCAGCTCGTTACTGTTCCAGTAGGGACTACGCTTGACGAAGCAGAATCAATTCTTCATAAGCACCGTATCGAGAAGCTTCCAGTTCTAGACGAAGATGGAATCCTCCAAGGTCTGATTACAGTCAAGGATATTTTCAAGCGTCGCCAGTATCCGAATGCCTGTAAAGACGAGTACGGGCGCCTTAGAGTGGGGGCTGCAGTTGGGGCCTCCAGGGTCGAGATCGAACGTGTAGCGCTGTTAGTGGAAGCTGGGGTGGACCTGATCGTGGTCGATACCGCACACGGACACTCCGAGGGTGTCCTCGATGCAATCGGGCGGGTGCGAGAGCGGTTCCCGGATACCCAATTGGTGGGTGGGAACATTGGGACGGTAGAGGGTGCCAAGGCCCTCATTGAGCGAGGGGTTGACGCTGTGAAAGTGGGTGTTGGTCCGGGATCCATTTGCACTACCCGGGTGGTGACTGGCGTGGGTGTGCCCCAGCTAACTGCTATCATGGATGCGGTTGATGGTGGGGATGGCTCCGTACCGATCATCGCAGACGGAGGGATCCGCTACTCAGGTGACATTGTAAAGGCTCTCGCCGCCGGAGCAGAGTCAGTAATGATGGGGTCAATGTTTGCCGGCACGGATGAAGCTCCAGGTGAGAACTTTCTGCTCGAGGGTCGACGATTCAAAACCGTCAGGGGTATGGGCTCGTTATCAGCGATGGAAGAGGGTTCAGCGGACCGTTACTTCCAGGAAAACCAGGGTAGTAAGAGGAAACTGGTTCCTGAGGGCGTTGAGGCGAGGGTGCCGTATAAGGGGCCTATTTCAGATACCATTTACCAGCTTGTTGGTGGTCTCAGGAGTGGAATGGGATACTGCGGTGCGAGATCCCTTGCTGAACTGCGCTCAAGCGCGCAGTTCAGCCGAGTCACGACCGGCAGTCTCAGAGAATCTCACCCCCATGACGTTACCATCACGAGGGAAGCCCCGAACTATCGCATGTAGCATTTAGGGGATATCCCAGAAGTCCCTTTAGTTCTCTCACGTTTCCTTCGAACCCCACC
>DCAD01000019.1:1826-3301 GCA_002311875.1 Gemmatimonadales bacterium UBA1142 | reverse complement strand
GAAACCAAAACCGCCAGAATCAGCATTGAGAGCACTTGGAGCACAGAGCGTCCTCCATTTGGAGAGAGCTTACCGTACCCATGCGTCTGGTCTAGCACCAGCACAACCGCAGGACCGCAACTCAGCCGGGGTGCTATCAGACGCGCAGAACACTGTTGGTAGATGCGCTAGGAGTGCCGCCCCGGTAGAGGGGGGGGGTACGGGGGGGGCAGTTCCCGTCTTCGAGGCCGGGGGTTAGGGTGCCACCTCACCACTTCACCGAAGGCAATGCAGCCTTCTGACGGCTTCGTTTGTGCCTGCTAGGTCGGTCAATTGTGTGGGCTAACTAGTTAATTCCGTCTCTACGTCTCACAGCGATTAGAGGGCCGTACGCGCCTGAGTTCAAGGCGCGTACGGTGGAGTTGGTCAGGGCTGAACGTAGCCCGGAGCAGCTGGCGAAGGAGTTCGAGCCCTCAGCGAACGCGATCCGGAACTGGGCGCAGCAGGCGAACCGGGACAAAGGTCATCGAAGTGACGGGCTGACCACACCGGAACGGGAAGAACTACGTCAGCTGCGGAGTGAGCTCTTGAGTGCTATCGGCGCGTGCAATGGATGGAGGCACGAGAGTGGTACGCCAGCCAGACACCAGGATTTGGAACACCGCAAGGTGAGTGAGTGAGCCGATGGCCAGCAGCGCCACGAACGGGTGTCCCAGCGCAGCCCCGACTGCGATGGCAAGAATTCGAAGATCACGACGCTTGAGCTTGTTTACGAGACTATTGGGATACGGACGTTGAAACCGAATTTGGAATTCCTTGGTGACATAGCTCGCCATGAGGAAGCTGCTCGTTGCAGCGAAGCCTGCTGGCCAAACCCAGGCCGCGTCGTACAGTCGTGAAGCGGCGAACGTCACGGCAAGCCCGATTGCCATGTCACAATACCGATCCAACACCGTATCGAACCAGGCGCCTTGTGGACTTTCAAGCAACTTGATCCGCGCGATCTCACCGTCGCACCCATCCACGATAGAGGCGATCTGAATGAGTATTCCTCCGGCGATCCAAAACCATGGGTCCGTGGTGGCCAAACCGACGGCGCCAAGCAGCCCCATGAAGAAGGATACCAGTGTGATGTGATTGGGTGTCAGGGGCGTTCTCGATAGAGCCACCGAAAGGCAACGGGAGAGCGGACGGTTGATGTATCGGGAGATGAAGCCATCTTCTCCACCTTTAGCCATGGCCTTGTCGATCCGGTGCACTGCCTCCTGAACTGCTTCCGAGGTATCCACATCGAGCCAACGCTCACCGGTCACATCGATCGTTCGAACCCGACCCTGTGCAACGCATTCTCGGATTCCGTCCGTCAACGAAAACTTGCCCTGCTTGTGCGCTCTCGCCAGCCCTTCGAATAGCCATGATGAACAGTAAAACAGGCCCGTGTCGCAAGCGTTCCAAGTTGCGAGGTCTTTTCCAATCGCTGCGATGCGCCCTCCCGA
>DCAD01000019.1:433-1692 GCA_002311875.1 Gemmatimonadales bacterium UBA1142 | reverse complement strand
GGCGGCGGCGGAACAGCCGTTGCCGTTTTCCCAGTTCTCAGCCTTAACAAAAGAGATATGGCAATGACGTCGTTCTGCAATGCGCTCGAATTCGTGCTGGACAAGCGCTGCCTCACACCCAAGAACGACGACAAATCGCTCCACACCAGCCGTCAGCAGTTGTGCTATTGATCTCTCGGCAAGCGAAAGGCCTCGCAAGCGGATAAGCGGTTTGGGCACGACCGAACGAGCGCTCCGCAAGCGACTCCCCTCGCCGGCCGCAAGGATCACGGCTAGCGGAGTGGCTGTTTCTCGGGGAGGAACTTTATCTAGCGAAGGCATTGATGATCTCCTTCGCAAGCTCTTTCGTCGATGCGGCGACGAGGGTGGTGCGATCCTGGAGGTTCATCGGAAGGTCACCGCCGCGCCATTCCACGCGACGTTTCGCTGGAACTCTCACGCTCTTGTTGTGAAGGCGTGGCAGCAGTGGCCAAGAGAAGCTCTCGGTCTGCCACGCGAACTCCTGCGAGATCCGCTACTTCGTTGAATCTGTGGCTATCGATATTCCCCCGATGGAGTGCAGTGGCCGCGAACGCGGCCAGTCGAGAACAGAGGGAGTTCATCTCATGGGTCTGCAGCGCATGTTCCGCTTCGATTGGCGTATGCTTTTCACTGTGCAACATCGTTTCTAGTTGATCGAGTTCACGGTCTGTCAAAAGTCGGAGGTTTCTCAAACGATGCGCAGCCACGCTGGGGCTCGTGCCGTAGTAGTGAGCCGTGCGTAGGACGTCCGATACGGTGATCGGATGACGACCCCTGCGCTGGCGACCATCCACCCGACGGCTCCCGCCCGTCTTGTCGCGACCGTCACCCTCTGAAAACACAGAGAGTACCGTGGGACCAGCGCGTCCCAGTGTCTCTTTGCCGAGGGTCTCCACGTATCGACGCAGGCCCTGCTGGGGAATCAGAAGGGCGCTGGCGAAAGCATCGGCCCTCACCTCCGCAAGGTCAGGCGCTCCGCCAGCTTTGCAGACATGCCACGGCCCTTCGGTATGGAACAAGAAATGGGCAAGTCCGTGTGCGTATCTGAAGCGGCGGTGTTCGAGACCAAGGTTCTTGTCGACCACAACAAGAAGCCCGTGATCCGGTTGAGCGATCGAAATGGAGATGATTCCTGTCGGCAGAGTCGCCTTGGCCGAACGAACGCCCGACGTCATGAGCAGTTCGTCAACGAAACGGACGGGCCCCTCTCCAAGTGCTAGGCGACGCCGTTCATCCTC
>DCAD01000019.1:0-309 GCA_002311875.1 Gemmatimonadales bacterium UBA1142 | reverse complement strand
ATCTCAAGTCTTGCTTCCAGATCGGTGAGAGCTCTTGCGATCGCGCACACACCGGCGAAGGAACTCGGCCCCTGATCTTCCGCGAGATCAGGATGGGAGCGGAACAGCTCGGCAACGCCATCCACTTCCTGACCGTCGGTAGCCGGGGGAAGGAGCTCGCTGAGGCTACAGCCATAGAAGACAGCCAGCCGACTCAGATCTTCTGCCTTAAGGGATCGCCGTCCTGTCTCGATTTGGGCGACGGTGGCTCTCGATACACCAAGCTGAGGAGCGATGTCAGCCTGGGTGAGACCGCGTGACGTCCGCGCT
>DCAD01000010.1:8162-8391 GCA_002311875.1 Gemmatimonadales bacterium UBA1142 | reverse complement strand
TCTGGGGCTCCACCCGTGAGGGTGAGGCCCCTTTGTCCAGACTTTGTCCAGATTCTGTCTCATACCCGGGCGCTCACCGAGGGAGCGCGCGCTGCAGCTCAGCTTTTGGAGGAAGTCTTGTCGTGACCATGCAGAGCACATCGTCGTTAAAGTTTCACAGCCGGGTGATTCCTCGCGTACTGCCTTTCGCACTTCTGTTGGTGAGTGCGATTGCCCTTCCAACTGATAC
>DCAD01000010.1:6795-7991 GCA_002311875.1 Gemmatimonadales bacterium UBA1142 | reverse complement strand
CTACTGGTTTGAGAAATCGTTGGAATGTTGAAACTGCTTGGGATTAAGTCTCGTAGTGCAGGTCACGGGTATCAAACCCCCCTCCAAGAAAGCACTTTTCATCCAATAGAGGAGTTAGCCTGAGGAATGGAAATCAGAAAGGTTGGTATGGTTGTTTGTCTCACCCTCGTCACGTGCCTTTGTGCCCTGCCGTCGGCAGCACAGCAATTGCAGGACACCCGAGATGTCGTCCTCAAACTATTCTTGGATTGTCAGGGAGCGGGGTGCAGAGACCTGGATTTTTTTCGGAGCGAGGTTCCCGTCGTCAACTGGGTTAGGGACAGGGAGGATTCTGATCTCCATGTCCTAGTCACAGATCAAACTACAGGCGGAGGTGGACGGCTCTTTACGCTGGCGTTTATCGGTCGGGGTGAATTCGAGGGTGAAGAGCAAGAACTGAGTATTAGTACCTCGGCAGACGCAACGGATGACGACCAACGGAAAGCGATCCTTGGTCGACTCAAACTCGGACTTGTGCAGTATCTTGTGGGCACTCCTGCTGCTGACCAGATCGTGGTCTCTTTGTTGGGGGCGCAGGGGGTTGAGGCGGAAATGGTAGAGCAGGGAGGGCGGGCTATCCCTAGGGAGGAGCAGGTTGCTTCTTCAGGAGATGATCCCTGGAATTTCTGGGTCTTCCGCCTGGGTGGGAATGGTGTCCTTAACGGTGAATCAAGGATCAAGGCATCGAATCTGATTGCTAATCTGAGCGCGAACCGTACAACCGACGCCTGGAAATTTGACATCTCAGGTTTATTCAGCAAAAGCAAGTCAGAGTTCACTGTTAATCCAGACTTGCCACAGGTTGTGTCGGTGATTGAGGACTGGAGGCTTTCTTCCATCCTCGTCAGGAGTTTGACACCCAAGTGGTCACTAGGAGTACGGACTATTTCTGGTCGGTCCACAAGGCTTAACGAAGATTTTCGGTGGAGTATCTCACCGGGGATCGAGTACAACTTCGTACCCTACTCTGAGTCGACTCGGCGGCTGTTCACACTTCAGGCGCTGCTCAATGTCCGACATTGGGATTATACGGAAGAGACGGTTTACTTCGAGACTGAGGAAACCCGGTTGGCGGCATCGCTCACCGCAGCGGTGAACCAGGTACAGCCTTGGGGTCGTATGCGACTCTCGCTCACCGGTTCGCAGTACCTGCACGA
>DCAD01000010.1:583-6680 GCA_002311875.1 Gemmatimonadales bacterium UBA1142 | reverse complement strand
TTCGAGACCAACTATTTCTACCAACGGGTGGTGCCAGTCAGGAAGATGTCCTCCTCCGTCAACGCCAACTTCAGACCAACTTCAACTATGCTACAGTTGTTGGGTTTTCATACCAATTCGGGTCCATTTTCAATAATGTGGTGAACCCTCGGTTCGGTGGTGGGGGAGGAGATAGGATAGAGATCCATATCAGGTGAAATTAAGAGTCCTACTGGCTGGGAGTTCGAAGCTTTGACTAACCAGCTCCCCCTATTTGAGCGCACCCACCGCTGGACTATACAACACTGTTTTGTGCGTCCGGTGTGGTGATTCCGACTAAGTTGCGGTCCTGCGGGGTGAAAGGGGCAGAATTAGCGCATGAATAGATCTCGGAAGTGTCATTCGCCCATGTCGGCGACTCTGGCCCTCCTGTTTATAGCTCCATTCTTTTCGGCATGCGGACTACTGTTCGTCGAGGGTCCATCTTCCGGTTGGCAGGGTGCACAGGACATTGAGACAACAGAGCTCACACAGCCCTGCACTCAATCTAAGGCTTTAATCGCTGTCGATGGTGCCATAGGAGGACTCAGTACGCTGTTTGGCGTCGCCAACCTAACGGCGAATGAATACGATAAGGGACTGACCGTAAGCTCATTTTTTTGGGTAGGGATACTTGGGGTTTCAGCGTACCAGGGTAACAAGAGGGTCAACGATTGCAGGGCCTTCAATGCTAATCTGGCTAAGCAGAGTCGAGACGGTGTGTTAAACCACGCCAGTGATGAGTGGTTCAATCAGTATTTCCCAGTCCCTGACTTAGGGACAAATACGTTCGATCCGGTCTTTGATATCTCGACCAACAATAGTCTACGGGACCGCCGTTGAAGTAACTGGGTAAACCCCGTAAGAGGTGAGCCAGACCCTAGTCCCTCTCTTTAATCAGACACTCCTATAGTCCTCCAGGACCCTGCCCAGCACTCAACTTATGATAGGAGACGTTGAATGAAGCTGTTTCTGTCGGCTCTGACCGTGGCGTTCACAGCAGCAGGGGCTGCTCTATTACGAGGTTTCGTGTACGGTTCACAGCAGGGAGATCCTGAGTACTACATTCTGATGGGCGCGGGTCTCTTCTTGGGCGTAGCAGTTCTTTCCCTCAATTCTTTGGTAGCGCAGACTTCATCGAAATAACCTTTTACGTCGGCTGAGTTAACGGAGGCGGTGATCCCTTGGTGACCGTCTTGCAATCCCTAATCCCGCCTGCTTGCAAGAGCGCTATCCAGCTAGCCACCCCTGCACTACACAACACTGTTTTTCGCGTCCGATTCCGCTGGTCTTGATCTTGTCGAATCAAATACGTATCTAGCAAGAAGAATCCCAACGCCTGCGATGATATGACCCCGATGAACAAGAGGCTAACGGTTACGTTTAACCCATCACTGGGATCATGAAGAGACATGCTCCGTCAAGCGTCCTTTTGTTACTCTCTTAAATGCGTTCTAAGTTGCACTCTAACATCGAAGTACGGATGAACCGGACAGCTCTAACCCTACTTTTCGTGGTGAGGTGGACGTGACGCAAACGAAGAACCTGCTCCCTCGCTCTCGGGGGATTCGTGTGCCTCCTAGCTCGCCTAACGACACACGGTATCCGGTGCCGGCGATCGTGGCAGGACTGATTTGTGGTGCGGCCGCTGCTTGGCTGGCTTGGCTGGCACCCCTAGGAGATCAGTTGGCGTGGATGATTCCCACGATCGGCACTGTAACGGGAGGCCTCATCGGCAGCTCGATCAAGCTTGCGGATGAGTGGGAGAAAGCGGTGGTATTGCGGTTGGGAAAATACTGTGGCCTCAGGGGGCCGGGAATGTTTCTTATCATCCCGGTGGTGGATCGCGTGTCATACCACATTGATAAGCGCATCCGCACCACCGACTTCGGGGCGGAATCGTGTCTCACCAAAGACACTGTACCGGTAAACGTCGATGCGATTGCGTTTTGGGTGGTGTACGATGCGGAAAGCGCGGCTCTCAAGGTTCAGGCCTACCAGCAGGCGGTTGTTCTCGCTGCCCAAACCGCGCTCCGAGATGCAATCGGCAAACATGATCTGGCCGAGTTGATCCAATCCCGGAAGGAGTTGGGCGCACTTTTGCAAGCCGCGCTCGACGAGAAGATGCACGACTGGGGTATCCAGGTGCAGTCCATCGAGATCCGGGATGTGATCATTCCGAAGGCGCTCGAGGAGGCCATGTCACGCCAGGCGCAGGCTGAACGGGAACGTCAGGCGCGTATCATTCTCGGGACGGCGGAAACAGAGATTGCCTCCAAATTTGTGGCTGCTGCGGAGACGTACAGCGAGAATCCGACGGCGTTAAGCCTTAGGGCGATGAACATGCTGTATGAAAGTATCGTCAAACGGGGTTCGCTCATGGTCGTCCCATCCGGGTTGGCGGATTCGCTCAATACCACGAATTTCATGGGACTGATGGGGGCCGCGAGTGCGGATTTTTCAAATCCTGAATCACTGTTCGAGGGGACGTCGGACTCCGCCGAGAAAGACGAGGAGTGAAAACGATTCTGTTTACACTTCTCAGACTTTAGGGTTCTAGGGGTCCGGACCACCCTCCAGAGCGCTTATGCCATCTCTATCTCGGCCCTGAGTTGCGGCCCTGCAGAGTTCGGGGCCAGAATCGCTGTAATGAGAGGATGACGCTCGACGGAGTTGGCCGGTTGGGCTCTGCGATTGGGCTGGTGACGATCACCTTGCTTGATCTTCTGGCGTTGGACGACATCACTACCGCCGGAGCGTGGATGCCAGAAATCGGATTCGTGATCATGAGCATATCTGCCCTGATGACGCTCACGTATTTCACGTTCCGTGGCACCACGACCTGCGACCAAAGTCCCCTCGATCTCGGGGACGGAAACTAGCTGATGAAAAGGGCCCTGCTGTTCGTTGTGGCGCTCACCGCGTGTGCACCTAGAACTGGCTCTAACACACTGACCGCGTACTACGTGAGCCAGAGGACGACACGTTCGATGATCGAGTGCTACTATAACCGGATGGGAAGGATATATAGCCGTACGGTACAGTTAACCCAGATCTGTCCGAACAGCATTCAGGTGAGCAGGGGTACGCAGCAGTCGCAGACTTGATCAGGCTCCCCTAGCGCAGCTATTTCGTCTGATTGCGATCGTCTGAATCTCGTGACCCACCTTCACTTAGCATTGCGCGTGATTTCCTCTGCCTTGAGTTGAAAGCACTGCCGGCCAGACCCGTGGGCCCACAGGTTGCTTGCCGGGTCGCTGGAGGTCTCTCCGGACTCCCGCTCGAAGGTCGCACACACCTCGTAGTGGGTGCTGTCCACCGATTGGTAGCGGTAGATCTCTGAGTTTGCGGGATCACCGGTTCTGATCCTCACTCCGGGCTCGTCTGTCAACTCGTCCAGAGATTCCGGCAAACGGGAATGCCGGGTCCAGTAGAGATCAGTAGCAGCTGCGATCCCCTTAAGGTCCGCCACCCTCCGATCGTCGACCCGGCGCGCGCGCTCCTCCATCGGCGACCCGAGGATGAAGAGGCCGACCCCCACCGCCGCGATGACTGTCGTTACCGAAGCTCCAAACAGTAGCAATCCAGGCGAGAGTTTCATCATTCCGAGACCTCTTCCTTACGAAGATCTCGGAGGAAGTATCCGAACACCGATCCGACGATTGTGCCGAGTGTGAGAACCCTTAGAACGAATCGCATCGTTATCTCGCCCCCAAGGAGGTTGTATACGATGCTCGTCATGGTACCGATCAGAATGCTTGCTGCCACGAAAAGCGTGAGATAAGTCAGCCACCGCCGCACCTTCGAGAGCCGTCGCCTCGGATCCTGTCGGATAGCCCGGTCGTTTGTCCATGAAACAAAGACGAAGACGGGGAACGCCACGACGAGCAACGAGATCGGCCACCGGATCGCCTCTCGACTCGCTTCCAACGCGAACGCCGGATCGACAGAGGGGTCCGGGAAAGCCCGGTCGATGAACTGAAATAGGAGGTCTCCCGTGCTGAACGTGCTCACGTACAGCGTGCTGAAGAGAACGAGGTAGATGAAGGCCTCACGGGCGAACAGGTACGGCTTGGGGCGCGGAACCGGGATCGGAAAAGCGACATCAGCGAATCCTCCAAGGGCACTCCGAACTTGATCGCGCTGCCAACCGGCCTCGAGAAGAATCTCCTCGAGTTGCTCGCGTGTGTGGCCACGCTCCAGGCCTTCCTTAAGAAATCCGGTAAGCTCCTCGTTAACGGCCATCGGCTCTTCTCCTGGTGGACCTGGACTCGGGCCGGTGGCTTCCAGCCACCGTTTCCCCACTCAAGAAGAGACTGGGGGCACGGGGCACGCAAGTCGGGAGATCCCCAGGCGGGCGATGGGCTAACCGACAATCCAGACTTAGCGAACGGAACCGCATCCCCCGGGGCCTCGAAGGCGGAAACTAGCCCCAGATGCACTCACGACTGATCTGTCCTAGTAGGTTCCGAGTTGACTGAGTGGTAGTGGTCAGTCCTAGGCGGGGCCAGAAACTTGGTCGGGGTATGAGATTCGATCCCAGTCAACCCATCGAGTCAAGTACATCACAGCGGCTAGGGCCAGAAACAAGCCCAATGACCCTGCCAGCAACGCGTACCGCTCGAGAGTTAGCAAAGCCAGTAGGTATGAGTACAACAGGCCTAGTGCACCTCCCACACGTAAGCCACGACCAATCGAGCGCAACACTACCTTCGTGTACGCAGCGATCAAAATGACGATGCTTCCGGCTGCGACCGCATAGGCACCGATGAAGCCGATATGTTCACTGAGCGAGAGCTCGAGCAGGTAAAACATACACATAGCAGTGCCCACCAGCACGTACTGGATGGGGTGCACGCGAACCCCGATCAGCGTGTCGAAGAGCCAGAGCAAGCCAAACGTCAAGGCAAGGAATAATGGCGCATACTTCGTGCTCCTCTCAGACATTCTGTAGTGGTCGATCGGAGCGATGAAATTTACTCCAAACCGCGACTCGAGTACTCGATCGTAGGGGTTGTTACTGCCGATCCATTCTTGTGCGTAATCCCGACCGAGAAACGGTATTTCCCATTCCGCGGTGAACCCCTCGTCATAAACTGCCCGCTGAGTGGGAAGCCACGCACCAGAAAAGCTCGGGTGATTCCAATTCGAGGTGAGTGCTACCTGGGTGTTGCGCGAGAAAGGTACGAACCGGATGGCGTTTGAGCCCATCAACTCGATTCCCACATTGAAGCTTGCAATACCGTCACTGGGCTTGTGCACTACACCGTGAAAACCCCGGTGCTCGGCTCCAGCTTCCTCGGTTCCGGGGAGAAGCTCCACAGGTGCTTCTCCCCATGTCATAGTTGACCCGCTTCCCACCGACTTCGGATCTGTTACCTCAATGACAAGACTTGCTTGCTCCCAATACACGTTTTCCTCGTCGATGCCCAAGGAGCGGAAATTGGGGTCTTCGAAGTGCCCCTGAAGACGCACCTGAGCCTGATAGACCGGAACCGTGAAGAGTCCTCGCGTCAGAGCCTGGGCGGTGATGTCCACGTCGATGGTTAATGAAGCCGGCAGAAAGCTCGCAAACCCCTTGACCTCCTTAGCTCCAGACGCACTATCCAATTGGATCTGATACGGCACGACGAGCCGGGGTCCAACAATCGACTGTGGTCCTCCCCAAGTCGTGGTGATCTCTTTGAGTGCTTCACTACGAGTCGCCACCCGGTCTTCAATCACGCCTCGGATCATTGCAACCGGAATCTCGAGGAGCAAAACGATAGCAGCGATCACCGCGATGCCGAGAAGGGGTCGAGACAACCAAGTTGACGGACCTCTAAATGCTGACATGCCAAGGCTCCACATTGCTGTGAGTATGGTTGCCTTACTTCAGCAAGCCTTGTGCCGAGTGTTCGAGGTAATTCCTTGAGTTTTCTTGATGTGATCCTGGGTTCCTTCGTCGGTCTGCAAGCTCCCCCCCCACACCTCCCCCTATTTCACCGCACCCACCGCTGGACTATACAAACACTCTTTAGCGTGTCCGGTGCGGTGCTCCCGACTAAGTTGCGGTTGTGCTGGTGCTAGACCAGACGCA
>DCAD01000010.1:0-350 GCA_002311875.1 Gemmatimonadales bacterium UBA1142 | reverse complement strand
GGTGGGGTTCGAAGGAAACGTGAGGTTGTGGCCACATGTCTCCGTGGTCGGTTCAGCGCAGCGATGGTCAAGGGGCGAGGTTCTATGTGCCGGAACAGGCTGTGGTCCCCCGATCAAGGAGGGGTGGAGCATAGGTGGGGGGGTGCGTGTTGCTGGAGAACCAACGGCCCGGGCCTGGTGGCCTTTCGCACAAGTTGAGTTTGGGGCGCACCGATATCCGCACCGCAATCGTCGGATCGGAAAAGTGCAACCGTTTGTGGCAGGGCGGGTAGGCTTGGTCGCCCGTCTAGGGTCGCACTGGGAGGTAGAGATCGGGACTAAGGTTCAGCGGGTGTCCGGTTTTGAGTACG
>DCAD01000026.1:4277-4511 GCA_002311875.1 Gemmatimonadales bacterium UBA1142 | reverse complement strand
GTCACTGGTGCATGTGGTCGCCAGGGGCGCGTAATCTTCTCCATCAACAAGCGCGTCGATCTGAGCTTGCGATCGCTTGGTGTATACGACGCCGCCTACCTCACCCGTTTGGCCCACATCAGCAGCTGAGCAGATGACCGTTACGCCGTTCTCTGCGAGATAAAACGGTACTGCTACGGAGACCGATGCAGTCGCACTCACTGATCCCTCTGTTGCTGTGATCGTGGCCGAGCC
>DCAD01000026.1:3756-4016 GCA_002311875.1 Gemmatimonadales bacterium UBA1142 | reverse complement strand
AGCGTGATCGAGGTCGCTACGGGCCAAGGAGGGTTTGGTGGACTCGTAGGCGTAGTCCCTCCGTCCCCGCACGCTGCGAGCAGGAGCAGAGCTGTCAGTCCGATGTAGCGCATGCTCCGAAGATGGGTCCTGCGTCGTGAACCACGCCAGCAAAGCGACCCCCAGTGGGGTACACCCCCCCTATTTCACCGCCACCCCCCGCTGGACGATACAACACTGTTTTGCGCGTCCGGTGTGTTGCTCCCGTCTACGTTGCGGTC
>DCAD01000026.1:0-3704 GCA_002311875.1 Gemmatimonadales bacterium UBA1142 | reverse complement strand
TGCGGTCCTGCGGGGTGAGGGGGCAGAATTAGGGCATGGTAATTACACAGTGTTCAGAATGCGGTGGCAAGGTTTCGACGAAGGCTGAGACCTGCCCACACTGCGGTACTACTGACGCGCTGGACGATGCACTGGAGTGGAAACAAGCAACGGCCAACCGCAGGCGGCCAGAGCTGCGAGAACTGGGGTGGGTTGCCATGAAAGAAGTAGAATCCGTTACACGGCGTTCTAACCTTTGGACCCTATATACCTCTCCTAAGGGGCGTATCTCCCGAAAGACATACTGGCTGTGGTTTTTCTTGCCGTTTGCGGTGCTCAACATGCTATCGGGGTTTCTATCGTCGCAGGATGTCGTTCCAGTGATATTAGTGATATTGATGGTGCCGTTAGGGATAATGGGTTTGCTGATGTGGTGGGCCGGCTTGGTCGTTGGGGTCAAGCGTCTCCATGACCGGGACAAGACCGGTAAGCATGTACTGGCTTTGGTTGGCTCTTTTTTCCCTGCTGTAATTATCTCGGGCGCACTGTTCTACGACTGGTTTGGTGGTGGTGCTGGGCCTGAGCAAATGGGAATCGTTGAGGAAATCTTTAAGGTTCTTTTGTCAACTGGCCCGATCGTCGTGTGGTTCCTCTATTTCATGTACTTAAGCATCGTAAGTGGCTTCCTGCGAGGCACCTATGGACCGAACAGATACGGGCCTGATCCATTGCAGGGATCTGCGGGCGACTAGACCCCCCGTACCCCCCCCCTCTGTAACAGCCCCTCCTATCACACCTACCCAACACTGTTTTGCGCGTCCGGTGTGGTGCTCCCGTCTAGGTTGCGGTCCTGCGGGGTGCGGGAGCAGGATTAGCGAATGAAGACGATCTTAGCTGAACTCGACCGGATGGCTACCCAGGGCCACGCACTGGAGATGGGTATGGAATATCGTAAGGGCGTCCTATCACAAGAACGGATTGATGCACTTAACGCACTTGGGTTTATCTGGGATGCGCGGGTCAGGGAGTAGCCAGGCGCTTCGCTTCTCTGAAGCCTACCAGCCTTCGGGAATCCTCGTGCCAAAGCGACAGCTGGAGTGTCTTGATCGCGTCCCAGATGGTCAGTCTGGTTACCTGTTGGAGCCTTGGATTCGCATCCAGGCACTCCTGAAGCCGGTAGTTCGGGATCTTCGCGTTCAGGTGATGTACGTGATGGATTCCGATGCTCGCGGTGACCCACTGTAACAGTTTCGGCAGTACGAGATGTGAGCTGCCCTCCAGTCCCGCGTCGACGTACGCCCAACCTTCGTGCTCGCGCCAATACGTGTCCTCGAACTGGTGTTGCACGTAAAACAACCACACTCCTGTCGTAACGGTGAAGAACAGGACGGGCAGATGCACGAGGACGAACGTCTTTAGGCCGATCGTGAGCCACATGAAGAGGAGGATGGCCGCCAGAACCCCGTTCGTCTTCCAGACGCTGCGCCATTCGCGCCTCCAACTCCTCGGAATCTCCCACGGGAAGCGGTGCTTGAGGACGAACTGGAACAATCCCCCCAGCCCCAACATCACGACCGGATGCCGGTAGGCCCGGTAACGGAGTCGTCCGAGGAACGGCTTGCCGTAGTATTCGCTCGTGGTGATCACGTCGATATCGCCCAAGCCTCTGAAGCCCAAATCGCCGGAGTGGGCGTGGTGGTAGGCATGAGTTCTGCGCCAATAGTGGTATGGCGTCATCGTCAGGACACCGAGCCAAAACCCGACACGATTCGCCGTCTTCTGGGACTTCAAGAACGATCCGTGACCGCAGTCGTGCTGGATCACGAAGAGTCTCAGGAGAAATGCTGCCGTAGGGATGGCCAACGCTAAGGAGAGCCAGTAGCTGAACGACAGGGCCCGGTAAGAGGCGTACCAGCAGAGAAAGAAGGGCGGAGCTGAAGTGAGGAGCTGGATTATGCTCCGGCGGACATCTGCACGTCCATAAGGACGCAGGATCTCACTCCATCGCCTCAACGCCTCTCGTGACCCTCCCTCCTCCAGATGTCCCATCAACTGAACTTCACACCTAGAGCCGTCGGAAGTGATGCGATCCAGCCGCGCCTCGAAAGTTCACCCGCTACGAGGTGCTCGCCCGCTATGCCAGTAAGAATGTTAGAAGTGGATCGTGGACTCATGCGTGCATGATATGAGACACTGCGGTTTGGTGCATCCCAGAAGACGACAACTAGCCCCCGACACTGCCCCCCGCTAGTGAAGCGAGAGCCCCAGTAAGGTGCACTCTCCCCTATTTCACCGCACCCACCGCTGGACTATACAACACTGTTTTGCGCGTCCGGTGTTGCGGGTCTGGGTGGGGCAGGGGCAGAATTGGGGCATGAAGAGAACCCCGCCATTCTCCCTCGCCATACCGATCGTTCCCTTGTTCCTGATCGCCTCATGTGGCGGGGACATGACCGGTCCGATAGACCCAGGTAACGACCCCAACTTCACCATCGTTGCGCATTCGGATGCGGGCTTCACAGCGACTAATCGAAAGGTGGACGTTTTCGGAGTGCCCATCTACGCGTACGCTACGGTAGAGGACGTGAAGCTAGTGCACGCCGCTAATATCATGGCTCAGTATTTGGACAATAATGAAGATGGCGTTGTCGATAATTCAACTTTGCTGAGCGCGCTGATATCTAGCAACACAGCGTTGTACATGTGGAAGCAAGAGAGCCAGCAAGGATCCATTAATGCCCAGGATCTAGGCGCAGATGAGTCAGTTCCTACTTGGCATACCAACGGGCATACGGGCCGATTTGATGCCGCCCTGGAAGAAATTTGGCATGTCATCACGCACTCCGGGTTCGCCAACGCCTATCCTGGTGCCTTGAGCGAAAACGTTGGCACATCTCTGACCAACGCTATGGACATCGCGAGAGGTGGACACTTCCAGTCGATTCCAAGCCCTTATCCGGGAGGAGCGTGGTACACTTATGACGACCAAACCTGTGATTATGGGTGTATGGCTACCGAGTACATCTACTGGGCGATGACTTCAGTCTTGGGGGCACAGGAGAATCGCTCAGGTGAGATCCAACAGGAATGGAAGCTGAATACTGAAGCCAAGGTGCGGCAGACCGATACGGCCATATATGAGTTACTGACTGATCCTCAATACGTCTTTCCAATTGTATTGCCAGACGGGATGTACCGGAGATAGAAGAGTTTAGATAAGGGGGAATGATGGGATTACATCGTGAAAACCAGATAACTGCATATAAGAGGGTTTTAGCTTATGTGGAATATCTGGAAGACGAGTTAGACAAAGTAAAACCCAAGGTCGAGCTACTTCCCGCTCATATCTGCTTCTTTGAAGACCTTGAGTATCTCCGTTTAGAGATAGCAAATTTGGAAGAGCTAGAAAGAAGAGAAGAAGAAGACGATTAAAGGTTGTAACCCTCATAAGGGTTAGGGTAGTGATGACAGAAGACACCAAGCAATCCGCTTTCAAAGTTCTGGTAACGGCTCAGGTAATCGCTACAGTACTCGTGGCTCTGTCATTCCGTTCGTGAGGAAACTTAGACTTGGATATGGCCTAGTACTCGCTTCACTTTTGTTGAGCGTATTGGGTTACCTGAGTTGGTCACAGGGACTCATTACATTCCTTCCGGGTCTTCTTCTGGTTTACGTTCACAAAAAGTAGGCCCTCACAACTAACTGTTTTGCACGTCCGATGTGAT
>DCAD01000027.1:9953-11280 GCA_002311875.1 Gemmatimonadales bacterium UBA1142 | reverse complement strand
CTTCAACTACTGGGGCGCTGCTGCAAAAGCACGAGCATGACACGCTACCGCCCCCGTGCCGTTCTACTGCTCTTCCTCCTGCTACACCTGACTGCCTGTGCTACTTGGCAAGCCGTCACTCCAACCCCCATGAGCGTGGCTCAGTTGATTGAAGAAGATCGACCTGAGCGTGTCCGTGTGACCACACTGTTGTCCCAATTGGAACTAGTGGACCCATCGGTCAAAGGCGATGAACTCATGGGCCACGTTAACGAGTCCTCCTTCTGGTGCAGGGTCTTTTTGGGCGGATATACACGTAGAGGTGAGGACGAGTGCGATAGGTTCGTAGTTCGTTCGATACCCTTGGCAGACATTTTCACGTTAGAGATTCGGAAGGGTGACACACGGAGCGGCGTTTTGATGGGATTAGGGCTGGTGGCTGCGTTCGTGCTTACTACCATGGGCGTGCTGAATATTAAGAGTCATACAAATTGATGGCTAAGGGCACCTACAAGCTCTGCCCGAAATGTGATAAGAAAGTCGTATTAGGATCGGACTGTGAGGATTGTGGTGCCTCAGTGGACTAATGAGTTAGGGTAACCCAGACTCCTAACACTCTCAGCACTTCAAGCAGGGGTATCCATAGTGCCTATGGATCGGGGTAGCAGATAGCAGGGTCTGGTATCGGAAGGGTCGAGCTATATATCGACTCCGGTAACTAGCGTAGAGGCTCGTCCGAAGACCTCTCTTTCAAAAACGTTAGGGTGTCTGATCAAGGAGGCTTGAGCTATCGGAACAATTATTTCCAAACGAACCCGTCATCTTTTTATGATGCTCTTCTGGTCAATGTTCTCGGTATACATTGCGTTTAATTTCTGGCCTAGAGGCACAGTGGATAGACCGATATGGGAAGGGCCAGCGGCCATATTTCTAATTTCAGTTGGTCTGCTTTTCGTTTTCTTGCGGTTCAGACGTTGGAGGAAGGGCTGACACTTATCTAGATCTTCTGGAGTTCATCGGACTCTAGGGTAGCCCCCGAATAAGTTGCAGACGCTTTGACATCAGGGGTATTCTAGGGCATGAACAGAACTCTACTACATGCGCTTGCTCTGGTAGCAGCTGGGATGTCACTCTATTGCGTCCCTGATAGCGAACCGATGAACCTGAATGAAGAGTCCTCACACTTTGAGACTCAATCAATTCAGGAAGTGACCACCCAGCGACCGGTTGGCCTTGATGCAAATGATCAGGGCAGCCAGGTAGGATCAGGGAGGCAGATCCGCATCCGCGGTAACAACTCGCTTGCCCAGGGCAATGAGCCGATAATCTACGTCGACGGCGTGCGGAT
>DCAD01000027.1:8113-9814 GCA_002311875.1 Gemmatimonadales bacterium UBA1142 | reverse complement strand
GCCGTGGGGGTTGATTCACAGACAATTGTGGCTTTTTCGGAGGCGTTATCCGACAAGGTTCTAGGCCTTAGCGAAAATGATCGATTCTCTCGTGGATTTCTTGGCGAAAGAGTGGACTGAGACTCCGCACACATCGCAGCCACTGAAACGCCGTTTCCTGAAAAAAATTTGGTGGGGCTGCTCAGTCCGGTGTGGCTAGTACGTTGCGAGAGCACTCTTGGTGGAGGACCTCATGAAAAGAGCACTGCTGCTGTTTGGAGCCCTGATGGCTTTAGGGCCAATGAACTTGGTCGGACAGGAACAAGAGTTTTCGATTCGCAGCCTTACGGTCTTGGACTTGAGAGAATATGTGTCCACCGCGCAGGGCTGACTCCATCCTCTCACTACCCGATCCGACCGACTCTCCCTACACGCCCGCCGCTTCGAGAGCCGCGAGCACACGCTCGTCTCGGAACGGCGCTCGGCGAAGACGAACTCCGGTCGCGTCGTAGATGGCGTTGGCGACTGCCGCGATCAGCGGTTTGCAGACCGCCTCGCCGGCTCCGTAGTGGGGCAGATCCGGCCGGTCCGGATCGGGATCTCCGTTGACCATCACCACGTCGATCTTCTCCGGCGTGTCCCCATGCCTGAGGCTAGGGTGAGACACCCAGTCGACGCTGGTGACTTTTTCGGTGTCGAACTGTACCTCCTCGTGGAGCGCACGGCTCAGCGAGTGCATCATCCCACCCTCAATCGTGCGGCGCAGCCCTTCGGGGTTGATGACTAACCCACAATCGTGCGCGCATACGAGTTGCTTTACCCAGACGTGACCCGTGTCACGATTGACCTCGACCTCGGCAATCTCCGCAACGACCGTCTGGCCGCGGAAGGCGTACGCGATCCCCCGTCCCGTCAGAATGGTTCCCGCAGCGAGCGGCTTCGGCGACGGCCGCCTATCCCAGCCATAGGCATCCGCGGCCGCACGGACCGTGGCGATCGAGCGGGCTCGTTTGAATCCGCTGTCATCGTCGGTGCTGGCGTTGAGCAGCTTCAGCCGGAACTCGACCGGGTCGGCGTGGGCCGCTGCTGCCAGTTCGTCGATGAACGATTCGGAGGCGAAGGTCACCTGCGGTCCGCTAGGATCCCTGAGGTTGCCGGTTCGAAGCGGCGTCTCCCAAATCAAGGGGAGCCGGACAACCTGGGTTGTCATCCGCCGGTTGGGGATGGCATACATCTCAGACGGCGTTGCGCCGCGGCCCCTGTTCGGCGTCGCGAGCCGCGAGCCCATGAGCTGTGAGATCAAGACGGTCTCGACCTCGTTGTATCCGACGTGGTTGTAGTCGGCACTCTGAGCGTCGTACTCGAGCGCAATCAGCTCGCCCTGGGCGTCCAGTCCTCCACGTAATCTGAAGGTGAACGCGGGCCCCTTGGTGTCCCAGGCCGATTCTTCCTCTCTCGTCCACTGCATGCGTACCGGAAGGCCGATCTCTTTCGCCAGGAATGCCGCCTCGAAGCCCGCATCGTCCGCGGCCGTGCGGCCGTACGCCTGAGGGCCTTCCATCCAGACGACGCGCACCTGGTCCCTGGGCATCCCGAGGAACTCTGCGACCCCGTTCCGCATGCCGTAGGACTTCATGTCGTTGGAGTAGATCGTCATCTGACCGTCGGAGGGGTCGGCCAAGGCATGCGCTGGACCGATGGCCGTGTGTCCCTGGAACGGGA
>DCAD01000027.1:0-7905 GCA_002311875.1 Gemmatimonadales bacterium UBA1142 | reverse complement strand
CACCGCCAGGTAGTTGCCCCTGCTGACCACTCGGATGAAGCCCGGCAGGTTGCGGATGGACGACTCGTCGAAGCCCCGAAGTGTGGCGCCCGCAACCCGCGGCTTGACGTTGCGGGCATGAGTCATCCCAGGAAGTCTGACATCCACAGCCCATGTCAACGACCCGTCGACCTTCGGGGGAATGTCATAGCGCTGCGGTGACTGGCCGACGATCCGGAGATCTTGAACAGGCTTGACGTCCGCCACCCCTGAGACCGAATTGATATCGCCTCCCGTCAGCATGACGTTGAACCGCCGGTCGCCGATCAACTCGGCGTAGGTGACTGTCCTGATGGGGTCTGACTTCAGGGCAATCACCGCGTCGCTGACGTCGAGTTGCTCGACCGGCACGCCGAAGCGCCCGGAGGCCATCTCCAGCAGGACCCGTCGGGCCTCGGCGGCCACGCGTCGCATCGGCCAACCGTCTCTCTCTATCCCATCAGATCCGCCCGACCCGCCCTGGTCGGGTGTGACGTCCGTGCTACCCATGACGAGGCTGGTGTCGGTGTATGCGATATCAAGCTCGTCGGACATCATCTGCCGAAATGCCGTTCCCGTGCCTTGACCACAGTCCGTCTTCCCCACGTAGAAGGTCGCGGTGTTGTCGGCATGAATCGCGACCCACGTATCGAGCTGTCTGAAGTCGGGGTCAGGATAGGGGCCCGCCTGCTGGGCCGCGGCCGCTTCTTCGCCGCCGCCGGCTGCCGCGAGTGAGTCGGGCCCCGTGACCCCTGCCGCGCCGAAGCTCACGACGAGGGCACCGGAGGTCTTGAGGAAGTCCCTTCTGGAGGTCGTAGCGTGCCGGTCCTCCAGTACGTCTTCGATGGCTTGAGGCACCTTGGTAAAAGTAGTCATCTGATCACCTCCTCGACGGGGTCCGGTCCACCATCCCGCGCCCCCCCCGCGGCACGCTTAATCGCTGCCTGTACGCGGTAATAGGTCATGCACCGGCACAGGGCTGGCGCCATCCCGTCGCGAATCTCGGCATCCGTCGGGTTCGGATTCCGGTCCAACAGGGCCTTGGCCGTCATGATCTGCCCATTCTGGCAGAAGCCGCACTGCGGAACCTGTTCGTCGATCCACGCCTGTTGCACCGGATCAAGCCTACCGTCCTTTGCGAGTCCTTCGAGCGTCGTTATCTCGCCGCTGACCCGCGACGCCACCGTGATACACGACCGGGTTGCCACCCCGCCGATGATCACTGTGCAAGCTCCACACTGGCCCAGCCCGCACCCGAACCTCGGGCCTCGCAATCTGAGATCGTTTCGCAGGACGTACAGCAGACGGGTCGACGGGTCGACGTCTACCGTATGCTCTGTGCCGTTCACATTTAATGTGATGGCGCTCATCGCCAGTTGCTCCTCAGCCGAAAACTCGATACTGCCCACCGACCACCACGCTCAACACTACGAGGGTTCCGAGGCTCAATCAACTTTGGGATTGCTCATGGTTCCTTGGGTGATATGCAAGACCCCAGTACCGTGCACCCCCCCTTCTTGTCGCCCCATCACGCTCACCTATACAACACTGTTTTGCGCGTCCGGTGTGGTGCTCCCGTCTACGTTGCGGTCCCGCGGGGTGAGGGGGCAGAATTAGGGCATGAATAGAACCCTACTACTTGCCCTCGCTGTGATGGCGGTTGGTCCAGTCGCTCTAGAGGCTCAAGAGCGCCCCCGAGCTGGGAGAACACGAGCCGATGTCTTAGTGGAACTGGCGGAGGAGGCACGGGCATTCCAGAGAGATCGGGATGACGCTGAAGTGCGGCTCACGTATGCACGTCTACTGTTTGAGAGCGGGGATTTTTGGCAAGCACAAGATGTGGTTCTTCCTCTCATGAGGTCGCTCAGTTCATCGACGGAAGCAATAGAGATGGCCGCGAAGCTCCAGTACCTGACTGCCCATTACGACGAAGCGGCGTCGCTCTACGATCGGTTGTTTGAAGCCAAAGAAGGTGACGTCGGCGGCCAAGTGATGGCCAACGTCAACAAGTTGTTTGCCTACTATCAGCAGAATCGTTTCGACAAGATCAATGAGATTGAGTTCCCGGCTGGCGTTCAACTACCGAATGCGACGCTCGCAGCAGCGTTCAATCAGAATCCCTATCAGCTTGAGTGGAATAACGATGAAAGGGTATCCATCGTCCCGTTCCATATCACTGATCCTCTCCCCGTCATCACTGTAGAGGTAAACGGTGTTCCAGTTCAGATGTTGTTCGATACCGGCGGAGACATGTTCATTCTCGACTCTGAGATTGCCGAGGCAATGGGAATTGAGTCAGTGGTGGGGGCTATGGGTACGTTCGGTGGGGGTCTGCAGCAGGAAATTGGCTTCGGTAAGGTTGAAAAGGTGAAGATCGGTGATGTCACGATGCGAAACGTTCCCCTGACCATTCTTCCTACGAAGCGCTTTTCTGCAGGATTTCAGGGCTACACCATAGGCGGAATCATAGGTACAGCCGCGATGCGGCAGTTCCTAGGGTCGCTTGACTATGAGAACGAACAACTCGTGCTTCGTGAGCGGTCGCCTGAGAACAGTCGAAAGCTTCTAATGGAGATGGGTGATCGTGTTGCGGCAGAAATTCCGTTCGTATTGGATCAGACCCACCTCATGATGGCACGTGGGAGTATCAACGATAAAGAGGGGCTGACCTTCTTCATAGATTCTGGTCTCGCGAGCCAAAACATGCTCACTGCACCGATTCAAACCCTGGAGTATCTCGGTATCCCGGAGCCTGATACGAGAGTAAGCGAAGAAAGTGTTGGCGGCGGCGGAGGCGTGTGGGCTTCTGGGCAGTTCCCGGTTGAGCGCGTAGGACTCGGCCCACTCGCACAGAACAACACCACAGGGGAGTTCGGCTCCCGCCCACCAGGGAGTTACTGGTCGGAATTCTACATTCAGGATGCGCTTCTGTCCCACCAGTTCTTTCGGCAGTACGCGTCATGGACATTGGATTTTGACAACATGACCTACATCTTCGAGAGTCCCGGTCTGGTGCCGTAGTTCCCACCCGGTCTCCCCCGCCCCCCTCTCAGTAACAGCCCCTTCTAGCGCACCTACCAACACTGTTTTGCGCGTCCGGTGAGGTGCCCCCGTCTAGGTTGCGGTCCTGCGGGGTGAGGGGGCAGAATTAGGGGAAGCACTACACGACTTGGTGATGGTAGCACAGATTATACGCGACCCTAAAAAACCAACACTAATGCAGGAGTTCTAGTGCGCGGTCTACAGTTCACCATCGCAGTGCTCTCGGCCCTCATCGTTGGTACAGGTGCGGCGCAGCCGCTGAGTGGCCAGGCTCCGGCACGGGATGGCTTCTTCATCGGATTCGGGGTGGGGGGTGGTTCCCTAGGGTTCGAAGATGATAGCGAGAGAGAGAGTTCGTTTACGGGCTATTTCAAGATCGGTGGAGCGCTCAGCGATAAAGTCCTGCTTGGAGCGGAGTCGGGCGGTTGGGCAAAAAACGAAGATGGAATAACGGTTACATCCGGATTTCTGAATGCGGTTGCCTATGTGTACTTAGCTCCGGCCGGAGGCTTCTTTCTGAAGGGCGGCCTAGGAGTCGCAACATTGGAGGCCGAGTCCAGTCTTTTCGGTGGCAGCTTTACGGCGACTGAAACCGGACTTGGCGTCACGCTGGGGGCGGGCTACGACATTGGTTTCGGCGGTCGATTCGGCCTGACACCTCATGCGGATTTCCACTATGGAGGCTTTGAAGACGGTAGCACGAACCTCATCCGTATCGGTCTCGGCTTCAACTGGTACTAACCGCGGCCAGGATGAAGCCGTGATCAAGGTATTGTGGGTACTTTAGTTCTAAGGAACTAGCCCTCCAGTGGGGGCCACCCCCCCTATTTCACCGCACCCGCCGCTGGACCATACAATACTGTTTTGAGCGTCGCGGCATCTTGACGCGACACGGCGCGCGGTCGGAATGTGAACCTCCTCTAAACCTATCGTCCGGTCCGCTGTCCCGGGAGGTTGCTCTTGTCCGCCGTGAACACATCGATGAAGACCGCCAGGATGGTGTCGGCCCTCTCGGCCTTCGTCGTGCTCGGTTGCTCCCCACCGAACACACCGGCTGAGCACCCGCCGGCGGGACCGATCGAGCTCTTCGACGGCCGTATCATCCCCGCCATGCCGGAGCTTCTCGGACTGAGGGCACAGTATGGGGTACGCCTCGGATGGCTGGAACAGAAACACCGGGTCCTGCTGGAGCTCATGCGACAGCACGATATCGACATGTGGATCGTGGTCAGCGAGGAGTTCCATCACGACCCCGTCATGCAGTACGTCGCGCCACCCCTACACTATACCAGGCGGCGGGACGTGCTCGTCTTCGCCGACGACGGGTCAGAGCGGCTCGCGGCCTACTCGGACTATTGGCGCCCGACCGCGGACTACGCGCGGTTCATTGAGCCACTGCCGTCGCCCCGGAATGCCCGCGGCATTCAGGAAACGGCCTCTGGCCTGCGGACGCTATGGGAGCAGTTTCAACCCGAGCGCGTAGGGCTGAACATGGGAGGCACCCGCGGTCACGACAGCGGCCTGACCCACGACTCGTACACGTTCCTAGCCGAAACGCTTGGGAGTGAGGCAGAGGCTCGGTTCGTGTCCGCCGCAGACCTAGTTGAGGCCTACTTCGACACTCGGCTGCCCGATGAGCTTGAGTACTATCGCGACCTCGTCCTTGCGACGGATGTGATCGCACAGAGGGCGCTGTCGAACCTGGTCATCAACCCTGGTGAAACCCGGGCCGCCGATATCAAGTGGTTCTTCGAAGAGACCATCGCAGAGCTGGGTGTGGGCGGCAGGCCCTGGTTCGAGATTCACGTAGCCGTGCAGCGCTTCGACCCGGTAACCGACACAGTGATTCCGTACGTGCACCCGGCGCCGGATGATCTGGTCTTCCAGCGCGGCGACATCATCCATCTGGACTGCGGCTTCGACTATCTGGGATTTGCCAGTGACTGGCAGAAGGTGGCGTACATCCTCCGCGACGGCGAAACAGAGGTACCCCCCGGTCTGGTGAGGGCCCTCGAGAACGCCAACATCGTGCACGCGGCATTCGCGTCTGCGCCGCGCCCGGGCATGACCGGATGGGAGGCCACCCTCGCGATCGCGGAGCGGCTCGAAGGAGTCGCTTTCCTGCCGAGCCTTTATTCGCATCCGATCGGATATCACGGCCACGCGCTGGGGCCGTCCATCAACGCGCGCGACATGGATCTCTCCTCCCCGCCCGAACGGGACTCCTACCTGCGTGAGGGGGCCTACCGCTCAGTGGAGTTCAGCGCGACCACAGCGGTACCGGAGTACGGTGGCGCAGAGGTGAGGATTCCGATGGAGGATGACGCCTACCTCACGTCAGAGGGGTACGAGTACTTCAGGCCGTACCAGACGGAGTGGTACGTGATCCGGTAGCTGTCGCGTACCCGTAGGAATGGGGCGTTCCCGTTCATGTGTCCTTCTATTCCCCCTCGTAAGGCTCGGAGGATTCTGGCAAGGCCTAGTCAGGACATCGCCGCCACTGAAACGCCGTTTTCTGAAAAAAATTTAGGTGGGGCTGCCCCTAGCCCACACGCATCGGTGTCGGGCTACCAGTTCCCGCCGACCTTGACCGGGACGAACCTATTTATGGTCGTGCCGTTGCCGAGTTGGCCATCGGGCATTGACCCCTGGACTTGTGCCTCACGTGGTCCGCATGTTAGCCACGCTATGCCGAATCCTGTTGCCCGCCTCAACGAAGCCCTTGAGAGCAGCTGCCGCATCGAGTCTGAATATGAGCGCGCACGTCTCTGGCAGGCAGCAAACTTCGACTCGGGTCGAAACTGATGCCCCTTCCAGACATCACGAGACGGGACTTCGTAGGCGGGACGCTGGTTGGTTTCGGAGCGGCCCTACTTAGTTCGTGCACCAGGCCTCGTACCGCTCCCGGGATGACGGACCCGTGGACCGGCTATGGTGGGGTGGGCGACTACGCGACCTCCAACGGCAACGTAGCTTCAGTTCGAGATGCCGCTCACCTGATCCGCGATGGTCTCCCACCGGATCTCATGGAGAGTATCGAGGACACGGGTGAAGAATACGACCTTATCATCATCGGCGGCGGGTTTTCTGGAATGGGAGCCGCGTATCAGTTTCACAAGCAGAACGGGGGCAGTGGCCGGTGCCTGATGCTGGACAATCACGCCGTCTTCGGAGGCGAAGCCAAACAGAACGAGTTCGATGTCGATGGCTACCGACTGTATGGACCGCAGGGCTCGAATGACTTTAGCCCCCCAGCCGCAGGGAGCAGCAGCCTGATCGCGGACATCTATAGGGACACAGGCCTTCCCTTCGAATACGAGTTCGTAGATCAGGACCGGGCGAGAACGATGGTGAGAGCCCCTCTCGAGAACTACTACGGGATGTACTGGGAGGAGGAAAGGTACGACACGGGCTACTTCGTAGGAGAAGGTGCCGAGGCCCGCTGGGTAATCAATCCCAGACAAGACAACCTAGCTAGGTTGCCCTGGCCTGATGACTTCAAGGAGGAGCTGAACCGGGTCTTCCGAGACGAGGAGCAGTTCTACGAGGGAGAGGATCTAGACCGCTGGCTCGACAGCATGTCGTACAAGGAGCTTCTTGAAGATGTGATGGGGTACAGCCCCAGAGTCACCGAGTATTTTGATCCTGTGATTGCTATTTCCATGGGCGGCGTGGGAGCGGATGTCTACTCGGCGTATTCGGCAAAGGATCTGGAGCTCCCGGGGACCCAGGCCCCCTACCGATATGACAGCAGCCAGGACGACCACGACGTGGGGGTCTACAGCTTTCCGGGAGGGAACACCGGGATTATTCGCCATATCGCGAAGTACCTCCTGCCGGACAGCATCGAAGGTAGTGCGACATTCGAGAACATTCTGACGAATCCCATCGATTTTTCGGCTCTGGACCGGTCAGGGCAATCGCTCAGAATCCGCCTGAACGCCACAGCGATTGATGTCAGCCATGAAGGCCCCGCAGAGAGCGCCGAGTACGTCAACGTGACGTACTACAGGGACGGCAGGATCAGCCGTGTCCGAGCGAAGGCGGTCGTCATGTCGATCGGTGGATGGGTCGCCCGGACCATCGTGAGCGACATGCCCGCGCCGATCACGGAGGCGTATGAGCACTTTCATCACGCTCCGGTCCTGGTCGTGAACGTCGCGCTCCGGAATTGGCATTTCTTGGATCGACTCGGGATTTCGTCCGGTCGCTGCTTCGACGGTTTCGGCGACTTCTTCTCGATCCGCAGACCGATGATCACAGGCGACTCCACACAGCCGTTCGATCCGGACAAGCCAATCGTCATGACCTTCTACGTTCCGTTCAACTATCCCGGGTATTCTATCGAGGAACAGGGGGCTCTAGGCCGAGCTGAGCTACTGAGCAAGTCGTATGGCGAGTATGAAGCCGAAATCATCGGGCAGATGACACGCATGTTCGGTTCCTCTGGATTCGACGCGCAGCGCGACATTGCTGGGATCGTGCTGAACCGCTGGGGTCACGCGTACATCTCTCCACAACCGGGATTTCACTTCGGGACGGAGGGGAATGAAGCACCCAAGGACATCGTGAAGCGGGGCTTCGGTCGCGTTCAGTTCGGTCATTCAGAACTGAGCGGTTACATGTCTCATACCCGGGCGCTCACCGAGGGAGCGCGGGCTGCAGCTCAGCTCTTGGAGGAAGTCTTGTCGTGACCATGCAGCGTACATCGTCGTTAAAGTTTCACAGCCGGGTGATTCCTCGCGTACTGCCTTTCGCACTTCTGTTTGGTGAGTGCGATTGCCCTTCCAACTGATACCCTGGCTCAAGAGCCAGTTGCCTGGGGTCTCAAACGCTGCACCTCTG
>DCAD01000025.1:29518-32346 GCA_002311875.1 Gemmatimonadales bacterium UBA1142 | reverse complement strand
TGACGTACGTGTCGTAACGCTTTCAGAACGGGGAAACATCGTTAGAGCGTGAGGCGACTCCCACTAACGACTCTGCTACTGCTCGGGGCATGTGCAAGCCCGACTACGCCTGGAAACGACCTGGCTGAGCACCGAGCACTCTGGGAAGCCCAAGGCCTAACAGATTACACGTTTGATGTTAGAAGAGTCTGCTACTGCCAGTTTGTGGGCGATGTTCGGGTAACCGTTAAGGATGGAGTCATAACCGGTGTCACCGAACTCGCATCGGAGGTAGCGCGTGACCCCGAGACTTTCAGGACAATCGATGGCCTTTTCGATCTCGTGCAGGATGCGTACGACCGAGACGCGCACGAGATACAAGTAGAGTTCGACCCCGGCCGTGGGTATCCGACCCGGATTTGGATCGATTACGTTGAGATGATGGCGGACGAGGAGATGGGCTTTACACTCCTGAGCGATGTCACAGCGTTGGAGGGCTGACAAGAAAATGGATAAGCTGAGCCTCATTGTCTGTGTGGGTGTGAGCTTGTTGCTGTGTCTAGAAACTCCACTCGAAGCACAAATTTCAGCGGTCTCTGCACAAGCCGCTATAGAGCAAACTCAAACCCAACCCGGTGAGGACGGACTCGGAACGCGCACAGTCGCTGAACTCATGGAAGAGTTTGGAGTTCCGGGTGTCTCTGTTGCAGTCATTCACGATTTCAAGATCCACTGGGCGAAAGCCTATGGGGTGGCTGATGTCGAGACAGGTCAACTCGTCGACATCGAAACAATGTTCCAAGCAGCCTCCATCAGCAAACCAGTTGCAGCGATGGGAGTACTCAGAGCAGTCCAAGATGACTTGTTTAGTCTAGATGACGACATTAACAATATCCTTCAGTCGTGGACTCTTGACGGTAAAGAGTTCACCCGAGCCCGACCTGTAACACCACGCACGCTCACCAGTCACACCTCAGGTCTTGGAGACGGTTTTGGATTCCCAGGGTATGATCCGGAGCAACTGCTTCCAACGATCGTACAAATCTTAGAAGGCCACGAGCTTTCGAACGTCGGTAGAGTGTTCATGGAACGCGAGCCGATGACATTCTATGAGTATTCGGGTGGCGGCGTCACGGTCATGGAGCTCGCTCTCTCCGATGTCCGTAGCCGTCCATTCGTGGATCTAATGCAGGACGGAGTGCTCACCCCGATTGGCATGACGCGCAGCTCTTATGCTCAACCAATCTCTCCGCAACACAACAAGAATGCTGCCCGAGCACATGACAACAACGGTGAGTCCCGCGGACCCAAATGGCATGTATATCCTGAGCACGCAGCCGCAGGCCTCTGGACGACCCCCACTGATCTAGCTCGTTTTATGATCGAAGTGCAGCTCTCTGCCCGCGGGGAGTCGAATCGTGTGCTTTCTCAGTCCATGGTTCAAGAGATGTTGAATCCAGTCGGCGTGGGGCCCTACGCAGTCGGTTTTTCCGTCAGCAAATACGGGGAAGGCTGGTACTTCGATCATGGTGGAAGCAATTGGGGATTCAGGGCTCTAGTACTTGCACACAAGGTGAAGGGTTACGGCCTTGTCATCATGACCAATGCCGACCAGGGGTCGACAGTACTCCACGAGATCCGTCGTCGTATTCAACGCACATACGACTGGGACTCATTAGCTTCTGCCGTAGAGCGGGGATACCGACGCTGAATAAGCCCAAGCGCCCTTGGTCATAACGGAGAACGATTAAGTGATAAGCTTGCGAGCCGCATTCCGGTCCGCCAAGCCTTGCCGTGTCTGTGCTCGAGCCAATGCCGTGGCTTGACGCAACTCGAGACCGACGAAGAGAAGCGAGAGGATCACGCCGGTCGCGGCCATGAAGTTGCCGACGGTCTGCAGTCGCGATCGCGTTGCTTCCGATGCCATCCGCGTCCTATCCAGCCCAAGGGGTGTGAGGCAGCCTAACGGATTGCGAGTCTGCTGCGCGACTAATTTTGATCACTCCTTCGACGAATCGGCCTGCGTCAGCGCCAGTACGGCGAACGCTGTGGCCGCGTCGGCCATGAAGCGCCCCCTGTCGGATCTGGGATCTCGCTCTCTGTTGAGTGAGGTGGCGGGCCACTGGCCGCCGGTCGGATCCTGGTTCTGCACCAACCAGGCGAGGGCTCTACTCAGATTCTCCTGGTCCGGCGACACACCGGCCTTTTGCAGAACGAACGTGATCAACCCGGTGGCGTATCCATCGCTCCCGGGATGGGGAGAGAATCCATCCTGCCCTTCCCAGGGTCCGAGGGAAGTGAGGCTCCAGCCCCCGTCGTTGTTCTGCAGGCGCATGACGTCACCTATGAGGGACTGGCCTTGATCCGGTGTCAGAAGATCCGAGAGTTCGCTGGAAGCCCAAAGCAGCATGACTCGGTCCAGTGTCCGGTGGCTTTCCAAACCCCGCTGGAGATACGTACTGAGCGACGCCACATGCTCCTGGATTCCCGTCGAAGTCGCATAGTCGTTCGGTGCCACTCCGACCGCAACGGCCGCGAGTGCAGCTCCGAAGTAAGCCGCCCCTTCCGATTCCCAAGGGGCCAGTCCGAAGTACAGCCAAGCCCAACCACCGGCCCCCTCTCCCCGGGTGAACTGAAGTTTCCACAGATTCTCGAACGCCTGTCGAGTTTCGCTGGCCAGCTGTCCCTCTCGGGCGTCACGGCTGGATAGGATCAGCGCGTTCAGGATGGCTTCGGTCCCCCTCGACTCACTGGTTTTGGGGAGGCCCACTGTCTGATCCGGGTAGTACGGGTCCACTTCGTTCCACAACGCCACTCGCTTCCTGACGTCCGCCAGCAGGTCTGCCTCC
>DCAD01000025.1:29054-29330 GCA_002311875.1 Gemmatimonadales bacterium UBA1142 | reverse complement strand
GCTGCTGCCTGATCCCACTCGGCTGCCAGAGCGGGGCGTCTCTGCGATTCGACCGGGGAAGGTCCGAGAGCGAGGCATATTCCCATTACGCATGCCAGGGTGCTCGGCGGCTCCACGACTGACCACAGGAGGTGCCTCTGCGAATTCTCGGTGAGACTGATCATGGCCTACCCGACGAGATGAGAGCGTCGCGTGAGCGAACTCATGCGGAGGCGGTAGCGTGTCATGCTCTAATTCTGCCCCCTCACCCCGCAGGACCGCAACTTAGCCGGGAGC
>DCAD01000025.1:27661-28975 GCA_002311875.1 Gemmatimonadales bacterium UBA1142 | reverse complement strand
GTTGTATAGTCCAGCGGTGGGTGCAGTGAAATAGGGGGGGTGTACCCCACTGGGGGTCGCTTTGCTGGCGTGGGCGGAGAAACACAACTCTTCTACTGGCCCCTAACTGGGTCCATCGTCTTCTTCTCGTAACGTCGCAGTGAAGGCGGTCATCCGCTCCAACTCACCGATGAACTCCGTGGGTGAAATCATCGTCGTGTCGAAGGTCACGAATCCTTCGGCCGTATTGTACGAGAACCACGCCTCACTCACACCATCGACTCGTTCCACGGCTACCCGAGCCGCTGTGGCACAGCCATCTCACGTCATACCGGTGACTTCAAGCGCCACAGTCTGGAAGGGTCCCACCGCCGCAGCCATTTCAGCGGGCACTGCGCCCTCACCCATGGGCGCATGGTCCATGTCCATACCGTTGTGACCCGGAATCTGAAGCAGTATCCCGCTTCCGATCACGACCGCAACCGCCGCCCATTGTTTCCAACCCATTTTGATGTATCCGCCCTCTAGAGGATTAACGTCTGCCAGTTTGGGAACGTGGCGAACAGAACAGCCACCCCGGTGGCGACCCAGAGCATGATCTTCATCCGGCGTCGCTCTGTCGGATCAGCGCAGGGCTTCCCGGGTTTACAAGCAGCTTTTTCCTCACGGTCGAGCATCCAGAACCCTGCAACGAGGAAGACCGCAGTGGCCACAAGGAAAAAGGGTCTGTATGGCTCGAACACCAAGAGCCCAGCCCCTGATACGCCTAAACTCACCGCTGCCACTGGCCCCGCACAGCAGAGCGCTGATCCTGCGGCGGCGATCACGCCACCTACACCAACCGCTGCTGTCTTCATCGACTCTTGCACGCCAGCCTCCGCTTTCTTCGCCCCTCCCCTACTTCGCTCAGCCATTACCCCTAATAGCCTTGACGATCTGATGAACTGAAGGTGTGTCTCCGGCCCGGCACGAGCGCCCCATACCCGTTCCCGGTGAACCCATAACGTCCTGAACGTCCTGCCCGTTCACAAGAACAGTTGGTGAACTGAAAGGCTTGTAGCGGGCAGGCGTAGCGGCTTCCTCTTGGTCCCACTCCACCCATCTGTCGTCTCGCCCAACCTCAAGGAGTGCTGCACGGATGTTGTCACGTGCAAGGCCAGCATTGGGACAACCTGAGAAGTAAACCAACTCCACTGAGCAACTCTTCATGGCCTAATTCTGCTTGGGCACCCCGCAGGACCGCAACTCAGCCGGGGCCATCGGACGCACAAACCAGTGTCGGTAGCTGGGCTAGTTCTCAGTGTCAGGACAGGGTGGGTAGGTCTTTGGCTCAAC
>DCAD01000025.1:25730-27575 GCA_002311875.1 Gemmatimonadales bacterium UBA1142 | reverse complement strand
CGCGGGATGATCATCGGGACACGGCGGCGGTACTGGACGTACTCTTCGCCGAATCGCTCGCGGAGTTCACGTTCTTCCAACCAGGATACGGCCATGAGCCCGATGACTAGAATCGGGATAAAGACGTACACGGCCAGATAGTTCGTGAAGAGCGCCCACGCTACCATCCCGAGCATCACGGCCAGATATCGAGGGTGCCGGATGCTAGCGTAGAGCCCGGTGTCAAGGAGCTTGCCTCCCTTTCCGCTCCGATCTAACTCCGGGACACCCACCATGATTCTGAAGGTAAGGAGCTTCCTGATCCTCACTTGGATCCACACAGCGGTAACGTAGAACGCGAGCGCCGGGAGCCACAGCCATGGGTTTGTCCCATACTCGACCGCCAGGAGGGGCCCTCGAACGCTCCACAGTAGATAGCCACCGGCAACGTACATTACGATCAACACCGTGTAGGTCGTGCCCTTCCCGATGCGCCGCCATAGGTCTATGAACGGGTGAACGATGAACCAGTAGATGAAGGCTTGTGGGGTGGAGATCAGAGTAATAAGCGCTAGGTAGTACCTGATCTCGTCCACTATGACCTCCACATCCTTCTACTTCCCGCAAACACGCGGGTTAAGGTCAAGTTCCTAGAAGAGTTAGTAAGCTACGCCCTGCATGGCCCTACTCAAACACGCAAGTCATTAGGCCACCACTGGACGCGCAAAACAGTGTTGTGCGGAGGGATTTTGACCCTCACATGAGAATCCACGATCCTTGGAGCCCTATGAGATTTCGTCTGCTAATACTTCTGGCACTTACATTCTTACTGGGGTGTGACGATCTCGGGCCGATTATATGCACGGACCAGTTCGTTTACGGCATCAGCGTGGACGTCGTGGATTCAGGGACGGGAGTTTTACTAGCCGACAGCGCTACAATGACTCTACGTGACAGCAACTACGTGGAGACTACGACAGTGAGCTGGGATGGGTTAACCATGGCTGGTGCCGGAGAGCGGGCGGGCCAATACACTGTGATTGTAGCTCGCCCTCGGTACCATAACTGGGTCCGAACCGAGGTTGAGGTGACAGCTGACGAGTGCCACGTAATCCCAGTCAAGCTCAGAGCGGAACTTCAGAAGATCTCTAGATAGATGTCTATTCCTAAGGGGCCAGGACACACATCAGCCTCTACAGCCTGCACACGCGAGGGCTACCAGATGGGTTGGGGGGTCTAAATCTCTAGGGCCTTCTGTCATGGAACCGGTGGGTAGCTCTGCGTGGCGTGGGTCCGTTCTCCATTATACGCATAACCCTATCGATTGCTCTCCGCCGAACTCCGGGCTGGCGACCGACACTTCGGCCACTCCGCCCCCTCCGTCATCATCCGTCGATCCCTCGGCATACTCTCCGGATCCTCCGACGCCAGATACACTAACATCGCGGTCATCACGGCATCGTCACGCAAATCCTCGAAGATGATCTTGTCGAATGTGTCTCGGTTGGTATGCCAGGTGTAGATGCTTGTGTCCCACCGGTTGGTGCCCATGGGGAGGTCGTCGCTCCGGCCGGCCCCCACGTGGAAGCTGAATGCCGGTACGCCCGCACACACGAACGACGCGTGGTCCGTTCCGCCCGACTCGGGGCTCCCCGGGATTCTCAGGGTGACCTGATCGGCATACTCGCTCGGTACACGGGCGAGCCAGTCGCCGAAGTACCCTGCAGCCGCGGCGAAGCCCTGCATGGGGATGAAGGTCACCGGCCCCGTCCCATGGTCGGAGTTGAACACCACATGGGTGCGATCGAGGATCTCGGGGTGATCCTCCACGAACGCCCGTGACCCGTTCAGGCCCTGCTCCTCGCC
>DCAD01000025.1:18574-25699 GCA_002311875.1 Gemmatimonadales bacterium UBA1142 | reverse complement strand
TTCCACAGGGCACCGATGATCGTGCGGCGAGGATTCGGGACGGCCGCCTTCAGGATACGCATTGCCTCCATGACAGCGACCGCACCGGTGCCGTTATCCAAAGCCCCGGAGCTACCGTCCCACGAGTCGTAGTGTCCGCCCAGGATCACGAACTCCTCCGGCTGGGCGCTCCCCGGAATCCGGGCGATGGTGTTGAAGACTGGCACCTCACCGAGGAACCGTGCCTCCGCGTTGACCCGCAGCACGGGCTCCTGCCCGTTCTCGGCGAGCCGGAACACCAGCCCGTACGCCTCGCAGCTCAGATCGAATACCGCCGCCCGCTCCGCCCGTGTGCCGAAGATCTTGTTCACGCCCCATCCAGCCGACCACTGCGACCGGATAATCCCTGCGGCTCCGGCCGCCTCGAGGCGCTCCGGCAGCACCCGCTGATCAACGCCCGTGTTCTCCTCACGTTCGTGCCACGCCGCCACAGCCTGCTCGCGTTCCTCGGTTATTCGCGCCAGCGTTTCTGGCCGGGCGAACCACTCCACGTTGTCCTGCGGTCGGCAACTCGTTTCCGGGCGGGAGATCAGCACGAACTTGCCGCGCACCTCCGGTAGCCAGGCCTCGAACGCTGCCGAGTTGCCCGCGTCGGCCAGGATGACCACCCCGGCCTCTACAGGACCTTCAGTCGCCGGGCTCCACGCGGCCGCCATACCCTCCAACGATCGCACGCGCGGGGAGATCAAATCAACATGGCTGATCCCCCGCTCCCATCCACGCCATGTCCCGTACTGCTCCTTGTATGCCTCGATGCCCCATTCCACGTACTTCGCCACCGACCAATCGTTCGCGCGGGCCATGCCGGGAGAGCCCGTGAGGCGGGGCCCGATCGAGTCCATTATCACCTGGCTCAGCTCGTAAACCTGCGAGTGCTCGACACCCTCATCCCAGATCGCACGGATCACCGGATCGTCCGAAGTGAAAGACTGGGCAGCGGCCGCCTGGGTCGTGCCCGGCCGTGCCGGAGCCGTCAGGACGGACAGGGATGCCAGCGAGCACACAAACAGGACTCGGACCGAGGACCTCATGGACGCCTCCGTGAGTTGGGTTAAGCTGGCCCGAGCGGAACCAAGCAGAGTATGGGGTACTCCGTTCAAACCGCCGATGAAATTAGGGGCAGCCACGGACCAGGGACACCGCGTTAGAGGCGGGGACCAACCGACCCGCCGTTGCATGTTCGTGGCTCGCACCAGACTCTTTCCCTTCTGACGCTCACGTAGACTGAACCCCCGGAGTTCTCATGCGTCTTGAAGGTCAGCGAACTCTCGTCACCGGCGGATCGCGAGGCATCGGCCGTGGCATCGCCCTAGGGATGGCCCGCCAGGGGGCGGACGTGGCCGTCAACTTCAAGACTAGCCGTGAGGATGCCGAGGACGCCGTCCGGCAGATGGAAGAGATGGGGCGCCGGGCCATCGCTGTGCAGGGCTCCACGGACTCGAGCTCCGACGTGGAACGGTTCGTCGGCGAGGCGTACGACTTCCTGGGCGGCATCGACATCCTCGTCAACAACGCCGGAATCCTGAAGCGGACTGCTTTCCTCGATATCAGGGAAAAAGAGTGGGACGCCATTCTGGACGTCAATCTGAAGGGATACTTCCTCGTGGGCCAAGCGGTGGGGCGACGGATGGTCGATACCGGTACACCCGGTGCGATCGTCAACATCTCGTCCGCCGGACAGGCGGTAGCCGCCCCGAACCTGACGCATTACTGCGTGGCCAAGGCGGGCGTGGACATGCTCACCAAGCAGATGGCACTGGAGCTCGCTCCTCACAAGATCCGGGTCAACTCGATCGCACCGGGTCTGATCGAAACCGACCTGAACCGGGCGGACATCGCCCGGGACGACTTCCGTGAGCGCCGCCTCGCTCGCATTCCTCTGAAGGAGATCGGAGTGCCCGAGGATTTGGTGGGAGCGGTCGTGTTTCTCGCGTCGAACGAGGAGTCGCGTTTGGTAACGGGCGCTTCGGTGTTCATCGACGCCGGCCAGACGATCTGGGGTGCCTAGGGTCCGGCGCCTGACGGCGCTGGCGGTGACTGCGGTCTCGGTTATCGCCTGTGGCACACCTCCCGACTCCGCCACCTGGAACGTCCGCCTGTCCCACGTGCTCTCCAGCAACTCGGAGTTCCACCTCATGGCGGAACGCTTCCGGGACCTCATGCTCGAGCGGACCGACGGGCAGTTTCGGGTCAGCATCTATCCTTCGGGGCAACTCGGCGGCGAGCGCATCGCCTTCGAGCAGATCCAGGTCGGGGCCGTTCACATGGCCATCTCGGGCACCCCCGTGCTCTCGGGCTGGGTGCCTGAGGGGCAAATGTTCGATCTTCCGTACCTCTTCGAGACACGGGACCACGGGCTCGCGGTGATGAACGGTCCGGTTGGAGATTGGTGGCGGGATCTGCTACTAGAACGCACCAGCGTTCGGTCGCTTGGATTCCTCGACTACGGCTTCAGGCACGTCTACAACAAGAGGCGAGCGGTCGAAACACCCGAGGATCTCGACGGTCTAAAACTCCGCGTTCTTCAGAACGCTACCTATCTGGCAGCCTATTCGGCATTGGGCGTCCAGGCGACGCCCATGAACTACGGCGAGGTCTACTCCGCTCTCCAACAGGGTGTGATCGAGGGTGGAGAGGCAAACGCCATCGGGTTCGTGAGTAGCCGACTCTACGAGGTGGCCAAGTTCTACAGTTTCACGTCCGTCACCTACAATCCCATCACGTTCCTCGTGAACGAGCCGTTCTACCAGTCGCTCCCCGCGGATGTCCAGGAGGCCATCGATGATGCGGCGGCAGAGGCCCTCGCCTACCAGAGCGAAGTTGCCCGCCGGATGGAGACAGATGCACTGGAGCAGATGCGGGCGAACGATGTGAAGATCTCCCACCCGGATGTCGCGTTGTTCGTGCCGGCAGTCCGCCCCCATGTTTGGGACGAACTGGCGACTCGGCTGCCGGACGGAGAGGCGCTGATCGCCTGGCTCGTGAACGAGGTGGGGCGGGTGAGGCCGTGAGGCCGACCGGCTGGGGACGATGGTCTGCTCAGGCCACTCGATCATGCGTGGGCTGAAAGCGCTCAACCAACGCCTCGTCGCCCTCGAGACCCTCGCCGCGGGTGGGCTTGTGGCGACGGTCTTCGTCGTTGTGCTACTCCAAGTCGGGATGCGCTATTTGTTCGCCTACCCGAACCCGTGGAGCGAAGAGGTCTCACGCTTCTGCTTCATTTGGGTGTCCATGCTGGGTGCCTCGTTAGCGGTGGAGCATGGGGCCCACTTCGGCTTCGATCAGGTCACGAAGGGCCTGGCTCCGCGCCTGAAGTCCGCGGTGAAGACATTCGCGACCGCGGTTGTACTGATGTTCTCACTGGTGCTCGTTGCGACAGGCATCATCCTGATGGCTCTTACGATGGGCGAGCGTTCCTCGGCCTTGAATTTTCCCATCGCGTGGGTGTACGCGTCGGTTCCGGCCTCAGGTGCGTTGATGGTGATTCACCTGCTTGCGGGGCTTGGGAGACCGGCCGAGGGGGCTGGGGTGGACGAGGCGACTGGGGTTAGGGCCACCACTGGTGCAGGATCTTCCGAGGAGGGCCACTGATGGGCGGTCTCCTGCTCGGTATCTTCGCTGCCCTGGTGGTGGCCACCGTGCCCATTGGCTTCGCCCTCGCGACGGCTGCCAGCATCGCGGTCGTCGTGGCAAACCTCCCGGTTATCATCATCCCCCAGCAGATCGTGGCGGGGATGGACTCGTTCCCGATGCTCGCCGTGCCGCTCTTCATCCTGGCGGGCTTCCTCATGGACGTGGGGGGGATCAGCCAGCGCCTGGTGACGCTGGCTCGCGCGCTCGTGGGACACCTTCCGGGAGGACTCGGACAAGTCGTCATCATAGCCGAGATCTTCTTCTCAGGAGTGTCGGGCTCCACGTCGGCAGACGCGGCTGCGATCGGCGGGATCATGGTACCGCAGCTGATGGCCAACGGGTACAGCCGTGCTCGTTCGACGGCCATCGTTTCGGCTGCGTGCGGGATGGGGATTCTCATTCCGCCTGCCATTGTCATGGTGGTCTATGGCGTCATCGGCAACGTCTCCGTGGGGGCGCTGTTCGTCGCCTCTATCACGCCGGCACTCCTGATGGCGGTGGGCTTGATGACCCAGATCGGGTGGCAAGCCCGAAGAGAAGGATGGCCGACGGGGGAGCGCGCGTCGTTCGCGGAAGTCCGACACGCCGCGGTTGATGCCCTACTCCCGCTCTCCATGATCGTCGTCATCCTCGGTGGCATCCGCTTCGGTCTATTCACACCCACCGAAGCAGCGGCTGTCGCGGTCGCCTACGCGCTTCTCCTCGCCGGGCCCATCTACAGAGCTCTCCCGGCTGCGGAGCTATGGAGCAAGATCATCCAGACCGCCACGGTGTCGGGGATGGTCCTGTTCGTGGTGGGTGCCGCGCAGCTTCTGGGCTGGGTGCTCGCCGTCATGCAGGTGCCGCAGGCGCTAGCGTCCTCGGTGGTGGGGATGGGAGGTGGGCAGATGGGTTTCTTGATCCTCACCATCCTGATCTTCCTCCCGCTCGGTGCCATCCTGGAGGGCGTACCAGCGGTCGTCATGCTGACGCCGATACTCCTGCCCCTGGCGAGGCAGCTCGGCATTGATCCTGTGCACTACGGGACGGTCATCGTGGCGACCCAAGGAATCTCGGTGTTCCTACCGCCTGTGGGAGTGAGCCTGCTGGTGGCGTGCTCGGTGGGGGGCGTGGAGCCGGCGGAGGTTGCCCGCCCGCTTTGGCCATACCTGGCCCTGATGTTGGCGCTCACGGTGGTGATCGCATTCGTGCCGGGGATGGTGCTGTTTCTGCCGTCCTTGTTGGGATACTGAGTCCCTCGACCGCGGTCCACCGTTCGTATTGGCCCTTGCATCCTTCGAGGGTCGTGCCCCAACGCCAAGTCAGAGCACAGAGGCTGCTCCAGGTCGAATACGGGCATCGGTACACGTTCGAGACACGTTTTGTCTAATCGCCCCCAGTGACCCTGACCGTCACAGCTTCACCCGGGTCCCCCAGGTTGCCGCTGTCGTCAACCACTCGGCTGAGGATCGAGACCGTGCCCGCCCGGTCTGGCGTCCACTCGTAGCTCCAGCTCGTCCGACCGATCGCAGGGTGCCAGTTCGTTCCACCGTCGACGGACAGTTCCACCGCGGCGATGACCGCCCCACCGATTCCCAGCGGAAATTCGAGCAGAACTTGAAGCGAAACTGACGGCTCACTTCTAGTTCCACGGGAAGAAGCCTTTCCTACCCGTGAGGACATACTTGATCGCCCAGCTAGGCAGAAGGGTGATTAGGGCAAGAATCCCGCCCACATCGGAGCCGACCACAGCCAGCGATGCAAAGAGGAAACCAGCCCAGTGGATTATGATGCCCAGTCTCTCTTTCATTACTAGATCCGATCTCCCCGGACTGTAGTGATCAACTGAACCGACTACCCTAACTCGTTCTCACGGACCTCGTGATCCCCTCAAGAATAGTGAAGTTGAACGCCTCAGCCCCTCAGAAGGATCCCTGCACTAACCGTCAGTCAGACAACACCGATCAGGCTCAACAGAATCCACCCTAGGCTTCTTGCGCCGCTAAGAAGCGGCAGCGCGGCTTCCGCGAGTCCCCGGTGATGGGTTTGACGTTAGCGCGACCTTACTTCGTGAGGGGGAAATGGGCCTAGCGCACCGCGGGCATCTTCTAGCGCGGCATCTCCTTCACATATACGTCCTGCTTCATGTAGGGGATCTCTATTTTCTCCTCTGTGAAACGGCGATACACCTCAGTGTTAAGCGCATCAGTGATGCGACCGCGTAGGACGGGCTCGTCAATCCAGCTCAGGAGCTCCAACTCAAGACCGGAAGCGCCAAAAGTGCGAAATCGGACGCGTGGTTCCGGGTCGGCGCACACACTTTCGTGACGAACGGCAATGTCGAGAAGCACCTGTTTGACCTGATCAATGTTGGATCCATAGGCACATGCGACTTTGATGCGGATGCGTTCCTTCTCGTTAGGTCCCCCGGTCTCGTTAACGATCTTGGTGTTGCCCATAACCGCGTTGGGTACTGTCACCTCGATGTCGTCACGAGTCAGAAGGCGCGTGCTGCGTAGTCCGATGTGGGTGACCCGTCCTCGTTCTCCGGAATCGAGAATGATAAAGTCGCCAATCTTGTATGGCGCATCGGCCAGGATGAATACACCAGCGAAGAAATTGGCGACGGTGTCTTTAGCGCCGAAGCCGACCGCGATACCGATGATTCCAGCCGAAGCCAGCCACGCGGTTACGTCCAGGCCCCAAACCAGGAAAAGAAAGTAAGCGGCCGCCCCCAACAGCAGCAGGTTCGACAGGTTGCGAAACATGGGTAGCGTGCGCTCGTCGGCAAACCGGAAGCGGTCACGGTGCTGACTCAGGGTCTCGAGGACCAATCGACTCACGCGCATCGCGAGACCGGAGCCGATGAAAACGGCCATCGTGCCCAGGGCACCGAAGGTGATCCTTTTCATGCCACCTTCTAGTGACAACAAGTCCGCGGCCAGCGTCAAACCTCCGAGGAGTACGAACAGAAACAGGGGGCGGTGCAGCATCTCGACGATGCGATCATCAAGCTCGGTTGTGGTTTTTCGCGCCCAGCGAGTAATCAGCCTGGAGATGACCCAGTCGGCCACCTTGGCGACCACAACGCTGAGAACGACGAGAACAACGGCTTGAAAGCGCGGATCTGTGGCCAGGTTCTCGAATACACCGAACTGACTCAGGAATCTCTCCAGGCCCTGCATCACTCACCTCCCGAAAACTGCGGCGGGTATAACTGGGGTCTCTCTAGCGAGAGCCCACGCATCACCGCCACATGCTGCCGCATGGCATGGACGGACCAATCTGGCAGACAATCTCCCCTACCGGAATACGATGGCGGGCTCAAGATTGTCGGCTTGGTCTTGGTCATCATAGGTGGTCCAATGCTGAACATGATTAACGACGGTCGTTTCCGAGACATCCGTTGAGCCGCATCCCTCAGGTCCCGGCCTACCAGAGCTGAGTCTTCGCGTGAAACACCCCGGAAGAGAG
>DCAD01000025.1:16737-18481 GCA_002311875.1 Gemmatimonadales bacterium UBA1142 | reverse complement strand
TCGTCGCGCTACGCCGGACCAAAACTCTCTCCGACGAGATCAAGCTACTCCGTCGTGCGGTAGACCATTTTCCGCTTCAGGAATCAGGTGAAGAGATCGACTTTCAGGAAAAAGATGTCGAAGCGGCGAGTGAAGAAACTTCGGATGCAATTGTCGATGAGCCGCGGAAGTCGGGGGACGTAATTGGCGGATCGGACTTCTCCCCGCCTACACCCCTGTCCACAGAGTCTCTAGAGCCGCAGACCCCACAGATTAACTGCCCCGAGTGTGGTCAAGAGTTCGAGGTGTCTCGTACGTCGTGTCCTGCTTGCGGTTGTCCAGTCGCTATAGCGCAATACGATTCATCAAGCGACGAGACAGTTGCTGTGGAGCCGGCGAAGGCTGCGATCGATATAGAAACGCAGATCGGGACTACGTGGCTGCTTAGGATAGGCTTGGTCGTTTTGGCTATCGCGCTCGCGCTCTTCGCGCGCAACGTGGCACCAGCGCTTTCGAACGGAGCAAAAGTCGGGATCACGTACGCGGGCTCGCTGCTCTTGTTCAGCGTCGGAAAATTCTATGAGGTCAAGCTAGAGCGATTTGCTCGCCCTGTGATGGCAGCCGGACTCTCGTTCGGGTTCTTCGTGGCCTATGCGGCCTACTTCGTACCCGCAATGCAGGCGGTGTCATTATCGATCTCGATCGTGTGGATGATCGTGAGCATGCTTGCTGTCCTCCTAGCTGCAGAGCGCTGGCGGTCCGAATACACTGCGGGACTCGCGATTCTCCTCGGTCATATTTCCGCGTTCGTGGCAGGCAGCGAAGCCGAGATGTACTCCCTTGTCATGATCGTGGCACTCGCAGCGCTCGCGATCATGTTGTTGCTTCGCCACAGGTGGGTCGTGCTCGGTGTCTTCGCCGTCGTCGTGTCCTACGGGTCTCATCTCCTGTGGATTCTCACGGACCTTGGGCCCGTCCAAAGTGATTTGGCTTTCTGGCTCAACTTGGCCTTCCTGACTTCTTACTATGCGCTATTCCTGGTTGCCGACATCCTCTGGTGGCAGTCAAGCTCAACACGCGTCACGGAAGAGGACGAGCACACCCGAAAACTGCGCATCAGCGCAACCCAACTCGGGCCGACTAATCTCGTCCTCTATACCGCTCTGGCATCTTTCGTCTTCTTCATGACCGAGACGGACCCGTGGGTAATCGAGTGGTATTTCCTCTCGCTCGCTCTGGTCCAAGGTGCCCTCGCATGGCTCTACCGCGGGACGAATCACCTCAACTTTGTCTTCTATGCTGCCTCTGGAACCGTGCTCTGGACACTCGGCCTATTCGCAGCCCTGGATGCGTTGGTGCTCAACTTGGTGCTCGCTGGCCAGGCACTGCTGCTTCTTTTCGTCGCGCACCGCACACGGATCGGTATTTTCCACGGTCTGGCACAAGTGGCTACGCTCGTTGCCTTCGTCCACTACCTGGCCTATCCACCACCGGCAACGAGCACCTGGCCACTCTTCCTCGGCGGTCTCGGACTCGTAGCCGTGTACCTGTTCATGGCATCACTCGAGGAGGTCTGGTACGGTGATAGGAGGCTAGAAGATTCGTTCGGCAAGGTGGACTCAGGAGACAGGCCCCGGCGACCTTTTTCAGCAGAAGATTTTTCTAGGATTGCACCGTACCTGCCATTCCTACATGCAGCACTCGGTGGGTTCGTTCTAAGCCGGGAAGCCATCCGATACTTCGAATCCGGAACGGCACTGGTACT
>DCAD01000025.1:5848-16496 GCA_002311875.1 Gemmatimonadales bacterium UBA1142 | reverse complement strand
GGAAGTCCGTTGCCATGACTATCTGGCACGGAAAAGCCGTTGTCGCACTGGTTCTTCTCGGATCATTTGCTTGGTATTTGGGACCCATTGCACAGGAGTTGGCCTACGTTAACTACCTGTGGTGGATGGTGATCCCGATCCTGAGTTTTGTGTTCCTGGAGGGGTCCGAGAGAGCTTTCGAGAGTATCGAATCTCCGCCTCAAGATGATCAGGTGGACACCGACGAGATAGCGCAGGACGTCGGCACTGTCTCCACCAAAGCACGAAGGAAGCGGCCAGACGTAATTCTAGGAGTCATCCTCAGTGTGGCATCCGCCATCCTGGTCATCACCGTGACAGATGCCTTGCTCAAGGAATCTGCCGCCTCCGTTGTCTCAGCGCCTGTTTGGATTGCGGCCTGGTCTTTGGTGCTACTTGGTGCCGCGGTTCTCCGGAGAAGCTTGACGCTCTTCACGGGCGGATACGTCTTGTTAGTGGCTGGCTATCTTTACTTCCTCGTTGGCGATCCTGGTGCGGAGGCGGTCTTATCCTCTTGGTGGGCGGGCGCGATCGTCACCCTACTTCCGATCGGAGTTGCTCTCGCGCTCGACCGGTTCGCCACAATTCTCAACACCATTAAGATCTCGACCGTCAACACGGGAATCTACTTAACGTACGGGATTGGGCTGCTCCTTCTCGGCGGATTCAGCCATTATCAACTCGACTTCGGATGGTCTTTCTTCGCGTCTGCGGTTGCGGGCCTGATCCTGTTCTGGTTAGCCGGGCGCCTTAAGACTGACCGAGCAGTCCCCTCTGTCGTCGCGGGGCTAGTCGTGCTTCACCTAGCGTTCCTTTGGAGGCCGATGGAACTGCTTGGACGATCAGAATGCTGTGGAAGTGATATACAGGATGGGCTCCTCGCCCTGTCACTGTTCGCTCTGGTGACGCTGGTCGCCGAGAGGATGATGCCGAGTGCGATGAGAGAGGGCGCTAAGAGCAAGACCCTTGGGTACGCGCGGTTCACCCTAGTGGCTCTAGCAACTGCGACGACGATGTTGGCGATTTATGGCTCGAACCTCTTCGGTACGCTTTGGGCTACAGCGGGATGGGCTATTCTCGCTGCACTCCTGATGACAGCTGGCTTCGTGCTCAAGTCCGCCTGGCACCGGCGCGTGGGACTGCTCGTACTTGCTTCTTGCCTCCTGCGGGTATTCATGGTGGATACGCGAAGCTTATCGGACACAGCACAGATTGCTGCATTCTTAGTACTTGGACTCTGCCTAGTCGGTGCCGCATGGCTCTACACGCGCTACTCGGAGGAGTTGAAGAATTGGCTCTAGGGATACCCGGACCTAACTGGGGAGTGGTTGGGGGCTGGGTTAGGCTTCCTCACCCCTTCCCGAAACGACAGCGATAACCGCCCCACCGATAACACGGCCTACGAGTTCATCACCTTCGACTAATGGCTCCTCTAGTTCCACCTGAGTCCCGTTCGACACGGTCACGGTCAGGTTGCTCTGCTTCAATGAGCTGAGCAGGGCTTGGAGTAGCTACGGATTGCCAACTAGTAGCGCAAGCAGTCGGGTATAGCACTAGGAACAGCAGCAGAACTACGCGGGCGCGGTAGCGTGTCATGCCCTAATTCTGCCCCCTCACCCCGCAGGACCGCAACTTAGACGCGAGCACCACACCGGACCGAGCAGCGCCACCACATTTTTTTCAGGAAAATGGCGTTTGAGTGGCGGCGATGTGTGCGGAGTCCAGCCCTCCGAATGTCGCGTACTTACTATCCCGAACAGCCCGACTCAACTCAGTGAAAAAGTCCTGAACGTGGGGCTAGGCCTCGATTCAACTGAGGCTTCTGGGCACTCCGAATCTCAGGAGAAACTCGAGTGATCGGTTCCGTACAGTCGTGAATGAGCCTACATAGGCAGGGCTCAATCCCTCGGTCAGCCGAATATCAAATTCTGGAATCAGCCTATCAAAGAGGTGTAGACTGAACCCACCGCCAAGGCCAATACCCAGGGAAGTCATCTTCTTCTCGTACAACACTTGTTCTAGGACTGGGGTGCTCCGATTCCTCAAAAGCTGGTCCATGGTCGGCCCGAAAGCGATGTGCACGCTCAAAGGGCCAATCGACTTGGATAGTTTCACATGGAGTGCAAAGCTCAGGTATTCGGTACGGATCTCACCGGCTACCGGAGCGCCTTCACTATCACGTTCAACTATGGCACCACGCTGGACGTAGTCCCCCTCAACGCGCACTGACACGCTCTCACCAGAAAGTCCGACTTCAGCAAAACCTCCGACCAGATAGCCGTCACGAGAGGCCGTGCCAACCGATGGTGTCCATAGTTGGTCTGAGGTGGTCTTACCCATGACCACGCCGAACCTGGCCATCTGCGCTTGTCCTTCGATGGCAGCTGGGAAAAAAGAAGAGCAGAACCCAACCATGATCAGGGCAGGGGTGAGCAGTAAGGGTTTCGTCATGCCCTAATTCTGCTCCCTCACCCCGCAAAACCGCAACTTAGACGGGAGTACCACAACGGACGCACAAAACAGTGCTTGCTCTCTCAGGAAAAACACTACGAAAGGGGTCTTAGCCGGATAACCGACTAAGACCCCTTTAACAGCTTAGTGATCTATCGTGTGAAAATAGAGCCTAAGACGTTTCAGACAGTTTGTCGTACACGAATGCGACTGCCCACCATATAACGAAGATTATGCCAATGCTGTACAGCGCTGGCTCCAGCTCTCGACGCCCAATAAGCACATAGTTGATATCAACGAGTAGAATCTGCGATATAGCAATCACCATCGCCGTGAGCATAGTCTTACCGGTCTTTTGCACAGCCCAATCGAAGAACAGAACCGCGATGATCTGGAACAGAGCCGTACTGGCAATCAGGTTTGCCACCATGGGCTCGAATGGTGGCTCAGGCATTGCAGGATTAAAGAGGTTTTGCACTCCGACATAAGCGATGACAGATGCAGTGAGCCAGGCACCTATGATCGGCTTGATTCTATCGCCCATCGTTGGGTCTCCCCTGAACAGCGGATCTGAGGTCCACTGCTCTCTTGTGTATAGAACGAACTCTTACGCTGATTCTGCCCCCTCACCCTGTATGACCGCAACTTAGACGGGGCACCTCACCGTCAGGCTTGAAATTTTGCAGAATTCTTTTTTAGGGCTTGGGACTCCTAGAGCAACCTTAGGGAAAAAATTCCCGAAGGTTCTAGCTCAACCTCTGGGCAAAAATATCCGAAGGGGGGTTACGGAAAAAATTCCGTAAGGGTGATCTCTGAACGAGCAAAACACTGTTAGTGTGCTACTCACAACTCGCAGGATGGACCCTTCTTCCAATTCCGATAGACGATAATGACATAGATGAGTCCCCACACTGCAATGAGATCAGCACGACCTAAATACAAGACTAGTGCAAGGGCACCATATAACAGCAACTGCTGTGGAGGTTTCTGACCTCAGAGTGACTTCATCTTTTCCCCATAAGATTTGTTAGGTGTGTCTATTCAGTATACGGCTGACTGCCTAGTAGGGTTTCAAATGTTTGCAGAATTTTTTTTGAGGGTCGGGACTCCTAACCGATTTGAAAAATAAAAATCCCCTGAGCAAAATACTGTTCTATAGTCAGAGGCGAGTGGCGACCAAATAGGGGGGTACAAATAGTTACTCTCGAACCAGCTTGTTTTCCCGTCAATTAGGGTACTGATACGGGTACTGTCACCCAACTAGACAGAATATGCAGAAACCCCACAAGCGTGTAAGTGCTTGCAGGCCTTCCAGTTACTTCAGTGGGCGCTGCTGGACTCAAACCAGCGACCCCCTGCTTGTAAGGCCCTATAGAGTGCGAAGGCCGCCGGGCGTGCCTCAGGCTGTGGCTATGTCGACCGGCTGCACTCCGCTGATATCGAGGTTGAATCCTACTCGTTCGATGATGGCCATGAGCTCGGCGCGCGTGTAGTCGTCGATCTGCAGGCCCGGCGGGCGAATGAAGGTGGAGTCGATGATGCCGCGTCTGTGGTAGACGAACTTCCGGTACGCCAGGCCGATCTTTGGCTGAAACTCGTACCGGATCAGCGGCACGTAACGGTCGAAGAGGGCTGCGGCTCGCCCGGAATCGCCCACCCTGAAGGCCTCGTAGACATCGACCAGCACCTCGGGGAACGCGAATCCGGTCATGACTCCCCTCGAGCCTCGTTGGAGCTCCTCCAGGAAATAGACGCCGCCCAGGCCGCCGAAGATCCCGATGGAGTCGGGCGCCAGCCTCTGGATGCGGCTCATCTTCGCCAGGACGGGATAGTCCTCGAGCTTGATGTAGCTCACCCCGGCGATCTTGTCGGCCATCCGGACTATGAGCTCCGGTGACAGGATCGTCCGAAAGGACTCCGGGAAGTCGTGGATCGCGACCGGGATGTCGAGGGCGTCGGCCACCGAGGCGTAGTAGTCAAAGATCACCTGGTCGTTCTGAACGCCGATGGGTGCGACGAACACACCCTGTGCCCCGAGCTCCTGTGCTTCGCGAGCCTGTTCGATAGCGCCAGCCGCACCGAAGGCCAAGACCCCTACCCATGTGGGGAACGAGCCGCCGGCCTGATCCACCACCGTCGCCACGACCTGCTTCCGCTCAGCATTGGACAGCCGATGGGCTTCGCCCATGAACCCGAGAATGCTGACGCCGTGGACGCCGACCTCCCGCTCGAAGTCGATGAGACGCCTGAGGCTGACCTCATCGACGGCGCCGTCGTTGGTGAACGGAGTGGGGAGAATCGGAAGAACACCTTGAAGTTTTGTCATGCTCTATCGTGTGAATGTGGTTTCCGTGATGGGGTAGGTGACCGGTCGTCATCATCACGGGCTGGAAGGAATCGGCCGTTTGTGGGCTCAGCCATGACCTCACTGTCTTTGTAGACGCAGCGGCCACGCAGCCACGTCGAGACGACCTTTCCGCGCACACGACGACCGTGGTAGGGACTCCACCCCACGGCGTAGTGCATCTTGCTCTCATCCAGCGTCCATTCGGCATCCGGGTCGAAGACCACGAAGTCGGCATCGGCACCCGCCTCGAGGCGCCCCTTCTGTCCGTATCCGAACAGGGCTGCCGGCCCCGCGGATACGAGTTCCAGGAATCGCCCCAGCCCGATGCGGCCCGTCGCCACCCCTTCGCTGTACAGGAGTGTCCCCAACGTCTCGGCTCCGGGCATTCCAGCGTACGCCTCGAAGATGTTGTCGGTCTCCTTCATATGCAGCGGATAGGGGGAGTGGTCTGACGTGACGATGTCGACGAGTCCTTCCTGGACCTGCTTCCAGAGGCCGTCCACGTCTTCCTGCGAGCGCAGTGGCGGATTGCACTTGGCCCGGCCTCCTTGGTCACGCAAGGCATCCATGGTCAGGAGTAGATACTGAATACACGTCTCTCCCGACGCCCGGACTCCCTTTGTACGATTCCACTCGATGAGTTCGAAGGTGCGTGGTAACGTGCCGTGGACCATGTGAAGACGGGCACCCGACCAGTAGGCCAGCTCGAGCAGGCGTCCTGCGGCCTCCGCCTCGGCCACGGCCGGACGGCTCAGCGCGTGATCGACTGGCGTCGTATCACCACGGATCTGAAAGGCCTCGACCTGGGCGAGCACGATCTCATGATTCTCCTGATGAGCTGCCACAGGACGGCCGGTGTGGGCGATCTCCTGGAAGGCCTCGTAGAGACGGCCGTCGGGGATACGAGGGAATCGGACGGGATCGACCTCGATGGTAGATACCTTGAATCCCGCGGCACCAGCCGTGGCCATGTCGGCGATGATCCCAAGGTCCCCTTCGGGAGGGAACGTGCCGTAGAGGCCGACGTCGACGACAGCCTCGTTGCCGACGTCGGCGACTTTCGCCTCGAATCTGTCCCTGGAATTGACCGGTCGCGCCGGCTTGTCGAACGGCATGTCGATGACGGTCGTCGTCCCGCCGGCCGCGGCCGCCTTGGTCGTGGCGGTGATCCCCTCGTCCACGCACGATCGGGTGTGGACATGCGCATCCACGAAGCCCGGGAGAACCAGGTGTCCGGAAGCATCGACGGTCTCGATGCCGGAGAGGGGCGTCTCGGAGGAGCCCGTCACGAGTCCGTTCGTGATGCCGAGCCAGCCATCCTTCAGGACGGTGCCGTTCGAGAGCGCGATGTCACCGTGCACCACTAGGTCGTAGGTCGCCGTGTCATTCAAGGCTCGGGGCTCATAGCGTCTGCAGCGTCCTTTCGAGGGCGTCGATGGCAAGCCGCCCGAGGGCGAACACCGGGATGTCGATCTCAGCACCCACTCTCTCGAGAATCACGGCGGAAAACCCAACGTAGTCAAAGACCAGTGCGTCGGCACTCGTCTTGGCCAACCGATCCGCCAGCCACCGAGTGAACGGCTTTCCGACGGATTCCCCGAACACGTGAATCCGGCACGAGAAGCCCGCCGCCTCCCATTTTCGCGCCGAAGGCACCGCCTGGGCCCCGAATGGCACCATGACCTCCAACGATTCAAGGCCGCGCGCCGACAACTCCGCTACGGCGACTTCGACCGGCTGAATCAGTGGCTTGCGAGCGGTGAGGCTCGGGAAAGAGCCGGCACAAAGAACCAGGTGCGCCGAGACACGGCCGTCCAAGTCGGCTATGACGTCCTGCAGGTGGGGTTCCAGGAAAGCTGCATCGGCCACGACGGGCGTTCCGTCACGCAGGCGCGTCTCGAGGGGATATCCGCCTGGGCCACACGCTGGGATTTGATCCCTGGTCAGATCGTCGAGCGCTCCTCGCATCTCGAAACGGGACAGACCCAGAAGACCCGTGAGATCCTCCATCAGGTCAGGACGGGGTGTCTGACCGATCGTATGGATCCCTACTACAGTATCGCTCATGTGCCCTCGGGACGGTGGGTGATCTTCAACAGGCGATATTCCAGTGGCTTGTAGCTCCCCCCTCAGTTTCCGCCGCCCGGAGCCGGGGGCGCAAGTAGCCTACTGTCGTCAGTGGCACGGACGCCCGTAGGATGGAGGGTCGCTCCAGTGGATCGGGCTCCTTACAGCGCTCGCTCCGATGTGCTGGACCCCCTCAGTGAGGTCGCATGCTCAACTCTCTTCTCGAGAAGCTGGCGGTCGTCGACACCTTCGTCTGGGGCCCGTGGACCATGTGGTTCTTGGCGGGAGTCGCAGTCTATTTCACCGTGGGCTCTGGCTTCTTTCAGATCGCGGGGCTCAGCTACATCGTCCGCAATACACTCGGACGTCTCAGGCCCAGCTCCACCACCGTCAAAGGGCAGCTCATGACGCCCGTGCAGGCTGGCGCGACGTCCCTGGCCGGTACGGTGGGTATGGGGAACATGGCGGGCGTGGCGACAGCCCTGTCCGTGGGTGGGCCCGGCGCCATCTTCTGGATGTGGCTCCTAGCGTTCTTTGGGATGATGTCGAAGACGGCCGAGATCACCCTTGGCGTGTACTACCGGGAACGAGGCCCCGACGGCCAGCTGCGCGGAGGGCCTCAATACACGATCAAGCGTGGCCTCGGCTGGACCCCCCTCGCCGTCCTGTTCAGCGTCGGCATGCTCATCAACGCCGTGTTCGCGGCTTCGATGCTGCAGGCGCACACGGTGGGTCGTGCCCTCTTGGCCAGCTACAGTCTCGATCCGTACCTCGTGACCGGCTCCATGGCGGTCATCACTGCGATAGTCGTCCTTGGCGGTGTCCGACGGATCGGCCGGTTCTCGGAGCGGCTGGTCCCCATCATGACCGTGGCGTACCTGGCCGGAGGACTCGTGGTGATCGCGGTCAACTTCGAGGCTCTTCCAGCGGTTCTGAGCTCCATCTTCTCACACGCGTTCTCCGCGACGGCGGGAGCCGGTGGCGCCGCCGGTGTCGCCGTGAGCACCGCGATCAAGCAGGGCATGGCTCGTGGCATGCTCTCCAACGAGGCGGGCATGGGAACCGCACCGATGGTGCACGCGACTGCCCAGACCTATCATCCGTTCCAACAGGGGGTCTGGGGCGCCTTCGAGGTCTTCTTCGATACGATCTTGATCTGCTCCATCACGGCACTGGCCATCCTCTCCACGGGCGCCATGGCCGGCGGTGAGTCGGGCATTGAGCTTCTGCTGGTCGCATTCGCGGAGGTGTTCCCCTTCTCCGTGGCGTCAATCATTGTGTCGGGATCCATCGCCACGTTCTGCCTGTCCACTCAGATAGGCTTCTACGTCTACTTCGAAACATGCCTGGTGAACCTGGTCGGCGTGCGTCCAATCCGGGTCCTGCGCTGGCTGTATTTCGTGCCGGGCATCGTGGTTGCGGGAGTCGCAGACGTGGATCGCCTCTGGGTGGTTGCCAACATCGCCGTAGCCGTGGTGGCGATCCCCAATCTGGTGGCCATGCTCTGCCTCGGCGGGGTGTTCAGAACCCTCATGAGGGACGAGATGTCCGGTGAGAGGATCTACTCCACAGCGAACGTGGATGATACCGATCCGGTGCTCCGAGGCATTGGTGCGACGAGGCCCGATGCGTAGAGTGAGTTGAAATTTTTCCAGAATATTTTTCAGGTGTCAGGAGTCCCAAGACAATTTGAAAACCAAATCTCCGGACGCGCAAAACAGTGTTGTATGGTCCGGCGGTGGGTGCGGTGAAATAGGTGCAGAACTATTTCCTCAAAGCAGTTCTTACTGGTCTGATTGCTATGACTAAACTAGAGACCGCAAACCAAGCCCAGTGGGTGTTCATTACCCAGTCTGCAAATCCTTTCCAAACTGAAACCCAAAATAAAGTAGCTAGAAAAACAGATAGTTTGATCAATGTTACATTCAAGAAATCAAAATTCTTGAGATTCATTTTCCATCTCTCCTTCCTGTAGTGGCTCGAGATTTTTGCAGAATTTTTTAGGGCTTAGGACTCCTAGCCCAATTTGAAATCCCAAAAATCGACTGAGCAAAATACTGTTTATTGGGGGAGCAATCGGGGTGGGCAGAATCTGGGTTCGACCTCTTCGAAAAACTCTGGCCATCCTGCTCATGGTCCCATTCCTATCAGGATGCGGACTACTCTTCGTCAAAGGTCCACCTTCCGGTTGGCAGCAGATCCAAGATATAGATGACCTTGAGACATTGGCGATCACACAGCCCTGCACTACTACTGCCAAGGGGATACTCTTTCTCGATGGGGGCGCTGCAGCATATGGGGTATTGGAGGTCGTGGTTGGGAGTGCAGTAAGTGAGAGCGAGAGCGCCGCAATTGGAGCCGCACTGGCAGTACCGTACCTGTACAGCGCGATCAAGGGTAACCAGAAGGTGAATGAGTCCAGGGCCTTCAATGCTCGGCTGATGCTTGAGCGTCGTCGAGGCGGTGCGTCGAGCCTCGCCAGTCACGAGTGGCTCAATCAGCAACACCCCGAAGCACTAGAATCCGGACAGTCCCCTACCGAGAGCACCACACCGGATGTGCAAAACAGTGTTGTTTAGTCCGGCGATAGGTGCGGTGAAATAGGGGGGGAGGGATGGCCCTCACGGGTGCGTTCCTTGAATTCTTGTGTGTATAACCTGTTGGTCACAGCTTACCTAGTTATGGGCAAAGGAGGTAAGAAACCCATGGCAGGAAATGTGGAGAAGGGTGGCCGCTGGAGCCGTGCCAGCTGGGCCGCCGGAGCGTTCATGCTGCTCCTAGCCCTCGTTGCTAAGCAGTTCATCGGTGAACCGAGCTGGATCGGCAATCTCGCTCAGACCGGGACCTTACTCATCGGAGTTGGTATCGCTGTTGAACTGGCATCAAGGAAGACCGGCCAAGCCGCATACCGAGCCGCCGTCGGTCTTGCGCTCGGCTCAGCCTTGCTCCTCGGCTGGGTGAACGGTGCCGTCGGCATCATTGGGTCCGAGGACAACGAGGCAAACCTGATGTATGGCGGGGTGATCATTGTCGGAGCAATCGGTGCCGTCATCGCGCGCTTCAAACCCGAAGGCATGGCACGTGCTTTGTTTGCGACGGCGCTCGCGCAGACGCTGGTTGCCGTGATCGCGCTGGTCGGGCGGATGGGTTCCCCGTATAGCGGGCCGGTGGAGATCGTGACCATTAATGGATTCTTTGTTGCGCTGTTCGTTGGATCGGCCGTGCTGTTTTCGAAGGCGGCGGGCGGGCGACCCGATCGGGTCGCGACCCACTGAATATCCGCGACTTAGACGGGCACCCTATCTCATGAAATTTCTGGGCCTCTTACGACCTCCCTACGCTTAGTTAGCGAGAGAGATATACCTCGCACTTTTTGATACCAGCCCCTGTTATCTGATATACCAACACATAGGCACTGTGAGCATATCTGCTCACAGGTGTCGATATAGTGGATTGTAAGGGTATCAATTTCTAAAATTCTCAGAAATTTTTTCAGACTCTTGGAGCCCCATACGCAAAACCTTGTTGTATCGTCTAGCGGTGGGTTCGGTGAAGTAGGGGGGGGTGTACCCCACTGGAGGGTCGCTTTGCTGGCGTAGGTAGAGAGTCGGAACACATCTTGAGCGAAGCGTCCGAAGAAGTGAGGAGGGGAATGAAAATGCGACTGCGCGGCACAACCATGGGGTTGCTAGCTGCATCTGCCATCCTGAGTGGGTGCTTTGCGACAATGGTGGGCTTAAGAGATTTTTCTGAGGTTACCCTACA
>DCAD01000025.1:5503-5769 GCA_002311875.1 Gemmatimonadales bacterium UBA1142 | reverse complement strand
CATGACCTTGCAACGGGGCATGACACCGGAACAAGTGATCGAGCACATCGGGCCATCAAGTAACTCCCGCATTCCCAATCCATTCAGAAGTGAAATGTACCCAGCAGGTGACGACATCTTCAGGGCCTTCTTCTTCTATAGCGGAACGGGCCTTGTCCCCAGTATCCCCGACAGTGATTTGACGCCGGTTGTCTTCAAAAATGAGAGTCTAGACGGCTGGGGATGGTCGTACTGGGAGAGCACCGCGAAGCAGTACAACATCAGCA
>DCAD01000025.1:4011-5447 GCA_002311875.1 Gemmatimonadales bacterium UBA1142 | reverse complement strand
CAGTGGCGGCGATGTGTGCGGACTCGCACCAGTACCGCCACCTGCTGGCGACGACGGGGGGGGTACTGGGAGGTTAGTTGCCGTCTTCTAGGCCGGGGGGCTTCTCAGTAGGTTCGCCCTAGCCGTCTGCTTCCTCCCTTTCTTGGCGAGAGAGGCACCAGCTGCCGGTCTACTTCGCTATCTGAGGTACAGGTACTCCAGGACCTGGTCTCTGAGGACCACGAGGACCTTAGCCTGGTTGGCGGTGAGACGGTTCGCCGCATCGCGGTATGCGCGTTCAGTCTCAGAGATCGCCCGGGCGAGTCCATCACCGGTTGGGCGTTCCCCATCCTCCAGCCGCTCGAGAAGGTGGTTGTAACCGAACTCCATCGCATTCATCAGCCAGGTGTCAGGCGAGAATCGGGGCACATTCCTCAGATCACGGTACGGAGTAGAGGAGTTCCGGCCACGCTCGACCTGTGACTTTAGGATGTGGAAGGTCGCGTGCCGCAGCATCTCCTTTCGCTTCAGTCCGAGCGAAAGGTAGATACTCGCGTGAGCGTTCGGCTCAAACGCCCAGCCCATCCACATCCAGGACACCCAGTTGTCGAGCCCGTTGTCGATGTCGCCGCGTACGGCACTACTGGTCACCGTCCTCCGCGCCACATTGCCCACATCCCACCACACGTCGTGGACGTCATGGTGCAGCGGAGCGTCGCGCCGATAGCGGAGCATGAACTGCGCACCAAGCGAGGCCGCCCACCGGCGCGCCTCGAAGCATTCTTTAGCCCGTAGCTGCGAGATCGGATCCATAATGCAGGGCGCGTTCGGGTTGTTCCGATCCTTGTCCCCGTCACTGAGAGCGTCCACGGCGCGCCTCAGCAGCACTACCGACCGCCCACGGTAGAACTTGTCCAGGGCGTTACGCGCGCGTCCGTTCCGATAGCTGAGGAGGTGTTCCGGCACCGGCACGTCCGGCATCCAGTCGAGATTGTTCTCCTCGATGGACCAGACCGGGAATTTCACCGCCACCTCTGTCCTCCACATGTCGATGCGCCGGAGGTCCTCCGACGTGAGATCGGCCGGCCACTGGTCCGCTCCGAAGGTGTTGATGGCGAACTCGTAGTCCGTGCCCAGCCGTAGGCCGCCGGGCTGGAAGGGACTCGACTCCACCCCTCTGGTCTCAGGCACCCAGATACGCCGGATATGCGCCACGATGTCGAGCGATGTCGACATATCTACGTGGCCGAGCGCCCGCCGGATGATCGTGGTGTCCGGAAATGAGAAAGCCGCCAGATCGAACCCGTCTCCCGCAGCGTGGCAGCTCGCACACTCTTCCTGGAACGTGACTTTCCCCAATTCAGCATTCGCGGGCCGCGTCATATCAATAAGCTCTTCGGCCGTTTCGATCAGACCAGGATCTAGCGGTGTATCACACCCGACCGCTATCAGGGCGA
>DCAD01000025.1:1353-3941 GCA_002311875.1 Gemmatimonadales bacterium UBA1142 | reverse complement strand
AATAGCAGGGTTTTCTTCATACCTGAAAGATGCTCCAGCACCCCGCAGGGCCGCAACTTAGACGGGAGCACCACACTGGGGACGGGACGGAGGTGCTTTAACGAGGGTTACACTCTCAGGGTACGATCCGCCTCCTAAGAACCTAACCGGGGCGATTGTCCGTCCAACTAAAGAAGCAGACGAGGAAGAACACACTTGCCACAACTCCCAACATTCTGTACACGGGAGTACCCTCCGCTATGAGGGAATCTGTGATGACCTCTATCCTTTATAGTGTCTACCAAGGGTATGGAGAGATCACTCGGTACGAACCTGCCACCGCTTCTAATTCTAGTGATGCCCACGAGTTCATCACCTTCGACCGATGGCTCCTCTAGTTGCACCTCGATCCCGTCCGGTGTGGTGCTCCCGTCTAAGTTGCGGCCCTGCGGGGTGAGAGGGCAGGATTAGGGTATGACACGCTACCGCCCCCGCTCCGTTCTACTGCTCTTCTTGCTCGCGCTGCTTCCGGAGGAAGGGCTCGCAGTACAGGATGCCGGTCCCTATGACGTCGTGATTCGGGGGGGACGGGTCGTCGACCCGGAGTCGGGCTTCGACGGCACGGCCAACGTCGGGATTCGGGGAAGTCGCATCGTCACAGTGACCACTGACGCGATCGAGGGCACCCGCGTGATCGACGCCGTGGGGCTCATCGTCGCCCCTGGCTTCATCGATCCGCTCACACAAATCTCGGCCGCACGGATGCCGAGCGCTCTGTACAAGGTCACCGACGGCGTCACCACGGTTCTCGGGCTGCACGGCGGTCCGGTGGACATCGCAGCCGCGTACGAGGCGATGGAAATGCAAGGTGCGCTGCTCAACTACGGCACCAACGTGGGCCACGGCGCGCTCCGCTCCGCGGTCGGGCTGTCCGCGTCGGACGAGGAGGGCCGTGCCGTGCCGGCCACCCCCGCTCAGGTGGACGAGATCGTGGAGCTGGCCGGGCGCGGGATCATGGAAGGCGCACTCGGCATCGGATTCGGACTCCAGTACGTGCCCAGCACAGGAGAGGACGAGGTATTCCGGCTCTTCGAGGTGGCCGCTCGATACGGTGTCCCCGTCCACCTGCATATCCGCTACCTCGGCCCCCAACGTCCCGTCAACAGTGTGAAGGCCGTTCAGGAGGTGATCGCGACGGCAGCCGCCACGGGGGCCTCCGCCCAGATCGTGCACGTGAACTCCACATCGCCGAAGGACATCGACCTGGTGCTGGCACTCATCGAGGGGGCCGCCGCCCACGGAGTCGACGTCTCCGCCGATGCGTATCCGTGGGAAGCCGGCTCCACCGGACTCGAGTCATCCGTCTTCGACGAGGGTTTCCGGGAGCGGATGTCGATCGATTACGACGACATCGAGATGGTCAGCAACGGCGAGCGGCTGACCGAGGCGACCTTCCATCAGTATCGAAACGATGAGAAGCGAGACGGGGTCATCGTACATTTCATTCCCACCGAGACGCTGCGCAAGGCATTCACCAGCCCCGTCGTCATGGTGGGAAGCGACGGCTCGATCAACGCCGAAGGCCGCGGCCACCCCCGAGGCGCGGGTACGTACGCGCGATTCATCCGCCAGTACGTCCGGGAGTGGGGCGAGCTCACCTTGGTCGATGCGATGCGCAAGACGAGCTACCTCGCTGCCCTGCAGCTCCAACAGGCCTCACCGGCGTTCCGCCGCAAGGGCCGGCTGAGCGCAGGAGCTGACGCGGACGTCGTAATCTTCGACCTCGCCACGATCGCCGAGCGCGCGACGTACCTCGAGCCAGCCCAGACGTCCATCGGAGTGCGTCACGTTCTCGTCAACGGCGTGCCGGTCGTGTCGGACGGAACGGTCATTGAGGGCCTGCGCCCGGGCCGGGCCCTCAGGGGAGCCCCGGGCGGGTGACGGCGCAGCATGGGACAGTTCGGAAACTCCTGCAAAGGCTGGAGGAGAAACTCGCTCACTTCTTTCCTGATGAGTTCAACTAATACTGAATTACCCCAGCATCAAGCGGTACCCAGACCCCGCATTAAATAGGCCCACACATATATAGCAAACCAGATAAGAAAGATTACACCCGCCACACCCCCTAGAACTTGACCCATACTCACATGAACTGGCACACCCCCACAGTTCGGACATTTCCCCACCCCCTTAGCAACCCCACGCCCACAATTTCTGCAACGGACTAGGGGTGAATCCGTACTCTGCTCAAGGGCCATAGCTCACTCCTCCATCCAACCCTAACCTCCTGAAAAACACGTCATCTAAAGACCCCGTTATTAGGGTTCCGTGAGATATATATTACTTGCTCTGGGCACCTGATCTAGACTGAACCAGACCGAAACCACCTAGTGCCACCATGGTAGGAACTGGAGGGACTCCAGGGGGGGTTAAGTCTGGGTGCACCCTGCGCAATTTTTTGCAGAATTTTTTTCTGGAGCTTGGAGTCCCGTGAGCGAAACAGTGTTGGTAGGTCGGCTAGGAGGGGCTGTTACTGAGAGAGGGAAGGAGGGTATTGGGGGGCTAGTCGCCGCCTTCCGCACTGGCTCTCGCTCGCCAGATCGCGCGAA
>DCAD01000025.1:0-1314 GCA_002311875.1 Gemmatimonadales bacterium UBA1142 | reverse complement strand
CATCGAGGACTGGTGTGATTTTCATTTCACAGACGTTCGTCCAGTTCAAACAGAAGTCGTTCACCGCAGAGAGATCGTCTGACTCAAATATGGCAACGCCAGTGCCCGAAACGAGGTCATTCCATCGACCAACCATGGTTACCGCGTCACCCAACTGTTCTCGATCATCTTCAGCGGTCATCTGGCTGAAGTATGTCATGGCTTCGTCGAAGGTTTCCGGATAGAGGGTCCAAGTGACCATGAACTGCATATACAGCTCCCATTTCAAATATGAAAAAGTGGGGGCAGTCTACTTGCTCCAACCGCAGGACCGCAACTTAGTCGGGAGCATCTAACTGGACGCGCAAAACAGTGCTGTATAGTCCAGCGGTGGGTGCGGTGAAATAGGGAGGGCACCAGCCTAAAAAGGCGTTCCCGTCTAAGCCACAGTCAAGAATTCGTCAAGCCGAATGTGCAGGCCGTCGACCCCGGCCACGATCCGGCCATCAAAACCACATTCTGCGACCCTGGCCACTGCCTCGTCCGGATCCGCTGGCGGGTAGACATGCGTGACGACGAGTAACTCAGGCTGAACTCTTTGAGCCATCCGCGCTAGGCTAGCCGGCGATAGGTGGAGCTTCATATCGGTTGGATCGGTTAACGTGCACTCGGCTATAAGGACTCTGCATGAGAAAAGGAAAGCCGCTAGCTCCTCCGAAGGTCCTGTGTCACCCGTGTAGCCGATAGAACTCCCCCTGCCTTCAAACCGATACGCTACTGACTCCTCACTATGAGGGGTCGGAAAGCTCCGGATCTGAACAGCTCGTTCTGAGTCAAGGTACGTTTCGCCTGGCCCAAGTTCTACGATCCGAAGCTCAAATCCGGGATCCGTGATGTGAGTGCCAAGTGCAGCCTCCAGTCGCTCGATAAAAACAGTGAAGCCCGGCGGCCCAATCAGGGTCAGGGGCTCCTCCCGAAGGACACCGTGCTTGAGAGCGAAAAGGAGGGCCGATAACTCGCCGACATGGTCTGTGTGGTAGTGCGTTATAGCAACGTGCGTAATCCCCTCCCAATCAATAGAGTGCTCCGAGAGCCCGTGCAGTGTGCCCGCACCACAATCGAAGAGAATTTTAGCACGTCCTGTGTCTATATAATGGGCCGCAGCGTGCCGCCTGTGGTTTGGGAAAAGCGTTCCCGAGCCGAGGATCGTCAGGCTCATATGAGCAAATGGCACGCTATAGCACGGCTCCAGGCTCAGGCAATCCCAGGGTCCTGCAGCTTAACACCAAGGTTCTGTTCATGCCCTAATTCTGCTTGGGCACCCCGCAGGACCGC
>DCAD01000055.1:162487-164476 GCA_002311875.1 Gemmatimonadales bacterium UBA1142 | reverse complement strand
GGTAGGGGGCCTGAAGATTTCTCCCCCGCTGACATGATGGTATCGGGGGCCACACTGAACACCACCAGAAGTCATTTCGGTTTCGTCTCGCAAAGCATGTCCAGTCCACCGGAAGCATTTGTCTCGGCTACAAGCTCTGTGACCCCGGTACAGGTGAGCCGGGTGCAGACAGTCACTATGCCTCCCCTTGGCCAATCTGAGGTGGTTCGCTGGACGTCCGATAATGGCACAACTGTAGAGGGCATAATCTCTTACCCAGTAGAGTACCGAGAGGGTGAGCGTGTGCCGTTACTTGTTGTCATTCACGGAGGCCCGACCGGCGTTTTCACACAATCATTTATCAGTTCAGCAGGTGCGTATCCTCTAGCCGCGTTCACGGAGCGTGGTTATGCCGTGCTTCGTGCTAATCCGAGAGGTAGTAGTGGTTATGGGAAAGAATTTCGGTATGCGAACTACGGTGATTGGGGCGGTGGTGACTACCGAGATATCATGACAGGTGTCGATGCTATGATCGACCGAGGAATTGCTGACCCGGATCGAATGGGTGTTATGGGATGGAGCTACGGTGGATACATGACATCGTGGGTGATTACTCAGACGGATCGATTCAAGGCGGCTTCGGTAGGAGCGGGTCTTCCGAACCTCATGTCGTTCTCTGGAACAGCTGACGTCCCGGATTTTATCCCGGACTATTTTGGCGGTGAATTTTGGGAGGTACCCGAGGCTTGGCAGTCCCATTCAGCGCTCTTCAATATCCAAGGCGTAACAACCCCAACGCTTATCCAACATGGGGAAGAGGATCGACGTGTACCGATCTCACAGGCATACGAGCTACGGAATGCGCTGTCCCGTCAGGATATCCCGGTCACTATGGTCGTGTATCCGCGACAACCTCACGGGATTCAAGAGCCCAAGCTCCAGTTGGATGCAATGCATAGGAACCTGAACTGGTTTGACCGCTGGGTCATGGGACGCATTCCATAGTTGGACTACATACCTCAGCCTGGCATTTGGATAAGATGGTGCCATAGCTTCGCCGTCCTGAAATTCGAGCCCCCCCCGGATGGAGGTCATGTAAATGTCAATGGTCATAGTCACTGCCCAGGTTAACGCTGTCGAAGAGTGGGAAGAGCAGTTCAGGACCCACGGCGATCTTTTCCAAAAACAAACCATCAGTAGGGTCGATATCGGCTCAACGGATGACGACTACGTTGCGTGCGCATTTCATGTCGATGACCTGGATGCCTTTTTCGAGGTCATGGGTGCCCCAGAGACTGCAGAGGCTATGGAGAATGACGGCGTCGATAGAGAAACGGTGAAGATCTTCGTGCTGGACCAGCGTTTTGATCCCTAATTGACCTCGACCGAACGCATAAGTTCGATCCCAACATTTTCAATCAATCGACCACCTAGATCTTGAGGTGTTTCGGTTATTCACACGGCAGCAGAATTAGGTATGAAGATTCCACAGCTTGCTGACCTTTGGACCCTATATACGTCTCTTCGGGGACGTATCTCCCGAAAGACATACTGGCTGTGGTTTGCTCTGCCGATTGCGGTGCTCAACATCCTATCGGGAGTGCTAGACTCAGCCCTGGGCACCTATGTCGTGGATTCCGAGGCTGGATATGTGTCAGTGATAATGGGTTTGCTGGTGGTTTGGCCCGGATTGGTCGGTATGGTCAAGCGTCTCCACGATCGGGACAAGACCGGTAAGCATCTAGCGGCATTATATGGCTCTCTGATTACCGCTGCGATCTTGGTCATGGTCATAATATTGCGGAATCCTCAGTCGATCTCTGCCGCAGAGATCGACTGGCGGATGTTTAGCCCCATGCTCGTGTGGTCCCTCTATTTCATGTACTTAAGCATCTCAATTGGCTTCCTACGGGGCACCGACGGACCGAACAGGTACGGGCCGGATCCATTGGGGGAATCCATCGGAGCCCGGGTTGACGCAAAGCTCTCCGGAGTTGCTGCTGGCTTCAG
>DCAD01000055.1:160720-162371 GCA_002311875.1 Gemmatimonadales bacterium UBA1142 | reverse complement strand
GGTGTTCCATGCTGGATTGTGTATGGGATAAGAAAGAAGAAAACCAACATCGATTCATTCAATCTGACGATTGGAAATCCACGAATCATTCCCCTCATCATACTAGCTGCCATACCACTGAATTTGGGTATAGCAGGTCCTCTCATGGATTTGATTCCCATGTCGGATTTCTTCCGTAATATGATGTTGGAACTTGGGAGTGATCAGGGACTTTTGATGTTTGCAGCACTGGTGATCGCTGCGCCTATTCTAGAGGAACTGATCTTTAGGGGGATAATGTTAGATGGTCTCCTGAAAATTTATTCTCCTGTCAAAGCCATAGTTATCTCCAGTCTGTTTTTCGGACTTATTCATCTCAATCCCTGGCAGTTCGTTGGAGGTGCGCTTGTGGGAGGGTTTATGGGCTGGGTCTATTACCATACTCGAAGTGTCTTGGCCACCATTCTCATCCATGCTTCGTTCAATCTTACCGCTTTCTCACTAGGCTATTTTATAGATATAGAGGTAATCATGGACCTGCCGTACGCAGAAGTTCTTGGCGGAATGACGAACTATATTTTGTTCATTGCGGGATCAATACTTATCACGCTGACTTGCGTTTTCTTTCTGAATAAGGAATTCAAAGAGTCAGTACCAGTATTGCTTGCATGATGCGACTGACTCCGGCGGTTCTTCCCTCTCTTCTGGCGCTGACGGTGATGATTTCTGGGTGCTCTCTATCAGAGTCACCCGCGACCGAAGCTGCTCTGGGCTCCCCGGGAGCCGACAGCCTCACCTTCCGTTACTTCGGTGCGGCTGGTTGGGAGATTGCAGCGCCGTCCGAGGTCTCGGGGGACACTGTGGTGGTCTTGGTGGATCCGTATTTGACCCGAGCGAAGTACGGATCCCCGGAAAGCTGGGATCCGAGTGACACCCGCCCGAACTATACCCGAGCTGATACGCTCTTTAGTGACACCGATGTCATCGATGCACAGATCGACCAGGCCGACTTCATTCTGGTCCAGCACGCTCACCCGGATCACGTGATGGACGTGCCCTATATCGCACACCTGACCGGGGCGGTGGTGATCGGGCATGAAACGACAATCAACATTATGCGGGCGTATGGTGTTCCCGATATACAGTTGATTACCGTGCGGGGTGGTGAGGACTATGATTTTGGGGACGTTTCAATCCGGGTGATCCCAAGTCTTCACAGCCCATTGAGCGACAAGCGGTATTATCAGTCACGCGTCGTGGAGCAGGGAGCCACACGTCCCCTTAGGATATCCCAACTTGTTGAGGGTGGCTCGCTGATGTTTCTCGTACGTCTCGCGGGGCACCAGGTCCTGACCATGGGATCGATGAACTTCATCGAGCGTCAGATAGAGGAGCTCCGGCCGGATATCGTGCTCGTCGGTGCAGCTCCTTCACATCTGGAAATCTACGAGTACACCCCCCGGCTAATGAGGGCGCTCGGGTTCCCTCGGGTCGTGATGCCAACTCACGCGGACAACTTCCAGGCTCCTTATGGGTCCGCTATCGCGTACCGAACCGAATGGGTCGAAGCGTTTTCAGAGGAGGTGCGGGAAGCATCACCCGACACACGGCTCGTCATTCCCCGACACCTGGAGTCCATTCGACTGCTTGTGCGGTGACCCTCCGGCCTTAA
>DCAD01000055.1:159629-160641 GCA_002311875.1 Gemmatimonadales bacterium UBA1142 | reverse complement strand
TGAACTGGGCCTCCCGAAATCGGAAGAACCTCACCGCGTTCGAGAAGAAGATGTCGCGCTTCTGGTCAGCGGTCAGGAACGGTGCTTCCTCGATTCCCCGGACAGCTACTGCGATTGCGTCCGGCCAGTTCTGGTCGGATCCGAACATGATTCGCTTCTCGAAACCGTACAGGATGAGCCCCTCGAGGTAAGCGTAGAAGAGGTGCCTCGGCATCTGCCAGTCGATGAAGCTGATATCGACGTACACGTTCGGGTGCTGCCTCAGTATCGAGACCGTCTCTTCCAGGAACGGCCAGCCCGCGTGCATTAGGTATAGCCTCAACTCTGGATATCTCTTTAGCACGGGGTCGAGCAGGAGCGGATCACCGAAGCTGGCGAGGTAGGATGGCGTTTGGGCTCCCGGAGCCGACATGTGTATGCCCACGGGAAGGTCGTGGGCGAGAGCCAGTTCCCAGATCTGGTTCAGCTCCTCGGAGTTGGGAGAAATCCCTTCGTATTGCGTCATCAGCTCCCCGATGGCGATCACGCTCCCAGCTTCCACGAGCTTTCTGACGTCGTTTCTCTCAAAATCCGCTACACCTGTCTGGATCGACGGGAACACCCTGTCGCTCTCTTCCATCCAGGACTCGAGTTGGGAGAAGTCCTGGGTCATGGCAATGGCGTACATGTCATAGCTCTCGAGGTACGCGAGAGTTCTTGCCATGAGATCCGGTCCATCTATAGCAGGCTCTAGCGGAGCGTCACATACGGGTTTTCCGTCTTCATACGTGACGCCGATCCGTCCCGATAAGGGACAATAAGCGCGTTGCGGGGGTGATCGGTGGGCGTGAACATGGACGTCCAGGATAGGATAGTCCCTCTCCTGACCAAGAGTGGGTGATGCCAGTATGCAAGAGAGAAGCAACACCGTTCTCATATCATGCTCCCTAATCGCAAGGTTTCGTTCAATTGGATATGGTCTCACCGACAACCTTCGCCAACAAACTAGGCGGCAATCGGATTTCTAAAGACA
>DCAD01000055.1:149702-159448 GCA_002311875.1 Gemmatimonadales bacterium UBA1142 | reverse complement strand
CCTGAGTTCATGAAAAACGGATTTGAGATGTTTCAGCTATTCACGCAATAGCACTACAAATAGGAACCAGATACATGAAGAGATCTTGCCTGCTTCCCATTGCAAGCATGTCTGTGCTCACGCTTCTGAGTGCATGTGACACACAGCCCGAAAGCGAATCCTCTGATCTGATCTTCACGAATGCATACCTGGTCGATGGAACGGGTGAGCCTGGGCGGATGGCCGACGTTCGTGTCCGCGGTGATCGGATTCTGGAAGTTGGAAGTTTGACGCCAACGGATGGGGAGACAGAGGTGGACGCGACAGATTTGGTGCTAGCACCGGGCTTCATCGACACACATAGCCACCACGATGGTGGACTCGAAGAGGGTGGTGCGCTTGCCGCGGTCAGTCAGGGTATCACAACAATCATCGCGGGTCAGGATGGGGGCTCCTCTCTACCTATCGCTGACTTTTTTACCAGGATGGAAACGGCATCTGTCGCGGTGAATGTAGCTGCATACGCGGGACACAACTCTATTCGCAGAAGGGTGATGGGGGATGATTTTCGGCGTGAAGCTACCCTGGAAGAAATCGAGGAAATGAAGCTGCTTCTCGAGCGTGAGCTCGAATCAGGAGCTCTTGGGCTATCCACCGGTCTTGAGTATGACCCGGGCATCTACTCCAGTACCGATGAGGTCGTGGAGTTGGCCCGCAGTGCTGCTTCCGTTGGCGGACGCTACATCAGCCACATGCGAAGCGAGGACAGGGCATTCTTTAGCGCGCTGGAAGAACTCCTGCATATCGGTCGGGAGACTGGTATCCCTGTGCAAGTCTCACATATGAAGCTTGCAATGAAGAGCTTGTGGGGAGAAACAGGCAGGGTGCTCTCTATCCTCAACGCTGCCAGAGACGAAGGTATTAATGTCACAGCCGACGTCTATCCGTATGAGTTTTGGCAGTCAACCATGACGGTTCTTTTCCCTGATCGCGAGTTCACGCGAGAGGCTGCCACGTTCGCGCTGGAAGAACTCGCACCCCCGGAGGGGATGCTCATCGCAGCGTTTGAGCCTGATCCTTCTTATGTGGGGATGTCGTTGGCTGAGATCGCAGATCTTCGTGGCAAAGATGCAGTCACTGTCTACCTAGAGTTGATTGCCGAAGCCGATGCCATAGATGGTCGTGAGAGCATTATAGCGAGGAGTATGACGGAGACCGATATAGCCGAGCTTCTTTCTTGGCCGTTTACAAATGTCTCAAGTGACGGAGGTCTCAACGGTCGGCATCCCCGCGGCTACGGGAGCTTTACCCGCATACTCGGGCGACACGTGCGAGAGCGTGGGGAGCTATCGCTTGAGTCTGCAATCCGAAAGATGAGTTCATTAGCGGCAGAGAATACTGGACTCTCGGAGCGTGGTCAGATTAGAGAAGGTTATTTCGCCGACCTCGTACTCTTTGACGCTGAAACAGTTCTCGATCGGGCCACACCCGAAGATCCCAATTTGACCTCTGTAGGTATCGTCGGGGTTTGGGTGAACGGAGATCGTGTGTACACCGACGAAGGAGTTACCGGCAATCGACCGGGGCGTGTACTTCGGAGGGGAGACAATCGATGAAGCAAGTATTTAGGAAATGTACCCGGCTGTTGGCCGTGGCCGTTGTGCTACCCATGATTGCCTGTGCACAGGGGGATCTTGACTCGGCTGCCATCGATAGCGTCTTCGCTGACTTCAATGCTGGAACTCCAGGATGCGCTCTAGGGGTCGTACAATCCGGGCAGCTTGTTTACGGACGTGGCTACGGCATGGCCAATCTCGAACATGACGTCTCGATCAATACCGAATCTGTATTCAGGATCGGGTCAGTCTCGAAGCAGTTCGCAGCGGCAGTCGCTGCTCTTGCTGCGATGGAGGGCTATCTGGACTTGGAGGACCCACTCCAGAAATGGATTCCGGAGTTACCTGATTACGGAGAGCCACTCACGCTACGGCATACGTTGAACCATACCAGCGGATTGAGAGATTACATTACGCTCATGAGTCTCAAGGGACTTCGGGGTGATGACTTCTATACGGTTGCTGAACTCATCGAAGTTCAAGCATTGCAGGAGGAACTGAATTTCTCATCGGGTTCTGAATACCTGTATAGCAATTCAGGCTATGTGCTCTTAACAGAGGCTGTAGCACGCGCAGTGGGTAAGCCATTCAAGGACTACGCAGAGGAAGTCCTGTTCCGACCACTGCAAATGAGTCATTCACACTTCCACGACGACCATAACCACATCGTCCCCCTCCGCGCAGACGGGTACTCTCCTCGAGGAGATGGTTTTCGAACAAATATGACGACGCTGGATATGATCGGAGATGGCGGTGTGTATACCTCGATCGACGACATGGTTCATTGGGTCACAGCGCTCGAACAGGATGGGATCAGACCTGGTCTTACCCCAATACTTGAAACCAGAGGCGTCCTTAACTCCGGAGAGGAAATTTCTTATGCGCTTGGCCAGAGTCACGGCGAGCACCGCGGCCTAGCGACGATTGGGCACGGCGGTAGCTGGGTAGGATTTCGGGCCGACGTGCTTCGCTTTCCTTCTCAAGGCACCAGTATCGTCACACTCTGCAATCGGTCAGATGCGCGTCCTTCTAGTCGGGCGATCCAGGTCGCTGATATCGTGCTCGCTGATCGCCTAGACCCACTCTCCGAAGAGCCAAGTCTCGAGCCTGAGGAGAGAGGTGAAAGAGCTGTACGAAGCGAAGTGAGTGACCCTAGCCCTTACCTCGGAACGTATTACAGCCCTGAGCTAGACGTGAATTACGAGTTCACGAATACAGACGGATCCCTGGTCGTTCACATGGGATCCGATGCCGAAAGCGAACTACAGCAGATTTCAGGAGACACACTCGCTGCTGGTAGCCGGACCTTCAGATTCTTTCGTCAAAGAGAGGCGGTTACCGGGTTCGAACTAGACGCAGGACGGGTTGTACATCTCCGTTTCAATCGGCTTAACGGAATGCGCTAAGCTGAAACGTCCGAGTTACAGTCCTGCTGGCTCCAAGTATCGGATGGTCGGTTCGCCGACTATTAGCGAGGCCAGGACCGCTAGCGATGCAAACCCAGGACCGGGGTCAGCTCTCCAGGCCAAATATTCTTCATAGGCCTCTTTGGAGTCCCATCTCTCGACGATCATGAAAGTCTTTCCATCTGGATCGGCAAAAACCGAAAGCTCTTGGCATCCTGGATAGGCTCGGGTATCGGGTAAGGCGCCCTTCAGGGCAGCTTTTAGCTCGTCAACGCCACCTTCTCTCGCTTCAATTTCAAATATGACTAGGGTCATTTAGCCTTTCCTATTCAACGGTTGTCGAGGGAGGTACAGGTGAAAACCTACGAAGAGGTGCACTCCTCCGGGATGCCCAAGCAGAATCAGGCGACCCCTTAGCAATGGGAGAGGCGGTTGGACGTGGGGTCGTCCGGGTTCTCTCCATTTCAATGCGCTAGGAGCAGAATCACAGGTGTCAGTCCGGTGTAATGCTCCCGCCTCAGTTGCGGATCAGCGGGGTAATAGGGCAGAATTAGGGTATGAAGAGAACCACACCATTCACTCGTCCTGTGGCGGTACCACGTGGGATGCACATCGCGCCCGCTGTGAACAACTTCAGATGCCCAGAGAATCCGAGTTGAAGAGGTTTTCACGGAACACGGAGCTGGGTGCACTCAGACAGATGGGGTGGTTCACTCTACTTTTGCTGTCAGCGCAAGGCTGTACGAGCCCGCTGGCCCCGTCAGCTGACGGCCTGCAGAACGACGCCATCTTTTCCTGGGTGGCCCTCTCGGACTCCGTGTCGAACAAGATTTACAAGGGGCTGACGAAGCCCATCTCTCTTCCCGAACAATTTCAGTGTATGGACCGGATCGACATGTCCACACGCAACGAGACGGACTACACCGTTCGTTTCGATGTTTCGTGCCTCTCTCGTATCGCGGCGCAGTCCTCGTTCGAGTTCCGTGTTACACCACCCCACCGACGGTTGAAGCTGGACGATGGCCGACTCATCGTGGTCGAGCGCGGGCCCAGAGTTCAGGTGCTGGTGCAACGGCATCCCGACAAACCGGCAAGTGCAAAGAAGGAAAAGGCGAAGGCGCGTGCCGAGGCAAAGATGTTCCTGAAGCTCGGCAAGATTGAGAAGGGGCGGCGCAAGAGGGTGCGTGAACTGATCGAACTCGGGCTAATTGCACCTTGGCACGATTGAGAAGAGGATGTACAACCTGAGTGAGAAGTGCGGTGAGTGGATGGAACGGGATGAGACCGTCACCTACGCCCCCCGACCTCGAGGACGGGAACTAGCTGCTAAGTCGTCTTAGCACCGTTCCATACCTTGCGAGGATCTCTTCCTCACGATGATGGTGTCCGTCACGAATAACCCATTCTCCACCTACCATGACGTGTTGGACGGGTGTCTGCTCACCTGAGAAGATCCATGAATCGAGAATTTCATCACCCGCTCGTCCCACGAGCGCAGCGTGATTTTGATCGAGTATAAGGATGTCCGCACGTTGCCCTATTTCCAATCCTCCGGTGGGTCTTCCAGCAGCTTTGGATCCACCAGCCCAGGCGTTTTCGAGAAGTACTCTTCCTGTGGATCGATCATGAGCGCCAGCCACAACATTTCGCTCCTGACGAGTGATTCTCTGGCCATATTCGAGTAACCGGAGCTCCGCTATAGGGCTGACACTGACGTGGGAGTCCGTCCCTACTCCCCAGTTACCTTCAGCGGTGGAAAAATCCTTAAATCGGAACAACCCATCGCCTAAGTTTGCCTCGGTGGTTGGGCATAACCCTACCACCGCCTCCGAAGCTGCAAGAGCAGCAGCTTCTTCAGTTGTCATGTGGGTTGCATGGATAGTGCACCAGTATCTATCAACTGGGGCGTTATCGAGGAGCCACTCTACTGGCCGCGCTCCGGACCATGCTAGACAGTCGTTCACCTCCCGCATTTGTTCGGCTATGTGAATATGGATCGGGCCCTCTCTATCAATATCCCGGTACGAGTTGACTGCCCGCTCAAGATCTTCGGGTGGAACCGCGCGAAGCGAATGGATCGCTAATCCGATCCGGTATTGCGGGTTGTTCACTACAGAGTCTCGGAGCTTAGCCACGTCACTGATGAGTTCGTCCACACCCGCTACAAAGCGCCTTTGTTCAGGAATCGGTGGCTTGCTGCCAAAATCAGAGGAACGATAGAGCACAGGTAAAAGCGTAGCACCGATACCAGCTTGATCCGCGGCACTTAGTATCCGTTGTCCCATCTCTACCGGATCCGCATAGATGCTACCATCTATGTGATTTCGGATATAGTGGAATTCAGTGACCGAAGTGAAACCATGGCGGAGTAGTTCCACGTACAACTGGGCGGCGATCGCTTCAATGTCTTCGGGCCCCAAACGCTCCAAGAATGCGTACATGCGTTCTCGCCAGGACCAAAACGTGTCAGCGTTCGTAGTGGCTCGCTCGGCTAGTCCAGCCATCGCACGCTGAAATGCATGCGAGTGAAGATTGGGTACGCCTGGTACGGCAATGCCGAACACGCTCTCGCACCCTTCTGGGGAAGCGTCGGGAGTGATTCCATGGATCCAGCCATCTTCTGAGATGGCCACCCTGACTGAGTTCTCCCAGCCCGAGGATAGGAACGCTGAGTTGAAAAAGAGGTCGGTCATGGCCATAGAGTGTAGATTGACCTCGCAAGTTAGCGTCAATGAGGGGGAGATGTGGTCTCCTGCGATCTGCTAATAGAAAATGCCAGGCTCGCTACGATGGATGGGAGCGAGAGCGGAAATCTGCCCTATGGTGAGATCGCCAATGCTGCGGTGGCAATTTCGGGAGATCGAATCGTGTGGGTCGGGATCATGTCTGAGCTCCCTTCAGGGCTGAGGGAAGGTGCGGGGAACTCTCTGGATGCCAGAGGCCGTTGGGTCACTCCCGGGCTGATCGACTGTCACACTCATTTGGTTTTCGCTGGGAATAGAGCCTCCGAATTTGAAATGAGGCTTCGGGGTGCCACCTATGAAGAGATAGCGCGTGGAGGAGGGGGTATAGCATCGACTGTTAGGGCGACACGAGCCGCGACGGACGAAGAACTGTTTTCGGAAGCCTCTAAAAGACTCAGCACCCTGGGCTCACTTGGTGTAACGACAGTCGAAGTGAAATCCGGGTACGGCCTTGATACTGAAACAGAGCTGCGCATGCTACGCGTTGCGAGACGTTTAGGCACAGAGCACCCGGTGACACTCCGAACAACCTTTTTGGGAGCCCATGCCCTGGCTCCTGAGTATGCAGATGATCGGTCGGGGTATCTCGACCTGGTCTGCGACACAATGATCCCCAGGGTGACAGATGAGGGTCTAGCCGATGGGATCGATGCCTTTTGTGAGGGGATTGCGTTTACCCCGGAAGAGTGTGAAAGGGTATTCGCGGCCGGTACACGGCGAGGTCTTTCGATTAGGATCCACGCAGACCAGCTATCGGACTGCGGAGGAGCAGCTCTGGCAGCACGAGTGGGTGCTATGTCAGCAGACCACCTCGAGTACGCTTCAGAGGCCGGAATCCAGGCGATGGCAAAATCAGAAACGACTGCTGTCCTGCTTCCGGGTGCTTTTTATTTCCTCCGTGAACAGAAGGCTCCTCCAGTCGATGCGTTGCGCTTGCATGGTGTCCCAATTGCCATCGCTACCGACTTAAACCCAGGATCATCCCCAATCAACTCGCCGCTGACTGCCATGAACATGGCCTGCGTCTTGTTTGGTCTCAGCCCAGAAGAGGCGCTATGCGGGATGACCCGTAATGCTGCTAAGGTTCTTGGGATGGCTGGTGAGCGAGGAGTGCTGAGAGTGGGTTCCTACGCGGATCTGGCGGTTTGGAATATTGGCCACCCATCCGAGCTTTCGTACTGGGTCGGAGGAAATCCGTGTGAGGCCGTAGTACAAGGAGGTGCCGTGATCAATAGAATCGATCAAAGGCACTGAGGTCGTATTAGCGCGCTCTTCAGTTTCCAGGACGCCGGGTCCGTCTCGCTGTTGAAGTAGGACGCGATGATGGGCGGGGTGGCTTTGGAGTGACCCTCGGCGAAGTCCTTGGCATTGCTTGAGCTTTTGGCGTTCTGGATTGAGAAGGAACCGTTCTGGGCACACGATTAGATGTGGGTCTAGCCAACCGGATTCTAGGAGGTGTGTTGGCTTGAGTCCGTGCTTTCGGGGAAGGTTTAGTAGAGAGCCCACCACTAGGACTGCGATTGGCTTTTGGGTAAGGGGACCAGTCCTGACTTCTAGGTTTCATTCTTGGTACTGCTTTCGTTCTTGGTACCGTAGCACCATCTCGGAGTCGGTCTGATGGGCGAGGGCTGGGCCCTTGTCTCGTTCCACTTGCTCTTCGCCGATCTGGAGAAGGGTGAGCTGATGGGGGACGTACAAAGTCGGATGGCGCGGGTCGTGACCTGGTCCCCCTAGGTTTTGCTTTTGACGCTTCAGGATCTCTCGAATCCATAACAGGGGTCCCCGGCCACATGCTCGGAGTGGCTGAAGTTCGTGGAACCGCGGTACGACGTGGAGTCCTGTCTGATCCTCCTCCGTACCCTGGAGGTGAGCCTACTCGCGAAGACGGACGACGTGTAGCGGTTCGTCCCGGGACTTCGGGTTCAGCGATAGCAGGGACCGCTGGATAGGAACCAGGAAAATGTCCTCCGAAGCTAGGACCAGCCCAATAGTCGTCCCAGAATGGTGCCCAAGGATCATGAGCCCAATACGGTCCCCATGGGCCTACGAACGGGTCCTGCCAATATGCAAATACATGGCCGGGTGGTGAGTTGTAAGCAAAGGTCCTCCATGGTAAGAAGCGGTTCTGGCTATGAAAGATTGACCGGTAGACTAGGCCGGTGAGAGGATCACACCCCCACAACCAGTCACTAAAAAGACCCGAGTATGGGTTCCAGGTATAATCCCAGCAGGTGTAGTATTCCGGGCTATAATAATGACCTCGCAGCCTGGAATAGATCCCGTAGGCGTGGTTTTCGTAGGGTGAGCGCGAGGTCGGGCCTATCCCGATGTAACCGAAAAGGGTTCCTGGGAACGGCTGTACCGAGATAGTGCCGATTGCTGAATTTCTGAAGATTGGACCGGTAGCGACGGTAAATGACAGACCAGTCTGGGTTTTTGCACCGGTCAGAGGTAGCCCGATGAGGAAGATCAAAATAGCGCTGGTACGGACCTTAATGGGCACGCGCAACCTCCCGCAAATATGGGCTGTAGTACACCAAGTTGCATAAGTGATACCAGGATCTATGTATCACATGTAACATGTTGTAAAACAATAATTTAAATAAGTGTATCTCATGTATAACATAATACGCTATCCTGTCCGATATTTTGGACACATGAGGCCTTGGGAGGACACACTGGTATCCTGGATGTGCTGAATGGAGATCGAGTCGAGTAACTATGCACATAAGGCTATCTATCTGGTCAGGTCGACAGAGGAAAGCCTTGCTCCCCAGCCTAATTCGTAAAAGATTTGTTTTGTCCGACCGATGCGGTATGCGTCGGTACCGGTTTGGCCTCCTGGCCAGCTGAAGAGGACCGGTCCACAACTCTTGATTACTTCGGGGTTCCTACCGAAAGGCGCTCATGAGTCGCATGGCTCACGATAGGCGCCGGATAATGTAACAATGGATTCAGACGCGTCAGAATCACTAGAATCGCAACCGACATCAGACGGTCCGGCTGAGCCGGGCGGCCAGGCTCCACCGGAGAGTCAGCCAGCAGCCCCTGAGGCTCAAGCGGGATCGGAGAATCCACGGGGCAGCAATGCTAGGCAAGGACAGTCACGTCGTAGACGCCGCCGGGGTCGTCGACGCCGTAAACCTCGGTCCCAAAGTCAATACCACTACAGTGAAGAAGAACTGAAAGCACAACTCCCGGATGATCCTGAGCAACTCGAAGCGGAATCACGTCCGCTAGGAATACTCGAAGTACTGGGGAGTGGGTCGGGTTTTGTACGACGTCGAGAGTCCGGATATACACCGGGGAATGACGATATTTACGTAGGATCGCGACTGATTCAACGCTATGGCCTTCGTACCGGTGATGAGTTGGTTGGTATCGTTGGGCGTAGTGCCAGAAGCGGGAAGAGCCCACCCCTCGCGCATCTCGCTCGGGTCAATGACCATTCGGCCGAAGAAGCAGCACGGCGTCCCGAGTTCCAGAGTTTGGGCGCGATGCACCCCGATGATCAACTGGTCCTTGAGTGTGGGCGGGAATTCCTCGGGCAACCGGACTACACCAATCGCGTTATTGATCTAATCTGTCCCTTCGGGAAGGGGCAGCGAGCGATGATCGTGGCACCGTCTAAGGCCGGGAAAACGATGGTACTTCAGGCGGTCGCTGAGGGTATCGTAAAGAATAATCCGGAGTGCCATCTCCTCATTCTTTTAGTGGATGAGAGACCCGAAGAAGTCACAGAGATGGAGCAGTGTGGCTTTGGTGAGGTAATAGCCTCCACTTTTGATCGGCCAGCTGAGAGACACTGCCAAGTCGCTGAGATAACACTCGAACGTGCTCGTCGACGTGTGGAGCAGGGGGAGGACGTCGTCATCATACTCGACTCTATCACCCGGATGGCGCGCGCATATAACTCAATCAAAGCGGGCAGCGGCCGAACACTTTCTGGTGGTCTTGATTCGAATTCACTTGAGAAGCCCAAGCGCTTCTTGGGAAGCGCA
>DCAD01000055.1:108623-149632 GCA_002311875.1 Gemmatimonadales bacterium UBA1142 | reverse complement strand
TCACGGATGGATCAGGTCATCTTCGAAGAGTTCAAGGGCACTGGGAACAGTGAGCTCGTCTTATCCCGCGAATTAGCTGATCGGAGGATCTACCCGGCGATCGACATCCCGGCATCAGCGACTCGGAAAGAGGAACTACTTCTAGACGCCGACGCACTCTGGCTATCGCATGCCATGCGACGGCAACTCTCCGGCTCCAGTCCGGCAGATGGTATGCAGGAGTTGCTGGGGGCGATGAGAAAGACCTCAAGCAACAGGGATCTCATCGACTGGGCTCGGAATCAATAAAGTCAGTAGGGTTTTCCACCAGCTGAACTAATCGGTCTAAGCTCTTCTCCAGTTCTGAAGTTTGAACCCGGTCCATAGACAGGGCCCAGTAGCCCATCAATGGATTCGCACCGAGGTTACCGGATTCTCGCCATAGAACTCGAGTGTCTCCCTCCTCGAGGCTCAATTCTATTTCTCCATCTATACGCATTCCTCCACCCTGCATTTCCACGTGGTAACGAATGAATTTGGGAGGGTGGATTTCCACGATGGTGAACACCCCGGTTCCTAGTTCGGGATCATCCCAAGTGAAACCGGATCCTTCCCCACGTTGGGGGCCAATCGTCTGCACGCCACTGTCCGGCCAGATTGTCCATCGACTCCACCCTGAAGGTGAGTCCAGATACCGAAACGTCGCTTCTGGAGACGCAGGCAAGAGTGCGGATGCTTCAGCGCTCCACGTTCCGGGGAGGAGTATTCCAACAAACAGAAATAAGATAAGGATAACTGCACCCGTTCCGAGGATTGTCACTCCCGGACCAAATGGGCTCCTCATTCGTGGTCGGTCTAGCTGAACTCAAGATTGAGCACTTCTAGGGAGCCCATATGATGGCATTGATCACACGTTACGGGATGCGGTTCTCTTAGGGGCCCAGATTTCACGGATAGTGGAGCTTTACACTTCGGACAGCTACCGTGAAGTGAGATCAGCGTAGAACGCTCAGACCAGCGCCTGCGTGCGAGGATGATTCCCGCTGTGAGTGCGCCGATTGTCCACACGCCGTGAGGGGGAATGAATAGGACGGGCATAGCAATGAGTGAGAACAAGACCATAGTCCTCGCGGCACCGCCTACTCTCCATGCCTTCGTCCTGGGCAGGATGAATACCACTGATTCGGCGGGAGGGAATCCAAAGAGCTTAATGAGGCTTGCGACTTCTATTGGCCCAGTCGGATCGAGGCGAATCTTGGACTCAGACAAGAGAAATTAGAATGTGTTTCCGTGAGTAGAACGGGAAGCTTCGTATTGACCGATTACGCACAAGAGTCGGGCTTCCACTAATTGTGTAACAGGGTCAGGAGCGCGCTTTGGTCGCGAACTCACGGAGTCGCTCACCTGCAGCTTGGAGTGTCTCAATTTTTTTGCAGAACGCGAACCGCACAAGAGAGTGCCCCCGTTCCGGGACACTGAAGAAGCTTGAACCTGGGACCGGGGCTACACCCCCGTCCCGGGCGAGCCTCTTAGAGAAGGTCGTGTCGTCCTCAGAAGAGAGATCCCCGAAGTCCGCGAGCACATAATACGCACCTTCCGGTGTGCTAAACTTGAAGCCCGAATCCTTGAGCGCGGAAAGGAAGACATCCCGTCGATCCCTGTAATCCGCGGTTAGTCCCTCGTAGTAGCTTTGCCCCAGCTTACGGATACCAACAGCACATGCTTCTTGCAGAGGCGCTGGCGCACCAACAGTCAGAAAGTCGTGCACCTTGCGGATCGCATCCGTCAGATCAGGCGGGGCGATTATTGTACCAATGCGCCATCCGGTCACGCTGAAGGTCTTTGAGAGGCCGCTTACGGTTATTGTCCGGTCCCGCATCCCCTCAAGGGTCGCTAACACATGGTGTTCGCCCTCGTAGTAGATGTGCTCGTAAATCTCGTCCGTGATTGCTAAGACATTGTATTGGAGACAGAGGTCGGCAATCATCTGCAGCTCTTCTCGATCGAAGACTCTGCCTGTCGGATTGTTCGGGGTGTTGACCACGATAGCACGAGTACGACGGGTGATGAGGGCCTCTAAGCGATGCTTTTCAAGTCGATACCCTGGAGCCTCTAGCGTGAGGAAAACGGGGGTGGCGTCGGATAAGACTGCATCGGGCCCATAATTTTCGTAGAACGGTTCGAGAATGATGACTTCATCACCGGGCTCGACGATGGAGAGCATCACCGCTGCCATCGCTTCGGTGGCCCCACAAGTCACTGTTATCTCCCGATCTTCATTAACCTCCATCCCGTATAAATCATGGTATTTCTTTGCGAGCGCCTCCCGGAGATTTACGGTGCCCCACGTGATCGAGTACTGGTTGATGTCCTCTTGGATGGCAGCGCATGCAGCATCTTTAAGCAGCTGTGGCGCAGGGAAATCAGGGAACCCCTGAGCGAGATTGATAGCGTCGTGCTTGTGGGCAACCCGGGTCATCTCCCGGATGACGGATTCGGTGAAGAGGTGTGTTCGGCGTGCGGTTCGTACGTACGGATCAGGCATCTTAGCTCTGGGAACGTGGAAAACCGGAAATGTACCCATCAGGCCTCCGTAACATCGGGGGTTCTGATGAAATTACTGTCCGAACTAACAGTTCAAGTTGCGGGCCCGATCATATAGCAGGACCGTCTCACATGCGGAAGAGGTAGCTCAGTTTGAGGAAGATACCTTCCTCGACTGGGTTCATCGTTGAAACTCGATAGCTACGTTCTCCCTCCATGAGTCGACTGAAGCCGATATAGAAGATGGTTCCAGGGGAAGGCTCGTACTGGAGCAGGAACTGTCCCTGAAACTCTCCGGTTGAGCGAGTGCCCTGAGGCTGGCCGAAGATCGCCAATTGTTTGCCACTAGTCGGATCCTTAAGGGCTTCACGCTCATCGAGATCATACTGCACAATTGCCCGCGCCATCAGGGCTCTATTGAATAAGTATTGCGCTCTGATATTTGTCACGTGGACGGTGGAGTACACCTCCTTCGGCACCATACCAGGTTGTTCACTCGAGCTTCGAGAAATTCTTGAGAAGGTATGGTTCACGGAGAGTTCTAGTCGGTCTGTCGGACTCCACTGGATCTCGGGACGTGCCTGCAGTTCAAATCCACGGGAAGCTTCCGCGAAGATGGCCGTCTCCCGGGCCATGAAGCTTCCGTTGAGGCTGAATTCATTACTTAGTCTCATCCTAGGAAAAACCATGAACGCTTTCAGGTTCTTGAGCGGCTCGGGCGTTAAGAATGGACTTTGAGATCCGCCTTCATCGACGATCGTATAGTTGACATATCGTGCAGGCTGGAAACGGAAATAGCCGTTCCTAATCATGAAACTGAGCGTGCGGCCACCCCGGAATGTGAAACTCGGCATCACCTGCAGCTCATGCTCGAATAAGCCTGACCCAGTCCAAAAAGCATCGTGGTCGAAGAAATTTTGTGTAGAAGCGGTGATTGATGTGCGCTCGAGTATGGCTCCAGGACGACCGAACCGGGTCACGGTCATCCTGGCGTCAACCTGAGTATCACCTGCCCGAGTTATGAAGCCGCTTCGAGCGTGGAAGTCGGGATGGATATCTGTAAAGGTCGCTTTCCAAGAAAATTCACGCCCCGAGCGATCGAGAGAGGCCATAATGAGTGGACTGAACTGTGTTTGTTCGGTCTCTAACTCGGAATGGTCGAGGCTTCCGGCGACCTGTGTCGTTAAGGTATAGCGGCCACCCAGGAGGATCCTTGCGTCACCCGATAGCACACGATTGAACGCTCCTGAGCCATCTGTCATATCTCGGCTTGTATAGAGCACTCCGACTGTGGAACCACTCCCGATGTCACGACGGGCGCGGAGCACATTAAACCGTGCTCTGCCGCTTCTTCCCAAGATTGAACTCGGACTGTCGTCGAGTGCTCCGATATAGCCGACATTGAAGCTGCCGAGTTTCCCAGTAAGCTTCAAGCCACCGAGTGGATCGGCGATTTGTCGCGTGTAAACGAGGCGTTGAGGCGTATTAAAAATTTCCGTGCCGTTGAGGAAGAAGGGCCGCTTCTCAGGGAAAAAGAGTGCGAATCTCTCGTTGACTGTGATTTGGCTGACGTCGGCCTCGATTTGCGAAAAATCGGGATTGTACGTGCCGTCCAATACCATGTTCTGCGTGATACCGATTCGGGCGTTGAAACCGAATTCACCATCCGGGTCACTTCTTAGGAAAGCCCCTGTCTCGTTTGTGCCCGTCCGGATGCCCGTTGCGACTGGGTTCAGTTCCACCAAGCGTCGGGGGTGAACATCTCGTAAGCCAACGAGGCGCCCGCTTTGTCCAAGAGAACTCGATATATCCTTCGTGAGGGGGGCCCAAGATTGGCGAAATCTGGTACGCTTAACCTCCCTGGTTACTTGGATGCCCCACGCCTGTTCTGGGATTTCACGAAAGCGCAGGGATACGTAGGGAATTCGGATTTCTCCAGTCCAACCTTCGGCGTCGACAATGCCTTCCGAATCCCAGATGAAATCCGGATTGAAATCCACCTGAAATACACGCCCACCATAACTACCCCCACCGCCACCGCCTCCGCCTCCGCCGCGGTAATGTCCTCCTCCTCCTCCTCCACCACCGAAACCGCTAACACTGCCCTCCACGATGAGCCCATCAGATTGCAACCCGAGTGGGTTTATTGAGAATGCATATGCTTGGCGACGGTCATCAAAGGTGTCTAGGATGATCCGAACCCAGTCATCGTTGTAGGTGACACGATCACGTTCGCCGAAACGTGCCAAAATCTCATCCGGGTCACTATCGTATGCACGAATACCGAAGTAGATGGCCTCGTCCGTGTAGAAAACACGAACCTCGGTGGGTTCCGTTGGATCGACCCCCTCGATGGGAATGTATTGGGTAAACCCTCCAAGAATCGCAGCCGTGCCCCATGCCTGTTCGTCCAAACGCCCGTCGATGTTGATTCCGGGATCAACTAGCTTCGGCGGGCTGACTTCGAGTTCGCCCATACGCCCGCTGTACCGAATCGAGTCGGGTTCAGTAGCCAGGGTCGCCAGGAGGAAAAGTCCAGTTAGCACCTAAGATTTTTCCTGGTCGAGTATGCGGGCGAATTGGGTATTGGGGTGAGCATCTGAGGACCCGCTCAAGCGTTAACGTTACGTCGTTCAGGGCGGAGCCTAGCATAAGTTCTTGAGTAGAAGAAGGGTCCGTGGATCACCTTATCAGTCATGGGTCCTCTGGGCCGCTGGCAGCGTCGTGAAAGGAAGCCTAATCTCAAGTCTTCCAGTTAAGGAAACTGGCACCACTAAGACACACATGTAGGAGTATCCGATGAAAGCAGGCCTTCTGTGGAGTTTGTTTGGCATCGTTCTGACTGGATTCTCGTTGGACGCGCAGGAGCGTCCCAATCTGTTCGAGAGTATGCAAGCACGGGAGATTGGACCCGCCGGGATGAGTGGCCGTGTGTCCGACGTCGAAGTTGCTTTAGCGGACCGGAACATCATCTATGTAGGAGGTGCAACGGGAGGGCTCTTCAGGTCCGAAAATGGTGGAGTCAGTTGGGACCCTGTTTTCGATGATCAAGATGTTCTAGGGATCGGTGCGATTGCCTTATTTCAGCCGAATCCCGATATCGTTTGGGTTGGTACAGGAGAAGGGAACCCCCGGAATAGTGCTGGGGTCGGGCGTGGCCTCTTTAAGTCCGTTGACGGAGGTCATACGTGGCGTCTGATGGGACTCCGCCAGTCCGAACGGATCCACAGAATCGTCACCCACCCCACTGATCCTGACATCGTATACGTAGGTGTGATGGGACCCGCGTGGTCGGATGGCCAAGAACGGGGACTCTATCGCACGCTTGATGGTGGAAGGACGTGGGATCGGGTTCTCTGGCAAAATCCCCGCAGTGGCATCGCAGACTTAGTAATGGATCCGTCCAATCCAGACAAACTCTTTGCAGCGATGTGGGAGTTCCGAAGAGAGCCTTGGTTCCTCACCTCCGGGGGTCAGGGATCAGGGCTATTCGTGACCTACGACGGAGGGAATTCCTGGAAGCAGTTATCATCGGAGGACGGATTGCCAGAGGGGGAGCTCGGTCGAATTGGACTAGCGATCTCACAATCCAATCCGAACGTAGTCTATGCACTGGTGGAAGCTGAGGAGTCGACACTTATCCGCTCCGAGGATGGCGGGCGAACCTGGACAACAATTTCGGATAGTCCCGGGATTAATCCTCGCCCCTTCTACTACGCAGACATTCGCGTCGACCCTAAGAACGAGAATCGGATCTATCGGTTGCAATCTTCAGTCGACGTTAGTCAGGACCAGGGACGGAACTGGGAAACGGTTGTCTCGAGTCAGATCATTCATGGGGATATCCATGAGCTTTGGATCGACCCAGAGAACCCGCGCAGCATGATTCTTGGTGAGGATGGAGGGATCGCGTTCACCGCTGACGGTGGGGATACTTGGCGCTTCGTGGAGAATCTTCCCTTCGCGCAGTTTTACCATGTGACCGTCGATAACGCCTTCCCGTTCAATATCTACGGAGGATTGCAGGACAATGGTTCATGGTACGGCCCAAGCACCGTTTGGGAGAACAAAGGGATACTGAATGCACATTGGTTCCGTGTCGGAAGCGGGGACGGATTCAGTGTGATGCCTGACTTCTCAGATCCCGAGCACTTTGGGTACTCCATGTCTCAAGGTGGCAACCTCCAACATTTTGATAAGGTGACCGGGGCCCGTCGAAGTATTCGGCCCGTCCATCCAGATGGAAACGAGCTGAGATTCAATTGGAACGCTGGGTTGACCTGGAACCCCCTAAATCCTGAGAAGGTTTATATCGGAAGCCAATTCCTGCATCAGAGCACAGATCAGGGCAGAAGCTGGCAGATTATCTCACCGGATCTGACCACTGACGATCCAGCAAAGCAGCGGTACTCCGAGAGCGGGGGGTTAACGATAGATGCATCGGGGGCAGAAACGCACACCACAATTATCTCAATCGGTTCCAGCCCATTAGAAGATGGCGTTATCTGGGTCGGCACAGATGACGGAAACGTGCAAATCACTCGAGATGGGGGTAACAGTTGGCAGAATGTGCGTGATAGTGTGGGAGGATTGCCCTATGGCATCTGGATCCCTGACGTACAACCCTCGAAACACCAACCTGGTAGGGCCTATATCGTCGCTGAAGATCACCGCCGAGGTGATTGGACTCCCCATGTGTATGTCACCGAAGATTATGGGTTGACGTGGAGATCCCTTTCTTCGCCTAACATTGATGGATTCGTGCACTCGATTGAGGAAGACCCGGAGAACCCAGACCTACTTTTTCTCGGGACCGAATTCGGACTCCGGGTAAGTTTCGACCGGGGTGACAGTTGGGAAAAATACACATCTGGCGTACCGGCTGTACCAATTCGAGATCTGGTTGTGCATCCGCGGGATGGTGACCTCATCCTAGGCACGCACGGTCGAGCCCTGATCGTCCTGGACGACATTCGTCCCCTTCGTGAGCTTGCCTCTGACCCGTCCATCCAAAACGCGATGGTCCACGTCTTCTCGCCACCACCGGCCTACGATGTGAACATCGGCGAGGCCATCGGTTACCGGTCCACAGGGCACGCGATGCAACAGGGAGAGACACGGCCCAACGGTGCTCTCGTGACATTCTGGTCAGCAGAGGGTGGCCAGGCACAGGTGACGGTGACGGATGATTCGATGAGCATCGTCTATTCCCGGGTCGTTACAGCTAACCAGGGGATGACCCGATTCTCCTGGGATCTTAGTCCGGGAGGAGATGCTGACCCGATGCAGTTCCCTACAGAGATGAGTGTTTTCCCGGGCACCTATTCTGTCACCATATCAATAGATGATGCCACATCTTCATCTACCCTGGAGGTGCGGGGGGACCCAAGGAATCCTCCAGAGATTGCGGATCTTGTTGCCAAGAGGGAAGCGTTGATCATGATGGCTGAGTTGACTCGGGGTGTGGACGAGGCCAGAGAAGAGCTGGGGCGACTGATGCGTGGAGTCGAAACTGTGCTTGAAACGCTCGATGAGAGTGCGGACAGCTTGAGAGGAGAGGGGGAGAGCCTTCGGGATTCATTGCGTACCCTCAACCAACGTCTCTTTACAGGTCCCGAGTGCCAGGGTTCTTGCGGTGGTGATGTTACTGCTAGTGCCGTCAGTGAACCTACCGGTCGAATCGCGGGCGAAGCTGGGGCTCCGTCTGAGAACACTCGACACATGATCGATCAAGCAGCGGCCGCTGCACAGACGATAAGATCGGAGGTTGATGCCGTCATTGAAGGTAAGGTGGCTGCTTATAGGGCCGCGTTGATTTCTGCCGGATACACACCTCTCGGAGGTACACTATGAACGCGCGCGCGATTTTCTTGAGTGTCACTTTGTTAACCCTTCCTGCTGTCCTGTTACGTCCCGCACTGGCCGATTCCCAAGATTCAGTCAAGCTCTTTATCTCGGTAGATCTAGAAGGCATCAGTGGAGTGGGGTCCCCATTGATGACGAGCACTGGCGGGAAGGACTATGAAATTGCCAGACAATACATGACCCGGGAGGTCAACTCTGTTGTGGCGGCAATTTTGGAACGTATATCCGGTGCTGATATCCTCGTGAATGATTCCCACGGTGATCATCAGAATCTGCTACACGGAGAACTTGATCCTAGGGTGAGCTACATTCAAGGTTCCATTAAGCCACTCGGAATGGTTCAGGGGCTCGACTCTTCTTTCGATGGGGCAATCTTCGTCGGGTACCATGCCAAAGCTGGTGATCCGGATGGGTTCCTCGCCCACACCGGTAGTGGTTCCGTCAAGGGATTGTGGCTCAATGGTGTGGAGGTGGGCGAAGGTGGGATGAACGCGGCGTTTGCAGGTAGCCTTGGGATACCCGTGATCCTGGTATCGGGTGACTCGGCAGCAACTGCTGAGTTGGGCCAACTACTGGGCTCCGAGACAGTGACGACGAAAACGGCTGAAACCCCTTCTTCAGCCCGGCTCATCCATCCCGACGTGGTGAACGGTATGCTGCAAGAGGCCACACAAGTCGCGCTCGACCGGCTTGGCAACAATGACTTTGATCCGCTCGACCTCGGATCACCCGTTGAGATTAGGATGCGCTTCGCGTCAACTACGCACGTGGATGTACTCCAATCGATTCCGGGGATGTCAAAAATAGACGGATTCACGATCAGATATGTGGCTCGTAGTATGGATGAAGCATACCGACTAATCCGACTCATGTACCGTTTTGTGAGTGCGTGAACCCAACCGCAACCGGTAACAGGTCAGCTTCATGATGCGTAAAGCCCTACTCTGGGCTTCGACCAATCCCTTTTTGGCCGAACGCCTACCAAGAATGGGTTTTGTAAAACGTGCTACCAGTAGGTTCATGCCTGGCGAGAGTTTAGAGGAAGCCCTCGCGGAAGCTGAAATAATGTCCGTAAAGGGAATAGGGACCCTCGTCACACTCCTTGGTGAGAACCTCAGCTCAATTGAGGATGCGGACGCTGTACTGGATCAGTACCTCGGAGTCCTGCGAGACGTGACTAAACGTGGGCTTGATGCTGAGATCTCGATAAAGCTTACACAACTGGGTCTGGATTTCGGACCGGAAATCGCACAGGAAGGGTTAAGACGCCTTGCAGAGGCCACCTCGTCTATTGTGTGGATTGACATGGAGAGTTCTGACTACGTCGATGTAACGTTGGACATCTTCAGAAACGTCAAGCTCACACACTCGAACTTAGGCTTATGTCTACAGTCGTATCTTCGCCGGACTGGGAATGATCTAGAGAACCTTCTTCCTCTCGATCCGTCCATTCGCCTCGTGAAGGGGGCCTACAAAGAGCCCAGGGAGGTTGCATACGCTCGCAAGAGTGAGGTTGATAAGCACTATTTGCGACTCTCCCATATCCTCCTCAACGCCCGACTCAATGGCGCCGCCGCACGACCGGTGATTGCTACCCACGATACGCGGATGATCGAGTCCGTGAACCGAATCGCAGATGAATTGGGCGTTCAGCGAGAAGATTATGAGTTTGCGATGCTTTATGGGATTGAGCGCACGGAGCAAGATCGTCTAGCGCGCTCAGGGCATGTGGTCCGGGTGCTGATTTGCTACGGTTCGTCGTGGTTCCCTTGGTATATGCGCCGTCTAGCTGAGCGACCTGCAAACGTGTGGTTTGTAGCTAAACAACTCTTTCGCTAGTGGGGCACGAAACGGAAGAGTCCTGGAGAGGGCGAGGGCAATTTCAGAGAATCGTTCACGAGCACGCTGACGAACACCCACGACGATGGGCTATGCTGATCGTGGTCTCCCTCGGAATGCTGCTGTCGCTTACATCCTGGATGACTGCAACGGCAATCGGCCCAGAGCTACAACTCAGGTGGTCACTTACATCGAGTCAGGTTGGTTGGTTAACGACTATCGTTCAACTCGGTTTTGTCATAGGAACAGCGTTGGGCGCGATCCTTAACTTGGCGGACGTACTCCCGTCCAAAACCTATTTTGCGATATCCGCGCTATTAGCGGCGGCCTCAAATGCGTTTCTGCTTACGGCGAATGGGTTCGATGATGCACTGCCAGCACGCTTCTTGACCGGGTTTTTTCTAGCTGGCGTCTATCCCCCAGGCATGAAGATGGTTTCGACTTGGTTTCATTCCGCGAGGGGCTTAGCTATCGGCACCGTGGTCGGAGCGCTGACGGTGGGGAAGGCCACACCCTATTTACTCAAGGCGATCGGAGGGACTAGTACCACCGCCGTCATCGGAGGCGGATCGATTACCGGATTGGTGGCTGCCTTCCTAGTCGCTAGCACATACCGGGATGGTCCTTATCCATTCCCGAGCCGGCCGTTTGAATGGAACCGGGTCGGAAGGCTCCTCCGTCACAGAGAGACCATGCTCGCGACCGGAGGTTACCTAGGTCACATGTGGGAGCTATACGCAATGTGGACGTGGATTTCTGCTTTCCTCTTCGCGGCCGCGGCCGGGGTGGTATCCGACACGATTATCGACCTAGTTGTATTCGGTACGATTGCGGCTGGTGCCCTAGGCTGTGTTCTGGGTGGCATCGCTGCGGATCGCATAGGGCGGCATCGGGTGGTGAACCTGGCGATGGCCATAAGTGGGAGTTGCTGCTTGAGCGCCGGTTTTCTTTTTCACGCACCCTTTGCTTTGCTGGTCTGTCTCACCTGGATATGGGGGTTCTTCGTGGTCGCTGACTCTGCCCAATTCAGTGCACTCGTCACGGAAGTTGCACCTCAGGACTCGGTAGGAACTGCATTGATGCTGCAGACATCACTCGGGTTTCTTCTCACTATGGTCACCATCCAAGCTGTGCCAGCAATCGTTGGTGCCGTGGATTGGCAGTGGGCATTCACGTTCCTCGCGCTGGGCCCAATGTGCGGTATCTGTAGTATTCTTCTCCTAGCACGTAGGTAGCGTGTATATTGCCGCTGAAATCGTATCGCCGGTTGGGAGAATGAGATGAGGAAGAGATTAGCTGCTCTAGCTTTGGTCATTATCGTGTCCGTTGGGGCAACCCTAAGCAGGTCACCGAGCCCTGCTACGGTTCACTTCGGTTTAGCGAAATCGTTGCCTGAAGCTGACTCGAGCGTGCCTTCACCGGGGGCTATCCACCTCTGGTTCACCCAGGTGCCCCAGGACAACTCAGTAGGAATTCGGTTGGTCAATCTTTCGGGTGATCTACTGGAGACCGGGTCGCTTAAGCAGGACAACGAGGACCACAAGAGCTTCAGTGTCCAGGTAGACGGAAGACTCGGAGCTGGTGCGTACAAGGTGGCATGGCGCGGCATCGGTGATGATGGACACGTGGTGAGGAACGAGTTCTCGTTCACCGTTGACGCTTACTAAATCACAGGGGTGACGCTGCTCCTGAGCACCGTTATAGGATGGTCGCTCTTCGGAGCTCTAGTCGCGTGCTGGGGTGCGATCACAGGCCGCTGGTTTCTGTTTCCGGCCCTGGATGCTGAGGATTCAATATCCGAGTTGCGTGCTAGTGTGTTGATAGACGTTGCTACGAGACTTGGGCGAGTGGGTGGGGTCTTTTTTCCAGTGGCCTTAGGCCTAGTTTTCCTACGACAACTCCAAGAGTTTCGAGACCCCTTTTCTTCCTGGATGGAGGACGCCGAACTCTTGGCGATTGGGACCGAATGGGGAAGGACATGGATTTACGGTTTAGTCGGCTCGATTCTGCTCATGGCGTCTTTTGTGGCGGTGAAGTGGACTAGACAAGTCGCTTGGGTAACCGCCTCCCTGCTAACGGTCGCCTTGAGTGCGTTTCCTGCACTGACGGGTCACGCGAACGGAACAGAGGGGCTCCGCTGGATCAGTCTTCCCTCCGACATTCTCCACGTGAGTGCTGTGGGTGCTTGGATTGGTGGCCTTACTTTCGTGCTCCTTGCTGAACGAGCTTGGCGAAGTAGAGCAGGATATCCTGGGGACACGCTCTTACCGGACCTTGTGCCCCTTTTCTCCCGGGTAGCGTTACCTTCGGTGATCGTCTTGTTGATGACGGGGATTCTGGCAGCCTGGATACATCTTCCATCGCTCAGCGCACTACTTACCACTTCGTACGGTCGGATTTTGATTATGAAACTCGGCCTAGTATTAGTGATCTTGGTAATTGGGTTCGTGAACTGGCGGCGAATCACACCTCGTCTCATGGATCTCAATGGGCCACCGGTGATGAGGAAAAGTGCGGCGCTTGAACTACTCTTCGCTCACACGGTGCTATTGGTGACTGCTGTGCTTACCAGGACCTCACCGCTGGACCACTAAAGAGGCTCCACCAACCATGCTCCACCTAGCAATAGGCGTCGGACTCGTGCTTGGGCTTAGTGTAGGGCTGTTGGCGGCAGTTACCGGATCAGATTTCTTGATGGCAGTTGCTGCAGGGTCCGAACCGTTTGGAACAGCATTCATGAGCGCGATCAGGATGGTCATAATACCGCTTGTGATGGCGGTGATTTTCAGTGGAGTCGCTAAACTCGGAGACCCCCGGAAACTTGGACGTCTGGGAGGGCTCACCCTGGGTTTCTTCTGGCTGACTGTTATCCCAGCGATCCTGCTAGGTATGGCGATGTCTTGGCTCGGCCTTCGTTTCACCCCGGACCTGGCGGCACCTCTCGCTACCGATCAACAGGCTCCTGAGTTACCTGGACTCGTTGACTTTGTGCTCGGATTGATTCCAGACAACCCGTTTGCAGCTGCAAGCGACGGACGACTCCTCCCCTTAATTGTATTCACAGCCCTCTTCGCTGCAGCTGCCGGAACATTGCCAGACAAACCCCGCGAAACTCTTCTGAACTTCGCTGATGCGGTTAGCGATGCATTGATCAAGCTGGTTTGGTGGATTCTCTGGACGGCACCCGTGGGAGTTTTCGGTTTGGCGGCTCCGGTCACGGCCCAACTTGGTTGGGGCTTGATCCAGAGCCTAGCTGTTTTTGTGGTCAGCGTGGTTCTCGGCCTCGTGATCTATTTGGGCCTGATGTACCTCGTACCACTTCGCGTTATCGCTGGTATCAGAGCCAAGACATTTTTTGGGGGGACATTCGGCGCTGCTTCCATCGCTTTCTCCACGACAAGCACGGTGACAGCTCTGCCGGTAACACTCGAAGAAGCGAAGAAGAATCTGGGTGTGTCCGAACATGTCGCTGATCTGGTGATACCCCTTGGTGCTTCTATGTACCGGGCCGGAAGTGCGCTCTTTCAAGGAGCGGCGATCGTTTTTCTTGCTGACCTTTACGACGTGCCTTTTCCGGGAACAGCTGTTGGTGGGGCGTTACTGGCTACATTCCTTGTGTCGCTTACCGTGGCTCCAGTGCCGTCGTCGGGAGTGATGACCCTGGCCCCCGCACTTGATGCGGTCGGAATACCACTCTCGGGGCTGGCGATTTTGCTCGGTATTGATCGGATCCCTGATATGTTCAGGAGCACGACGAACCTATTGGGTCAGATCACCACCGCTGTGCTAGTTGATCGATGGGTCGGTGGTCCTGAGGGTACGACCCTAGGAAAAGTGGAATCTCAGATGGTCCACGAAGCGACGAGGGACCAGAGTGCGGTCTACGACTGAGTAGCTCTTAATTTCCAGACACCCACCGTCAGCACCGGTATCACATACACGATGATGAAACCCCAAGTCAGGGTGCCGTAGCCTTTAGCGATGAGGTCGATGAGTCCGTACTGGCTAACAAAGGTCGCGATCGTAAGTAGACCAATTGCCACAGCTGGACGTACCCACGCTGGAAGCTGCTTGTCCTCGTCGGCTTTCAGCCCTGAAATGCGCTCGTTAAAGGCATGAATCATTCCGGCACCGGTCTCCACCAGGGTTCCGAAAAGGACCACCTGGAAGCCGATCTGGAAGCCTCGAGAGCCCAGGATCTCTAAGAGGTCATTCGCGGGTACGACAGCGTCCATTATTTGCGGGTATTGACCAACGGTAGCTAAAAAGAACAACAGTCCAGGAATCATCACGAGAGGGCCAGTCAGAGCACCGGCGATGAAAGCTTCTCTCCTTGTTTGGTGCAGGCGCAGTGTCGCGAGTACGAATGGTGCCGTCAGGTTGTACCCCGCGTATGACACCCCAGCTACCAGCCAGCTCGTTCCTATCGGCTCAGCGGTAAGATTTTCTGAGATCAGGGGCCCAAAGCTTTTAAGGCACCACAAAAAGAACACGACGTAGAGGCCGTAGAGAAGGATGGACCAGGCGGAGAAGAAGCGTTCAATAGATTTGTTACCTCCGAACACCAATCCTCCGACGGCCAGCATTACGATGCCCACCCCGATCCAGTAATCCAATCCGAACGTTTCCTCGGCTATCGAACCCGCCGCCGCAGCTGCTACCGCCAGAATGATCAGAAGAAGTCCTAGATAGCACCCCTCGAAGATCCGCCAACCAGGCCCTAGGAGCCTCTGAAAGAAGTGCCGATAGTCAAACGCCCCCCATACACGGGCGAGTTCGAACGTCACCATTGAGACAGTGCTAAAGATCGCGGTGGTTACTCCGATTGCGAGTAATCCGCCCAGAGGTCCTTGGGATTTCACGAGAAAGAATTCTACGAGCTCTCTTCCAGTGCCATAGCCTCCCCCGATTACGATGGATTGGCAAATTAAGCCAGGGAGGAAATAGCGACGAAACACCGAACTGTTCATGTGCGCGATGATAGGGTGTGAAATCAGATGTCCGCAAACCACCTTGACCAACTGGTCCGTGCGCTAGGGACGAACCGATAGGGCTTAAGGGGTCGGTACCAATAAGCGTGCTAATTGGATTAAGTCAGCGTTTCCTCCGCTTAGGACAACAACAACAGGAATCGTTGGCTCCAGCGGAATTCTGTTAGCGAGTAGAGCTGCAAGAGCAGCAGCCCCAGAGGGTTCGACGACAAGCTTAGTGCGCTCCAACAGTGCCTTCAGCGCATAAATTATCTCGTCATCAGTAACGAGCACTACGCCATGGGCGTGTGCTGCCAGAAGTTCGTAATTAAGTGAGCCAGCCATAGGCGGAGCCAGTCCATCCGCGATGGTCTTTATCGAATCAAGTCGGATAGGTTTCCCGCTCTCCAAGCTGCGGTGCATGCTCGGAGCACCTTCCGGCTCAACACCCCACACTGATACCTCCGGCTTGAGGACGGCCATGGTAGCGGCGATGGCCGAGGAGAGGCCACCCCCACCCACTGGGACGACGACGGATCCGACATCTGTGAGTTGCTCGACGATCTCTAGCGCGCAGCTTCCATGTCCTGCGACGACCTCCTCGTCATCGAACGGGTGTACGAAAGTGAGACCGCGTTGCTCCGCAACCTCCAGGACTTTCTTGAATGCCGCGTTAGCATCGCCGTGGAGTATTACTTCCGCTCCATAGCTTTTACTTGCAGCTACCTTGGTTGGCGAGGCGTTCTCCGGCATCACCACGAGGCTTGAGATTCCCTCACTAGCCGCGGCCCATGCTACTGCCTGGGCGTGGTTTCCTGCTGAGATTGTTGCGACACCGCGGGCTCGCTCCTCCTGCGTCAACTGGAGCAGCCTATGGAGTGCACCGCGGACTTTAAAAGAGCCAGTCTTCTGAAAATTTTCACACTTCAGGTAAATCGGGACTCCGATCCACTCCGAAAGCGTCTTAGATCCAATCAGTGGCGTTTTGTGCACGGCCTGTCTGATACGTGCTTGCGCCTCCACGAAGCGGTCCAATGGGAATCGTCGGGTGTTCATTATGGTCCGATCATGTGGCCAGGTTCGGTGCCTGGCTACCCCGTTGATGAAACGTCTGTGCTGTTCTAGCTTCGCGATCTGATCCCATTGGGTAAAAGGTGGAGAATCCGTGGTGCCCCTCCCTTCAGAACAATCCGTAACTCTTCGTTGCCAGTTCTGTGACAGGCTGAATCAGGTCGAGGTGTTCGGTAGCGGATACCAGACCCCCTGTAGTAATTGCGCGAAGCCGATACTGCTCGATCGCCCGGTCAATGTGTCCCAAGATGATTTCGACCAGACTGTGCTTGCCGCCTCAATACCGGTGTTAGTGGACTTCTACGCTGATTGGTGCGGGCCATGCAAGATGGTCGCACCCCTCGTGGACGAACTCGCCCGCGAACACAGTGGACGTATGCTCGTTGTCAAAGTTGATACGGACCAAGCGGTCAGTATTTCAGAAAGATATGCGATCCGCAGTATTCCTACTTTGGTCCTTTTCAAAGAGGGAGAAGAGGTTGATCGAAGTGTGGGGTTTGAACCAGAACGGGTCCGGATCCTTGCGGAGGAGGCAGTCGCTTGAGCAAGCGGGTACGTCACCAAAAGATTCTAAAAGTATTGAAGCTCCATCGTGTTACCAATCAAGAGGGGCTCAAGGAGCTGCTCCGTGTAGAGGGGACTGAGGTGACACAGGCAACCTTGTCACGCGACATGAGAGAACTGCGGATTGTGAAGGTGACGGGCGCAGACGGAACTCCCCATTACTCTTCTCCGGATGAGTGGGAGAGTACTCCTGCTCTGGCGTCGCTCCTCCCTGCTCTGTTTCAATCAGCAGAAGGGATAGGGCAACTACTGGTCGTGAAGACGCTGAAGGGGGGCGCTCAGACAGTAGCGGCAGGCATCGACTGGGAGGAATGGCCGGAAATCCTGGGTACGCTAGCAGGCGACGATACGATTTTGGTGGTCCTAAGAGACCCACAAGGCTTGTCGTCAGTTCAACAGAGAATCGAGGGGATGGCAGGGCGCTGATCTTGACGTAATGCAGTGTATATGAATATTTATGCTCTAGCTCCCATTTCTGCCCGTCACCTATAAGCCAAATCAAACACGGGGACCGGGACTGCGGTTTGGGGCATTGGGCCCCCCGACGCTTTGGCGGAAAGTAGTCGGTCTGCTGGCCCCGGGCCCTCTTCTCTCTGTCAGGCTAGGATTCTATGAAAGTTGTGGTGGGCTATTCTGGTGGCCTCGATACGTCAGTCATCGTCCCGTGGCTAAAAGAGAATTATCATGCGGAAGTAATCTGTATGACCGGAGACGTTGGCCAACGTGACGGCTTACAAGGACTAGAAGAGAAGGCGCTTGCGGGTGGGGCAACTGAATTCTACGGTGAGGATCTTCGTGAGGAATTTGTGGAGGACTTTGTATGGCCGACATTGAAGATCGGAGCTGTTTACGGCCGAAAATACCTGCTAGGCACGGCGATGGCTCGCCCCATCCTTGCAAAGCGCCAGGTAGAGATTGCGAAGTTGGTTGGAGCGAACGCACTGGCACATGGATGTACCGGAAAGGGAAACGATCAAGTCCGGTTTGAGCTCACCTATGCAGCACTCGCTCCCGATCTCAGGGTGGTCGCACCATGGCGGGAGTGGGACCTGAACTCGCGTGAAGACGCCGTGCAGTACGCGCGCGATCGCAATATCCGGCTTGAAGGAATCGACGAAGCAAAGCTCTACTCAAGGGATGAGAACCTTTGGCACGTCTCCCATGAGGGTGGCCCCTTAGAAGATCCGGGGTACGAGCCAGAAGAATCGATGTTTCTCTGGACCCTTACTCCGGAACTTGCTCCAGACAAACCCGAGTCCGTCGAAATATCCTTCGAAGCTGGCACACCCGTTGCCGTGAATGGGAAAGCTATGGGAGCAGTGCAGCTTCTGCAGGAATGTAACGAGATAGCAGCCCGAAATGGTGTCGGACGGGCAGATCTAGTGGAGAATCGTTTGGTTGGCATGAAATCCCGCGGGGTTTATGAGACACCCGGAGGCACGCTGCTTTATACGGCGATCAAGGATCTCGAATCGATCACAATCGATCGACAGGCTGAAGGCCTGAAGGATCAGATGGCTTATCGTTGGGCGAACATGTTATATGAGGGGCGTTGGTGGACTCCGGAGCGAGAGGCTCTTGAGGCTATGACCGACGTGCTGTCCAGGAACGTCACAGGATCCGTGAAATTGAAGCTCTTCAAAGGATCATGTGTGGTCACCTCCCGCACGAGTCCGGTCTCACTTTACTGTGAGGATTTGGCCAGCTTTGGCGAGTCAACAACCTATGATCAGTCAGATGCGTCCGGCTTCATACGGCTTTTCGGACTACCAATCCGAGCTGCAGCGGGACTGGGAGCAGGTGGCACCGAGGTGAACAAGGAAATCTCTCAGCTGATCTCAGAGTTTGGGGACACTGGAGGACTCTAAGCAGGGTAGGGGCGCTTGCGATCCAAGTTGGATTCGAAGTCTCATCCCTCCTTGAGGACAAGATAATGAGCGACGAACCCAGAGAGACGGACTCAGGGCAAAGTTCTGAGCACCCCGGTTCACTATGGGGTACTCGGTTCGACGGTGGAATGGCACCAGAGATGGTGTCCTTGAATCGGAGTCTATCGGTGGACAGTCGGCTGTGGCGGGAAGATGTCCGCGGTAGCAAGGCGTGGGCTCAAGCTCTGAGGCGTGCAGACGTTCTAAATCCTAACGAATTGAGTTCGATCATAACCGGCCTTGAAGGGGTTGCTCACCGCATTGAGAGGGAGGGCTTTGGCGCAGCTGAGGAAGAAGACATCCATACCGTAGTGGAGCGTATGCTGCTGGAGGAGATTGGATCCTTGGGGGGAAAACTCCACACCGGCCGATCACGTAACGACCAATCAGCGACGGGAGTGCGACTCTTCGGTATGGCCGCTTGCGACCGGATTCGGGAACACTTGCTCACCTTGTGCAGAGCGTTGCATGAACTTGCGCTCCGCGGGCTGCACCTTCCAATGCCAGGATACACACATCTACAGCAGGCTCAGCCGATCCGTGCTGCTCACTGGGCGCTCAGCCACCTATTCGCTTTCCTCCGGGATATAGATCGCATCGAGGTTGCTAAAGACGCCGCAGGAGTCCTCCCACTGGGTTCAGGTGCGGTTGCAGGCTGCCCATTCCCTATTGATCGAGAAGCATTGAAAGACGAGTTGGGATTTCGACAAGTAAGTCCAAATTCTATTGACGCGGTAGCGGATCGAGATTGGATCTGTGATCTCCTATACACGGGTGCGATGGTCGGCGTCCACATGTCCAGGCTTTCTGAGGATCTAGTACTTTTTTCGAGTTTGGAATTCGGGTTTGTGCGGCTATCAGATGGATTTAGCACAGGCTCAAGCCTCATGCCCCAGAAGAGAAATCCCGATGTTGCCGAACTTGCAAGGGGGAAATCGGGGCGTCTTAACGGAAATCTCGTAACTCTCCTCACCCTGCTCAAAGGCCTTCCTACGGGCTATAACAGGGACCTCCAAGAGGACAAGGAGGCGCTCTTTGACACGTGCGACACACTAGAGGTTACAGTGCCTGCACTTGCGGGCGCCATCAAGACAGCTCAGTTCGTGCCCGGGAAGATAGAGAGTGTTATGGACTCACAGCTTTTTGCTACGGATCTCGCGGACTACCTGGTCAATAAGGGTGTTCCATTCCGTGAGACACACGAAATCGTAGGGCGCTTAGTCCGGCTTGCAGAGCAGAGTGAAAGCCCTCTCAATGAGCTCTCGCTTGATGACATGCGGCGTGAGCATGAAGCCTTCGAGGAGGATGTAGCCGAAGTGTTTGACTGGGAAAGGTCCACGGAGGTGCGAGACACCATTGGGGGAACATCCTTGAAGGCGATCCAGGAGCAGCTTGAGGAAGTGAGAGCCCGTCTGGCAGGCTCGGAGAAGGGAAAAGGGTAGGGCTGCTCTTTCGCTCCACCCGATCTGCCCTGGTTGATCGTTTGAGCTATTGCAATGCCAACTGGAATGCTTTGCTCTGCTCCCGTAGATTCGGGTTCGTATTAGCTGGCTACGCCCTCTTAGGCTTAAGCTCTGTCCAATTCCCACTAGAGGCACGGTAGGATGGAAGCTTCACCCCTGGAAAGTCTGAAACGTCAGGCAGCTGCCAGTGCTCTAGAATATGTTGAGAGCGGCATGGTGCTCGGACTTGGAACAGGCAGTACTGTCGCGCACTTCTTGGACCTACTTGGAGAGCGCTTAGCAATTGGCAAACTAAAGGATGTGGTGGGGATCTCTACCTCAACCCGCACGACCCGAGAAGCTCGTCAGGCTGGAATCGATCTCATTGAGATAGGAGACAGGAGCCAGATCGATCTTACGGTGGATGGGGCCGACGAAGTATCGCCGGACCTTGATCTCATAAAGGGTATGGGGGGAGCACTCCTGAGGGAAAAGATGGTTGCTCAGTCTTCAGACCGGGTGCTCATCATCGTGGACGAGGGGAAGGCTGTCGATCGGCTCGGGACTTTATCTCCGCTTCCTCTCGAGATTGTCAATTGGGGAGTCTTGGGTCACATACACTTCATTGAGGGTAGAGGTGGAGAGGCCTCCATACGTACGATGAGTAGTGGGGAAGCATTTCTGAGCGATAACGGTAATCTGATGCTCGACTGTCGATTTTCAGGAGGTATAGAAGAACCCACTCGGCTTGAAGTGGAGCTACAGGCGAGGGCAGGCGTAGTTGAGAGTGGTCTCTTTCTGGGTATTGCTGATCTTGCGATTTTTGGATCTCGGACTGGTACCAGAGAGGTCAATCGAGAATCATGAAAATCGCCCCTTCCATATTGTCTTGCGACTTCTCTCGCCTTGGCGAAGAGATTCGGGCTGTAGAAGCAGGTGGGGCTGATTGGATTCATGTGGACGTAATGGATGGTCATTTCGTCCCCAATATCACGATTGGGCCCGTCATCACTAAGGGAGCTCGACGCTCGACGGATTTGCCCCTAGATGTGCATCTAATGATCGAATCTCCTGAGGAGTACCTTGAATCGTTTGTCGAGGCTGGTGCCACATTCATCACCATTCACGTTGAAGCGTGCCGGAACCTCACCGATACACTCGACCGGATACATTCATTGGGAGTGAAGGCAGGGGTTGCCATAAACCCAGAGACCCCGCTTGAGGAGATCGGCAGAGTCCTTCGACAGTTAGACCTTCTCGTTATCATGTCAGTGAATCCAGGTTTTGGTGGACAGGGTTATATTCCGGGTAGCACGGAAAAGGTTGCTGCGGCCCGGAGCCTCTTGGACCGACAAAACAGTTCGGCGGAGTTGGAAGTGGATGGTGGGGTGGGCGCAAGTAATGCAGCCGACCTGCAGTCTGCTGGAGCAAGCGTTCTTGTGGCCGGCTCAGCTGTGTACCGGCACCCAGAAGGCCCCGGCGCTGGAGTCCGAACCATCCGTGAAGCGTTGATTTCCTGAACTTCGGGGTCGTCCACACCCCGAGCGGTGTGGTGTCTCATAAGTCTCGGGAGATCCTCATCTCAGCCGCAGAGGGGGCCAAGAGCTTGAGCAGGCGGATCCCGAGGGATCCTGACGTGGTCAGAGGGTAGACCGGAGTGCTGTAAGGGGGCTCACCTCATTTTTCGATCACTGGCTATAGCCGATGCATCTCACCTACCGCGGCAAGCTTGAAGACCACAACCCATCCACCGTATTCGGGTGGCATGAGCGAGTGGGCGCTTTTGAACGCCTGACGCCTCCCTGGGCAAACGTAGAGATCGTCAGCCGAGAGGGTGGCATTGGGGAGGGTGGGAAGGTTGTCCTAAAGATTCACCGGGGTCCGTGCAACTTTCGATGGTTGCTGCGACACTGCGATTACGTGAAGAATCGTCAGTTCTGCGACGAGCAACTATCTGGACCCCTGGGCTCCTGGAAGCACACCCACAAGTTCGAACCGCTTGGGGAAGAAGGGACCACTCTCTTGGATGAGATTGCGATCCAACTTCCACTTGGTCGGGCAACAACAGATCTCGTGGCAGGCTTCATTAAGCGAGAACTTGGTCGCCTGTTCCAGTTCAGATATCGCAGACTATTCACCGACCTGGCACGGCACGCCCACTACCAGGCGTTTCCCCGTTTGACCGTTGCCATTACCGGGTCCTCAGGACTCGTCGGACGCAACCTAGCTGACTTTCTAACCACGGGCGGCCACAGGGTCATCCGGTTAGTTAGAGACCGACGCGAGTTAGGTGAGGGCAAGGCCTTTTGGAATCCTGGAGAGGGCGAGATCGATCTGAAGGCGTTAGCGGCGGCGGATGCTGTAGTCAACCTCGCCGGTGCATCGATTGCGGATCGACGCTGGACTTCTGCGCGAAAGAGACTTATCCACGATAGCCGCATTCAGGGCACGGCCATGCTAGCGCAAGCGATGGGGAGCCTCAGAGATGGCCCTAAGGTGCTCATATCTGCGTCAGCTGTCGGCTACTACGGAGATTGTCTCGCTGAGTGTGTTGACGAAAGCTCGGGGCAAGGGAGTGGCTTCCTTGCCGGAGTCTGTGGTGACTGGGAAGAAGCAAGTAGACCGGCTGAGCGTGCTGGCCTAAGAGTTGTCAATATTCGCACAGGGGTGGTCTTGTCGGCGGCTGGGGGCGTGCTCCAGCGCATGTTCTTACCGTTTGTTATGGGTGTGGGTGGACGGCTGGGTTCTGGAAAGCAGTTCTTGAGTTGGGTCGATATAGATGACCTTGTGGCGGCGATTCACCACATCCTGATGTCCGACGATTTGGATGGTCCAATCAATGTGACGGCACCACATCCGGTAACGAATGTGACGTTCACGTCGGACTTGGGTTCCGTGCTTGAAAGGCCGACCGTGATCCCGATTCCTAGGTTGGCTATCACTACGATCTTCGGTGAGATGGGGCGGGAGGTGTTGCTTGGGGGACAGCGTGTATTTCCGGAAAAACTCACAGCGTCGGGATTCCAGTTCTTTTACGAAAGGCTGGAGGAATCACTGCGCTTTCAACTCGGCCGTATGAAAGACTGAGTCGAATAATCAGAAGATCGGTTGGAGGTTAGTGCTTCGAGGTGGTACTACTCAGATTCCGGTAGTAGTTCTCCGTCGGGACCAAGTTTTGGATAGGGTTTCCCGTCACGGCGCCTTGCGGCGGCCAAGGAAGGCCAGGCCCACTCGAAAAGGTGTCGGTCGAATTCAGCTGGGTCGAGCCGGCTGGTTTGGTACATGCCAGCGTCTTCCCTTTGTCTGAGAGCTTCGAATAGTAGGACTGATATCGCCACAGAAACATTGAGTGATCTCACCATCCCAGTCATGGGAATTTTGACGTGGAGATCTGCTAACTTTAGGCCTGCTTCTGAGATCCCGTGTAGCTCTGCGCCAACCAGGATGGCTGTCGCTCCCGTGTAGTCTACATTGCGGAAATCGACCGCCCCCTCTGAGGGATGAGCTGCAATGAGACGGAATCCATCTTTCCTAAGAACGGTGACCGCACTCTCCACGCTTTCATGGCGGTGCACCTTGACCCACTTCTTGGTGCCAGCTGACGTTCCTCGGTGGAGTATCAATCCTTCTTCGGGCGGAATGACGTGGGCGTTGAGAACGCCAACTGCGTCACAGTTCCTCAATATTGCAGAAAAGTTGTGTGACTTGTTGACTCGGTCCATCAGGACGGTCAGATCTGGTTGTCGACGCCTTAGGACTGCACGAAGCCGATGGAATCGTTCGGGACGCATAGGCATATATTCTCAGCTATAGAGCTTTCAATCCATCCCCAGGGTTCTTAGGGCTGTATCGAAAGGCGCTGGTTTGATCTCTGTAACGGCTGCAAGGGGTGTGAGTTCGATCCATCTAGACTACACCAACCAGGTCTAGCCGCAGAGGCTTCGATGGCAGACTTTGTCCACGTGAACAGCAGGCCTAATCCACTCTCTCGTACAGGCAACTGAGCTATGCCAGAAACATCGAATGTCACTCGTAGAGACTTAGTCATTCGAGGAGGCACCGCGGTGGCCAGTTTGGCGCTTTTCCCATCTGATGTAGCGGACCGAATCCTACGCGTCAGTTCCCAGGAAGCGGTAATACCATGGATCAACGGCCCTGAGCCGGGTGGTCGAGCGAATACACTCGATTGGCAGGGACTCACATCTTGGGTCACACCCACAGAGGACCTGTTCAGGGTAGCGCACTACAATACACCGGAGATTTCGGAAAGCGATTGGAGCCTAGAAATCGGGGGTTTGGTTAACCGTCCGAGAAGCTTCACCCTCGGGCAGATCAAGGCACGGCCAAAAGAAAACGTCGCCTTTGCACTAGAGTGCGGAGGTAACAGAGGTTTCCCGACTTTCGTCGGAGCAGTCCATAATGCGCGTTGGGGTGGGACATCACTTGCTGCAGTACTTGATCAGGCAGGCATTCAAGAGGACGGTATCGAGGTAGTTTTCTTCGGGACGGACGAGGGTGTAGAAGAAATCCGAGGGAATGAGGTCACCCAGAACTTTGCCCGGAGCATGTCTATTAAGGATGCTATGGATCCGAAGCTTCTACTGTGCTACGAGGTTAACGGACAACCGTTACCAACAGAGCACGGATTCCCCCTTCGTCTCGTTGCCCCAGGGTGGTATGGAGTCGCCAACGTGAAGTGGCTGAAAAGAATCGAGGTTCGTGATACACGGTTCATGGGCCGGTTTATGGCGCAAGACTATGTGACCCTGAGAGGAGAGGAGAGAGGAGGAGAGACGGTTTGGACTCAGAACTCAGTGAGTCATGGGCGAGTGAATTCAATCGCTGCAAGAGTGACACGGGACGGTAGTCGTTATCGCATACACGGAGCTGCCTGGGGTGCTGATATTAGCCGGGTCGAGGTGCAGGTCGACGATGGAATGTGGCGTACAGCGAGACTAGGAGAAGGCCGAGATGATCCATACTCGTGGACCTTCTGGTACCTGGACTGGAATACCACATCAGGAGAGCACACCATCACCTCAAGAGCCACTGATAGGGACGGTAATGTCCAGCCTGCGCCGGCTGATCCTGAGATTGCGCTAAAGAGGACGTATTGGGAAAGTAACGGCCAGTTCACTCGGAGCATCTTGATCGACTGAAGCAGGATGCGGCTTTGGGCTGCCTTGACCGTGTTCCGGGTCGAGGCTCCGCTTGCGGGTTCCAAGCCGCCGGGGTGGTGAAATTGGTAAACACAGGGGACTTAAAATCCCCCGGGCTAACGCCCTTCTGGGTTCAAATCCCAGCCTCGGCACTTTCTACTAACCGGCAACCGGTTGGTCCACACCGTAACTGTCTACCGCTATGTATGAGTCGCCATGACTGACCCCCGCTTTTTATTGCTCCAGGTCCGGAATCCGGGAGACCCGATGGCTGCTCAAGAGGTGAGTTGTTTTGCACGCAGCTTATCTTGTGCCACTTCCCGCATAGAGGTCTTTGATCTCCTATCCGGTGTTCCTTCAAGATCGGCTCTTCATCGCGCAGATGTGGTTCTTCTCGGGGGAAGCGGAGAACATTCTGTAGTAAGGGGAGGTTCGTGGCTCTCAAGGGCTCTCAATACCATGGTGGACTTGTATACATTGAGCCGTCCGACTTTTGCTTCGTGTTGGGGATTTCAGGCTATGGCCCAGGCGCTCGGAGGTGAGGTGGTAACAGACCGAGGTCGCGCAGAAGTAGGGACGGTCTGGGTGGAGCTTACCTCCAAAGGAGAGGCTGATCCGGTTTTTGGACCCTTGGGCAAGAGATTTCGTGTCCCTATTGGGCATGAGGACATTGTTACGGTGATACCGGAGGGAGCTCGGTTATTGGCTTCGAGTGCCTTGGTGGAAAATCAGGCTTTTGTGTTTCCTGGTAAGCCGATCTATGCCACTCAATTCCACCCAGAACTGAATAGAGCGGATCTGGTCGCACGCCTAACGAAGTATACAGATTACCTTACACTCACTGGTCATAAAACGATTCGGGAGTTTGAGAAGAACACTCCGGAGACGCCTGAGTCCCAATCGATTCTGCCCCGCTTTATCAAAGAGGTGTTGGGAAGGTGAACAGGCTGTCCGGGAATAGGTGGAAGATGCGGTTCCGATATGTTGCCCCGATAGCCTGCATTTCTCTGCTCACAGCTTTTCAGGTGAGAGTATGGGGTGGAGGTGGATGGCGACCGAACCCAATCCGTGAGGGATTGCCGACGGCAGAGAACGGTGTGACGGATCGGGGGTTTACCTTCTGCCGACTCCTGTATCAGAGTGTGCGGCGGGAAGCTCAGGGTCACGGGTGGAACACGGACTATCCGGGTTCCGACCACAACTTCGTGACGCGACTCGCGGAATTGACGACCACCAGGCCTGCGCGGTGGGAGGACGGCCAACCTGGGTTCGCTGTTGTTAGAGCGTCGCAGGAGGAACTCTATGAGTGCCCGTTCATCTTTATGTCTGACGTGGGTACGGTTGGATTCAGCGAACTCGAGGTCGTACGCCTTCGTGACTACCTGACTAAGGGTGGATTCATCTGGGTCGACGACTTTTGGGGTGATTGGGCATGGCAGCATTGGGTCGGTGAGATTACACGAGTGCTCCCAGAATATCCGATCGTAGATATTGATCCGGACCATATGATGATGCATGCGCTCTACGAGGTAGAGAACATACCCCAAATCCCCTCCATACAGTGGTGGCGTATGAATGGACGTCACGGTACTTCAGAGCGAGGGCGGGAGAGTGCCACGCCACATCTCCGTGCCATCTTCGACCCTGAGGGGCGGCCGCTCGTCGTCATGACTCACAACACAGACATTGCCGACGGGTGGGAACGTGAAGGCGAGGACTATGATTTCTTCTTAGAATTTTCTCCTGAAGCTTACGCTTTCGGGATCAACGTCATCCTATACTCGCTTAGCCACTAAACAACAGGTCACCCCCCGGGTTTTAGCCAGCACTGCTCCCACGGGGTCGGGCTATCATTCTCCGGCGCCTCTCCAGCCAGCCGGATACGCGATAGGCCAGCAGCAGGCTGAGGCAAAACGCAAGGAGCAGCGGGAGACGCACGTCGGCTTTTGCCTTCGCGAGCCAGTAGAAGTGCACAACGCCGAGGGTGGCGGCAAAGTAGATTCCCCGATGGAGCTTGGTCCAGCGAGTCCCTAGGCGCCGCATCCACCCCTTGGTCGAGGTGAGTGCCAATGGAATCAGGATGAGAAACGCTGTAAATCCCACAGTGACGAACGGCCTTTCGATTATGTCTTCAACCATCAATCTCCAGTTGAAAAGCTGGTCGAAGACGAACCAGATGTTGAAGTGAACGAAGGCGTAGAAGAATGCGAATAGGCCTAGGGGGCGACGGAGCCTAATCGCTCCACTCCAACCCGTCAGCCGCCGTAGGGGAGTGATGGAAAGTGTCACGAGGAGCGAGACAAGGGTTGTCATTCCAGTTACGTGAGTCACCTTCTCGATGGGGTTCGCCCCAAGCCAGCCGAGGAAGGCTCCAGCTATAAGCCATGCAGCTGGAGCAAGGGCAGCAACCCATAGCACTATCTTGAACGCCGGGATCCGGGTCTTGTGGATCATGGCGTTCGGACCGGAGTGCGGGCGAGACTTACTTCCAGCGGTGGAGATCCATCCCTGTATAGAGGTGGGAGACTTCTTCGGAGTAGCCGTTGAACATAAGGGTCTCGTAGCTCTTGAAGAGAGACGGCAGCCGACGTTCCCGAGCCTGGCTCCACCTCGGGTGGGACACTTCCGGGTTCACATTTGAGTAGAATCCATACTCGAACGGGTTTGCCATTTTCCATGTGTTTGTGGGCATTCGTTCCACAAACTCGATTTTCACGATCGATTTAATTCCCTTGAAACCATACTTCCAAGGGACAATGAGACGGAGGGGCGCTCCATTCTGGTTCGGGAGTTCTGTACCATAGACTCCAGTGACCAGAGTTGTTAGTGGGTGCATGGCTTCGTCCATCCGAAGTCCTTCTACATAAGGCCAAGGCAGCACCACCCTCGTTCTTTGTGCTGGCATTTGTTCGGGGCGATAAACTGTTTCGAATCGAACAAATTTTGCGTTACCGGTTGGCTCCACTCGTTCAATCAGAGCAGAGAGAGGAAAGCCATACCAGGGGATCACCATCGACCAAGCTTCAACACAGCGGAGGCGGTAGATCCGATCCTCCATGGTAACTGGGGCTAGAATGTCATCAAGCTTGTAGTTACCCGGCTTGTTGACGTGCCCCTCAATCGAAACTGTCCACGGTTTAGGCTCAAAATCACCTGAATTTCGTGAGGGATCCCTTTTGTCTGTACCGAACTCGTAGAAGTTGTTGTAGGTCGTGATATCTCGGTAGGAGTTGAGTTCTTCGCCAAGCTCAGATTTGATGGTCCGGAAGCGGGCGGGGATCTCCTGCGATTGTCCTGCCACTTCATTACTCAGCGCCGTACTGCCAAGTGCGAGTGTTGCTAGTCCAAGGCCGGCCTCTCGAATGAATCGTCTGCGCTCTAGGTAAACTTCTGGGGGTGTTATCTCCGAGGACGGGATATCGGAGGATTTTTTCGACCGAATGATCATGAGTGATCTCCCCGTAGCAGCTAACCCAGTGAACAGTGGACTTGGTTGATGGGATAAAGATGGGGCAGACACTCCTCCACGAAAACCCAAGAATGATCAAGGAGATGAAAGAGCCCGTATCCCTCGGCGGCCCTGTAACAGAGCAAGGTGACTTGCTTTCTCACGTTATGTGTCTCGTCTACCTTTGCTAACCCCACGCTATAACGATTTATAGCCTAAACAAACTTCCCGGAGTCGGGCATGCTTTGGTCAGCGGACCGTTATCCACGTCTCGTCACGCTTCTAAGCAGTTTTGTGGTCAGTGTGCTGTGTGTTCCCGAAGCACATACAATGCAGAGCCTTCAGGATCTTCCCACAGGATTCTTTGAGAACTCAGATTTCCGGTACGTAGGCCCTGTAGGGAATAGGGTGAGCGCAGTAGTGGGTGAGCCTGGAAATCCGAACGTCTATTACTTTGGAGCAGCTTCCGGAGGAGTCTTCAAAAGTGAGGACGGTGGTCACTCGTGGCGCCCGATCTTCGATGATCAGGAAGCTCAATCCATTGGGGCGTTGGCCATTGCTCCATCCGATCCGAATGTGGTTTGGGCAGGGACTGGTGAAGCGTTCATACGATCCAACGTCTCGATAGGGAACGGGGTGTACCGCTCAACCGACGGGGGAGAAAACTGGACACACGTTGGTTTGTATGAGAGCGGTCGTATAGGTCGTATTGTCATTCATCCTCAAGACCCTGACATCGTCTTTGTTGCAGCTGCCGGTCATATGTACGGACCTCAGGAAGAACGGGGGCTTTTCCGGACAATGGATGGAGGAGCGTCTTGGGAACGGGTGCTCTTCTCGGGTGAAAATTCGGGGGCGATTGACGTAGTCATGAACCCGGTCAATCCCAGGATTATGTTTGCCGCCACATGGCAAATGCAGATCTGGACGTGGGGACGTGAGAGTGGGGGCGAGGAAAGCGGGCTCTGGATGAGCCGAGACGGTGGGGATAGTTGGAAGCGATTGGAAGGTGACGGGCTCCCGAGGGGGACCGTGGGCAGGATAGGGTTAGGTATGTCCCAAGCAGACCCAAATCGGGTATACGCGCTAATTGAGACAAATTCCAACCGTGAATACGAGTCTTTAGAGGACCATGAAGGTACCCTGTGGCGTTCGGATGATGGTGGAGACTCGTGGCGGATGGTGAATGCCGACCATGCGCTTGCTCAGCGGCCGCTTTACTACAGCCGCTTGCATGCGGCACCGGACGATGCTGATGAGGTTCACTTCATGTCCACGCAACACACGAAGTCACTTGATGGTGGGATGACCTTTAGCAGTGTAGGGGGAGGAGATAACCACGATATGTGGATTGATCCCTTAGCTCCAAATCGCATGATTATCGGGCATGACCAAGGAGTAAAGATTTCAACGAACAGGGGTCGAAGTTGGTATAGGCCGCAGTTGCCCATAGCGCAGATGTATCATGTCTATACCGACACTAAAATCCCTTATAACCTCTTCGGGAACAGACAGGATGGTCCATCAACGATGGGTCCTTCCAACACGCGTTCCGGAGGTTCAATTCCGATCGGCGCTTGGGGATCGATAGGGGGGTGTGAATCCGGCTTTGCAGTCCCAGATACTGTTACGAATGATGTAGTCTGGTCTGGCTGTTATGAGGGTATTCTTGATCGACATGAAATTTCGACAGGTATTACACGGACCGTAAGCGTATGGCCAGACAACCCGGAGGGCTGGGCTGCGAATAGAGTCCGATACCGATTTCAGTGGACCTTCCCAGTACATATTTCGCCACACGACCACGAGACGGTTTATGCTGGTAGTCAGTACGTGCATAAGACGACTGACGGTGGGCAAAGCTGGAGTATCATCAGTCCCGACTTGACTCGAAACGATACGACTAAGCAGCAGCAAACCGGCGGACTTACAACCGAAGATGTTAGCCCGGTTTACGCATCAGTGATTTTCGCTATCGCAGAATCACCGGTGGAAGGAGGCCTGATTTGGACTGGCTCGAACGACGGGCTTGTGCAACTGACCCGCGACGGAGGGGATACATGGGAAGACGTGACCCCAAATATTCCTGACCTCCCGCCCTGGGGAACCGTGAGTAACATAGAACCATCCCGTTTCGACCCAGGGGTTGCTTACGTGACAGTCGACTTCCACCAGTCGGGTGATACTCAGCCTTATGTGTACAAGACGGAAGACTTCGGGCGATCATGGCGTTCTTTGGCTACTGACATACCCAGGAGTGTCTTCAGCTATGCTCATGTGATCAGAGAGGATCCAAGTCGTCCGGGCCTGCTCTACTTAGGAACGGAGAATTCTGTTTTCGTGTCCCTCAATGATGGAATGACTTGGCTCCCCCTCCAGGGAGACCTACCTCATGCGCCTGCTTATTGGTTGACTGTTCAAACACACTTCAATGACTTAGTCGTAGGAACTTATGGACGGGGATTCTGGATTCTGGACGACATTACTCCTCTCCAACAGCTCACAGACGAAGTGGTAGCCAGCGAGGTACACCTCTTCGAGCCGAGAGCCGCGTATAGGTTTCTTCCGCGTGAGGGTAGGAATAGCCAGCCAGGGGACCCTGCTGCTGGCGAGAACCCAACCTTCGGAGCCTCAATCAACTTTTATCTTGGTGAAGGGACTGGCGGTCGTGCTCAGGTAATGATAACGACCGAATCAGGTGAGCAGGTAAGGACGCTTTCTACTGCAGCGAGTAACGGGCTTAACCGGTTAGTGTGGGATCTGCGTTATGAGTCCTCCAGCACGCCCCGTTTGAGGACTCGCCCCCTTGAGCACAGTCACCGGGAGCTTGATTCGTCAGGCTGGAGACCTCCTCCTGACGGTGGCACAGTGCGGCCACTTGCTGTGCCGGGACTGTACCGTGTGACCTTAGCGCTCGAAGGGCATGAGGAACAATCCGCATGGCTTGAGGTGCTTCAAGACCCCGAATCGGATGCCAGTGCTTCAGACATGGAGGCACAGTTAGACCTCCAACTGGAATTGCGAGAGTTAAGTGACTCAACCGGGGCGCTCATCAACCGCATTGAGTGGGTAAGGAAGAGCCTCGAAGACCTTGAAGATCGGGTGGGCGGGAATGTTCGCTATGGTGACGTCGTGACTGCAGGGGAAATATTGGATGAAGTTCTTATAGACCTAGAGATGCGACTATTCGATCTGCGTCTCACAGGTGGTTCGGCTGGCCAGGATACCATACGCTGGCCCCGTCAACTGTGGGCGAAACTTTCCAGTTTGGGTGGTTACTCATCGGGTTCCGATGATCGTCCCACAGACCAGATGTTAGAGGTCCGCGATATCTACCGAGAGCGTGTTACCGAAAGCCTGCTTCGGTGGGCCGAAATCGCTGCATCTGACTTGGCGAGATTCAATCAGATCCTGGCTGAACGAGGCCTACCACCGATTATCTCTTAGTCTACAAAAGGACGTTTTTCAGATCTCGTAGGGACCTAGGCAGGTAGACCCCTCCTCGCCACTCGGTCGACTGCGTCTACGAACCGGTCCAGCTCGGGCAATGTAGTATAGACACTCGGGCTTACCCGGAGTCCTTGGAATTCAGCGTGATTGATCGCAACACTGATGATCCTGTGATCATCCCACAGGTGGTCGCGGAGGTCATTTGATTCAATCCCTTCAACCTGGACGCAAGCGATCCCGCAAGCGAAACCTGGTTTGAGGCTTGTATGAAGTCGGACATTGTCATTCTGGAGAAGTTGTTCGGCCCAATAGTTTCTGAGGTACACCAATCGCTCCTCCTTCCGCTTGGGCCCCAGTCCCTGATGGAACGTGAGCGCTTCTCCAATAGCGAGGTAGTTGGCGGCGGGGTGTGTCCCGATCTCTTCAAATTTCCGGATATCCGTATCCATCCGTTCAGGTGCAGCCATCAGCGGCCAGATCTCTGGAATCTTCTCACGTCGTACGTAAAGCAATCCAGTTCCGTGAGGTGCAAAAAGCCATTTATGAAGGCTGGTGGAATAGTTATCGACATCTAATTCCGCGAGCGAAAAGTCAAAATGTGCGAGTGCGTGGGCGCCATCGACGATCAGTGGGATACCATGCTGGCGGGCCAGCGCGTTCAACTCTGTGATGGGCAAGATTTGGCCGGTAAGATTGATCATGTGGCAGGCCAGAATCGCCTTGGTACGAGGTGTGATCGCTTCTGAAAAAAGGCGGACTATTTCTTCTGGATCTTCAGCAGGTACTGGAATCTGGATCTGATTGAGAACGATCCCTTCTCGGCGGACACGTTGTCTGAAGGTCGTGATCATGCGCCCATAGTCCTGCGTTGTCGTCAGGACTTCGTCGCCACGTTGCAGGTCGATCCCGAATTGTACGGCTTGAAGGCTTTCAGAGGAGTTCCTAGTGAACGCGATTTCTTCTGTATCAACTCCCCACTGTCGTGCGACACGATCACGCACACCCTCACGTTGGGGTTCAAGTATCTGCCACATGGTGTAGGTAGGTGCCAAGTTGGAGAAGTCGAGGTGTCGCTTCATCGCTTCTTGCACCAACGAAGGTGCGGGACTCACACCACCATTGTTCAGGTTGACCAACGAACGGTCCACTGTGAAAGCCTGAGCAACCTCAAACCAGAAGTCCTCATCAGCAGCTAGTGCCGAAGGGGTTCCGTGATGTCTACTTAGATTTTCTGCTATGTCATGGGCTGTTGCACGCAGCTCTACCGGTCGAATTGGCAAGCCAAGCGCTGCTGCTGCAGCAGGGACTGAGACCGTACCCAAGAAACTCCGGCGGCTTTGCATAGTTCCTCCGAGAACCTGATCGATTTAGTTCACGATATTGTGACATGGCAGCTCTGTCCAACCCTCTTCATTCCGATCAGGAAGGACGCGGTCGCGTAGATTCGGATCTGTAGAAGTTTTTCTATGCTTGCGGACAGATCCGGAACAATCCGAGTGGTGTGCCATACAGAGGTTTCATCGTTTGAAGTATCCCTAAGAACCTGCATTCATGAGAATTGGTCGTCTACTCTTCCTATCCCTCTGTACCTGGCTACCCTCGGTCGCCTTGGCCCAGGACATCCGAGACACAATCAGAGTAGATTCGTCCCGTGTTGCTGAGGGATATGACCTGACTGGTATAACTGTTCGTGTTGCCCGCCCTGCGCTCACCACAGGGGGCTCGAGCGCGGTGGTCCTTGAACTCGACTCACTGGGTGCCTTGCCTGCGCCTTCCATGGAAGAAGTACTCCGCGCGATGCCTTTGATTGTGATTCGGCAAAACAGTCGTGGTGAATCCCAACCCGCGCTCAGGGGATCGGAAGATCGGCAAGTTGGAGTGTTTCTCGATGGGATCCCAATCACTATTGGGTGGGACCACAGGAGTGACATGTCAATCATCCCCTTGACTGGGGCTCAAAGGATTAGGGTGGTGAGGGGATTGTCCTCAGTGCTCTATGGCCCCAATACGATCGGTGGAGTCATCGAGGTGGACATCGCACGGGCTCCTCAGCGTACTGTATCGATAGTCCCAGTCTCGGTTGCTTTTTCGCTTGAGGAGACAGGGGGATCGAACGTATCGATTGGAACTGGTCACTTCTTCCAGCCAGGAGATGGCAGCCTAGTGGTTCGGGCGGGCGCAGGTTTCCGACACCGTAATGGGGTAACCCTGCCCGCAGGAATTACAGAGGACAGAGAGATTCGTGCCCGATACTTAGTGAATTCTGAGGGGCTGCGACTAAATAGTGATACACGACGTGCGGACGGTTATCTCGCAGCTCGCTATGAAAAAGAAGGGTGGGGATGGGCTGCCTTATCTAGCTCGGCGTATGACGTCGAGCGTGGAGTACCCCCAGAAGCTCACCAGGATGGCCCTCGGTTGTGGAGATATCCGGAGCAGAAGCGCCTCTTCATCGCTCTTTCAGGAGGTACTGGAGAACAAGAAACAGGGGGTGGCTTGGGAAGCTTGGAATTCAGCCTTGGGCTCAACGCGGGTTCAAGTCAAATTGATCAGTATGATACAGAAGCCTTCAGGAGTGTAATTGGGCGAGAAGCTGCGGATGATAGGACGGTTACCCTTCGCGCAGAGGGGGATCATACGCTGGGGAGCCGAGGAACTTTACGTTCAGCGTTCACCTTTGCTGAAGTCGAACGAGACGAGGTCTTGACTCCAGGTGGTGTTGCGAGCTACCGGCAGCGACTCTGGGGCCTCGGCATCGAGTCCGAGTGGAGCATGGGTGACCGAGATGCGACGCGGTTCTCGATAGGTGCAGCTCTCGACGGGAGCGACACTCCTGAGAGTGGAGATAAGCCCCCAGTGGACAGGCTCGGAAACTTCGGATACCGTGCGGGTGTTAGCTCATTAGTGCAAGATGGACTCATCTTACATGGCAGCCTCAGCCGTAGGTCCCGGTTCCCGTCCCTCAGGGAGCTGTATTCCGGAGCCCTCGGCCGATTCGAGCCGAATCCGCAACTCGTGGTGGAAACCCTGCTTGGTTCGGAGGCAGGCTTAACGCTTGAAACTGATCATTCTTCGATCCAAGCGGTGGGATTCTATCAGAGCCTGGAGAATAAAATTGTTCGTTCCTCATTCAAAGGAACTGATGGTATTCTTCGGTTCAAGCGTATTAACCACAAACGAGTCAAAAGTGTTGGATTGGAGGTTCTTGCGGTTCGTGCAATGGGTGTAGTGACAGTCTCTGGGGATCTAACAGTTCAGAACGCAAGTGGGATCAACGTCGATGGGGCCCCAGTGGAGCTTGAGTATGAGCCATTCATCAATGGTAGGCTGGGGTTCGAGACTCCTCTAGGAGATATTTTTCGTGCCTCCGGCAATCTGCGATTCATGGGTAGCCAGATGTGCGAGAACCCGGAAATAGGTGGCCTTCAGACTCTAGCTGGCAGTGGGATGCTCGACTTACGATTGCGGAGTTTCTTTAGGCTTCATTCCGGCTCGAGTTTGTCACGCGCAGAAGCAGGGTTGGGGCTTAGCAACGCCACTGATGCTTCTGTTTACGACCAGTGTGGACTCCCGCAGCCAGGGCGTACTTTCCAGATTCAGATACGTGTCTGGTGAGTACTATATCCTGAGCGGCTACAACCTGATTCAATGATTCGAATCACCTTCTTAGGAACAGCGGCGTCCCGACCTACCGTGGGACGCAATGTGAGTTCGATTGCCATCCAACGTGGGGGCGACCAGCTCCTATTCGACTGCGGCGAGGGAACACAACGCCAGATGATGCGTTTCGGAACAGGCTTCTCACTTAAATGGATATTCATTACGCATCTCCATGCAGATCATTTTCTGGGCGTAACTGGGCTTCTACGAACCATGGCCTTACAAGGTAGGACGGAACCGATTTCACTGTTTGGACCCACCGGATCAGAGCGTATCTTGCGAGATGCAGTTCGCTTAGGAGTTGAGCGTGAAAAGTTTCCTGTGGAAATCAGAGGGGTGAAACCTGGGGAAGGATTGAGAAGGGAAGGCTATAGAATACAGGCTTTCCCAGTGGATCATGGCACGAACGCTGTCGGTTGGTCTCTGGTTGAAGATGAACGCCTCGGGCGTTTCGATGTGGAGCTTGCAGGGCGGCTAGGCATCCCTGAAGGCCCCCTCTTCGGATTACTGCATCGTGGAGAGGATGTCGAGATTGACGGACATATAGTGCGAGCCAAGGATCTCGTAGGAAAACCTAGGTCGGGCCGCAGAGTCGTATATACCGGAGACACCCGGCCGAGCAAGATGACAGTGGAGCACGCAAGAGGGGCGGATCTGCTCATACACGAGGCTACGTTTGGTGACGAGGAGCAGGACAGGGCCCGAGAGACATTTCACAGTACTGCGGCTGAGGCAGCTCGTGTGGCCGAGGAATGTGGCGTTCGCTCACTAATACTCACTCATTTGTCAGCGAGATACTCCGACGATCCTGGAATCTTGGATGCTCAGGCGAGGGCGATCTTCCGTCGCATTAGGATTGCCCACGATGGGCTCAGCTTGGAGGTAGATTATGATGATGATCCTCCAAGTGAACCTGACTCATGAGTGACTTCTTTCACCACCGGAATCAAAGGCTGGTTTGGTGATATAGATGAGGACTAAACGAGAGGGAACGACCTCAGGGTGAGAATGGGCTGCAAAGGGATTCTGGCTTCGTGAAGGTCCATGTCCCGGGTGATAAGTCGATTACTCAAAGAGTGCTTATTCTGTCTTCACTTGCTTCGGGTGAGAGTCGGGTAAGAGGGTTGCTTTACGGTGGTGACGCTGAGGCTACAGCTCGAGCACTCCGAATGTTGGGAGTGCCACTCCCGTCGATCCCCAGAGACGGGAGTGAGGTATCCATTACCGGCGTCGGGTTGGATGGTCTGAAATCCCCCTCACAGGATCTTGATTTGGGTAATAGCGGCACGGGAGCTCGTCTTCTTCTCGGCGTGCTCGCCGGTAGTGAGGTTGTAGCGACCATGGTGGGAGATACCTCCCTACAGGCTCGCCCCATGCATAGAGTGTGTGATCCTCTCGAGGCGATGGGCGCCCAACTAGAATACTTAGATGTAGAGGGACATATACCCATCAGGGTCGATCATTCACACCCGCTTCGTTCAATCGAGTGGCGAAGTCCGGTGGCTAGCGCCCAGGTAAAGAGTTCAATCCTGTTGGCTGGACTTGTAGGTGGTGCCCGAACGATCGTCACGGAGCCACGGCGGTCTCGAGATCACACGGAGCGCCTACTCGCTCAGAGAGGGGTTGCAATTTCAACCCGAGACGTACCCGAAGGTCATCAAGTGGAACTCGGGGATCCGTCTAATGTTCTCTCTCCACTCGATTTTTCGGTCCCTGGGGACGTGTCCTCCGCTGCGTTTATCCTTGCTCTAGCTGCTCTCGGAGGAGCCGGTACCTCCATCACTACAGTGAATGTCGGCCTGAATCCTACGCGGACTGCGTTCCTGGACGTGTTTGCACGAATGGGCGTTAGTTTGACGATAGAGGAGCCTGACAGAGGGTATACTTGCGAGCCACAGGGTTCAGTGACGGCTAACCCCTCAGAGGTGCATGGTACGGATGTGATCGCGGAGGAGGTTCCCAGCGTTATCGATGAACTCCCTATCATTGCTGCGATGGGGGCCTGCTCCAAGGGGATAACAACTATTCGTGGAGCAGGCGAACTCAGAGTGAAAGAATCGGATCGGATTCACTCGTTGGTGCACAACCTTCGGATGCTAGGAGTTGAGGTCACAGAGTATGAGGACGGACTTGAAATTGAGGGGACTAGCCGTCCGTTGACGGGTCGAATTCAGGCTTTTGGTGATCATCGGATAGCGATGGCATTTGGGGTGCTCGCAAAGGTGCGGAAGAACCATATCGAGATAGACGACCCAACACTGTCAGATGTCAGCTTTCCAGGATTCTGGCCACTTCTAGATGCCCTCGTTCAAAGATCTCACACATGATATCCCAACACAGACGTGAGGGCCCGATCGTCACGCTTGATGGTCCGGCGGGCTCTGGAAAGTCGAGTACAGCGAAGGCTGCAGCGACACGACTAGGCTTTCGTCATCTAGATTCAGGAGCTTTGTACCGAGCGTTAACCTTCGGGCTCCTAAGATCTGGACTGGCAGAGAAGGAATGGGCAGCTCTGGGGGAAGAAGAATTTCAGAGTTTGAATATTGATCTTGAAACAACTGAACATGGATTCCAAGTCCTTGTAGCAGGCCAGGAAGTAGATAGTGAACTACGCACGCCTGGGGTTACGGAGCATGTTTCTGCTGTGGCAAGTATCCCGGCTTCCCGCAATAGCCTCTTGGCGTTACAACGAAGAACAGGAGTGGATGGCCGTTTGGTTGCGGACGGCCGGGATATGGGGACTGTGGTTTTCCCTGATGCCGAAGTTAAGGTTTACTTAATCGCTGATCTCAAAGAACGGGCGAGGCGACGCTTGAAGGAAGTGGGTGAGTGTTCTCCGGATAACTTCAAGATTGCCCGCCAGGCGAAGGCCCTCGATACGAGGGACCGATCGGATACCCAACGTTCAATCTCACCGCTCAAGAAGGCAGAGGATGCGGTCGAACTTGATACCACGGGGCTGGAGTTTGAAGAGCAGGTGCAAGCTGTGGTAGACCTTGTTGCTCGGTTGACCCTGTTCTAGACAGAATCTAGCTTTTCTCACCCTGCTAACCCTTCAACCCGGGCTTGTCCCCCGAGCACCGGTTTTGTTGCCCTTGCATTCGTTCGGGTAACGATTGGAGTTGTGATGAGTGATATCCTAGAGCCTGAAAACGACTCGGATCCGCAGGATCTGGAAACAGGAGCCCGAGATTCGGCTGGCGACGACCTGGATTCTGGTGAAGAGACAGTGGTCGACGCTATGACAGGAGAAGTGACAACGTTATCCGCCCAAGAAGCACAGGCGATGAATTCTGTTCAGGAACTTGTTGATGGGATTTCACCAGAACTCTTCAATGATCCCTATGGGGAAGAGAAACTCTCCACCTCGAAAGAAGAGTTCGAGGTCCTCCTTTCCCATTTCAGTGCGGATTTCCAGGAGTTCAAGGAAGGCGAGATCGTTAAGGCGACTGTTCTCAAAGTGACCGATGCGGTAGTGATCTTAGAATTCGGTTTCAAGAGTGAAGGTGCGGTCGCTCTTGAGGAATTTAAGGAGCTTCCAGCCGAGGGAGAGGAAGTCGAGGTTCTACTCGAAAGTCTCGAAGATGATGATGGTGTGGTGGTACTGTCGAAGAAGAAGGCGGACTTCCTAAGGGTATGGGAGAAGATCCGGGAAGCTCACGACGCGGATCGTTCTGTTAAGGGAACTCTAGTTCGAAAGATCAAGGGTGGTGTCACTGTAGATCTCATGGGGGTCGATGCGTTTCTTCCAGGATCTCAGATTGCTCTTCGGAGAGTCCCCAATATAGAGGATCTCCTCGGGGAGGTTTATAAGTTCAGGATCATCAAGCTGAATAAGCGTCGTCGGAACATCGTGGTTTCGCGGAGAGTGATCCTTGAGGGTGAGCGCGAGAAGAAGCGCGAGACCCTTGTCAAAGAGCTCCTTATTGGCCAGGTCCGGGAGGGGCAGGTCAAGAATATTACCGATTTTGGCGCATTCATCGATCTTGGCGGACTTGACGGACTTCTGCATATCACGGACATGTCGTGGGGTCGAGTCGGGCATCCATCCGAGGTTGTCGATATCGGAACAAGTATCGACGTGAAGGTCCTAGATATCGATTGGGACCGAGAGCGAATCTCACTCGGGCTCAAGCAGTTATTGCCCTACCCATGGACGGATATTGATAAGAAATACCCCGTCGGTGCTCGGGTTCATGGAAAGGTGGTGTCGATAACGAATTACGGTGCTTTCGTCGAGCTTGAGCGAGGCGTAGAAGGTCTGGTCCACATATCAGAGATGTCGTGGACCCGTAATATCCGACACCCTTCGAAGGTTGTCGCAATCAGTGAAGAGATCGAGGCTGTCGTGCTTCGGGTCGATTCAGCGGACGAGAAGATCTCTCTGGGCATGAAGCAGATCGAAGAAGATCCTTGGCTGGCATTGCCTGCGAAATATCCGACTGGTACCACTCTCGGGGGAACGGTACGAAACCTGACTTCGTTCGGGGCATTTGTAGAGATCGAATCTGGGATAGATGGACTTATTCACGTCTCAGATATGAGTTGGACGAGACGAGTCCAACACCCGTCAGAGATGGTAGAAAAGGGTAGCTCAATCAAGATAGTGGTCCTCGATGTCGATCCGGAAAACAAACGAATTTCTCTCGGACTAAAACAACTCACAGATGACCCTTGGCCAATGCTTGTCGAACGTTTTGCGCCTGCAGTTGAGTCTAGTGGAGAAGTGGTTCGGCTAGAGGAGGACGGGCTCATAGTCCACCTCGAGGATGAAGTTGAGGGTTTCGTGCCCTTGGGCGATGCTGGTATAGATGAGACTGAAAAGCTCGAGGAGTACTATTCACCCGGTGACTCCGTCAGTATTCGGGTGACCAAATCAGATGCTGCTAGTAGGAAGATCGCTCTTGAGATCACCGAGACTCCAGATCGGAAATCTCCGGAGGAGATTGAGGAAGCTCGAGCTATAGCTGCGGCCCTCGCCGTAAAGAAAACAGAGGCTGAGAGTGGGCCTGAAGACGAACCAGTCGGCTATGGAGAGCTCAAGAAGAAGCGGAAGACCGATCCGAAGGTGGAGTCGTCTGAAGTCGAGT
>DCAD01000055.1:57053-108374 GCA_002311875.1 Gemmatimonadales bacterium UBA1142 | reverse complement strand
TCGAGTCTGACGATGAGTCAGAGGGAGAAGGTGAAATGTCTGACTCGGAATAGCAGGTTACAGAGGATTCACAATGATGGGCTTCGAGAAACAGTTACGGGTGGCTCTGTTTGCTCTGTCTGCTACTCCTACATGACTGGTCGTTTTCAGGTTGAGCGAATGTCGGTGATCCCGATCGACCTGCTCTTTGCTGTTGTATTCTTCGGTAGCTGCCAACTGGCAGGACCACGGGGCAGCACTTCGGTTATCGACCCAGCTCAAAATGATATAATCGTGGATAGTAGGGATCAAATAGGCGCCCCTGAACTCATAGGCCGAATACCGGATCAGGGCGTCACAGAGGAAGATTCCATTGCGCGTCAGGAATCTTTTCAGCAAGCCTCCCGGGCTGATATCACGACCTTGGAAATCGCAACACTGCTTCCCAATGGAGGGCCGCCGGCTCTTTCCGAGTTTGCTCGCCTGATAGAGGAAGGAGTCGAAGTTGCAGTCGCGGAGATGGACAAGACCCTCTTCAATGTGCGTATCACTGCCATGGACAACGAGGGTGACCCAGGCCTTACTGTGAGGTTGGTTAGGGAACTCGAGGATTCCAAGGTCAAAGGAGTGATAGGATTCTTAGAGGACGCTTCTCTCGAAGTAGGAGGAAGAGCTCGTCGCACAGGAGTCCCCCTTGTTTCGCCCACCGCTCGAAGTGCCTCCCGGGCAGGACCGGGAGTCTATTCGCTGGAGGGTCCTGATCCCGTGGCAGCGGCCGCCATAGCAAGTTACGCACATGAATACGGCTACGCGCGGATAGCGATCCTTCACTCCCAGGCGCCCGCATCCATTGCCGAAGCTGACGCTTTTCGAGAGGTGTCAGAAGCTCTAGGTCTTCCGGTTGTTGGGCGCTATGCATACGAGGTGGGGGCGACCTGTTTTGGTGAAGAAATCATAGCGGCCCAAGATGCGCTGAGAGCCGCGGAGATTGCGGCACTTGGCCTTGATGAGGATGACACCCTTGATGTGGAGATGTTGGAACCAGTTGCGTTTTTTCTACCCATTCCCTCGGAGGATGTGGAATTCGTCGCTCCGCAGATAGTTCATTACGGGTTGGACACGCTAGCGATAGACATACTCGGTACATCAGGATGGACTGACCCTCAGGTACTCGAAAGAGTGAATCTTCGTCATACGACCGGTGTGGTCGCTACTACTGCTGTAGGCCGTACCGAAGAGGGAGCAAGACAGTTCCAGTTCCGGAAGGCCTATGAAGCGCACTTCCAGAGGAGCCTCGTTAGCGCAGTCCCTGCGATCGGTCACGATGCTGCACTTGTACTCCTCGAAGGTCTGAAGAGTGGGGCCCGCTCTCCCGAGGAGATTCGATTAGCCATCGAAGCCTTACGCGAGGTCGAAGGTGTAACTGGGATTTACTCAGTTGTGGATGGACGAATCCTTCGCCAGACTGAGGTGGTCTACATCGATGACGGTATACTTGTACCAATCGGCTGAAAGCGTGACAGTCTGATGTCAATACATGAGAAGCTTGAAAAGCTCCAGAAGCTTCGCCGTAGCGCCGAGATCGGAGGTGGGAAAGAACGACTCAGTGCACAACGCGAGCGTGGAAAACTCTCTGCACGGGAGCGGCTGGATCTGCTCCTAGACGAACATTCATTCATTGAGTTGGATCGGTTCATAACTCACCGATCTACAGAATTTGGACTCGATGAAAAGAAGATCCTCGGCGACGGTGTCCTGACCGGTTACGGCACGATCCATGGGCGGCTCGTTTATGTGTTCAGCCAGGATTTTACGGTTTTCGGTGGCTCACTTTCAGAGGCTCACGCTGAGAAGATAGTCAAGGTTCAAGACTTGGCTCTGAAGAACGGAGCGCCGCTGATCGGATTGAACGATTCCGGAGGTGCACGAATACAGGAAGGGGTCGTGAGCCTTGGTGGATACGCGGACATCTTCCTGAGGAACACACTCGCGTCCGGGGTGATTCCCCAGATTAGTGTGATTCTTGGTCCCTGTGCAGGTGGGGCTGTTTATTCTCCAGCAATTACGGACTTCGTCTACATGGTTCGAGGGACCAGCTTCATGTTCGTAACGGGTCCGAATGTTGTGAAGACGGTGATGCATGAAGACATTGATATGGAAGGTCTTGGGGGAGCTGAAGTGCACGCTTCAGTATCTGGAGTTGCACATTTTGCGTATGACAGTGAACCCGAATGCTTAGCGTCAGTGCGCGAACTGATGCGCTACCTCCCTCAAAACAATACGGAACTCCCGCCTGTCCTGAAGTGCACTGACCCGTATGACCGCCAGGATGAGAAACTTCTGGAAGTTGTACCCGACAGTCCCAATCAACCGTATGACATGAGGGATGTCATCAAGTGCGTGGTCGACGGGGGTGATTTCTACGAGGTCCATGCCCAATTTGCTGAGAATATCCTCGTGGGCCTCGCCCGTCTGGGCGGGAGGCCTGTGGGGATCATAGCAAACCAACCTGCGTCTTTTGCTGGAGCGCTCGACATTGATGCATCCGACAAGGGAGCTCGATTCGTTCGGTTTTGCGACTCCTTTAACATTCCATTGGTTGTTTTAGTGGATGTTCCTGGCTTTTTGCCTGGTGTAGCACAGGAACACGGAGGCATCATACGTCACGGTGCCAAGCTCCTATACGCCTTCGCAGAGGCGACCGTGCCGAAACTGACGGTCATCACTCGTAAGGCGTATGGTGGAGCTTACGACGTAATGAATTCGAAACACATTCGTGGCGACATTAATCTAGCATGGCCTCAGGCCGAGATTGCGGTGATGGGACCGGAGGGGGCCGTGGAAATTCTCTTTCGCCGAGAACTTGCCGCGGCTGAGGATCCAGAAGCTGCAAAGAAAGCTCGAATAGAAGAGTATCGGGAAAAGTTTGCTCATCCGTATATAGCTGCTGCCAGGGGGTACGTAGACGATGTAATAGACCCCCGAGAGACACGTGACCGTCTGATAAACGCTCTGGACATGTTACAGAATAAACGCGATCAAAACCCACCCAAGAAACACGGTAATATCCCACTCTAGGATGACCAGGGTAGTGAAGTGATTTATGGTCGCGGTGTATCGGGGTTGGGGCGCGTGCTATTAAGGTCAGGTTCGAGGCTACTTTCCCCTTAGTTTGTGAGCTTGGTCTGGGTTCTAAGATCTTTCTAATACTTCTCTCTCTTCCTACATAACCCCTTGATCCGATCGCTTCTTATCGCCAACCGTGGCGAGATTGCCGTTCGCATAGTCAGAGCTGCACGAGAGCGTGGGATTCGTGCTATCGCTGTGTATTCGGAGCCCGATCGGTTGGCTCCGCACGTTCTAGAAGCCGACGAAGCTTACCTGATTGGTCCGGCAGCTTCCTCAGAAAGCTATCTCTGTGCTGAGCGTCTCATCGAAGTGGCTGAGGCATCTGGAGCTGACGCTATTCATCCGGGCTATGGCTTCCTAGCAGAACGCTCCTTTTTCGCGAAAGCTGTGCGAGATGCTGGTCTCGTATTCGTGGGCCCCTCTCCTGAGGTGATCGCGGTGATGGGCGATAAGACTGAGGCACGGCGATACATGAAGAATGTCGGTGTGCCCATAATCCCCGGTGTTACTGAGCCCGTGTCTAATGTCGAGGCAGCTTTGGCAGCTGCGCATACAATCGGCTTTCCGGTGCTAGTCAAGGCAGCTGCCGGGGGGGGCGGAAAAGGAATGCGAAAAGTACAGGATGCTCACGACCTTGAGGCTGCCTTTGAGGCAGCCGAACGAGAAGCACTCTCGGCATTTGGAGACGGTACTCTCTACTTGGAACGTGCCCTCGAACGCCCGCGTCATATTGAAGTTCAGATACTGGCCGACATGCAGGGCAATATAGTCCACCTGGGAGAGCGCGAGTGTTCCATCCAGCGACGGCACCAGAAACTGATCGAAGAATCACCGGCTACGGCCCTCTCCGTAAGAGAGCGTTTGTCTATCGGACAAACCGCGGTTCAGGCGGCACGGGCTATCGACTACGAGGGTGCAGGGACCGTGGAATTCCTATATGAGGATGGGAAGTATTACTTCCTGGAGATGAATACCCGAATTCAGGTAGAGCATCCGGTAACTGAACTGGTAACTGGAATAGACATTGTGGACTGGCAGATTAGGATCGCTTCGGGTGAGCCACTCGACTTCACTCAGGACGACGTGCAGTTGTCGGGGCATGCGATAGAGTGCCGGATTACCGCAGAAGATCCTCTTACGGGGCTCCTTCCTTGCACGGGAACAGTCGATCGCCTGCAGGTACCGACGGGGCCCGGAGTTCGTTGGGATGGGGGGATAAGAGAGGGCTCTTATATCTCTCGCCACTATGACCCCTTACTCGGGAAGCTCATCGTGCACGGGAAAACACGCGCGGACGCAATCAGTCGAATGGCGAGGGCCCTCGACGAGTTCCTTCTCGTTGGGCTAGAGAACAGTGTGTCATTCCAACGAAGAGTAATGGATGAGCCCGATTTTGTAGAAGGACATCTTTCGATTCGGTATTTGGAAGAACATCCGGAATTGCTACAGAAGAGTGACTCAGACCCAAATGATTTCCGCTTGATTGCCATCGCAGCAGCACTCCTCGAACTGGATGAAGGACGACAGACACGGATATCTCAAGTGACACCGGAGATGTCCCGCTGGAAGTCAGAATGGTGGCCGTGGAAGTCAGTTAAAAACTGATGGTTGTAAAGCCTGTTAGCGAACTAGCTGAGGTCACGATCCGGAGCATGGCTTCGAATGGATCGGGGGTGGGGAAGCTTCCGGATGGTCGGGTCGTCTTCGTACCACGGACTGCACCAGGAGACCTTGTTCGTGTCCGAGTATCTGCAGTGAAACGTCGATGGGCGAACGGTCATGTGGACGAAGTCCTTCGACCATCCGAGGAACGTACAGATCCCCCCTGTCCCCTATATGAACGATGTGGGGGATGTTCTCTGCAACACCTTCCATACACTGAGCAATTGAAATGGAAAGGGCGCTTTGTCGTTGACGCCTTGTCCCGAATCGGTAGGCTGGAAGTAGATGAAGTCGCCGTCACAGCTTCACCAAAGCCCTTACGGTACCGTAACAAGATCACCTTCACACTAAAGAGGCTTAGTGGAGGTCGGGTGGTAGCAGGCTTTCACCACCTTCGGCGAAGTAATTATGTGGTCGATATCAAGGACGAGTGTATCCTGCCCGAACCAGAATTAAGCTCTGCCTGGACATCACTGAGGGAAAACTGGGGAGCTAACGCCGCACGCCTTCCAGCCGGAGGACGGCTCCGGCTAACACTGCGGAACTCTAAATCCGGTGTATATCTATTTGTGCAGGGAGGAAGAAGTCCCTGGAACGCTGAAAACTTGGTGAACCGTGTACCGTCTGTATCCACTGTCTGGCATCATCCGTCCGATTCAGAAGAGATAGAATTGGTCCATGGTAGGCCTCACGAGGACGTATGGGGTGGAAACCGTGTCATGCTAATAGGAGATGCCTTCCTACAGGTGAACCGTGGTGCTGCTCAGTTGTTGGAAGAATACGTGAAGGTAAGGGCTGGATTCCCCGATACTGCCATCGATGCCTATTGCGGTATCGGCCAATACGGCCGAACCCTCGCGAATCTAGGCACGAGGGTTGTTGGGATCGATGTGAGCGCGGCCGCTCTAGCATCACCTTTCGTGAGAGACGACGAAAATTATCAGACAGTTCAGGGAACGGTAGAAGAACACATATCAGATTATCTACCCACAGACTTATTGGTTCTCAACCCACCACGAAGCGGACTAGAGCATTCTGTCCCCGTTCAAATTCTGGCTGCTCCACCCAAAAGGGTTATCTACATAAGTTGTGACGCGGCCACCCTTGCACGAGACCTCTATCGACTGGCACCCGTGTACTCTCTGGTAGAGCATCGTGCATTCGATTTTTTTCCTCAGACCGCGCACATCGAAACCGTCATGATCCTTAAACGATCTGGCAACTAATGATCTACGAAGTCAGAGTAGAGGACTACAAATGCGAGGTTGAGGTTGCCGAGGACGTTGTGAGGATAAATGGCGAACCTGTAGTCGTAGATTTATCCACAATCGGAGAAACGAACCAATACAGTATGATCTTGAACGGGGTTTCCCACCGCATGAGGGCAGTCAAGTCTGGTAGAGGATCATGGGACATCCGATTTAACGGAAGGAAGTTCCGTGTGGATGTGCTCGACTGTCTCGGTAGGGCCATCCTAGAAATGAAGAGGAGCGAACATCAAGTCCAACGACCTAGGTCGTTATCTGCGCCTATGCCTGGAGTGGTGGTAAGCGTCGAGGTCGAGTTAGGGGACTTGGTTGAAGCAGGGCAGGGATTGGTCATCGTGGAAGCAATGAAAATGGAGAATGAGGTGAAGACGGAGACGGGAGGACGCGTCCTGGGGATTCATGTGGCGAGGGGAGATGTTGTCGAAAACGGACAGGTTTTGGTGGACCTTGGCTCACTCAAAGACGAAATGACTTGAGGAATGAAGGAGAACAGGAGTGATCAGCCAGTGCGTACCAATAGCGGTATCGAGGTGCAGTCCGTTTACACCCCTGAAAATGAGGATGGAGAACCCGCTCCCGGTGCATTTCCTTTCACTCGCGGGATCTACCCGGATATGTATCGGGGCCGACTATGGACTATGCGACAGTACGCGGGCTTCGGCACTGCCGAGCAAACGAACGAGAGATTTCGTTATCTCCTACAGAATGGTCAAACAGGACTCTCAGTAGCCTTCGATCTGCCGACCCAGATGGGGTATGACTCAGATGCTGAAATAGCGAGCGGTGAGGTCGGACGAGTTGGGGTCGCTATTGATTCACTGGAAGACATGCGGTGCCTATTCGAGGGGATACCACTGCAACAGGTATCTACTTCGATGACCATCAATTCCACCGCTGCGATCTTGTTGGCTCTCTACGTAGCAGTGGCGGATGAGCGAGGGGTCAGGCGAGATCGTCTTGCTGGCACGGTCCAGAATGATGTCCTAAAGGAGTATATCGCCCGCGGAACGTATATCTACCCAGTTGAAAACAGCCTGCGACTCGTCACTGACGTCATTGCCTTTTCCTCAGAAGAGCTTCCGAAGTGGAATCCTATATCGATCTCCGGTTACCATATTCGAGAAGCGGGGGCTACCGCACCACAAGAGCTCGCGTTCACGTTCGCAAATGGTCTCGAGTATGTAGCTCGTGCAGTGGACGCCGGTCTCGATATCGAAACATTTGCGCCCCGGCTCTCGTTCTTCTTCGCAGCCCATAATGACCTTCTTGAAGAAGTGGCTAAGTTTCGTGCCGCACGCCGACTCTGGGCGACCCTCCTAAGAGAACATCACGAAGCATCCGAGGAGTCATGTCGCCTCCGATTCCATACCCAAACCGGTGGGTCGACCCTCAGTGCTCAGCAACCCCTCAATAACGTAGTGCGTGTTACGATACAAGCGTTGGCAGCCGCACTCGGTGGTAGTCAGTCTCTGCATACCAATGGTTATGATGAGGCGCTTGCTCTACCGACTGAGAAGGCAGCAAAACTAGCACTCCGGACCCAACAAATCATTGCCTCCGAATCCGGCATAACCCGAACAGCAGACCCGCTTGGCGGCTCGTACTACATTGAAGCTCTCACTGACGAAATCGAACGCTTGTCACTCGATTACCTCCAAAAGATTGACGAATTGGGCGGAGCGCCAAGGGCCCTTGAGTACATGGCGGAGGAGATCCACAATGCTGCATATGAAGTTCAACTGGAGGTAGAGGCTGGCAGTAGGGAAGTCGTGGGCGTGAATGTGCATGCTGAGGAAGAGGATCCTCTACACGTAAGGAAGCCCGATTACCACACCTTAGAGCAGAAACAGATTGCCCGACTTGGATCACTAAAGAAAGAAAGGCAAGATCTTGAGGTTAGAGCGCAGCTCGAAGAGGTACGCTCGGTGGCACGTGGTGAAGAGAACCTCATGCCCCAGCTTATCTCGGCTGTGAAAGCTGATGTCACCCTGGGAGAACTAAGCAACGCCCTCCGCTCAGAGTGGGGGACTTACGACGGGTAGGCGCCCATGGTGTCCCTTGTTAGCTTCGTTGCCCATGCCGACCTACGATTATCGCTGCCCAAACGGGCACCAATTTGAGGTATTCCAAAGGATCTCCGTGGACCCTGGAGCTGAGTGTCCAGAATGCGGGCAGGATTCAGAACGCATGATTTCTGGAGGTGCCGGTTTTATTTTCAAAGGAGAGGGGTTTTATATCACAGATTATAGGTCTGAAGACTATAAGAAGAGAGCTTCTTCGGAGAGTGGCGGAGAAGCCAGCAAGTCGGAGTCAGGTTCCAGAGAGACCAGAGACGTCCCCTCGAAGACCGATGCGGGGGCCGCAAATGGGAATTCCAAGACCGGTACTGAAACCTCTGGGTCAGGATCGCCCCACTCTAAGTCCGATAGCTGACCAGTGGCCCACGAACCCCTAGAAACCGCCCTCAAGGCGGTTCTTAAGGAAATGGGTCTTGGTAAGGCGTCCGTTTATCTTGAACGCCCACGTGATCCGAGTCATGGTGACGTTGCTTGCAATATCGCTATGACTGTATCCCGGGAGATCGGGAAATCATCTAGAGAGATCGCAGAGGAAATTGCGGCTCGCCTTGAACTGGATACTGCAGGCATCGAATCGGTTGAGGTAGCTGGACCTGGATTCCTCAACTTCAAACTTTCCTCTGGCACGGTGGCCTCAGTTCTAGACCAGATTGTGACGAAGGATCGGACTTTCGGCAGATCCACAATCGGGGAAGGTGCCCGAGTTATGGTCGAATTTGTATCGGCGAATCCGACCGGTCCGTTGCACGTGGGCCATGGTCGGCAGGCGGCTCTAGGGGATGCGATTGCATCTCTGCTTGAGTGGACAGGTTGGGACGTGCACCGTGAGTTCTATTACAACGATGCAGGAACACAGATCGATAAGCTCGCGGAAAGCGTCCGAGCTAGATATTTGGATCAAACTGGACATGACGCAGAGATTCCCGAGGGAGGGTACCATGGTGAGTACGTTAGCAAACTTGCTGAGGCTCTAGTGAAGGAATTTGGGGATCGATTTGTGGAAGACGAATCCGAGCGGGCCATTGACCACATCCGAAAATTCTCAGTTCGATCCCTCCGAAAGGAACAAGATCGAGACCTCAGTGACTTTGGGGTGCGCTTCGACGAGTACTATCTCGAATCTTCCCTGTACCAGAACGGTCGTGTTAGTTCAACCTTAGAAGCCCTTAGGGAAACAGGTTTGGTTTATGAGCGAGAAGGTGCCACTTGGCTTGAAACAACCAAGTTCGGTGACCAGAAGGACCGAGTGATGGTGAGAAAAAACGGTCTTCCGACGTACTTCCTTCCTGACGTGGCGTACCACATGCATAAGTGGGCACGAGGGTTCCAGAGAGTAATCAACGTCCAAGGATCGGACCATCATGGCACTGTGGAGCGAGTGAGAGGCGGACTGCAGGCCTTGGGACTTCCTGCCGGGTATCCAGAATACGTACTCCACCAGATGGTTCGCGTCGTACGAGAGGGAAAGGAAGTAAAGTTTTCAAAGCGAGCAGGTGAGAACACGACTCTTCGGGAGCTCTACAGAGACGTCGGAGTTGATGTCACCAGGTACTTCTTCCAGATGCGGAAACCAGATGCTCAGATGATGTTCGATCTGGGTGCAGCACTCGATCATTCTGACAAGAACCCCGTGTACAAGATCCAGTACGCGCATGCACGGATGAGCTCAATCTTCGCCAAAGCACAGATCGTGCCCGAGAAGATCGAAGCGGGGTCAGCAGATCTTTCTACACTCACAGAGGATCATGAACGTCAACTTATTAACCAACTCGGGTCGTTCCCCGATGTGCTAGAGCGCGCAGCCGAGAATAGCGCGCCACATATTGTGTGTGACTACCTTGAACAAACGGCTGGGGCCGCGAACGCCTGGTATCACGCCGGTAATCCGAGTCGGAACCCAGATCTCGCGGTACTAGTAGATGACCTCACACTCCGGAGTGCACGCCTTATTCTTGCCCGTGCGTTACAAGTTGTACTGCGGAACGGCCTGACGGTTCTGGGGATAGCTGCGCCTACACGAATGAGCCAAGCCATTAAGGACGATAGTGCGTAACAGGGTTTCAGCTGAAAGGACTAATTTGGTATGTCGATCCTCTGCGTAGGCAGCATTGCGTTAGACTCGGTAGAAACTCCTTTTGGGAAAGCAGAACGGGTACTCGGTGGATCTGCAATTTTCTTCTCAGCTTCGGCTTCACTCCTTACGGACGTGAGCGTTGTGGGTGTAGTAGGTCACGATTATCCATTGGACCAACTCCGCTTTCTCAGCAACCGGGGTGTCGATCTTTCAGGGATTGAGAGAGAGGATGGAGAAAGCTTCTCCTGGGCAGGCAGGTATCACTCGGATCTGAACACGCGTGATACCCTTGAGACCCATCTCGGGGTGTTCGAAGAATTTAGACCTAAGATCCCCGGAGAGTTTCGGCAGTCTCAGTATGTGTTCTTAGCAAACATAGACCCTGTGCTGCAGCACCAGGTATTGGACCAGGTAGATTCGCCTGAGGTGGTCGCTTGTGACACGATGAATTATTGGATTGAGGGGAAGCGGGAAGCCCTCACCGACCTCCTCGCTCGAGTCGATATTCTCATGCTCAACGATGAAGAGGCTCGTCAACTGGCAGGGAAATCCAACCTGATTCGAGCATCCCAATGGATCCAGGAGAGGGGTCCCGAGATCGTCATCATTAAGAAGGGAGAACACGGAGCGATCCTCTTCGCTGATGACTGGATCTTCTTTGTACCAGGATTCCCTCTAGAGCAGGTATTTGATCCTACTGGCGCTGGAGATGCGTTCGCAGGTGGAGTTCTTGGATACGTAGCCCAACAGGAGTCTGTGGCGGTTGACAACCTTCGACGTGCCATGGTATACGGATCCGTGCTTGGTTCATTCGCAGTTGAACAGTTCAGTATTGATGGTCTCAAGGACTTGGGTGAACCGGAGATTCTAGCACGTGTCGCAAAGCTTAGAGCGATGACCAGATTCGAGGTAGGTGAGGAGATTGAGAGGCGTGTCTAATGGCGAAATGAAGTATCGTGAAGCGGGAGTTGACCTAGAAGCTGCCGAGCGTTCTATGCGAAGCATTGGGGTGCTGGTCCAGTCGACAGTGGACGCTCGGACGCTTTCGCAGGTTGGGGGGTTCGGAGGACTCTACGTGGTCCCAGAGGACGTAGTTAACCCCATTCTTGTATCAAGCACGGACGGTGTGGGAACCAAGATCAAGTTGGCATTTATGACAGGGGTTCACGACACGATTGGTCGTGATATCGTGAACCACTGCGTGAATGACATATTAGTGCAGGGGGCCCACCCATTATTTTTTCTCGACTACCTTGGGCTTGGAAAACTCGATGAAGAAGTAGTAGTAAACGTGGTTCGAGGAGTAGCTGAAGCATGCAAGGAGAACGGCTGCGCCCTACTTGGGGGTGAGACAGCAGAACTCCCTGATCTCTATTCCCCGGGCGAGTATGACTTGGCGGGTTTTATCGTTGGCGTGGTAGGAAGAGATGCTCTCTTGGATGGATCCAGGATTGAGAAGGGTGATGTCCTAGTCGGCCATGCGTCATCGGGTTTGCATACGAATGGGTACACTCTAGCAAGGCATATTGTATTCGACGTAATGGGGTTATCTCATACCAGTCAACTACCAGGCACGGGGAGGACTGTTGCGGAAGAGTTAATGACGGTTCACCGCAGTTATCTCCCCGCCCTCATCGATCCGCTGTGCGATGACTCCATCAAAGGACTGGCTCACATCACGGGTGGCGGTATCCCAGGGAACCTCAAGAGGGTTTTGCCGGATGGCCTGGGGGCCGTAATCGACCGGTCCACCTGGGAAGTTCCCCTGGCTTTCCGAATCCTCCAGAAAGGTGGCGATATTACGACGGAAGAGATGGACCGTGTGTTCAATATGGGGATTGGAATGATTGCCGTGGTAGAAGAACACCAGACCACGTCGGTGATTTCATCAGCCCGTCAGAAGGGAGTTGATGCCTGGGTGATTGGAGAGATTAGTGGCAGGGAGGGGATCGAATACAGGTGAGCACCCGGGCGCTGGTGTTGCCCATCCTCTTAGCTTTCAGCCTGCCACTCTCTAGCTCTGCCCAGCAACTCCAAGAGTTGGCTTCAAGCTGTGTTAGGGTGGCACCTCAGTTTTCCCACGCTTGTGTTGATGGCGCATTGGCTGCAAGAGGACTACTTGGAAATACAGGACTACTGCTGGGTTTGGGTTCTGAGGTACCTGGGAGTTGGGGCCCGCTTCGGAGCGGTGCCCCAAAATTAGAGATAGCGTTCCGAGCCGCCGGGCTAATGGCTCGTATTCCCGACCTTACTTATCAGCCTATAGGCAGTTCAGCCAAGGAAGATTTTCTACTTACCACGATGCAGGGAAGTATAGTTTTAGGAGTGTTTGAGGGCTTTCAGGTGAAACCTACCGCGGGCGGGTTCCTCGCCGTAGAACTCATAGCTCAGGGCAATATACTGTTCCTTCCAACGGCACGAGGGCTCGAGAGTCGAGTGGGGGGATTTTCCCTCGGTACTCGTCTAGGCCTCCTTCGTGAGACTTTCACGCTCCCCGGAATTGCAATCAGCATTTCCCGTGGGTCCATAGGGCTCTTGAGCTTTGACTGGATGTCCGACGGGTACAATACCGCCGTCGAAATCGAACCGTCGGTTACCTCAGCGCGTGTAACGATCGGGAAGGATCTGTCCTTACTGGGATTAATGGGAGGCGCTGGCTTGGATTCGTACAACTCTCAGGTCAAGCTCAGTGTCCTGTCCCAGGGTAATGACCTTGCAGAGGTCGCTGCCCCGTTGATTCTACGACGGCCAGTTCTGTTCAGTAGTGTTTCTCTCAGTCTATTAATACTGCAACTCTCTACTGAGTTTGGTTGGGCCTGGGGGTTCCCCATGTTGGAGGGGTATAGCCTAGGGCCATTTGACCCAACAAGAGGGTCCGTTTTTCTAAGCTTAGGTGCTCGACTCACGATACGATGATCAATATCAACCGATGAATGAAGTGCAAATTTCCGATCAAACGGTTCTTTCTCAGGAAGACCTCGCCTACCTTGACTGGGCGCGCAAGATCGCTCGTCGGGGGTGGGGTCGTGTCCATCCTAATCCACTCGTAGGATGTGTCCTTGTACGTAATGATCGAGTGGTCGGTGAAGGATACCACAGTGAATTTGGTGGGCCTCATGCCGAGATTGTGGCCCTAGAGGGTGCTAAGAGTCGGGCCGAAGGTGCGACGGCTTATGTGAGCCTTGAGCCATGTAATCACGAGGGGAAAACTCCACCTTGTTCTCAGGCGCTCATCCGAGCAGGGATATCTCGTGTCGTCTATGGTGCAGCTGAGCCCGGAATAAACGAGGGGGGCGGTAGAAGCACGTTGACCGCACGCGGGATTGAGGTCGTAGGTCCGGTATGGGACCCGGACGTTGGCCGTACAGAAAATCCTTCGTTCTTCCACGTAGCTACTCACGAAACACCGTACATTGCCCTCAAGCTAGCTCTGAGTATGGATGGTTACATCGGTATGCCTGCAGGAGTCCGGACCCAGATCACGGGTGTGGAAGCTGAACAAGAGGTGCACCGTCTGAGGACGGGCTTTGAAGCGATTCTTGTTGGAAGTGGTACGCTCAAGGCGGACAACCCGCGCTTGACAGTGCGGATGGCTCCGCTAGGGCGTAGTCATGTCCGAAGATTGGTTCTAGATGCGCGAGCTGAACTTTCCAGCGAGGCTGCTCTCTTCGAGGATATCGAGTTCAACCCTCTGCATATTTTCACACGTCGAGACGCACCTGAGAGCGAGGTGACGAGGCTGGAATTGGGCGGAGCGCATGTCCACTCGGTTTCGAACTCTGAGAGAGGCCTCGATCTCGGATCAGTGATAGCCGTGGTCCAGGGATTAGGTATTCAATCGGTTCTCTGTGAGGGTGGTGCCAAACTGGCAAACAGCTTGGTTCGAGAAGACTTAGTTCAACGTCTCTACTTGTTCGTTGCTCCAAGAACACTCGGACGAGGCGGTATTCCGGCTTTCGGTGATGAAGCGGAGACATTGAATTGGGAGAACTTTTTCCCGGCCTTGCCGCCAAAAGTGCATGGTCGGGATACCCTTATAGTGCTTGACCGGAAGTCCGACTGATGTTCAATGGAATTATTGAGGAGATGGGGCGGATCATTGGAATCGAGGATCGTCAAGATATTCGGCGCTTCTCAGTAGAAGCCCCTGAACTAGCAGTTGCGCTGCGGCCGGGCGCGTCGGTAGCGGTGGACGGTGCTTGTCTAACAGTGATTTCGGTGACGCCCGAATACTTTGTCTTTGATGTGATTGGCCCAACCCTTGAGCGAACGATCGCAGGAACATATCAAGAGGGGGAACGAGTCAATCTAGAACGGGCTTTGCGGATGGGCGGCCGTATAGATGGACATATCGTTCAAGGACATATAGATAGCACAGGCTGCCTCATTCAATCTATTAAGGAAGGGGAGTATTGGATGATGGATTTTTTCATCCATGAGGATGTTTACGCCCTTACGGTCTCACACGGATCGATCGCTATTAATGGGGTAAGCCTGACTGTGAGCGAGGTAAGGGAAGGCTGCGTTTGTCGCATTGGTGTAATACCCTTCACCTTTCAACATACAAACCTCGGTAACCTTAAACCGGAGGGACCAGTGAATGTTGAGGGTGATCTGATCGGGAAATACGTCAGCAAGATTTTCTCGGGGCGCAGTGAGTGACGGAGTCATAATGAACTTCAACAGCGTTGAGAACGCGATTGCGGACATCCGAAAGGGCCGAATGATCATCGTAGCTGACGATGAGGACCGTGAGAATGAAGGTGATTTGGTTATGGCTGCCGCTAAAGTCACGCCGGATCACGTGAACTTCATGACAAAGCATGGCCGAGGTCTAATCTGTGTCGCATTGACAGATGAGCGGGCGGACAACCTTGACCTGCCTCTTATGACCCAACGCAACACAGACCCTCAAGAAACGGCTTTCACTGTCTCGGTGGACGCTCATCGTCGTTTCGGAGTCACCACCGGAATTAGCGCACAAGATCGTGCTAAAACCATCGAGGTCCTTACGAGTCCGAGTTCTGACCCGAGTGACCTGAGACGTCCAGGACACATCTTTCCGCTTCGAGCGAAGCCTGGTGGGGTTCTACGGCGAGTTGGGCAGACAGAAGCCTCGGTGGACCTTGCTCGAATGGCCGACCTTCCGCCTGTGGGAGTGATCTGTGAGATCCTTAACGAAGACGGAACGATGGCCCGCCGACGAGAACTTGAGACGTTCGCTACTGAGCACAGTCTCAAGTTCATCACTGTGGCTCAAATGGTTGCGTATAGGCTGACGAAGACCCGAATCATTCGACGCGTGGCCGAGGCTGAACTTCCGACAAAATATGGAGAATTCCACGTTATAGCCTATGAGAGCATGCTTGATGGTCGTGAACACCTGGCGATCATAAAGGGAGATCCAAGCAGTAAGCGTGGCGTCCTGGTTCGTATGCACTCCGAATGTATGACGGGTGACGTGTTTGGTTCCATGCGGTGTGACTGCGGTGAGCAACTGATGGCCGCTATGCGCCGGATTGATGCCGAAGGCCAGGGGGCAATCGTATACCTGCGACAGGAGGGACGAGGTATTGGGTTGGGGAACAAGGTCAAGGCCTATCAGCTTCAGGATGAAGGTTTGGATACAGTGGAAGCCAACGAAAAACTCGGCTTCAAGCCTGACCTCAGGGATTATGGGATCGGGGCTCAGATTCTCCTCGACCTCAACCTGCACTCCATTCGTCTTCTTACAAACAATCCACGGAAGATTGTCGGCCTGGATGGGTATGATATCGAGATCACTGGAAGTGAACCCCTGCTGGTAGAACCAAACCAGCACAATGAACGATATCTCGAGACCAAGCGCTCTAAGCTGGGACACACGTTGTGAGTAGGGAGGGCTCACCGATCGGTTCCTTACGAAGCGGATTCGATGCTGCCAATCTCCGCATTGCAGTTATAGCCAGTCACTTTAATAGCGATGTCACTGACCGCTTAGTCACAGGGGCGACGACGTGCTTTTCGGAACACGGGGTGAAACCCAAGGGGATTGAGGTCATACGTGTGCCAGGAGCTTGGGAGTTGCCCCAGGCCGCCTCGACAGTGCTCCGACTTGATCGGCATGATGCGATTGTGACGTTAGGATGTGTGATTCGTGGTGAAACCCCTCATTTCGAATACGTGTGCTCGGCAACAAACAATGGAGTGGCTGCTGTCGCTCTCGAAGCACCGATACCGGTTGTCTTCGGCGTGCTTACCACCGAGAACCGTAAGCAGGCCCTGGAGAGAGCGAGGGAAGGAGGGGATAACAAGGGATACGAGGCTGCGATGGCTGCCCTCCAGATGATTGACCTTTATCGTAGCCTGGCGAGTAATTGACCGAGATAGCCGGGCTCAGCCATACTCAGCGGATCGATCGAACGCGCGCGCGCGCCTGGGTCCTCCAAATCCACTATAGATGGGAGTGTGTGGGTTTCGATGGCAGCCTGGAAGATGCCCTGAATGATACGACAGCAACACGCCTTATCTCACCTAGAAGATTGCCTTACATAAGAACTCTAGTGACGCTAATTGAGAATCACCTGCAGGAGATTGATGCGCATCTTCGTTCGGCATTAGACAATTGGCATCTCGAACGTGTCTCCAGCGTCGACCGAGCAATCTTACGCATCGGAGCAGTAGAGATCTTTTACCTCGATGGGGTTCCACCCAAGGTTTCTATTCAGGAGGCCATCCATCTCGCGGAGGCGTACGGTGGTGGAGATTCACCGCGCTTTGTGAACGGCGTCCTTGACGCGGTCTTTAAGTACCAAACCAAACACCAACTGATTCCACGAACCTGACGGGTTAATCGATGCGCATTCTGGTCGTGAATTGGCTCGACCGGGAAAACCCCTTAGCTGGCGGCGCCGAGATCCATCTCCATGAAACCTTTAGCCGCTTGGTCCAGCTAGGGCACGATGTAACCCTGTTGGCATCAGGTTGGGGTGGATGTGATCCACAGGTAGATCTCGATGGAATCCACGTTCATCGAACTGGGACACGCTACACGTTCTTCTTCGCCGCAGCGCCATACTTCCTGAGGCACCTTTTTCATCAACCATTCGATGTCGTCGTGGAAGATCTGAACAAAGTACCTGTCTTCACACCGTGTTGGACTCGCTTAAAGATCGCTTTGGTGGTGCATCACCTGTTCGGCCTAACTGCCTTTGAGGAAGCAGGGATTCCGGTTGCATCAGCCACGTGGCTCCTCGAAAGACCGATACCATGGATCTTCCGAAAAACTCCGACAATCGCTGTCTCGGAAAGCACCAAGGAAGACTTAATTAGGAGAGGTTTCCGACCTGAAATGATAGAAGTCATCCCGAATGGAATCGATCTTGACCGGTACACGCCTCATCCGGACAATACTCGTACGGAGAAGCCGACCGTTCTCTATTTGGGGCGACTCAAGAAGTACAAGCGCGTCGATTTGCTGCTTCGCGCAGTTGATGAGCTATCACGGAAGGGGGTGGAGGTGACGCTGAAGATAGCAGGAGCAGGTAATGATCGCGGGCGACTTGAGTCCCTCACATCCGAACTAGGTATCACTGATCAGGTAGATTTCATGGGCTATGTCAGTGAAGAGAAGAAACTGGAACTGTTGAGGACATGCTGGCTCCACGCGCTCACTTCATCAAATGAAGGGTGGGGTATTTCTTGCATCGAATCGAGTGCTTGCGCGACTCCTACTGTGGCCAGTGACTCCCCAGGACTTCGCGAATCTGTAATCTCCGGTAAGACCGGCCTATTGGTCCCACATGGGGATCTTGTAAAGCTCTCTCTGGCCATCGCTTCACTTCTATCGGATCATGATACTCGCCAAGAGATGGGTGAGCGTGCCCGGGAATTCGCGGAGAGGTTCTCCTGGGATACGTCCGCAGGAGCGATGGAGGAATTCTTGATGCGAGTGGTCACCCAATCTCAGCCTAGCTAAGTTCTTGTCGAGTGCATTCTACCGGTGAATCAGGGTTGTATCGTGCAGAAACAATCGAGGTTCCGGTGAGCTCCCGTGGCCTTCCAGTCCAGGAGATTCTGGACGCTAAGAGAGGTCTTAGAAAAGGTATTTCAGGGCCGTTGGAGCTTGTCGGTTCCCGTGTGACTGAGTAGCGTTCGGCCCCTATTTAGCTAGGCCCACCAGCTGCATAAAGCACTTCACAAGGTCCGACCGTGTCACGCACGTTATTCACGTCTGAATCAGTAACTGAGGGACATCCAGACAAGATCGCGGATCAGATTTCCGATTCTATCCTCGACCATCTTTTTGTTTCAGATCCACAATCAAGGGTCGCCTGCGAGACCCTTGTAACTACAGGCCTTGCTTTCGTGGCCGGTGAGGTCTCCACAGAAGCCTACGTTCACATTCCTGACATCGTTCGAGGTACACTTTCTCGAATCGGTTACACGAACGCGGTTTATGGTATCGATGCTTTGACCTGTGCCGTACTTACAAGTATTGACCAACAGTCCAGCGACATAGCGATGGGTGTCGATACAGGTGGGGCAGGAGATCAGGGGATGATGTTCGGGTACGCAACAAATGAAACCCCTGAGCTAATGCCAGCACCGATTCAGTACGCGCATGCTATCACCCGTCAACTCGCTCATGTTCGAAAGACAGGAGAGGTTCCGTGGCTGCGACCGGACGGTAAGTCCCAAATTACCGTGGAGTATGAGGATGGGCGGCCACGCCGTATACACACGGTGGTGGTCTCAGCTCAACACAACGAGGACGTGCGGCACTCCGAGATCGTCGAAACTCTCACGAGAAAGGTCATTGAACCCGTATTACCCGAAGAGCTTGTTGATGATCACTGTATATTCCACATCAACCCCACTGGCCGCTTTGTTACCGGAGGACCTCATGGGGATGCGGGCCTCACCGGGCGAAAGATCATCGTGGATACCTACGGTGGCGTGGGACGTCACGGCGGCGGTGCATTTTCAGGCAAGGATCCTACGAAGGTGGATCGATCAGCGGCCTACGCAGCTCGCTGGGCGGCAAAGAATGTCGTCGCTGCCGGGTTGGCTACCCGATGTGAAATCCAATTGGCTTACGCGATTGGAGTCGCTGAACCCGTTTCTATTCTCGTGACGAATCTTCGGGATGCTGAAGTTTCTAATCACGAACTGGCCCGGGCCGTATCGGAGGTTTTCGATCTTACCCCAGCAGGGATTATCGACCGACTCCGACTTAGGGCACCCATCTATACGGCGACAGCGGCATACGGTCACTTTGGCCGTGCGCCGGAAATAAAGTTCCCAGACGCGGGTGGTGATGAGGCCCAGTTCTTCCCCTGGGAACTTACAGACAGAGTAGATGACTTAAGGAATGCCTTGGGGGGTTGAGGTCACTGGCGGGCTAACTAGTAACGTGGACCCCTAGAGTTCTCGAGAACTCTAGTATCGTAGGATCTACAGAGAACCCAGGCGTCACTTTGGAGTATTGGTGGGGGCTCATTGGATGCATTTGCCCCACACGTATCCTCATGTCGGAGAGACCTTCGAGTGCTGGTTGAAGTCAGGGTTCAAAGTCTGTGGCTCGATGGTTCCACGAATACTCCCGTCGTTATTCTAAGAGAGCTTGCAGGTGAACGAGTGCTCCCGATCTGGATAGGACCTGGGGAAGCAAGTGCTATAGCGACGGAACTCGCAGCAATGGAGTTTGCCCGTCCCTTGACTCATGACCTCCTTTGCGCAGTGATGAAAGGACTCGGCGGGACACTGGAAAAGGTTGTAATCAGCCGTGTTGAAGAGAGCACGTACTACGCGGAACTTTTGGTGCACAGAAACGGTGAAATGATCTCGATGGACGCGCGTCCATCAGACTCGATTGCGATCGCCCTTCGAGCCGACGCGAGCATCTTTGCCCACGAAGAGCTCCTTGAGGTCGCGGAGGATGAGAAGAGCGCAGAGTTCCCCTTATCCGGTGAAGGGTTAACCCCCTCGTCCAACGTCATGGGTCCTGACGAGCTTGAGGAGCATCTTCGAAGGCTCAACCCTGAGGATTTTGGGCGCTTTATCCCTTGATCATTGGAGGTATGCCATTCGATTCCGCGTGATATCCCTCTTCGCAACAGCGACTTTGTTCACAACTACAAGCGTCGTCTCGGGACAGGTGGAACAGAATACAGTTCTTCGGGGGCGAGCTTTTCTTGAAAACGAATTGCTAACGCATGGAACGGTTGTCCTGCACCATTTAATTGAGGGAAACCAGGGCGAACTTGATTCCGTTCCTGTTAGGTTCGATGGAACCTTTGATCTAACGCTAACTAATCCACCGGACTCAGAAGTACGGGACATTTTTTTCGCTTCCATTCGTCATGACGGAGTCCTCTATTTCGGTCCTCCCTTAACTGAGCCAGAACACCTGGATTCGATATACGAAATCCAGACTTACGATACAGTCTTCGCTCCCCCTCAGGGAGCGAATCTCCCCATCGAAATTCGTAATGTATTCTTTGAGTTCGACGGAGATCGGTGGCGTGTCACTGACCTTCTGGAGGTGCACAACGAGGGCTCTAGAACACTGGTTTCAGGAAACCAAGGATTTGTCTGGCGCTACCCGCTCATATCTGGCGCTACTGACTTTGAACTCGGGCAAGCAGAAATGTCCCCTGAAGCTGTCATCTTCGAAGCTGGGGAACTTCGTGTTCGGACTCCTGTGCCGCCCGGACAAAGACTTTTCGTCGTAAGCTATATGGTTGACGAGCCCTTTGTATCGATCCCAACGCCGGGCTTGACTAGAGTCATGGAGCTTCTAGTACGAGAGCCTGCACCCGCGATGAAGGTTGAGGGTCTCGATTCTCTTGCACGGATCGAACTCGAGCCTGGAACAACCTACCGTCGATACTCAGGAGATAACTTAGCCATCGAAAGCATCAACCTTTCTGAAGTTCAGGTTCCATTCAAACTCCCAGTTGCCTGGATGGCGGTGATCCTAGGAATAGTACTAGGCGGGTTTGGGCTCTTTATCGTCAATCGTGACCCCCTCATAAGTACCGGCCCGAAGTCCACGATCGGCCTTGTCGATCGGCAATCAATCCTCCATGAGATCGCACTCCTAGATGAGACCTTTACAGACCGAAAGGATCGGTCCGAGGCAGGGGATGATCAATATCTTCTGAAACGGGCGAAGCTTATACAGCGCATGATAGGGACTGACTAATTGGCTCTTGTTAGCACGGTGGCGGTCGTACTTAGATCACACGACTACGGGGATACGAGTAGGATTCTAAGATTCTATACCCGAGGCCACGGTCTGGTTAGTGCCATGGCCAAAGGTGTGCGTGGCCGGAGTGGACGGGGGACTACGGCGATTGGCACGTTCGCCACAGGTGTTGTGACTCTATACCTCAAGAACCACCGTGACCTCCAGACGATGAAGGATTTCTCCTGTACCCGTCTTCGTGAGGGGCTTGCCAAGGATGTTCTTCGGTTCGCGGGGGCTTCAGCTCTCGCCGAGCTTGTCCTAGCACACGTTGCTCAAGAGGCTCACCCGGAACTCTTTGATGCAATCGAGTCTGGGTTAGATACCCTAGAGTCAGTTGATAGGATACAAGGACCGGCTGCTGCCCTCTCAGGGGTGTGGCAGATTACTCGAGTGCTCGGGTTTGAACCCCAACTCGAAATCTGCGTTCGGTGTGGAATCGTATTTACTGAGGACGAGGTTGGGCGGTTTGATTTTCCGGCTGGAGGCCTAGCATGCTTTGAGTGTAGCCAATACGTAGCTGGTCCCCTGATTGGCCCGCTGGCTCGATTCCAAGTTGCCCAATTGGTTCAAGGACAGATCGACAAAGAGATTAACCATCCGAAAAAACATCTGGCGGTTCTTTCTGAGTTCCTTAGTTACCACGTGTTATCGAAACCGATGAAATCTCTCGGGTTCATGGAAGCACTCCTCCCTGAAGATGTGAACCCGAAGTGAACCATCTGATACTGGGTACCGCTGGACACATCGATCATGGGAAGACGGCTTTGGTACGTGCACTTACCGGAATCGACACAGACCGTCTGAAAGAAGAGAAGGACCGAGGTATCACAATCGAACTTGGATTCGCCCAGCTATCTCTTGGAGCCCAGCGCTTGGGAGTTGTCGATGTCCCAGGGCACGAAGCCTTCATTCGTTCCATGGTCGCAGGAGCCACCGGTATGGACGTTGTTCTGCTGATTGTTGCCGCGGATGAAGGGGTCATGCCTCAGACCAGAGAGCACTTCACGATCATCGAACTTCTGGGGGTTCAAGAGTTGGTTGTCACACTCACAAAATGTGATTTGGTAGATGAGGAGTGGCTTGAACTTGTTCGGATCGATGTCGAGGAGCTCTTGGCCGGTACTCCCTATGCCGAATCTCCTATCGTGCCCACCTCCGCCACGAATGGGGACGGGCTAGATACTCTTCTGGAGAAACTGGACGAAACTGCGAAGAGAGTTCATCAGCGGAATGGTGATGATCTTGCCCGCCTTCCTCTAGACCGAGCCTTCACAATTCAGGGCACGGGAACTGTCGTCACTGGGACATTGTGGACAGGCACCCTGAGCAGGGGCGATCGGGTTCGACTTCTTCCACCCGATATCGAGGCACGAATACGCAACCTCCAAGTACATGGGAAAGATGTCGAAACAGTTACGGCTGGAAACCGAATCGCAGTAGCACTTAGCGGGATGGGCTCGGACCGGGAGATGGTTGCCCGAGGGACCACTTTGGTTTCAGTCCCTGAGTGGGCTCCGACCTGGATGCTAACAGCCCACGTGCAGCTTATCCAAGGAACGAAATGGACATTGAGCCATAACCAGAGGGTTCGTCTGCACATTGGCACTTCAGAAGTTATGGCTCGTTGTGCTCTGCTGACTCAAAAGGAGATCCGGGCTGGCCGTCAAGGCTGGATACAACTTCGTTTGGAGGAGCCAGTCATCGCTCGTGCCCGAGATCGAATCATCCTCCGTGCCTACTCGCCGATGACAACAATCGGTGGTGGGATCGTGGTTGAGCCACAACCTATCAAACGAAAAATTCTCGACGAGCCTGTCCGGATTGCTCTCGAGAGAGTTTTAGGAGGTGAGCCGGTAGAATCTATAGAAGCCCTCCTCTTGATAGGATCCTGGAACGGTGTGTCAATCAGTGATCTACCAGTCAGTTCGGGATTACCACCGCAGGTTATCGAGAAAGCGGTTGCCGATGTTCAGACCGGTGGTGCATTGCGTACAGCTGGTCGACTGTTCTCTACAGTGGTTGCTGAGGAGGCAGAAAGGCTGATCCTTGAAGCAGTGCATCGCGGGCATGCCGAAGGACCACTCCTGAGTACTATCCCCCTACCTTTGATTAGATCGGCACTACCTATTTGGGCTACTCCCGCACTTGCAGATGCTGTGATTGATAAGATTACCAACCAAGGAGGCCTCGAGCGGGACGGGAGCGGAGTTCGGATTACTGGATATCGGCCTCATCTCTCGCATGAACAAGAAGAGTTAGTCTCTGAGCTTCGTGAGATTTACGGTAAAGCGGGCCTAGCAACTCCACTCGCTAGAGAGTTGCCCTCCCATCTGACCCGGCACTCGGATATATGGGCATTACTGAAATTCCTTGAGGAAAGAGACGAGTTGGTCGCTATTGCAGACGGATACTACGTGCTGAAAAGTGAGTTCGACGCCGCAATTGAGCGTGTACATAACCTTCTCTCGGGGCGGACGGGGCTTGGACCCTCAGCATTTCGCGACGCTTTACAGGTTAGTCGTAAGCAGCTCATTCCTATCCTCAATTGCTTTGACGGACTAGGCGTCACAGTGAAGCACGCTGATGGAAGAGAGGTGCGGGCCCATCCCACCCCAGACTACATGTGAAGTCCTACGGGGGCACGGTTGGATGAGGGGTTCTGCTACCTGTTGGACCAAGACCTAGAAATCAGGTGTAGGTTGACCTTAGGGAACTGAGTAATCTAAGATGGCGTCAGTGCAAGATACTCGCGAAACCTCACTCCGGAGCGCGATTGAATCTTAGCTACCGTATAGATTTTGTAGGGGGGTCCTGATGAGACACCTGGCAGAGGTCTTGCAGGGCTCTCTTTTCTGCTTCGTTTTAGTTGGGAGCTTGTCGGCTCAAGAGACCACCCCAGATAGATCTCAAGGTTCAGGGAACGGATTCGAACTGCAACAGAACTATCCAAATCCGTTCAATCCTGAGACTACAATCCCGTTTACATTGTCAGAGGACCTCTTCGTCGACGGACGGCCGGTCATAGTCACGATCCGGATCATGAATCTACTTCAACAGGTTATAGCATCCCCTGTCGCCTTGGGACACTCAATGGGGGGTGGTGCCATTCTGGTGGACTTAAACTATGCGCAAGCGGGCAGATATGAGGCGTTTTGGGACGGTACAGATCAATCCGAGCGCCATGTAGCTTCCGGAATCTACTTCGTTCAACTTACGGTCAACGGGCTATCCAGGTTTCGAAAGATGTATGTCCTGAAGTAGGGTTCCCTCATTGGCCTGCTTCCTCTATGAAAATCTTTCAGAGGAGTAGATTCCCCAGGGAAAACACGGTACGGAGACCGAGTAGGGTCTTCGACTCTTTGGTACTACATCCAGCCTAACCGAACTCATGCCCAGCAACTTCTTCGAACTCTTTACCGCCGGTGCCACCCCCCTTTACCTGGCACCTCAGGCAGGTGTGAGCGAATCACCATTTCGGAGGCTCTGTCGTTCCTACGGCGCGGATGTCCTCGTGAGTGAGTTCGTGAGTGCGACCGGAATAGTTATGGGAAACCCCCGCTCTCGCGAATATCTTCGATTCGATCCGGAGGAACACCCGATCGGCATTCAGATTTTTGGTGCTGACCCGAGTATGATGGCAGACGCTGCCGCGTTCGTTGCAGAAACTTACGGCCCGGATTTCATCGACATCAATTTTGGTTGTCCAGTGAAGAAGGTGGTTAAGCGTAATGGTGGGTCAGGTTGCCTACGAGATTTGGACCTAGTGGCTTCCATCATTCGGGCAGTGGACAGGGCAACCCCACTCCCAACAACGGTGAAAATCAGGAGCGGCTTTAACGAACAATCACGTGATCCGGTTGGCATCAGTCTTACATGCCAAGAAGCCGGAGCAAGCGTGCTCTGTCTCCACCCGCGGACCCGAGCGGACATGTACAAAGGCCTCGCCCGATGGGACGAGATAAGGGCTGTCGTTCAGGTTTTAGATATTCCTGTTGTCGGCAATGGGGACATCTCTAGCGCCCAAGATGTCTGTCGCATGAAAGAAGAGACAGGGTGCGCAGGAATTATGATCGCCCGGGGCTCGCACGGGGACCCTTGGATCTTTCGGGAAGCAAGGGCCATGCTGGACGGGAAACGCCACCCTCCAACACCTGACGTGGAAGAACGTTTGAACATCTGCCTTGAGCACGCCCAAAATGCGATCATGTTTGGTGGAGAGCCCCAAAGAGCAATTATCGATTTCCGCAAACACCTCGGTTGGTATACAAAAGGCCTTCCGGACGGACGTGAGCTCCGTACCGAGTTATTTCGCTCGAAGAGCCTTTCTGACGTTAAAACTCTACTGCAAGATTACCTTCAAGGCTACGAGAAGGTGATCCCAGGGGGCGCTGTTACCGGTACGGGTGGACGAGAGGGTTCAACTAAGACTAAACTTCCGGGAACAGATGTTTGATAGACCCATTCAAGATTCATCGGGGGCGTCATGGTTTCGACGTGTTTGGTGAACGTGGAGTAGCGTGCTGAGGTCTCGATCCTCGTAAATCTTCGAGAACATTTTTAGCTGCCAACGATAATCTGGCGCTGGCTGCGTAAGCTTTCTTACGTGCCCGTCTCTTTAACTGTCTGCCCGAGACAGGTTCAGAGGCGACGACAAGTCGGGCTGGTCCCCAGGCCCTGCCGTCGGGTCGGGGGGTGAGACGTCAGACGGCTGGCTAAGGGCTCGGTTGATCGCTGACCGCCCGAGGTGAGATTACCCAGTGATCTACGCACGTAGAAGCTCTGCGGGAGCCCTATGCGGACGGGGGTTCGATTCCCCCCGCCTCCATTCTCAGACCTCGATCGATAAATCCGGGTATTTCCCTAAGTATTCCTACAGTTACGGGAGGCTCGTCCGCGTGCGCCTCAAGCTTGTAATTTTTTCTCTTATATTCTCTCCGGTCATAATCCTAGACCTGGTGACAAAGCGCTGGGCGCTGGAAGCTCTCTCATTCAGTAGTCACGAGCTATTTGGAGGACTGATTCCACTCACCCTCGCTTTCAACAAGGGTGCCGCTTTCGGGATCAGGATAGGTGAGGACTCACGCTGGTTTTTCGTGCCGGTTACGATAGTTGCTCTAGCTCTACTGGGGATATTCCTTAAGCAGGCAAGTGAGCGCGACTTCCTCCGGATTCTCTCGATCTCACTAATCATTTCTGGTGCGATCGGCAACCTGTATGATCGGGTACGCTGGAGTAGGGGAGTAGTTGATTTCATTGGACCCATCGATCTTGGGATTGGGGACTTCCCGATTTTTAATGTCGCAGATATGGCCATCAGCTGCGGTGCGGTGCTCTTAGCAGTCTCGTTTTGGTTTGATGAACAAACTCACTCGAAGTCGACAGGCCCGGAGACTTTCTCAGAGGTACAGAAGTCGGCCCCGACAAACGAGTTGCCTCACGGGGAGATATCCTAGGGCGGAGAACCTGGGATTTCTTCAATTGGAACGAACAGCAGATACTTGATGCGTCGGCCTCGCATTTCTGCGACGTGAAGCGAGCCCCCATCTACTCTGACGGTGTCACCCACCACCGGAAGACGATTAAGACGCCCGAACACTAAGCCTCCGATGGTATCGTAACCCTCTTCCTCATCAGGCATCAGGCTAAATCCGAGTCTCCCGATCGCATCTCGTAATGATGCCCCACCCCATACCCTAAGAGAATTATCTCCCATTGCCTGGAAGGGGATTGGTTCGTCGCCCTCGTGTTCATCCTGGATCTCCCCAACGATCTCTTCGATCAAATCCTCAAGGGTCACGAGTCCCGCTGTTCCCCCGAATTCGTCAACCACGATGGCCATCTTAACTCGCTCGGCTCTCATTTCCGGGATAAGATCCTCCACCGGCTTCGATGCAGGTGCGAAGGGCACATCACGGATAAGTAGATGGAGATCTTCAACATCAGCATGCAAGGCTCTCCATAGGTCTCTGGCGACTAGAATTCCAACAATATTGTCGACCGTGTCTTGGTAAACTGGAACTCTCAAATGACCAGTCTCCAGCATGACATCCTGTACTTCTTGTAGTGTGGAACTGATAGGGATCGCGGTCATATCTATTCTCGGTGTCATCACTTCACCTACCGATACTTCATCTAGCCTGATGACCCTCTTCATGACCTGCCATTCGTCCTCATCGAGTGTCCCTTCACGTCGACCTATCTCTGTGAGAACCTCAAGTTCGTCCCTGCTAACTGTGGTTTGTTCACCCTTGGGTGTCAGATGGCGTGAGATCCAACCTAGGGGCCAGAGGATGGGCTTCATTACAAACACCATTACACGCAGGATGTACGCGGTGGGTTTGACCAATCGCCGCCAGTGTCTAGCCCCGATGGTTTTTGGAACGATTTCCGATAGGATAAGTACCGCCAACGTGAGAGCAACGGTGAAAGCTGTCAGCAGTGCTTCTCCGAACTCCTCCTGAACGATAGCACCCGAAAGCGTTGCGCCCACTGTATGGGCAATGGTGTTCAAAGTGAGGATCGCGGCGATAGGCTCGTCAACGTGTTCTTGAGCCTGTTCAAGCCATTCCCCAGCCCATTCCCCGCGCTCCTTAAGGAGGGCGATGTAGGAGCGACTCACCGAGAGAAAGACCGCCTCGAGGATCGAGCAGATAAAAGAAGTCCCGAGGCTTAGCCCGAGGATCCAGGCGAGGACTGCCATGATAACGATGATTATCGTGGCTCATGGGTAGCTTACACAAGCCTTGTGGAGACGTGACCACACCGTGCAACTCTATTACTGTGCCCGCCTATAGATTTCCGTTAACCTGTCAATCCATTCAGTGAGGAGACGCGCGTATGGCAACCTATACCTGCGACCAGTGCGAAATGAGCGTGAATATTACGTGCGCGGAGTGCGGCCAAGAATTGGCCCATGGTACGATCACTACGGGCGACGGCACGGAAGTTGACGTATCCAAGTGCCCTGACGGTCACGGTATGATCAAGTCGCCAATGTGTTGTGCAGAAGATATGACATGTGAGCTGACCTGAATTGATCCGTGTAATACGGGCTACAGAAGAGGTTTCAGCGAGAACGAGCAAGGCCTCGGTAGTGCTCCTTATCTTGGTTATGATGGGGTGTGCAGGGATGGGTAGTCTTCCTTCAACCCCAACCCTAGAAGGAACCGGAGCAGATGCTGTTTACTACATCTATGTTGGAGCTGAATCAGCGGATCTTATCCACCGCATCCGCTTCGGTCCGGAAGGGCTGACTATCGATCAAACGACCCCGGTTGGTGAGATGGCAGTCGAGACAGAGGGGCCTCATGGCCTGAATGTTTCACCTGACGGGAATTACCTTTACATGACAACGGCGCACGGTGTCCCAGATGGGAAGCTATGGAAGTTCCACGCCGGCCCGGACACCCTGGTGGCGGCCCCGATCTTGCTTGGCAACTTCCCGGCTACGCTAGATGTGACTCCAGATGGCCTCTATGCATTCATCGTGAATTTCAACCTGCACGGTGAGCACGTACCCTCTACGGTGTCAGTCGTCTACACCCCTGACCTCGTTGAGGTGGACCAGATACCAACATGTACAATGCCGCACGGTTTGCGGATGGCCAGCGACGGTCTATTCGTGTATTCAAATTGCATGATGGATGATCAGTTAGTCGAGATCGACACACGCACGTTCGAAGTTTCACGACGGTTCTCCGTCGCTAAGGGATCAGAGGCTGCACTGCAGGGCTATCAAGTAGGGGAGATTATAACTGGTGCACGTGGAATCACCGGTTCACTCGGAGCCAATATCAGAGAAGGGATGGTGGACCCTACGTGCTCCCCAACCTGGGCTCAGCCAACACCGGATGGCCGTTCCATCTTCGTCGCTTGTAATAAGGGCAACGAGATCCTAATTGTCGATCGAGCGAGTTGGACTCTTGAGGGTAAATTTCCTGTGCCAGGAGGTCCCTATAACCTCGCTATTTCTGCAAACGGACAGATCCTTATCGCCTCCTTAAAGGGTGCTGGGCAAGTTCAATTCTTTGATGCTACGACCGGGAAGAGTCTCGGACTCCTAACCTCAACTACAACTGTCACCCACGGGGTGGCAGTCACGCCTGACTCTCGCTATGCGTTTGTCAGCGTGGAAGGGAAGGGGGCCGAGCCTGGCAAGGTGGATGTGTACGACCTCAGTGTGTTTGAGTTAGTCGGATCAGTTGAGGTGGGGCAGCAGGCAGGGGGAATCACTTTCTGGAAGATGGAACCCATCCGCTGACAGAGAACCCCTGCCATCTCTAACCAAAGCTAGGATGACTCTCTTCAGCCCGAGGTCAATCCAATTCCCTAATAGTGTTAAAGGGATGACTTCATTGGGGTATCTAACTTCCTCCTTATAGATGTTCCGCTCAACGGATCCGGTGAAGACGGTGGCCAGCCGTCGAAATAGATTCCGAGACCTATGCTACTTGTCATCGACAACTACGATTCATTCACATTCAACTTAGTCCAGTTCCTGGGCGATCTGGGCGCTGAGCCGACTGTTATCCGGAACGATGAGGAGACCGTCCAGGCCCTAATCAGTTTGAGACCGGAACGAGTAGTCATTTCCCCCGGTCCTGGCACGCCGTCTGAGGCTGGTATCTCAGTGGACGTCTTCCGGGCCTTGGGGTCCACAGGAATTCCTATGCTTGGTGTTTGTCTTGGCCACCAAGCCCTTGGTGAGGCCTTCGGGGGACGAACAGTCCGAGCGCGTAGGATTATGCACGGAAAAATATCGAAGATCCGGCACGAGGGTTATGGTATTTTCGAAGGACTTCCATCACCTGTGGATGTGGCCCGCTACCATTCATTGGTAACCGACCCCACAAAATTACCAGATGAATTAATACCAGTGGCTTGGAGTACGAACCCCGAAGAGGAAATCGAGATACAAGCCATGCATCACCGAGAACTCCCGCTTTGGGGTGTCCAGTTCCATCCCGAATCGCTATTCACCGAGTATGGGAAACGGTTGTTAAGGAACTTTCTCTTCCTCTAGGTCAAGGAGGTACCGATGCGGAGCCTTGGTGTTGCGACGCTGTGTTTCTTCACAGCCCTTACGGTGACCGCTTCCGACGCCTCAGGACAGGCCGTCGGGGGAGCCGAGCGTGCTCGTCCAGTGCAAGGTGACCCGGGGATCTCGTCTATGCTTGTCCTAGAGGAGACCCCATTCAGAATTCTCCGTGATTACGCCGAGCCTGGAGCGACCCGACGTTGGCATGCCCATAGCACTGCTACCTACCAAATATTCATGCTTGTAACTGGTGCCATCCGATTGACGGTAGAGGGCCGGGATCCCATCGACATTCTTCCAGGTGAGGTGGTATCTCTTCCTGGAGGTGCAAGCCACACCTTCACGAATACCGGGGAAGTTACCGCCACCATAGTAGAGGTCTTTGGCATACCCCCCAGGGGGGTATGCGAGTGCCTTCGATACTTTTGACAAACAGCTCCGGAGAGTCTGAGTTACGACCGCGATTATGAGCTAGTACTCGTGATTCATACGGGGCGTGATTAATGCCGGATGTACTAGTTGACCCTCTGCCCCTGATTCCGGTAGGTTTCAAGGCGTGATTTTTGTCGTAGATCCACGCCGTCTCGGCTTCGTAAGCGTGTCTTGAGCACCCAGGTTTTGGGGATCGTCCCAGCTCGACTCGCGTCCGCTCGTCTACCCAATAAGCCTCTATACCCCATTCTCGGGAGGCCTCTCATTGAGTGGGTGTGGCGTCGTATACAGGTGATGACTGTTCTTGATCATGCGGTTGTCGCGACAGACTCCACAGCGGTTGCCGAGCTCTGCAAAGCGTTGGGAGCACCTGTGGAAATGACCTCACCAGATCATCCTTCCGGGACTGACCGAGTAGCTGAGGTGGCGGATCGGGCGGAATACCGTGGGTACGACATTATTGCAAACGTCCAGGGAGATGAGCCACTCCTCAAGGAGGCTCATGTCCGTGCAACCATCGACCTGGTCCGAGAGGGTCGATGGGAGGTCGGTACCTGCGCTACTCCGCTGAACTCAGACGATGCCCGGACTGACCCCACAGTCGTGAAGATCGCTAGGGCGGCGAACGGACGAGCACTCTATTTCTCAAGGGCTCCGATCCCCTATAAGCGTGACGAGAGACCGGTGCCTGACGAGCTGAAACGTGAACCGTACCTTCGCCATGTGGGGATCTACGCCTACACACGAGAGGCGCTTCATGACTGGGTTGCATTAGCCCCATCGCAACTGGAGCGCCTCGAGTCCCTGGAACAACTCCGCCCGCTCGAGGCTGGCCTGAAGATCGGTGTGACTATCGTAGGTGCCGCTGATCCCGGTGTAGACACCATGGCAGATGTCCTGCGCATGGAAAAAAAATTGAGTGCTCAGGGAGTTCCGAGTTTCGCATGACAAGAACAACGACAACCGCAGGCCCCAAGGTTACAAAGTACATCTTCGTGACTGGAGGAGTGGTATCCGGTCTTGGAAAGGGGATCGTAGCTGCCTCGATTGGTAGGCTCCTAAAGGAACGAGGCTTCAAGGTTACACTGCAGAAGTTTGACCCATACATAAACGTGGATCCTGGGACAATGTCACCGTTCCAACACGGCGAAGTCTTTGTTACTGATGATGGAGCAGAAACCGATCTCGACCTTGGTCATTACGAGCGTTTTATCGACGAATCCCTTTCGCGGGCAAATAACATCACGACGGGTCGGGTCTATCAATCGGTGATCTCGAAGGAGCGCCGGGGGGATTATCTGGGTGCCACTGTTCAGGTGATACCGCATGTGACAGATGAAATTAAGGGTGCCATCCAGCGTCTAGCACCCGAGAATGACATCGTGATTACAGAGATTGGCGGCACAGTCGGTGACATCGAATCCCTACCGTTTCTCGAGGCAATCCGTCAGTTCCGCGTGGAAGCCGGCCGAGACAACGTGATCTTTGTCCACCTCACTCTTGTACCCTATATCTCGGCTGTAGGAGAGTTGAAGACCAAGCCAACTCAGCACTCTGTGCGCGAGCTTATGGAGATTGGGATTCAGCCGGATTTCTTGCTCTGCCGGACCGAACACGTGCTCTCAGATGACATCCGGAAGAAGATCGCGCTCTTCACTAACGTCCAACTTGAGGCTGTTATCGAGTGTCGTGATGTAGACACAATCTATGAGGTACCCCTCGCGCTTAAGGCCCAAAATCTCGACGACGTTATTCTGGAGCGATTGCGGCTAGAGGCCCCACAACCCGATCTTACGGGATGGACCAGCATGGTGCAGCGGTTCAAGAATCCTTCATCGGGGGAAACACGTATAGCGGTCGTCGGCAAGTACACAAACCTTGTCGATTCGTATAAATCGATCCAAGAAGCACTCACTCATGGGGGGATCTCAAATGACGTGAAGGTCGTTGTTGAATGGCTCTCCTCAGAGGAGTTGGATGGGGAGAACCATGTAGATCTTCTCAAGAAGTATCAGGGGCTTCTTATCCCAGGGGGCTTCGGTCCACGAGGGATCGAAGGGATGTTAGCGGCAGTGCGCTGGTCCCGGGAGAACGAGATACCTTTCTTTGGTATATGCCTCGGACTCCAGTGCGCGGTGATTGAGTTCGCAAGGAATGTGTGCGGGCTGGAGGACTCTCACTCCTCCGAATTCATGGAGGACGTGTCCGACCCGGTGATCTGCCTCCTCGACTCACAGCTTCGGGTGACGAAAAAGGGGGGCACAATGCGACTCGGCGCGTATCCTTGCCTCCTCAGGGAAGGAACTGTCGCCCGAGAGATTTACGGGGCCGACAAGATTTCGGAACGCCACCGACACCGGTTCGAGGTCAATAATCACTACCGGGACCTGCTCAACGACCGTGGCTTGACCATCAGCGGCACATCCCCTGACGGGGCCTTAGTCGAGATGGTGGAGATCACTAAACACCGATGGTTTGTCGCTGGCCAATTTCACCCTGAATTGAAGAGCCGCCCGACGCGCCCACATCCACTGTTCGCCTCTTTTATAGAAGCCGCAGCATCTCTTGGGCAGAGATCGCTCTCTCTTTCACAGGTAAAAGAGGCTGTCGGCACCTGAGCTGCCCCGGCAAGAACTAGATGTTTCATTCCTTCACGCTTATCGCAGGCCCTTGCGTCTTGGAGAATGACGAAGTCAACCTAGAGATCGCGCAGGCACTTGCCACATGGTCCGAGACTTTCGGGCTCCCTGTGATTTTCAAGGGGTCTTTTGATAAAGCCAATCGGACACGTTTCTCGTCTGCGAGAGGCCCCGGTCTGATCGAAGGACTTCAAGCCCTAGCTAGGGTAAAGGAACAGACAGGACTTCGGATTCTCACAGACATTCACGAAACTTCTCAGGCGGGCCCGGCTGCAGAAGTCGTAGACGTGCTGCAGATCCCGGCCTTCCTGAGTCGCCAGACTGACCTGCTGGTCGCAGCCGGTAGCAGTGGTAATCCCGTCATCCTGAAAAAGGGTCAGTGGATGTGTAAGGAGGAAGTAGCAGGTGCGGTCGAGAAGTTGCGATCCTCTGGTGCGTCGGAAGTCGCCGTTACTGAAAGAGGAACGTTTTTCGGTTATAGCAATCTTGTAGTTGATATGCGGGTTTTCGAAGAAATCGGAAAAGCAGTGACTGTTCCCGTGATCTTTGATGGCACCCACTCAGTGCAGCGCCCAGGTATTCGCGACGGATCAACCGGTGGAGATCCCGAATATATCCCGACATTGGTCCGTGCTGCAGTCGCAGCAGGATGTGCTGGCCTCTACCTAGAAACTCACCCCCATCCGGAAGATGCACCATCAGACAGTTCGACAATGGTCCCCTTGAATAGGATGGAAGATATCCTGAAGGCGGTAATGTCAATCCGCTCGGCACTGTCTCCTTTCGGACACCAACAACAGTGAGCAATCCTACTACAATCGCAGCAGAAGTCGCGGAGAGGGTCAAGCTCGTAATCTTCGATGTAGATGGTGTGCTCACGGAAGCTGGGATCTACGTCGGATCAACACCGGACGGAGGGAGCCTGGAGTTAAAGCGCTTTGATATCCAGGACGGGCTGGGTGTGAAGATGCTTGTCTGGGCTGACCTTAAAGTGGCACTTGTATCAGGACGTCAGTCAGAAGCCACATCGATCCGTGCTCTAGAATTGAACGTGGAATGCTATCAGGTGCCGGACGCGAAGAAGCTTCCAGTCGTCGAAGCCCTGATCCAGAAGCATGGGGTTAGTTGGGAAGAAGTCGCCATGTTAGCGGATGACATCCCGGACCTTTCAGTTTTCCGTAAAGTCGGCCTCAAGGCCGCGGTATCAACTGCTACTAAACCTGTCCTTGATATAGCCGACTGGATCGCATCAAAACCGGGCGGGCGGGGAGCAGCACGCGAGTTTTCCGATGCACTACTGAGTGCTAGGTCACAGTTGGATGACATCATCGAGCTCTACGTGGAAGAGCGGAGCCGACTATGAGGAGAGATCCAGAACGTAGAGAGGGGACGAATCCGCGATCGTTGTGTAAGAAACCTGAGTCTGCCCTACTAGATTATCCGGAGCGGTGGGAATGAACCTCAGAATGTTCCTGGAAACCTGGGTCACCAGGAGGACATACGCCTTGGTCGTGGTAATGTGCCTGGGTGGGTGTGGTGAGCCAGCTACCACAACAGTGGCGTCTAGTGACCTTCAAGAAATAGACGCTGATAATGTGATCTTCGGGATGGTCAGCTACATCACCGTAAACGGGATCCGGAACGGATACATTCAGGCTGATACCGCCTATCTTTTTATGGACTCAGCGAAAGCTGAACTCCATCAAATGCGGATCCTCTTCTACAATGAAGATGGCTCTCCGCGAGCCACTGTGACTGGGACTAGTGGTGAGTGGGATCAGACTACAGATCGGATGACCGCGTGGGGCGACGTACTCTTAGTTGTCCACTCCGATCAACGGCGTATCGAGACTGGAGAGCTCAATTACGATCCCGAAAATGAACGAATTTGGAGTGATTCTTCCACTGTTCAGACCATGGCGGACGGGACTATAACAAGGGGTTCTGCGTTCGAATCAGATATGGAATTCCGTAACGTCCGGATTGCAAGCATCCGTGGAGCAATCGGGCGCTGACGTTATGCCCCCTTCTCGATGGGGTAAGCGGACTCACTCCAAAACGGCTCAGTTCTTCGCACTCCTGGCTACAGTTTCAGCGTTGTGCAGCAGCCCAGCAGAAGCTCAGGAGGGGTGTGAATTCGTATACCCTTCGGGAGACCTGAGTATAGTGACTCTGGCCGGTGGCAACCGGATTACTTATGTCGGTACGCCACATATGCTCTGTAGGGACGGGGTCGAGATCTGGGCAGACTCGTCGATCTCGTATGCTGAAACTGGACTGGACCACCTGATTGGCAATATCCGTTTTCTCGACGATGCGGGAGAACTCCGGGCAGATGAAGCCCGCTACTTCTCAGAGCAGGGTCGACTGCAGGCATCTGGGAACGTCTTCGTCCAGGACACATTGGCCGGATTCACAATTGAGAACGGAAACCTTGTCTACCTCCGGCCGACCGACTTCCGGGACGAGGCGGAAATCACAGTATCAATCGCTGATGATCGCTTCAGACCCCGAGCCATCCTGAAAATGAAGGCAGACGATAGTGCACAGCCTGGCACTGAGCCAGATGAGATAGTCCGAACGCTAGAAGAGGATTCGGTGGATATCCCCTACACGGTTGTGGGTGACCGCATTTTCCTTCGTGGGACCAACTACTTTCGCTCTGTGGGGGATGTAACGATCGAGCGAGAGTCTCTTCTTGCCTTCGCAGACAGTGCTGAATACGACGAGGTTTCAGGTAGAATCCATCTTGCCGGTTCCGCTAAGGTCGAGGTTCCTAATTACAATCTCGCCGGGAAGACCATCGACATGGTTCTAGACGGCAACAGTTTTAAAATGATAGCCGCCCACGAGGAGGCGATCCTCGTGGGCGATGACTTAACGATCACATCGCCTGAGATCCAGCTATATATGAATGAAGGGCTTCTCGACCGGCTCGTGGCGTTCACCCATACGAACGAGGGTGTTAGAACAGTCGAACCTCCGGTCCCACAACCGGTTGCCGTCGGGGAAGATTTTCAACTCACGGCGGATTCGCTGGATATTTCAGTGCCGAAGGAAGTCATGGAGAAGATCTTTGCGGGGGGAAATGCTCGGAGTGTTTCCGTGGCCCGTGACTCCTTGAACGTAGATGCACTACCCGAGATTGCACGGTCAGATTGGTTGGAAGGGGACACCATCATCGTCACCTTCGAGCCGACTACGCCTGTTCCATCAGAGGGTGGGGCGGCTACCGCTGACACTGCTCAGTCGGATTACCGCATCAAGAGAATCGTTGCCAGAGTCCGTGCCCGAAGCCTTTACCGATTGATCCCGTCCGACACCACGGCCCTGCCTGGCGTCGATGCGCCCGCGATTCACTACGTCACAGGTGACGAGATCACGATTATTATGAACGAAGGAGAGGCGGATCAGCTTGAGGTTCAAGGCCGGACGCACGGATTCCATCTTGAGCCTCTCTCATCTGCGGAATCCGATAGCTTAGGGCTGGACAGCGCGACCATTGATACAACTGTAATAGCTGACTCCAGCACAGCGCGTGACACTGTGCCCAACATATCTTCGGGAAGCTCCATTCTAGGGAGCAAGCGACTACCCCAACCACCACGCCCTATCCTACCCCGGGTATCAGGCAGAGCAGCTATTCTGCACACTTGGAGGTGGATGTGATGAACCACGAGTCGGTTTCCAAAACTGATGTAGCCAGTCGATTTTTTGGTGAGGGGCTCACAAAGATTTACCGTGGGCGGAAGGTGGTGAATGAAGTGAACCTGGCTGTTACACAGGGAGAAATCGTAGGGTTGTTAGGACCAAACGGAGCGGGTAAGACCACCACCTTCTATATGATGGTAGGTCTAATTTCACCGTTCGAAGGCACCGTCCACCTCGACAACCAGGACCTCACGAATACGCCCATGTACCGGCGGGCACGCATGGGGATCGGATATCTAGCACAGGAGCCCTCTGTATTTCGCCGATTAACGGTAGAAGACAACGTCCTTGCGATCCTGGAAACACTGAAACTACCAAAGGCGGAAGAACAGGAACGCCTTGGAAATCTCTTGGCGGAACTCGGGCTTCAGCAACTGAAGAAGAACAAGGCCTATTCACTGTCTGGTGGCGAAAGACGGCGACTCGAAATAACTCGTGCTCTGGTTCAACAACCAAAATTCATGCTACTCGACGAGCCATTTGCGGGGATAGACCCGATCGCGAGTAACGATATCCAGCAGATCGTTCGGAGACTAAAGGATCGTGATATCGGGGTTGTTATCTCCGACCACAATGTGGAACAAACGCTTGAGATTGTAGACCGTGCCTACATCATGTATGAGGGGAAAATTCGGGTCAGCGGCAATGTTTCTGAGCTCGTCTGGAATGATGAGGTTGCTGAGATTTACCTGGGACCCTCACTGACCAGTCGGATGCGGAAGCGATATCCTCGACCGGACGGAGTCCCGTTGGGCACCTGAGAGCTAAACGAGTGGTATTCAGGCTCTACAAATCGAAACGTCAGGAGTCCAAGAAACCTCGACCACCTGCGCAGAGCTACTGATCTTGTGAGCTTAGGGAACACAGGGTTACGGTGGCACAACCTGCTGCAGCTCTTCAGCGACCTGACACATGAGCCAGTTTAACGCCAAGCTCTATCAAAGGGCGCAGCTCCGTCAGGAGATGCGCGCCAACCCTCGCCTCTATCAGGCGATGGAATTGGTCTACATGCCCCAGCTGGACTTACAACAATACCTCAAACAGGAAATAGCGAAAAACCCTTTTCTCGAACTGACTGAGGATGAATTTGACCAGGAGGTAGAGCTCAAGGATGAGATCCCAGACGATGAGGTTGACTGGGAGGAGGTTCTGCTCAACGACGATTTCAGAGTAGGGGGTCGTAGAGAAGAATTCGAGAAGAGGGAATTCTTTGAACCCACACCCGTAGAAACTCAGGACCTAAAAGACCACTTGAACGATCAGCTCCGATTCCTCTCCCTTCCGGAACGGAATTTGCGCATGGGTGAAGAGCTCATCGGAAACATAAACGATGACGGTATGCTCGCGTGCGGACTTGATGAAGTGGTCTCAGGTGTGAACGGATGGCTTGATGAGATTCGACCGAATGCCCTGGCAGCAGCAGAGGAGATCGAAGACGAACGGGAACGCAAGGAGGAGATTGAAGAGATCGCGGCAGTATTTCACCCGTATGATCAAGCTGAAGCAGCTCACATGCTCGAGGTGATTCAGCGTTTTGACCCTGCAGGGGTAGGGGGTCGGGATGTGCGAGAATCAGTTCTGATTCAGCTTCGGCGGCGGGGTAAAACAGAGGACCTGAGCTATCAGATCGTCAAAGATCACTTCGACGTCCTGATCAAGCATCGGTGGAGTGAGATTGCCAAGGAGATCGGAATTGACTCCGTTCAGGTTCAAGCCGCTGCAGATGAAATCGGTGACCTCGACCCGAAGCCGGGGCTGAGGTATTCGCCAAATCTTGATCACAGGCAAGACGTAATCCCCGACCTTATTGTTAGAGAACGAGAGGGCGAATACCTGGTCGAGGTTAATGACACGGGTTTCCCGGGGTTGCGCGTGGCTGAGAGCACCCGAGCACTGGTCCGAGACAAGACCAAGCTCAACCCTGAAGAGAAGGAGTTCATTGCGAGGAATTATAATTCGGCAACCTGGATGGTTCAGGCGATTGAGCAGCGCCGACAAACAATGCTCAAGGTTATGAACTTTATCGTAGAGAAACAGCGAGAGTTCTTTAAAAAGGGTGTGCAATCGCTAAAGCCCCTCACACTACGAGAGGTTGCCGACCACATCGAGATGCACGAATCGACGGTCTCTAGAGTGACTAACAAGAAGTATGTTCAAACCCCTCGCGGGGTATATTCGCTCAAGTACTTTTTCTCTAGCGGTCTGTCCACAACCAGTGGAGAGGATATTTCCGCAAGGGGCGTGAGAGATAAGATCAAGAGTCTCATATCCAATGAAGACCCCATGAAACCACTCACCGATCAAGCCATCGTGAAGCTCCTCGTAATCGATGGAGTCAAGATCGCTCGGAGAACAGTGGCCAAGTACAGAGAGCAATTGGGTATTTTATCTGCGCGTATGAGGAAACGCGTATGATAAATTCAGACTTTGCCGTCATCGTACCAGCATTCAACGAAGCCCCTGTCATCCCCGAACTCATCAGGGAACTGCGCGAAGCATTTCGGCGCCACAACCTCGAAGGAGAGGTGGTCCTAATTGACGACGGATCAGAAGACGATACAGGAGAAGTCGCAGAACAAGTAGCTGACGGCTGGAGGGCCCTCAGGATCGTTCGCCATAAGAGCAACCTCGGAAAGACTGAAGCGATGATAACCGGGGCGAATTCGACCTCAAAGAATTATTTGGTGCTATTTGACGCGGACCTCCAACATTCCCCAGATGAGATCCCGCGCTTCTTGGAGAAGCTAGCGGAGGGATGGGACATCGTGACCGGACGAAAGGTCGGGGCATACAGTAAACGCACCGTTTCTTCGATCTACAACCGCTTGTCTCGTAAGATCTTTAGCGTTCCGGTATCAGATCTGAATTCGATGAAAGCATTTCGGCGAGAGATCCTGGATCCCTTGACGCTTCGGCATGACTGGCATCGCTTTTTTGTAGTTCTTGCGCACGCCCGTGGAGCGACAGTAACGGAGATCGATGTCGATCTGTATCAACGTCGAGCTGGTATCTCTAAGTACACGAGTCCATTCAGGATTCTGGTAGGCCTACTGGATTTGGTTTCCGTTGGCTTCCTGCTGATGTTCTCAAGAAAGCCACTTCTCTTGTTTGGTGTAGCAGGCCTAGCCTTCGCAAGCCTCGGCGCCATGGTTGCTGTCGCTACGGTTTATTTGCGTTTCCTGCATCCCGTTCTTGGCTTCGAGGCGTATATACCACCGTTCGGGTACCGGCCCCTACTTTACTTCGTCATGCTATTTGAGACTCTGGGCTTCCTACTTGTGGGCTTCGGGTTGGTCTCGGAGCAGATCGCCCAACTCCGTGACGAGTTAGACAACCTTCGTAAGCAGTGACGCATCCTCGGGTCCTGATCGTTGTGGGTACTCGGCCTGAAGCGATCAAGATGGCGCCGGTGCTCAAGGCACTGCAGCGCCACGATGAAGCCGTGGAAACCCGTGTTGTATTGACCGGCCAACATAGCACGATGGTAGACCAAGTACTCGAAGTCTTCGGTATTCAATCCGATTATGATTTGGGCATCATGAAAAAGGGTCAGGACCTCTACGACGTGATGCACAGGGCTCTGGAAGGGCTACACGGTGTGGTCCAGGACTTTAAACCAGATATTCTCTTGGTGCAGGGAGACACTGCCACGGTTTTTGTTGGTTCACTGGTTGGTTTCTTCGAAAAAGTAAAGGTGGGACACATAGAAGCTGGACTTCGAACTCACGACAAATGGGCTCCGTGGCCCGAAGAAATCTTCCGCCGGATGACTGACGTGGTCTCCGACTACCACTTCGCACCGACACCTCAGGCGAGAGAGGCACTTGTTGAAGAGAATGTCTCACCTTCCAACATCCACGTAACTGGCAATACCGTAGTCGATGCGCTCTTGGCGGTCACCGAGAGACCTGCTCCGGTAGAGAATGAGACGCTTCGAAGAGTCATCGGAGGAGGGCAGCGCCTAGTGCTTCTTACTGCGCATCGGCGTGAGTCTTTCGGAGCTCCTTTGGCGAAAATCTTCTCGGCTGTGAGAACGCTCACGGATGAGCACCCTGATATCGAGGTGGTGTACCCCATTCATCCCAACCCTAACGTAGTGGTCCCGGCCAGGGAGTTCCTCAGTCATCACCCACGAATCCACCTTACCGAACCGATTAGTTACGTCGACCTGGCCGCAGCCCTCAAGGCTGCAGACTTGATCTTAACCGACTCAGGAGGCATACAGGAGGAAGCACCCACATTCGGGACCCCGGTCCTCGTCCTCCGAGACGTTACCGAACGCCCAGAGGGGATCGAAGCAGGTGTAGCGTGCCTCGTGGGTACCGATCCATCACGAATCCTAGAAGAGGGTAGACGTTACCTAGCGAGTACCAGGAGTAACACTGAGCGACCGCGGAACCCATATGGTGATGGACAAGCTGGAATGCGCATCGCTGACATCCTCGTCTCTGACCTCCTAGGACGCCCTCGCAAGACCAAGGACTGGGGCGGGTGAACATCCTCATGCACTGCGTTTACTTCCCGCCTGAAGTAGGAGGCCTTGAGAGCCACGTCCGATATCTCTGTAGGTCACTCGTAGGGAGAGGGCATCGAGTCAATGTTGTTACGTCACTGTCCCAACCGGGTCTTCCGCCACACCAGGTGATCGATGGTATTAGTGTTTGGCGCACCTGGTTACCTGGGCGAAATACCCTTGGATGGGCGACATACGCTGTTTGCTCAACCCCAAAACTCGCGGCTCTAAGTCGAGAGGCAGACGTCCTGCACGCCCAAGATATTGCTTCGGTGCTGCCATGTATCATCGCCAAGCAGGGTCGCGGAACCCCTATCGTGACTACCTACCATACAAGCCACTTTCTGAGGCGTGCTAAATCACGATTCTGGCGCCCAATCTTTCGCTGCTTTCTCAGGGTGGCGGACCATAATCTCGCAGCCAGTGCAGAGATCGCGGCGGTCGGAAAGGATATTGCTCCTACAGTAAAGGTCGAGGCACTCACCAACGGGGTGGACACCTCCTTTTTTCGGCGGGTTGATCCCACGCTTCCTCGCTTGAGAGAAGAACGCTACCGCCTGGTAGTTCCTCGAAGGCTTTTCTCAAAGAATGGTGTCGAGTATTTCATCCGCGCACTTCCAATGATCAGCGCTGTGGTAGACGTGGAAGCCATCGTAATTGGAGACGGTCCCGAGCGTGCCACCCTCGAATCATTGGCTGGTGAACTTGGAGTAACTGATCGCTTGACGTTCATGGGCACTTCTCCACACGACGAAATGCCAGGCCTTCTGTCTTCCTCCGATCTAGCGATTTTTCCTTCCCTCATGGAAGCAACATCCATAGCAGCACTTGAGTCGATGGCGTGTGAGGTACCAGTTGCGGCATCACGGGTAGGAGGGCTACCAGAGATCCTAAACCACGAAGTGGGGGCGCTCTTCGAGCCAGCTGATTCAAAATCGCTCGCCCGAACCGTCATTGAGCTACTGCAGGGCGGGCAACTCCGGGCACTCGGTGTAGAGGCACGTAAGAGAGTAGTCGAGCGCTGGAGTAATGAGCGCCTCACAGACAGGCATCTTGAGATCTACGAGGCTTTGGTGGCGAGACGCCACGCCGTCGCCTAATAGGAGAACCTGACGACTTCGATGGCGAAGCAACGAAGAAGAATCCAGAAGCTAGGAAACGAGGAGCGAGACGAGAGCGCCCGCCCATTGAAGGGAGAAGCACCGGCCCCCGATCTCGGTGGCCCTCTCGTCAGATCTGATAATCTTCCAGCGTGGCTCCCAGCCATACTGTTCGTTGGGCTGACGTTGCTTCTCTTTCGTTCGTTCATCTTCACCGACCAGATGTTGGTCGGGAATGACACTCTGTCACTTGGTTACGTCGCTCGGGCATTTTACGCGGACGCACTGACACAACTCGGGGCTATCCCCCGTTGGGCTCCGCTAATCTTGGGTGGTACACCTTTTCTCGAAGCACTATCAGCCGGTGACGCGCTGTATCTCCCCTCCACGATCCTCCTTGTGTTACTTGACCCATATCGTGCGCTCGGATGGAAACTCGTGGTCCATGTGGCTGCGGCTGGCTTCTTCATGTTCGGATGGATTCGAGCCCTCGGTGGTTCACGCTCGGCAGCGCTCGTTGCTGGAGTTGGGTATATGCTCGCTCCTTTTTTTGTGAGCCTGGTGAATCCTGGCCATGACGGGAAGATGTTCGTCACGGCACTCGCACCACTTCTGTTCTGGGTTGTAGAACGTCACTTCGTGGTCCCCAGGATTCGGAGCTTCTGCGGGATCTCGCTCGTAGTTGCGTTGATCATTTACACGACCCACTTCCAGATGGCGTACTTCCTGTTCGGAGCTGTCGGAGCCTTCGCCATCTTCCGGACTGCAGAGCTCTCGTTGGGCAAGGGCAAGAGGCCGATCTCTTCAGGTAGAGAGCACCCAGCGGTGACTCGGTTCCTTACTTTCATTGTGGCAGCTTTCCTCGGAGTCGGTGTCGCCGCAGTCCAATTTTTTCCCGCAGCAAAGTACGTCACCGAAGACTCTAGACGGATTCAGACAACCCGGGAAGCTGCGGGGGAAACCAGCCTTGAATGGTCAAGCTCTTGGTCGCTTCACCCGGAAGAAGCAATGTCTTTAGTTATCCCTGAGTTTGTGGGTGGTAACGTGGATAGCACAGATTGGACCCGGCAGACGTACTGGGGGCGAAATGCCTTCAAACACAACCACGAGTACATCGGAATCCTGCTGCTCCTGCTCTCATTGGTCTCCTTCGTCGGTGGAGCTAGGTCCGCTCTCCGCTGGTTCTTCACCAGCCTAGGAGTGACTGTATTCCTATTCACGCTGGGCACCCATACCCCGGTTTGGAGGTTATTCTACGAAGTAGTCCCCGGCATTGAACTATTTCGGGCACCGTCCCAGATGATCTTCCTGGTCGGGTTTGCAGTTGTGACCCTCGCCGCCTTCGGTGTGGACCGGATACTCCGTGCGAGGGAAGACGGGCAGCACTGGGGGAGGGTGGAGCGGGTTCTCTGGGGTGGAGCAGGGTTCTTCGGCCTCCTGCTATTGCTGGCGAGCTCTGGTACCCTGACATCTGTGTGGACCACGGTGATTTACTCCGACATCACACCGGCACGTCAGGAGGCGCTCCAGGTGCTCATGCCATTTCTCATAAGAGGGTCCGGGATTGCCTTTCTGCTTTCTATCGCAACCTCACTTATAACGTGGGTATTGAGAAAGGGATATATAGGACCGCTTGGATGGCTTGCGGGCCTGTTAATCTTCGTCTCAGTCGACGCCCTAAGGATCGACGAGCCTTATGTGAACACGATGGATTTCGAGCAATGGGCTGCACCTACAGAAAACATACAGGCGATCCTCCGACGTGAGCAGGGGAACCCCGAGCCCTATCGACTACTTTCTTTTCGACAGAGGGGCCAGGACATCTTCCCGGCTCTCCACGGTATAGAACTCGCGGCAGGGCATCATCCGAACGACCTCTCCCGTTATCGGGATTTGATAGGCATGGTCGGCTCCTCGGAGCCCATTAACCTCTACGAGAACTCTAATATCCGTCGGTTACTGAACGTGAAGTACCTTCTCTGGCCTGATTTGGAGATGGGTCGATCAATACAAGGACCCGCAATCGCTCAGCTCCAACTACAGGACGGACGACGCTACGAAACCATCTTCACTGATCCCGGTCTTCCGAGGGCTAGACTGGTGGGCAGCTCGGTAATCAAATCTGATGACGAAGCTGTGGCCTACATGCTCTCCGAGGCTTTCGATCCCGAGCGGGAAGTGGTGCTTAATGAACCGGCACCACTGGATCTCGAGGGGGGACCGGTGACCGGGGAGGTCTCCTGGATTGAACGTACCCCAAACCGGATGAGCCTCGAAGTTTCAACACAGGAACCGGCACTGCTCGTTATAGCAGACAACTGGTTCCCGGCATGGAAAGCTGAGGTGGATGGTACCCAGGTGAACATCCTTAGGGCGTATCATTCACTCCGTGCTATCCCAGTCACTCCAGGTGAACACAGGGTCATTTTGACATACCGCTCAGAACTTGTGCACCGTAGCCTATGGATAAGCATCGTGCTCTTCTTTGGGATCGCTGGAGCAGCCACGTTCGATCTCGTACGAGCTCTCAGGGCTAGGAGGGCTCGCTGAAGACGTGGCTGAAGTATTTCGGCCAAACCGTAATCACGGTTCTAGTGACATGGTTCATCATGGATCGTGTCGAGCTCGACTTGGCCGCGCTAAGGGAACTCGATGTTGATCTGTTGAAACCGAATCTTCTGCTTCTCACGACTTCCTCATTACTACTCCTGTTTGGGTATGCGATTTCAGCCGCTAACTGGGCGCGGATCGTCAGCGATTTGGGTGGCCCCCAAATCCCACGGACGGATGCGGTACGCCTCTTCATGATCGCGAATCTCGGACGATACATCCCCGGAAAGGTATGGCAGATCACCGGCCTTGCAGCTTTGGCGAAGGGCAGGGGAGTACCCCCGGGGACCGCAGTTGGAGCAGCTGTCCTCGGTCAAGGGATAGCTCTCGTTGTAGCAGCGGGATTGGGTATTGGATCGTACGCCTCGATCTCGCCTACTGGTCATGTTGGCTTGATTGCAGGAGTCCTCATCGGGTGCGTGCTAATCCTGGTCGCGATCCCGGTATCGTTCAGGGCTGGTGCTGAACTCTGGCTTCGTTTAAGGGGCACTGCGCCCATCGAAGCCCTTGATCCAATCTCAGGCCTACGCTGGCTTATTCTCTACCTCTTCAATTGGATCGTGTACGCACTCGCATTCTGGATCATGGTCGTAAGTTTCAGTTCTAACGCTTCCCTAATACCGGTCGCTACAGCATTTCCCGCAGCGTACGTGCTCGGCTATCTCATGATCTTCGCACCAGCAGGGCTCGGAGTAAGAGAAGGGTTCCTCATTGCCTTTTTGGCCCCCCATCTAGGTGTGGGGCCTTCTGGAGTGATAGCCATTATAGCTCGGATGTGGACTACCCTCATTGAAGTGGTGCCTGCCTCTGTCTTTTGGCTTCAACACACAACAACCAAAAGGGTAGGGGAGAGTGCGGTCCAGTGAGCAAGGGCCGCTTCCTCGTAATTATTCCGACGTATAACGAGCTTGAAAATCTTTTGAAGAAGGCTCCCCAGGTACTTATCCAGGATGACCGAATAGACATTCTCGTCGTGGATGATTCCTCACCTGACGGGACAGGTGACTTGGCTGAGAGGATGGCCGCTGAAGAGACTCGAATTCATGTACTGCATCGAACGCAGAGGGCTGGTCTGGGTAAGGCCTACCTGGATGGCTTCAACTGGGGACTCAGTCGCCACTATGACCTGCTATTTGAGATGGACGCCGATATCTCCCATGCCCCCGATGCGTTACCACTAATGATCGAGGCGGCCCAAACAAGTGACGTTGTCATAGGTTCACGCTACCTACACGGTCGTGTTACGGTATCAAATTGGCCGATGAGGCGACTATTGGTCAGCTACTTCGGGTCCTGGTACGCGCGGGTGATCACGCGCATGCCCGTACGTGACGCCACAGGGGGATACAATTGCTGGCACCGTGAAGTATTGGAATCTGTCAAACTCGACCGCGTTCGCTCTAACGGTTACGCCTTCCAGATCGAGCTCAAGTTTCGAGCCTGGTCCAGAGGCTTCTCTCTTACGGAGATCCCCATCCTGTTCACCGAACGGGACTCCGGAGAATCCAAGATGTCAAAGAAGATTGTCAGGGAAGCTGTTTGGCGTGTGTGGTGGCTAAAGATCCTCCACATCTTCAGGCAACTGTGATGTCCAAAGCTCGAATCGATAAAGATTTTTATGACTCGAGTGACTACTTCGAAGAAAAAGCAGATCATCTTCTGGACTTGAATAGCGGATTTCAGCGCTATCGAGTATCGAGAGTGCTAGCGATCCACCTGCCCAACCGGGGAGATAGGGTTATTGATGTCGGCTGTGGGTGGGGCACTTTCAGTTTCGCTCTCGCAGATAGAGTCGCCGAAGTGGTAGGGATAGATTTCAGTGAGAAGAGCGTAGAGATATGCAATCACAGGCTCGTAAAGAATCCTCACCAAAACCTTCGATTCCTTTGTAGTGACGCAGGTGATACCGGTCTAGAGGGCGGAACATTCGACGTCGCGATCGCGGCAGACATATTTGAGCACCTGTATCCCGATGATTCAGAAAAAGTGGCCCTTGAGATGCATAGACTCCTAAAACCAGGAGGACACTTTAGCATCTGGACCCCTCATAGGGGTCATGTGCTTGAAGTAATGAAGAACCGCAATATTCTGCTTAAGCGTGACCCTAGCCATGTGGACTATAAGTCGATGGCATCCCTTAAAAGACTCTTAATTGACGCTGGATTCCAGATTGAGCGGGCATACTTCGCTGAGTCGCACATCCCAGGGCTTCGGAGTGCTGAACGCCTTTTGCAGGGGATTATTCCGTTCCTGAGGCGAAGAATTGCAATTTTGGCACGCAAACCAAAGATATAGCACCCTGTTCTTGGAAGATATTGACCTATAATTGGGATTATATCATAGTTGTTAACTTAATATATATGAATAGTTTACATACTTTCATATATAAAAGGGACGCGGACTCTGCCAGTACAACTGGCTTCGTGGTCATATTATGCCCCTGATCGAACGATTGGGCTTCCTCGCTATCCTCGTAGTACTTCCGAACGCTTCTTGCACGATGATCGGGAGCTCAGAGATTGAAGCTCCTTCACCGGAGACCGTCGATTACCCCGTGTCCGAAGAACTCCGCACCGCGGATACACTCACGAACCTGGAGGAAACTCCGAATCCAGTCCCAATCAGAGAAGATCCGAGTCTTTTCGGGAATATGGTCGAATATGATGAATTCGGTATTACATATAGGATTTTAGACAGCTCAGAGGGATATGAGGCATCGGGGATCGCCTCCTGGTATGGAGAGCCCTTCCATGGGCGACGGACCAGCAGCGGAGAGATCTACGACATGTATGCCATGTCCGGAGCCCACAGGTCCTTGCCGTTGCCGAGCTACGTCGAGGTGACGAATCTCGACAATGGGCGTTCTGTAACCCTCAGAATTAACGACCGTGGGCCATTCGTGAACCCTGAACTAAGAATTATCGATGTTTCCTATACAGCAGCGCTCAAGCTCGGAATGATTGGGCCTGGCACTGTACGCGTTCGGGTTAAAGCCCTCGAGCCTTGGCAAAAGAGAGTCCGTTGAGGCCCTAATCCGGTCAAATCCAGAATTTTGTCCGTAATCGTTGGGGATACTCCATGTCCAGGGTAACATAATATATATTATACGAACCTAATATTCGGACCAATCCGCCCCCCTCTTGCAAAAATCTGCCTACCCTAAGGCAAGGTTGAGGGCAAAAACCCCACAAAAGCCACTGGAATCGAGCTTGAGGCTTACTGCGGACCGCCAGCCGTTACGAGTTCTTGTATGCGGAGCTCATACAAGCCACGAGCCGGCTCATTTGCCTCAAAGGTGTCTAACACTCTCTGGTAGAGCTCGATCGCACCCTGGGCGTCTCCCTGTCCAACCTTAATCCGTGCAGCGCTACTCAATGCATTGCGGACCTGAAAGTCCAATTCTGAGCGCTCTGCTATGCGAAGATAAGTGGCTTCAGCATCAGCCAATCGTCCCTCCTCCTCATATGCGGCCCCGAGGAGAGCGGCACCCTGGAACTCAATCGGTGAGCGAGGAGATGCCCCGAGGGGCTCCAGAACCTGCCGGGCCTGTTGTGGATCTGTAGTTTGTAAGTAGAGGTCCCCTAGAAGCAGTCTTGCTTCGCCCTCGTAGGCAGTGCCACTGAAACGTTCTAGAAACGTGATGAGCTCGTTCTTGGCACCTTCAATGTCCTGCAGCACAATGGATTGGTGTACGGACTCGAGTTGTTCTGCGGCCTGCTCCACAAGTGTTTCGCGGTAACCCGTATAGTAGACGAGCCCAGCAACGAATATCACTACTACAACACCTAGGATCGTGACAAGCTGTTGGTTGGCACGAGCCCAATTTCCTACCTCTAAGATCTTGGCAATAAAGAGATCGTCAGGATCACTAGAGGGTTCCTGGTGGGTCCTACGAGAGCCAGGATGGCGCTTAGACATGATGTGAATTCCTACCGGTTCCGGTCACCTATTTGGGCCTTAGGAAACAAGCCAAAAGCTAGGCGGGACATGGATTTGGGTCAACGCGAATACTACTCACCAGACACCTTATGGTCGTATCCTGCCAAAGCCCACAACTCCTGCGGCTTAAGAAGTTGAAAACATCCATTGGGCTTCGTTCCGATGACTGCGTCGTACAACCAGTCGTTAATAAGGGTCGTTACCGTGGCCCGGTGGGCACCTGCCAAGTCCGCCAAAACTTGGTGGGTGAATCGGACTGACAGGTTGATCCCTCTTCCGGCCTTATCTCCACAGCGCACCCCCAGATCAAGGAGTACTTCGGCAAGTCGCTGCGATGCCGTTGGGCCCCTAGAACCTCCCTGGGCATGGCGAAGGCGGTGAAGCTCACGCTCGACACCCTCCAAGTAGGCGTTAAGGCTTCTCTTCGCGGTCTTGAGTGCAGTGAGAACGCTACCCGTAGGCAGCGGGAATACAGTACACGTCGAACCCGCAACCGCCCCGTACCGCCGATGTCCTTCTACGAATGCCTCGTCCCCGAAGAGCTCCCAGGGCACTGCTACCGCAACGGTTCGATCTCCCGTTCCCCTTTCCATCCCTGGAAGCACTAGCCTAATGAACCCCGATTGGACCAAGAACACATCACGAGCAGGATCCCCGGGCGTGTAGAGTGAGCGGCCTTTCACCAGTCTTACTGGAACGGAGCGCTTGACGAGACGGAATAGCTTTCTGTCTCGGACGGGAACAAGATGCAATGGCATGTTAGACCCCCGTGGTGAAGTGCGGCCTACCCTGCCTAAGCGTGGGGTGAAGCGCCAACAAGATCGCGACGACGATAACTGGCATGGAAACAAGAGTGGCGAGTTGGGGCCCGATTGTATCTGCAAGCACACCCGTACCGAGCACACCAATCGAACCTGTGGCCCAAGCAAGGCCCATCACGATACCAGAGCTTACCGCTGCCGCGCTAGGTATCATCTCCTGGGCCATAACAACGATCGGAGGCAATGTGGCCATGCCGAGGAAGCCCGCGACTCCGATTGCTACAAGTCCGAGAGCCGTTTGGGGTCCCAACCAAACAGCGAGCAAGTGAGCGGGGAGAGCCCAGAAGCACAATTGAACGAGTAGAGATGCACGGTCGACGCGGTCTGCCAGGAGTCCACCTGTGACGGTGCCAAAGACCTGTGCCCCCAGGTACACCGTGAGCGCTACCGCCCCCAAAGCTTCTGAACCTCCAGAATGGGCAACGATGATCGGCTCCATCGTCAGGAATGTTCGTTGGACAAATGCCATGGTGGCACTCACTCCAAAGATTAATCCCAAAGGACCAACTAGATGCTTCAGAACAATGCGCAGGTTTGGTGGAGCACTCGCGGAGGCGACCTCAGTGCGCCCACTCGGAAGGCCGAAAAAGAATATGGGCATGAGGATGAGAACCGGGAGCATAGCAACCCAAAGTCCTTCCATGCCTCGCCATTGAACTAAGCCCACCGCCACCAGAGGGCCAACCGCAAGACCGACCGAGCCACCGAATGAGAAGACTGAGTAGCGAGTCCCGCCCCCCTTCCCTTCCGAAACACGAACTGCGTACGAGGCTCCCGGTGGATGGAATGCTGCACTCCCCAGTCCACCCAGAGTCAAGAGCAAGACAAGTATCCAGAACGACGACGCGAAACCAATAGATGCAACAAAGACCCCTGATACGAGCGGGCCAGTAACCGCTAAGATTCGACGCCCATTTCGGTCAGCTAAGTACCCGAATAGCGGCTGCGGGAGGGCGGATGCAATGGAAAAGCTCACCGCCAGCGTCGCGGCCATCGCTATCGACAGTCCAAGGTCATTCATGATCCTCGGAAGAAGCGGTGGGACAAACGAGGCATACGCGTCGTTAAGACCGTGCGCACAGGACATAATGACCGC
>DCAD01000055.1:38274-56933 GCA_002311875.1 Gemmatimonadales bacterium UBA1142 | reverse complement strand
GCTTCCTGAATCAGGGCGTAAACGGTCCGAACGATAATCCAGGAGTCCAAGTGCCACCACCGCCCCTGGCGTTCTTCACACCGCATCACCAACGTGAGGTACACGAAGACCCCACCGCACCGGACCCCATCATGACGTCTCGAGGCCAACGATCGATCCTGGCACCCTTCATACTTGTCCCGGTAATTGCCCTAACATCTTGCGCAGCCCCTGACCCACCCGACCCAGAGTCCGGGACATCGACGTCGTACGCACCACAGAACCGGCCAGACGTACGCGGGATAAATGGAGCTGTCTCTGCAGGACATCCGTTGGCAGCACAGGCCGGCCTCGCGGTGCTTCAGGATGGTGGGACTGCAACAGACGCAATCATCGCGATGGCGGGTGTTCTCGCCGTGGTGCGTCCACATATGAACGGCGTTGGCGGTGATGCTTTTGCCATCTTTCTTGACGGGGCTACGGGAGACGTTACGGCACTCAACGGAAGCGGGCGCTCCGGTGCGCTTGCGACGCCTGAGTTCTTCCGAAGTAAGGACCTCTCAGAGATTCCGGGCTCAGGTGCTCTTTCTGTAAGCGTTCCCGGGGCTGTCGCCGCATGGCTAGATGCTCATGAGCGTTTTGGGTCACAACCATTTAGCCAGCTTCTAGAACCAGCGATCGGATACGCAACGGACGGCTTCCCGGTGTCTAAGAGACTGGCCCAGGACTTCGAGTCTCAAGGCCGTGGGTTGAATGAACCTGGGAAACGTTTGTACCTCCCGGGTGGTGCCGCACCACCCGTCGGTACACTCCTTAAGAATGAAGCACTCGGTACCACCCTCCAGAGAATCGCAAGCGAAGGCTCGAAAGCTTTCTATGAAGGAGAGATCGCTAGGCGTCTGGCTACTTTCATCGAAGAACTCGGTGGTCACCTGCGTGTTGAGGATTTCGCGGCCCACAAGTCGACCTGGGTTTCACCACTCAGGGGTAACTACCTAGATCATACTTTTCTTGTGATGCCACCGAACACCCAGGGAGTTGCTCAGCTCACTTATATGGAAATGGCTAAGGGCCACTCGATCGAGTCCTTAGGTCACAATACCGCACCCTACCTTCATACAATGATCGAGCTCAAGAAACTGGCATTCGCGGACCGTGACCGTTGGGTCGCTGATCCCGACAAAGCGCATGTCCCACTCGACCGCATGCTTGATCCAGGGTACTTGCGGACACGTTCTGAACTGGTTGAACCAACTCGCGCGGCAGAGCAAGTGGAACCGGGCTTCGGAGACTCATCTTTGGGAACTGATAACGGTGCAGCCGATGATTCCGGGGACACCGTTTATCTCACAGCGGTCGACCAGTTCGGGAATGCCGTGAGTTGGATCCAGAGCAACTTCGCAGGTTTCGGCTCGGGTCTCCTCAACGCCGAAACCGGTGTCCTGCTTCATAACCGAGGCTCACTCTACACCCTTGAAGATGGACATCCGAACCAGGTCGCTCCCAACAAGCGTCCCTATCATACGCTCACACCCATGATGGCTCTCAATAACGGTAAACTCGCATTCACAGTCGGAACACCTGGTGGTGACAGCCAAACGCAGTCACTGCTTCAGATAGTTCACAACCTCCTCGTATTCGGGATGTCTCCACAAGAGGCAATCGAGGCACCACGATTCCGTTCATCGGGTGGGCTTTCGGTGTCACTCGAGGACCGTGTCCCCTTCTCTGTTCAAGAGTTGCTTTCCGGGCTTGGCCACGATCTCCAGATCATCCAAGGATGGACAGCTACTTTCGGGGGGGCCCAGATGATCTATGTGGACCCTGAGACTGGAACGCTCACGGCAGCAGCAGACCCGCGTCGTGAAGCCTACGCACTCGCCTACTAACTGCCCTGAATTAAACCAGTGAAAACTTAAGGGAACACCAAGATGGAACGGATTTTTTTTAGTCTCGGAGCGCTCTTAGCCGGAATAGCTGTCGGCCTCGGTGCGTTCGGTGCTCACGCTCTGAGCGGAACTCTCGGCCCCGAAGACCTCGTAACCTTCGAGACTGGTGTTCGCTATCAGATGTACCACGCCCTAGCACTCCTCGCGGTGGCTTGGGCTGTAGGGCGTTGGGAGTCAGTTCAACTCGAATGGGCTGGGTGGCTCTTTCTTTTCGGGATCCTAGTATTCTCTGGAAGTCTCTACATCCTTGTCCTCACGGGGCAACGTTGGCTCGGAGCTGTGACACCCTTGGGTGGCCTCGCCTTCATTGCGGGCTGGCTGTTACTCGCCTCAGCTGTCATCCGTGGATAAGTCAACCCCAAGAGAGTGAACGAAGAACTCGAACAAGCACAAACACTTCTCAGGGCCGCACGAAGTATTGTGGCCGTGACCGGAGCCGGGATTTCTGCTGAGTCCGGAGTTCCTACTTTCCGTGGATCTAAGGGTCTCTGGAAATCATACCAACCAGAAGAGCTTGCGACCCCAGAGGCCTTTGCTCGAGACCCATTAACCGTTTGGGAGTGGTATGGCTGGCGCCGAGGCTTGATTGCGACCTGCTCGCCAAACTCTGGGCATCGGGCCCTCGCTCGCCTAGCCCTGAGCCATCCTGAAGTTACGATCATAACCCAGAACGTGGATGGCCTCCACGTGCGTGCTGCCCAAGAAGAAGCAGCCGACATAGATCCCTCCCCCGCTCTGCCAATAGAACTGCATGGATCCATTGACCGAGATCGCTGTTCAGCGTGTGACGCCCGCCAGCCAGGCTCACAGGAAATCGATATCACGAGCATCGACACCTTGCCTCGATGTGACAGATGCTCTGGGTTGATGCGTCCCGACGTCGTTTGGTTTGGGGAAGCCCTTGATGAGATGGTCCTCGACCGAGCTTTCACCCTTGCACACTCAGCCGATCTCTGCTTCGTGGTTGGAACGAGTGCTTTGGTTCATCCGGCTGCGTCAGTGCCGCTCGCGACTCTCCATAATGGAGGAAAGCTGATAGAGATCAACATCCAAGAAACTGCTCTTACGCCATACGCGTCGGCTACATTGGCCGCTCCCGCAGGAAGTGTCCTCACGACCCTTCTATCTGGGTACGACAACTCAGCTTGACCGGTGCCTTCTTTCCCATGCTGTGCCGCTGAGAAAAGGCTACACTGAATAGGTCAACCCAGGACTGATGCGAGGGTCTCTGCAGCAACGTTACCTCCGCTAAGCAGAATGACTAACGGGCCATCCCTAAGGTCCGAGGACACCCAAGTACCGCCCAGGACTGCGGCAATGGCGACCGCTCCACCGCCTTCCACGACCAGTTTTAATGCTATGGCACAGTAGCACATGGCATCCGAGATCTGAGCTTCGGTGACGGTCACGTGCTCGTGGACCAATTGGCTGATCAGTTTGAAGGAATTCTGGTTGTCCAAACCAATACCTCCGACTAGCGCGCTAGCAAGTGTCTCCTCTTCAGGAAGCTCAACCGGATGGCCTGCCCTGACACTGGCAAGCATAACCGCTGCCCTTTCTGCTGAAACCGCAACGGTCCGGCATTCTGGACCCCCAAGCCTCTCGTGGAGCGCTGAAGCGATCCCGCCAAGGAGCCCTCCGCCTGATAGCGGTGCAAGGATTCCAGCAGGAGCCTCTCCGAGCTGGTCAAAAATTTCTAAGGCGATCGTGCCCTGCCCCGCGATCACCCAAGGATCATCGTAGGCTGAAACATAGGTCTGGCCAGATCGTTCAGAGAGTTCGAGGGCGTGCACTTCAGCTTCATCAAATGTGGCACCTGCCAAAACCGCTTCTGCACCACACCCGCGTATCCCTTGGAGTTTCACCGGATCAACCCACTCTGGTACGCAAACTGTAGCAGGAATCCCCAGCTGTTCCGCCACGTAAGCAACAGCCCGTCCATGGTTTCCACTTGAACAGGCGACGACTCCTCGCCCTCGCTCCTTCTCATTCAAAGCCATGAGCCGAGCTGCAGCCCCCCGTACCTTGAATGAGCCGGTTACCTGGAGGCACTCAGCCTTTAACCACACCGGCCGGCCGAGGCGCTCTGAAAGCTCTGATGCTTGAAGAAGTGGTGTGCGGCGAGCGAGGCTTTCTACCGCATCAGTCACAAGCTCGAAATTAAGCTGAGTACTCAATACTGGTCCGTACTCAGCTTAACTGGGAGCATGGTCCTTCAACTCTATTCTCTACGAAAGTGATCGGAGCCACTAGGAGATAATTCGGGAACGCTCCTTCAACTCAGTGATCCAAAGGCCCGAGTTAAGGTCGGAGGAGTAGACACGGCCCTTGAAAACTTGTGCCCCCCAGGTCATTCCCCAATTAGGCGTCATAGTATCCTCGTCCGTTGTCTCGATCACAGCGATCTCACGCCCCTGCTTATACAGATCGCCGCGCAGTTCTCCCGAGATATCTAGGACCCGAAGCCCTGCCTGATAATAACCCACGTAAAGTCGATCTCCTTCCGTCCAGACATTGTGAGCACCCGCCTCTGGGACCTCATATTTCGCAACCTCAACGGGATTCTCAATATCACTCATATCGAGCACGTGGATATACCCGCGGGCGTCGATCGGACGATCTGCATCCCAGGCAGGTGGGAAAATCTCATCTCCAACAAACAGGTACTGGCCATGGCGCCATGCGACGTGAGTGTTTCCGATGGGATATTTGAACTGGCTCACCAGGACTGGGGCACGTGGCGTACCTCCATGGGATCCGGCACCGACATCTAGGATTACAACACCGTCGTCCCAGTATGAAACGTAGGCATACCCTTCCTGAATAATGATGTCGTGCAGAGAACGCTGCTGATTATCGATCGCCCAGCGGCCGACTTCACTCGGAGCCTCAGGATTAGAGATGTCGATGATATGAATCGCCCGAGTACCGTTATGGACCGCGTAAACAAGCTCGTTTTCTCCATCAATCCAGACGTTGTGGACTCCTCCCGTGAGTGTCTCCGTGTACTCACCTAAAACAGTCGGATGCGCCGGCATGGCCAAATCCAGAAGTACCATCCCGTTCCGACGGCTCGAAGCTCCTTCGCGTGTGACGATACCCAATCGGCTATTCGGGTGGATCTTCACATCATTGATCCGTCTTGCATCGAGTTGGATCGAATCTGTAAGCATCGGGTTCGATGGATCAGTTACGTCCCACACCTTCATCCAATCGTGCATGAAGGTGCCGATGTACGCATAGTCGCGCCCGTTGACACCTTCGAATACCCACACATCGCCCGAGTGATGATCAGAGATTGGGCCACGTCCAACCTGGATCAATTCCGCGTCTACTGCTCGGGACTCGACACGCACCACTGCACTCAGTACAGAATTTTCGCCAAGTCGGGCTGACACACGGTACGTGCCAGCTTCTTCAGCCACGAAGACTCCTTCTCCGTCATCGTCTTCTACTTGGGCACCCGTCCCGCTCACCGACCATTCAGGAAACCCCTGCACTTCACCCTCCGGGGACCTGATGGAGGTCTGCAGCCGCACCACATCTCCGGTCCGTACCTGAGCCTCCATCGGAGCTAGTGAGTAGGACAGCCCCGGGTCCGCTCGCACGTTGACCACGGTTGTACCACGAACCCCCCCAGTCACAGCGCTGATTTGAGCACTCCCTTCAGCGCGAGCGAAAAGGAGGCCTGCAGCATCTATTACAGCGACAGATTCGTCCGAACTCGAGTAGGTGAGATCTGGACCATTTATGATTTCGCCGAGTCGATTACGCGCGATCACCTGAAGTGGAAGCGCTTGTGTCGCGTAGGGTCGATCATTCGCTAGTTCCACTATGACTTCAGCAGCAGGCAGTGCACGGATTACCACGGTCACCGACCCGCTCGGTCGTCCACCGATGACCGCGGTGACACGGGCCATTCCAGCGTTCAACGCAAGCACTCGACCCGTTTGGTCCACTGTCGCAAGTTCGGGTGTCGACGAAATCCAGCGCACCGGTATTCCACTAACCACGCGGCCTGATGCATCAAATGCACGAGCAGTCAACTGGGCCGTAGCCTGGACTTCGATCTCGGAGCGCTCCGGAGCCACCTCTACCCGCGCCGGAGCAGTCTGGAAAAAGTTTAGCATTGCCACTACCGCAACCGCATTGCTCATGACCTACTCCCGTTACATGCCCTGGGCCGACTCTACTTCAATTAAGACGAAGCCTGGGCCCGCCACCGATTAAGTACGTTGGGTGCTCGCTCCACACTCTGAACACTTCTTTAAGCTATAATTCTGCCTTGGCAGTGTGGCGCCACTGGGTGTGAAGAACAAGACGGTGCGCCACTGAAACCACAGATAATTACCTGGAAAGTATCCTGAGCCTTATTGTTGTGTTATCGCCCAAACTCAACTGTAACCTGATCTCACAGGACTCTTCCAAGACCTGCACGTAGACTTCATGACTTGACCAGAGCCTAGCATCACAGGTTCTTGCAACTAGATGGTACTAGACAGGCGCCGAAGGCCTTCGCGCACTGAACCGCAAAACGGAGATGGTGTTCATGAAGAGGATATATCTGGCCTCGATGCTTGCTCTGCTGGCCTCGATGCCCAGTGCCCCAGTCGCTGCGCAAGCGTTCGGTAATGCTATCGCCATAGACGGTGGTCAGGTCTTTGTAGGAGAACCCAGCTACGAAATGCGCTCTGGTGTCGTCTATGTATTTGGGCGGGACCCGTCTGGAAGCTGGATCCAGACACAGCGACTCGAGCCAACCGATAGGGAACCCGGTAACCGTTTTGGGATTCGGCTCGCAAAGCAAGGGAACACATTATTTGTGTCAGCAACGCGTGCCGATGATGGGACGGGTGCGGTGTACGAGTACCAAAACCAGAACGGCACCTGGATTGAATCCAGTCGACTCGAAACCACGGACCGGAGTCCCGCTGACAGTCTCGGTACCGGTCTAGCACTCGACGGGGACTGGGTCATGGTTGGGACAATCGCTCAAAACGGTGGGAGAGGAGCCGCCTATGCCTTCCGTCGTGAAGGCGAGTCGTGGGTCCAGCATTCCAAGATCACACCCTCAGATCTTGAGGAAGGGGATCGCTTCGGGACACATATCGCTCTTCAGGGGAGTCAGATGCTGATCTCAGCTCCTTTTGCTTCAGAGGGTGAAGGAAGCGTCTACGGTTACAGTTATAACGAGGGCTCCAATGCTTGGGAGGCGAGGGGGCAACTACAGGCGCCCACCCTTAATAACCAAGCGATGTTTGGAACCGACATGGTGATCGAAAACGGCGTGTCGCTCGTTGGAGCTCCGGGATATCTCGGGGGGGCGGGTCCGGGCACGGGTGCAGTACTCGTCTACGGACTCGCAGGAGACGCCTGGGAATTTGCGTCTCTTCTATCCCCCTATGAGTTAACAGGTGCGATACAGTTTGGAGGCTCTATCGCCTTCGATGGGAATACAGCCATGATCGGAGCCTTTAGTGCAGCTCAAGGACAGGGGCGTGCCTTCTTGTACACGTTCAACCGAGAGACCTTCGAGTGGACTGCGGCATCTAAGATCTCCTCGGCTGAGCCTGGACGGGCTTTCTTTGGAAGAACTGTAGATCTTGCAGACAATATCGCTGTGGGAGTGGCAAATGGTGCCGATCGGGGTGCCGGAGCTGCTTGGGTATATGAACGCATAGATGACGACTGGACCTCTACTGGTCGGATCGCAGGTGATGTCCTGGGCATGGATCCAATTACAGGTGATGAGGTGTCATGCTCAACAGATGGCGAGGCTTCGGTTTTCAGCTGTGAATCGGTTGACCTTGTTTCGTTTCTTCCCCTAGCTCACATGGGTGCAGAGCGTGGAATCGTAACAAACGATGTCTGGGGCTGGACTGATCCCGAAACTGGTCGAGAAATCGTATTGGTAGGCATGTCTAACCAAACAGCCTTCGTAGATGTAACTGACCCGGGTATGCCGACCTACCTTGGCCGGCTTCCAATGCCGGAAACAGCTAACGCCTCAACTTGGAGAGACATGAAAGTCTATCAAGATCACATGTTTGTGGTTTCTGATGGAGCTGGAGAACACGGGATGCAAGTGTTTGACCTCACTCGACTTAGGGGGCTAGACGGGTCGGATCCGCAGACGTTCGATAGTGACTCGCACTACGATGAAATCGCAAGCGCACACAACATTGTTATCAATGAGGAGACCGGATTTGCGTATTCCGTGGGTAGCAGTGGAGGGGGAGAGACATGTGGTGGAGGGCTACACATGATCAATATCCAAGACCCCTTGACTCCTGTGTTCGCTGGATGCTTTCAAGATATGTCGACAGGCCGTCAACGAACTGGATACTCTCACGATGCCCAATGCGTAGTATATCACGGGCCAGATTCCGACTATCAGGGACATGAAATCTGCCTTGGTTCAAACGAAACCGCGCTCTCGATCGCTGACGTGACCGACAAGTCAAATCCACTCACGGTCGCAATGGCGTCCTATCCTAATGTGGGATATTCGCATCAGGGTTGGCTCTCCGAAGATCACACCTACTTCTTCATGGGAGACGAACTGGATGAAACCGGTGGGAACGTCACGAACACTCGGACGCTGATATGGGACCTCGCTGACCTAGATGATCCTATCCTAGCTAGAGAGTACATGGCTGAAACGAAGGCAACGGATCACAATCTTTATGTTCTCGGGAACATGATGTACCAATCCAACTACAAGAGTGGCTTGAGAGTGCTGGACATTTCTGATCCTGAAAACCCAGTACCAGTAGGTAATTTTGATACCGTGCCATACGGGGGCGATGACGCCTCGATGACTGGTTCATGGTCGAATTATCCCTATTTCAAGAGTGGGATTGTAGTGGTGACAAGCAGCCGTGAAGGCCTTTTCGTCGTTAGATACCGTCCTCGGACAATTTCCGAGTAAGCTTCATGTTAGGGGGAGCAGAGTCACGGGGGCATCACCTTCAGATGATGCTCCAACTCCTACTCCTTGGTGTTTCATTCCAAACCCCGAGATTCTTAGGTGCTCAGGATCTCCTCTACGTAGCCAGCCAGGAAGCGGTCACGGTCTCTGTAATCGACACAAGAAATAATGAGCTACTCGAAACGGTCGACCTAAAAACACTTGGTTTTTCTGAATCGGCTAAAGCTCATCACACGGCCGTGGAGCCGGATGGCTCTTTTTGGTACGTGTCCCTGATCTCTGCAGGCAAGATTCTGAAGTTCGATCGACAAAATAGACTTGTGGCCCAATCGAGCTTCGAAGCACCAGGGATGCTCAGTTTGGATCCAACATCCGATCGCCTTTACGTTGGACGTTCAATGGCAGCAGTAAATCCACCCCAACGCATCGGGGTGATCCAGCGTAGTTCAATGGAAATTGAGGAAATAGATGTTTTCTTTCCACGACCGCATGCACTGGCAGTAGACCCCCACGGAGAAAGATTTTTTACTGCCAGCTTGGGGCAAAACAGCGTTGCCTACGGATCTCTTGGTGTTGAGGAGGTCGACCTCTTCAACATCGATGGCACAACTCATACGCTGGTGCAGTTTGCCCTTTCCCCGAACGGTGACTGGATGGTCGCCGGCGGTCAGGTGAGTGGTGAATTGTTGATTTTTGACTTAAGCACTTGGCAACCCACCCTTGTTAAATCAGTCCCAGTCGGAGGACAGCCGTGGCACCCATCCTTTAGCTCCGACGGGACAACTGTCTGGATACCCAACCAGTCCGCGAACAGCGTCACTGTCGTTGATGTCGAAACCTGGACGGTCATCGACGTAATCCGACATCCGGCCCTCGCGGAGCCACACGGCTCAGCGATCTCCCCGGATGGAAGTACTGTCTATATATCTGGGCGTAATGTGGCTGGTACATACCAATCAGTTAGTGGTGACCAGAGTCGCCCAGGTACCGTTGTCGCAATCGACATCGATACCCGTTCTGTAATTGCAGTAATTGAGGTCGGCCGCTACGCAGCTGGTATGTCCGTCGCCTCGGCCATATCCCGAGACTGATGCCCTGCTCCTCATGCCCTCACGGAGCACGAAGCACTTCCCAGGTTATGGGATTTCTAAGTCTCTGTGTAATCCTGATCGGCTGTGGGGCTCAAATGGGGGAGAGTTCCTCATCACAAGTGCGACCGGACACCTATGATCAGGGAGTGTCCGAAAACCACAACCCTGCTATTGCTGAGTACATACGCCGGATCACTCCCTTCCCCATCCTAAGTGAATCTGGCCAAGAGTACGAGCAGCCGTTCCTTGGTGGGTTCAATATGCCGCGTCCCCAACTCGTGGATATCGATGGTGATGGAGATGATGATCTCTTTGTCCAGGACGTCTCGGGCAGCGTCATGTTCTTTGAGAACCGTCCCGGTGAAACGCCACAGTTTCTCTGGAGAACTGATCGGTACCAAGATCTAGAAGTGGGTGAATGGTACCGATTCGTCGATCTCGACCTAGATGGCGACCAAGATCTGCTTGCTGAGCAACCGTTCAGCTACGTGAGGTACTACCGTAATGAAGGCACGTCTCAAGAACCACGATTTGTCGAGGCAGTTGATACCTTGAAGGACGTGGATGGCAGGCCAATCTTTTCTGACCGGCAGAATATTCCAAACGCAGCAGATATAGATTGTGACGCCGTAGTCGACCTACTTATCGGACGCCTCGTGGGAAGAGTGACACGATATGAGCGTGCCAACTCTGATGTCCTTGGCACTCCGCGGTTTCAGCACCTGACTGATTCTTTTGAGAACATTGAGATCATCGCACAGATCGGGAGCCTGCACGGAGCAAACACGATGGCTCTTGGTGACATAGATAATGACGGAGACGAGGACCTCTTCTGGGGTGATTACTTCGAACCCGGAATACTATTTATTGAGAATACCGGAACCTGTCAGTCACCTTCGCTCAGTGGAGAGCCCCGCTCATTTCCTTCCCCTGAGCCTCTAAGAACCAGCGGCTACAACGCACCCACCATTGGGGACGTGGACGGTGACGGAGATCAAGATTTGCTCGTGGGAGTGCTCGGCGGCGCATTTAATCCGAATACCACCACAGCAGACAATTTTCACTACCTAGAGCAATCTAGCCCGGGTCTATTCACGGCACAGACATCACGCTTCGTGTCGATGATCGATGTCGGAAGTGAAAGTATCCCTGTTCTGGTCGATCTCGACGGGGACCATGACTTAGACATCTTGATTGGCAATAAGATCGAGCAGGACGACCCACAAAACGGAAAGCTCTACCGACTAATCAACGAGGGAACGCTGGAATCCCCAAGATTTCGGATGTCGGGTGAATTCGATGTCGGTAATGGCTACCACCTCCTCCCTGCTTTCGCTGACCTAGATGGGGACAGTGATCTCGATGCCATCCTTGGGACATGGGGAGATGAACTCCGTTTCTATGAAAACCAGGCAAATGATGGATCGATCCAGTTAGTTCTGGTCGATTCAGCGATCGCTACCCTGACTCGAGGTCGTAACGCGACACCAACTCTGGGGGACTTAGACTTCGATGGTGACGCCGACATGATTATCGGAGAGAGTTCGGGAACGCTCAACCTGTACGAGAATACCGGGACTTCCAGCCAACCAGAATTCACTCTGATTAGTGATGAATACTTAGGTATCGATGTGGGACGCCGGAGCCTTCCCGTCCTCCACGACCTCGACGGCGATGGGGATTTGGATCTTGTTGTTGGTTCAGAATCAGAGGGTATCCACTTGTTTCTGAACTACGGCACCCGAAGTGCCGCTGAATTCATCGACGTCGGGCCCCTGGATTTGGAACACTTCGGATTCGCGGCTCCAGCTTTTGGGGATCTCGACGGAGACGGGGATTTAGATATCCTACTCGGAGGTTCAGGTGGGGGACTGTGGTTCTATGAGAATCAGAGACGCTAGAAACTCAAGCGCAGTAATGAAGACACTGTGACTTGGCTCCAGTCCCCGTTGAAGAGGTATTACCCGACTACATGATTTGGGACCCTGCCATGATAAACATCCAATAAGGCATCGATCACCAGATCGCTCATCGCGGTTCGAGCCTCAGTCGTGGCACTGCCCAGATGTGGAGTGAGCGTCACGTTCGGGCACTCCTTCAATCGGTCGGCCACGCTCGGTGGTGACTCGAGTACGTCGAGTGCGACACCCGCTATGAGATTTCGCTCAAGTGCAGCAATCAGATCGACTTCCTTGATGACCGGGCCACGACCGATGTTGATCAGGATTACGCTCCTCTTCATCCGCTCGAAGGTCGCGAGATCGAACAAGTGATGGCTCTCTTCGTTTAATGGAGCCGTGATGACGACGAAATCAGATTCCTCCAATAATCCATCGAAATCGACCCCCGTAAGCTGCAGTCTCGATTCGACCTCGGCCTGTAGTCGACCACGGTTGTGGTAAAGCACCCGCATCTCGAAGGCACCTGCCATACGGGCCATGGCTTGACCAATCCGCCCGCAACCTAAGATACCAAGTGTCTTCCCATTCAACTCTGATCCCAAGAGGAGATCGACCTTCCAACCGGAGAACTCCCCCGCCCTGACCATGCGATCACCTTCGACGATACGGCGCGACGTGGCGAGCAAAAGACCCATCCCCATCTCTGCTGTGGATTCACTCAGGACATCTGGCGTGTTCGTGACCGTAATCCCTCGAGTCTGCGCATATGAAACGTCGATGTTGTCGCAACCAACCCCTAGATTGGCGATGGCCTTAAGCTGTGGAGAAGAATCAATGATGTTCCGGTCCACCCTGAGGCTCGTCATCGTCACGATACCCCAAGCGTCTGTCACGGCGCGCGAAAATGCTTCCTGACCCATCACTTCATTCTTCGAGTACTCGACCCTGAAATGATTAGCGAGCCTGCTAACAGAATCCCCAATCAAGGGGCCTGTGACGAGTACTCTGTCCATATGCTGAGCTACCTTGACTATGTCTCATCGGGTTAGTCGGCACCTGCGGATTGAAGTGGCGACCTACGATCACAAGATCCGACAATTCGTCCCGGGCTACGAAGCCATGCTAAACATCGCTTCAGCAGTAACCGCCGAGGTCAAACCCAGCCATGTGTTGGACCTCGGTTCTGGTTCGGGGGGACTTTCCGAAACCCTCCTTAGTTATCCTGAAATAGGAATCGTCGAATTGTGGGATATCGACCCAGAAATGCTAGAGCAGGCTCAGATACGACTCTCAAGGTACGGTGAGCGTGTTCGGTTTAAATTAAGGTCCTTTAACGATCCCTTCCCTGCCTGCGATGCTATCACCGCATGCATCTCTCTGCACCACGTGCCTAGTCTAGAAGAGAAAGAAGCTCTCTATGAAAGAACGTACAATGCTCTTCGAGAGGGGGGCATCTTCGTAAATGCAGATGCTGCAGTTCCGACTCATGGCAAAGAGAAAGAACGTCTTTATCGATATTGGGCGAGCCACCTCGTTGCCAGCGGAATCCCGGAGGAACGCGCCTGGCAACATTTCGAAGAGTGGGCTGAAGAAGACTCTTACTTCTCCCTTTCCGAGGAACTCGGGGCTCTCTCGGCAGTCGGATTCGACGCCCATTGTGTATGGCGCGAAGGTCCCAGTGCTGTGGTCATAGGACGACGCTAGCTTGAGCATGAACAGCAACCAGAGATAAGAACATGAAGAAGAATTCAACCAGTGATCACCCGGCTAGCCTGAAGCGTCGGGACTTTCTAGCCCTCGGGGCCGTTCCCCTAGCCGCTGCATTGGGTCCAGTGAATCTGGCTGATGAACACCGCCCGAAAACAAAAACATCTTCTCAAGAGACCGTAAGGGTTGGATTCATCGGTGCCGGCGCAAATGCGCGTGCCGTCCAGATTCCGGGGTTCAAAAGGATCGATGGCTGCGAAGTCGTCGCTGTGGCCAATCGTAGTCTGGAGTCAAGCCAACGAGTTGCAGATGAATTCGGGATTCCTCGGGCCTACGCGAATTGGAGAGAGCTAATCGACGATGACAGCATCCATGCGGTTTCTATCGGTACGTGGCCCTACATGCATCGCACCCTGACTCTGACAGCGCTTGAAAGTGGCAAACACGTGCTATGCCAGGCTCGCATGACGAATAACGCTCAGGAAGCTCGGGACATGTTGGAGGCATCGCTTCTTTACCCTGACTTGGTATGCCAGCTGGTCCCGACATCGATGAGTTACAGAATTGATAACGTGCTAAAGCAACTGCTCAGAGACGGATATGTGGGTGAAGTCCTCTCTGCTGAACTCCAGCGTCTCCAAACCCGCTTCCCCACGTACGATGGGGATTTAGACTGGCGTCACGATCAGCAATTTAGTGGATACAACATTCTAAATATTGGCGCTTCATACGAATCGATGATGCGTTGGCTAGGACGAGCCACACGTGTAGTTGCCATGTCTAAGATCCATGTGCCGTACCGCCGTAATTCCAGAGGAGAGCGCACTCCGGCTACCCTTCCCGACCACGTAGATATCATCTATGAACTGACAGATGGTGCCCAGGTCCATATGAGGGCAAGTGAGACGACAGGACTATCGACAGGAACCCAGACCTGGATTCATGGAAGCGAGGGTACAATCCACGTAGACCGTCGACAGAGGATCTTTGCTGGCCGCCGAGGGGCAACGGAGCTTACGGAAATCCCCAATCCACGTGATGAACAAGCGTACTATCGGGTAGAGGAAGAGTTTACCAACGCTATCAGGGGTATAGAGGAAGTTACGATGGCACCCTTTGAAACGGGCGTTCATTACATGGAATGGACCGAGGCTGTGCACCGCAGTTCCCAAACCGGACAAACGGTGTCCCTTCCCCTGTAATCCAGAATTACTGAAGGGGTCCGCTTAGGTAGCTGGAGCGGATACAAACGGAGCCTTAACGTTTCTCCTCACCCACACATCTGAATTCCAGTGCTGGTGACTCTGTCCTTGCACGGTCGCCAAACAACAAACAATCTTCCAGATTGAAGCCAAGTTTAGAGGCTATATAAATGAAGCTGAGAGACACTGCTCGGTCTGGTTTCCGTAAACTGATTCAGTTTGGCATCATGCTCATCCTGCCCCTCGGCTTGATGGCATGCGCTATCGATACTGAGCCAATGAGCCTGGAAGAAGAGTTCTCACCCTTTGAGACTCAATCAATTCAGGAAGTGACCGCTACTGTCATGCTTGAGAATCCTGAGGCGATGGTTGCTTTCGTGAAGGCAGCGGTCGAATCCCGCTCGATGACGCAGGAGGAGGCCGATCGTCTCATTGGGACTCTCGAACGGATCCGTGTCGCTATCGAATCCGGACGACTCACTCAAGAGCAAGCAGAGGATAGACTTTTCGCGATGCGTGAAGAGCTGTCCGGTAGCCGAGCAGTTAAACGATCTAGAGATGCATCCAGAAGCGAGCGTCCGATTGATCTTGATACCTTGGAACGACGCATCAAGACAGCTATCGCGGATGGCTCGATCTCAAGAGAAGATGCTGCATTCTGGCGAGGAGTGCTTGCAAGAGGGCGGGCTATGGAAGCCAAGATCAACGCCGCCGTAGCATCTGGGCTTGTGACTGCTGAGCAAGGTGCGGCCAGACTTCAGGCAGGCTTGAGAGCGTTACTTGCTCGTGCCAGAAGCAGCCGCACCAGCACCAGGACTCGTGGAGGCGGATAAGTCACTACTGCCTTGGCGCGATGGCTCGATCGATGATCGATGCTATCGTGGAGAGGATAAGTCCGTAGCCAATCAATAAGATCACCGTACTCCATAGTTGGCTGCTACTAGCCATGAGATCGAAGCGAGAGACACTTATCAGGACCAGAGGGACAAAATAGAGAATACCGTTCCAACGCCCCAGCGTGCTCATTCGTAACTCCTTCTCACGGTGCAGCCAGAACGAATCCAGCACGTATTGTAGAAAGGCGAACACAATCAGGACGGGAAGTGCGGCCGATATGTCACCAGCTATCACAGCTCCACCTAGTCCTGCGGTCACAAACAAGAAATCTGTCGCGTGATCGAAAAGCTGTCCCTGAGGTGATGTCGTTTTAGTCAGTCGCGCAATGATGCCATCGAAACAGTCCGTCGCGATGCCAACAGTGATGCAGATTAGCAGCCAGAACTCTGGAAATGAGTCTGGTCGTGCAAGGCCCAACGCGACGGGCACCACCAGTAGCAACCGAAGACTGGTGAGCAGATTGGCAATCACCGATCGAACATTTCACGCTGTGCACGTCGCAGGAACAGGACTCCAATCGTGGCGTTGAAGAAAATGAAGAAATTGTGCTGCACGAACCCGAATGCAGCTACTTGGCCCTCATTACCGGGGAATAATATGACCCAGGAGGTTATAGCGGCCGCACGCATCGGAGTTGGAACCGTGGCCGCAAAGAAGATCACCGGAAGATAGCCAAGCATTAAGACAAGAGACGCCTCGACACCGAAAAAATTTAGAGCAACGGTATAGACTGCCACAGCTGATAATAGGGCCGGAGAACGTAGTAAGAAGAACGCTCCATAGTGGCGTATCCTGGCCAACTTGAACGCGTGGAGAAGTCGCTTTTCCCGCAACTGACTTTCGGGCAAGATCTTGCCGCGGAAGAACCCAATCCAAAGGGTGATGAACACTGCTGCACCCAATGCTATTGGGGGTATCAGGCCGAAGCTGGCCGGGAGTGACTCACGACTGACGAAGAATCCAATTGTGGCCCAAGTCAGCAGATAAAACATCTCGCAAAACATGATGAACAGCATGACCGAGCCGACTTCCCATCCCGGGACTTCATCACGCTTGTTGAGGTAATATGCAATCGCGCCTTTCCCGACCTGCTCGTTGAAGATCGAAATGATGTAGGCACTAGCACGGATCGGGAGAATATCTCGATAGGGTATCTCCCTTACGAACCACTTGAGTGAGCGTGCTAAAACCAAAGTGTCGATGGCCAGATAGACACAGGAATAGCCCATCATCAACAGCAGCCATGGTACCCAATTTACATTAGCAAACACCTGAGACATGTAGTCGACGAGTGAGAGCCCCTCCCGTCGAGCAGCGTCATCCAAGCGATAGTAGAGATACGCAAAGCACAACGCCGTGATGATGAAGGCTATGATACGTCTCCAAACGCTCGGTCTGGGAACTGCTCGGGATCTATCAACTGTTGGGGGTGTCATCTATCTCTATCGCTGTCAGACAGAATCTTCTCCAATGTTGTAGATAACGGAGTGAGGTTAATACCCAACTCGATATCTGCATTCGTTTCCACTGCTTCGTCTGCAGTTATCACATCAATGACCGTAGGTGAGACCCCTCCTCCTCTGATTCTACTCGTTATCGCTGCACCCGCCCTGGCTATCCACAAAGGCATTGTACCTATGGACAAGTCTCGCCCCATCATGTGGGCAACGCGGGCAACCAAATCGTGATATCGGACGGCTTCGGGACCAACTAATTCGTGGATAGATACACCTTCGGGTTGAGTCCTGATCGCAGCCAAGATCGCCCTGCTCAAGTCATCGAGATCGAGAGGCCGCATAGTATAACGCCCACCATCCAATAATCTGACCTTGTTCTGTGAGGCCACCCGCACAAGTCCAGCAGCGCCTGCTGTGCCTCGGCCAAGAAGAATTGGAGTGCGGATAATAGTTGATGAGATTCCTGAATCCGCTACTAACCTCTCGGCCTCACCCTTTGATTTTAGGTAGCGGTTCGGGGAATCCGAACTCGCCCCGATCACACTCACGAGCACAATCTGCTGTACACCTGCACGTTGAGACGCATCGACTACAGCGGCAGTAGTGTCCACGTTGGCATTCTTGTAGGTCGACGCCTTGCTTTCGACCAAGACGCCCGCGAGGTGCACGACACACGAGGCGCCTGCGATCACTCGAGTCAGCTGTTCGACATCTTCGTAGGAAGCAATACGAGGCGCTGACCTTAGAGAACTTGGAAGGGACCCTGCCGCGCGTTCCGATCGCACCACTGCGACAACACTCAGGTCCTCTCTATTGGCAAGATGCGCCAACAAGTTTAGACCAACGCTGCTATTGGCTCCCGTTACTGCGATGGTCATGGACGGTTCTTGAATCCTACCGTGCCGTCCAGAGGAAGACCTCCCAGTCACGGAGAGGGTCAGGCCCACCCACCGCCCTGTCCATGGGAAGGCGGGTCTTGCCCGAGTACAGCTCGAGCATCGGCAGGCGTGCGTCACCCAGGATCTCTGTGGCCCGCATCGCATACGTCGCGTCACCGATACGTAGCCATCCGTCTGTGTCACCGTCTCTCACACGTTGCGCCCAGTATCCCCCGTCCGGGCGGGTGGCGGTGATCACACCCTCGGGAGCCCCCACATACGAAAGATAGATCACGAACGGCGGGAAGCCGCCCAGCTTCATCAGCAGATTGACCCCCACGTCATTGACGGTGCCAAAGTCGTTCGGGGCAAGAGTATCCGTCCCTCCGATTCTCACACCGGGCGTACGCTGAAGTCCCTCGTTGCCTGCATAAGGAGCGGTATATACATAGGTGGTCGCGCTGATCAGGAGTACCACTCCCGTGGCGATCCCTGCGATCTTCAGCTTGCCATTCATCGAACCTCTCCGTGTTCGTTTCACCGCCGATGCCTTGCCGGGCCGTATCACCACAGAAGTTAGCCCCCGAAACCAGAGCGACGTTAGTAGGCGAGCCCGAACGCCAGAAGATCTTCGTGGACTCGCCTTTATGCTCGGTCCTGAGGTTCG
>DCAD01000055.1:23972-38190 GCA_002311875.1 Gemmatimonadales bacterium UBA1142 | reverse complement strand
TTCTTCTAAGCTAGCAGCTAGCCTGAAGATTCAACGGCCACTTGGCTCGGTGAGGCCTAGAAGCTCTAGAACCGGTGCCTCAAGGCGTGTCATACCAGCCGCACGTCCCAGCTCAGCGGCTTCCTCGGCTGGAACCCCATCCATCCAATACGCCCGGAGTGCCAAAAGGGCACCAACCCGATTACTGCTCCCACAGTAAAGCACTGCCGGGTCATCCCCTACCTCGTCCAGTAATTGATCCAGTGCTTCGACATTCTCTCGCGTGAGATCCCCTGCTCCTGCAATCGGAAGCCGAGTGAATGCACCAGGTTGAGCGTAGGCTTCCTCCCATCCTGCACCATCCTCACTTTCAGGACGAAGAGAGATAAAATGCCTATAACCCCCTTCCACTAGGGCGTCGAACTGCTCCTCAGTCACCTGACCACTCGTGAGTAACCCCTCGATGGGCATGCGCGCATTCCGCACACCCAGATCGGATGCGACCTCGAGAGTCGCCGTCGATGGAACCTCCGCTTCACCGCACCCGGATACTGAAGCAACCAGCGCGAACACGAGTAAGCCACATAACAGACGTTGTGTCGAGCCCATATTGAGGTCTCCTCAGAATTTAAGCCTCTGCGTCAAGCAACAGCACCCAGAATATGTAACCGCTACCCCATCCCCGCACCTATCATAACCGCTACTTAGAGGTGCGGTCATGGGACAATGGTTATTCACCTTCGAGATTGAAGCACAGTGGCGGGAGTGGCGGTCGGATGGGCTATCTTCACTATACGACTTTCCAGATATGGAGGTGGGCAGTGGCCAGGAACGGATTCCTGGTTTTGATTATGAATCGCAGTAACTCTTGGGCTACCATCATTAACAGCGGCTCAAACGCCGTCCTTGCAGGATATCCAAGTCACTGACATTGAGCCGATGAAAGACAAGTTCATCGGCTTGGCACAGGAATTTTACGAGTCTCAGTACGACTGGCGCCCAATGGAGGGCGTGCGCTCCGTCCGTGACGTGTTCGGCCTGATCATCGCGGAGTGTCACATATTCCCGACGGCTTGGGGCACGAATCGCCGGCTGGAGCCGAATCAGGGTTCGGGGGCGAGATTCGGCGTGCCCGGCGCGCTGCCACGGGCAGAGGTGATCAGTGAGCTGAACTCAGCTTTTGATCATTGGATCGGTGTCGTGCGTGGGATGGACGATTCAGAACGCATGGCCGAATCAAGCTAGTTTGGGCACCCAATGCCGATCCATGCCAACGTCCTGATATCGATGGCCGACATGCACGAGCACCTCGGCCAGCTCATCGCATATGCTCGTACGAACCATGTGGTGCCACCCTGGAGCCGCTAGACGAAATACTGATCGAACAACATCTTGCGTAGTTCATGGGTAGGGTAAGGAGGTACCGTGATTCCCACACGTCGCTCTTTTCTCCACACCGCCGCACTAGGAGTTGTCGGCACAGCCCTCTCGGGCGAGTCCCTGCTGGCTGGCGTGCCATCAGTCCAACAACCTGCTCTTCCTCTCTCCCAGGAGTTGGGAGATCGCTTCGACCCATGGATTGAGGTCGAAGCTGACGCGCTGGCTCACAACGTGGCTGAAGTACGCCGTCTCACAGCGAACCGTCCTATCCTTGCCGTCATCAAGAACAACGCCTACGGCCTCGACTTAACCACAACAGCGGCGCTTCTCGAGCCTATGCCGAAGGTTGTTGGCTTCGCAGTCGTGAAGGTTGAGGCGGCGATTGCTCTGAAGGAAGCCGGCATCGGAAAGCCTGTTTACCTGATGGGCCTCTTCCCCGAGTCCATGGCACCGGAGCTGGCCCACCTCGGCGTGCGTCCGTGTCTCTATTCTGAGGATGCCCTCCGGCTGATTGAGCCTATGGTGCAGACTGTGGGAGAACCCATCGATGCCCATATCTACCTCGACACGGGCATGGGCCGGATGGGAATCCCGTATTACAAGGCTCTCTCCTGGATCGAGTCACTGGTAGGTAGCGGCAAGGTGCGGGTCGGAGGCGTGTTCATGGGCTTCACGGAAGACCCTGAGTTCGATCGGGAGCAGCTCCGCCGATTCATGTCGGTGACAGAACAGGCATCGGACGCAGGATTCTCTCTGGGCGCCCGACATGCGGCGTCCTCGAGCGCCGTGTTCGACCTTCCCGAGTCCCACCTGGACATGGTGCGGCCAGGCATGGCCCTCTACGGGGGGTATCCCAATGACCCGGCTCTCCAGCGGGAACGGGCATCTCTGCGGAGCACGATCCGCCTTAAGGCCAGAGTCGTGCGGGTAGAGAGACTACGGAGCGGAGACAGCGTCTCTTACGGTCGAAACTTCGTGGCCAAAGAGCCTACCTGGGTGGCAACGCTGCCCGTGGGGCACACGGATGGCTACCCGCGGGAGGCGGTAGAGGGGGCGAGGGTCCTGATTGACTCGAGAACCTATCCAGTCGTTGGGGCAGTGTCCGCAAGCCACACCATAGTGGAGGTGGGGTCAGACCCGACCGTAGCCGTGGGCGACGTGGCCACCCTGTTCGGGCCTGACGCCCCGGAGATCGACCCTAACCAATTTTCGACGGAGACCGGTGTTTCGATCTACGACATCTTCATGCACCTGAATCCCACGCTACCACGTGTGGTTGTGTAAGCCCCATCTATCAGCCGAACGTGATGCACAACTCCCGCGGCGACTATGACGGTGGCCCCTCGATTCCGATGTTCGTTATTGACGGGGACGGCAACGCAACCCAAGCGGGCGTAAGCGATCAAGACAGCAACTATTGGAACAAGGTGCGGAATCACATGAACAAATCGATCTGGGGTCTGACCATCGCCGCTGCGCTGATCCTCATCCCGTCCTGGGTTACGACGCAAGAACCCGTCTACTGGGACATTGTCGATCGTATCCGAAGTGAGGGCTTCGACAACTCGGAAGTGATGGACAACGCCGGCTATCTGGCCGACGTGATCGGGCCACGCTTCACCGGATCACCTAACATGCGCCAGGCCCAGGAATGGGCGCTGGCCCGTATGAGGGAAATCGGGCTGTCCGAGGTCGAGCGGGAGCCGTGGGGTGACGAGACCGTCGGGTGGGAGGTGCAGCGCGTATCGGTTCACATGACAGCCCCCGACTACCAGATGGTGATCGCCTATCCGTTTGCCTTGACCCCGGGGACGCAGGGCCCGGTCGTCGCGAATGCCATCATCGCGACCATCCAGAGCCCTGAGGATCTGGATGGCTATCGAGGGCGTCTCGACGGTGCGATCGTGCTGGCCACACCGCCGATGCCGACGAGCCCACGCTTCGTACAGGACGCATTTCGCCATGATGAGGAATCTCTCGGTGTCTTTGAGACGGAGGGGATCGACCTCCTGATAAACCGCCACGCTCGAGGACAGCCCGAGCAGTCGACCTTCCGACGCCAGGGGATCTCCGACGCCGAGGTGGAGGCGTTTTACATATCGGAGGGGGTTGCGGTGGTCCTGACGGCGAGTATTGGGAGCGACGGGACCGTCTACGCGACTGGCCATCCAACGACACGCGACGACAGGACTCGCTCGGGGGTGGAGAACGCGCTACCCACGCTGGCCGTGGCGAGCGAGCACTACAACCGCATCCATCGCATTCTCGAGCGCGGGATCCCGGTGACGATGGACATCGAGGTCCGGGTAGGCTTCGATGAGTCGGATCAGAGAGGTTACAATGTGATCGCGGAGATCCCGGGTACCGATCTTGCTGACGAAGTCGTCATGATCGGAGCGCACATGGACTCATGGCACACCGGCACCGGCGCCACCGACAACGCAAGCGGCGTGTCCGTCGTGCTCGAGGCGATGCGCATCCTGAAGGCCATCAGCGTGCAGCCGCGGCGCACGATTCGTGTGGCCCTGTGGAGTCAGGAGGAGATCGGCCACAGCGGTTCTCGAGGCTACGTACGAAACCACTTCGGGGGTGAGGACGGTGGCCTGACCACGCCCGACTACAACGGCTTCGCGGCCTACTTCAATATGGACAATGGCACGGGCCAGTTCCGCGGAGTACACATCCAGGGCCAGACACAGTCCACGCCCATCCTCGAAGCGTGGATGAGACCCTTCCGAGATCTAGGCATGGAGACGATCTCGCAGTTCAGTAACACCGGAACCGACCACCTCTCGTTCCTCAGGGTCGGGCTGCCCGGGTTCCAGTTCATCCAGGACCGGATCGACTACCGAGCCAGAAGCCACCACTTCAACATGGACCTTTACGACCGTATCCTGCCCCGTGATCTGATGATCAATTCGGTCGTGATGGCGAGCTTCGCGTACCACGCGGCGATGAGAGAAGGGACCTTCCCGCGCCCGCGTAGACAAGGCGTGAGCTTTTGAGGCCGTTGGTTGCTTTGATGCCGAGCGCACATTCTGCACCGCCTGATTGCAGTGGCAGAAGAGGGAGTTCGAGCGCTTCAGTGAGCTCTTGACGACCCACTCCCGGGACATCGTTCAATTCAGTTTTCTCTTACCGAACCCTCTCGAACCGTACGTCCCGCGTCCGCCCGTTGGACAGATAGAACCCTATCACCTGCCCGTTGCGGTCACGCTCGAACAAGAACCTCATTCCTCCATTCGAGGTGAAGGCATCTTCCTCGCCCGGGGTCAGGTTGGTGACACCGAGACGCCGCTGACGCATCACTAGGCTCTCCTCCTGGACCGTCGCCGTATAGAAAGTCTCTATCTCTTCGCTGAAGTAGCGACCCTCGAAGGTGACAAGGTCATCGGTTGTCGGCTCCCACGCTTCGGCCTCTCCCTCTTCCAATCGCGTCGCGTGCTGCTGCTGCCCATTCTGGTTCAGCGTCACACCATCAACTTCTCCATCGTTATTTCGGTGGAAGGTGAGCGACGCCTCAACCACGATTAGCGAGAACGTCGAGTCGGAGGTCGGAACGATCTCCGCACGAGACTGTCCGGTGGCCTGGGTATAGAGTGTGCCGTCTTCGCGCGTGAACTTCAGGATGAACGTGGGCGTGTTATCAAGCGCATAGCGCCCGACCATCTCATTGAAGTCCTCGGGATCATAGGATGCAGGGTCGAAGTCTCCCTCTTCCGCAGCTGCTTCTTCCTCTTCAGGCTCCATCTCCTCGTCGAAGAACGCCGCCCCGAGCCGAAACGCGACGTTGCTGTTAAATCCTGCATGGTTGCTCTGCACCGTGACGCCCGCCTTGATCTTCGGGTAGTATACGAGCATGGAACGGTGGGCCACATCAGCGCCCCCATGGTGGACGCGTTTCAGGCCACGCTGCTCGTCGACGCTGAGTCCGTATCCGTATCCGGTCTCCTCCCCGTCGGTGAGCACGTACGACGTCATCATCTCCTCGAAGATCTCGGCGCTTCCGATCCTCGGGGAGGCGTAATTCTCCACCCAGGTCTGCAGGTCCTCGACCGTCGAGTAGATGCCTCCGGCACCAACAGCACCGCCGAGGTCACCAATTTCGAGAAAGCCGTCGCCCGAAGGTGTGTATCCAACAGACCTCTCCTCCACTATGTGCTCGGGGGTCGGTCGCACCATCGTGCGCGTCATGCCGAGCGGGCCGAAGACGTTGTCCTCCATGAACTCGTGGAAGTCCTGTCCGGACGTGCGCTCGACGATCACGGCGGCCAGACCGAACGCCGTGTTGTTGTAGTTCCACTCCGCACCCGGCGCGTTCTGCAAGGCGGGTTGACGCTTCACGATCTCAATGAGTTCGTCGCGATCGATGTAGTCACCATGGTCGAGCCGGCGACCGCTCATTCTGAGCAGATTCAGAAACTCGCGAAGCCCGGAGGTGTGCGTGATGAGATGCCGAACCGTGACCGTCTCGTCGAACTCAGGGAGCTCGGGGATGTGCGTGCGGATGTCGTCGTCTAGGGAGAGCTTGCCCCGCTCCACCTGCAGCATGATAGCGAAGGCCGTGAACTGTTTGGACGTGGACCCGATGTTCGTCCGTGTATCAACCTCGAACGGGATATCGTAGGCGAGGCTGGCCATCCCATAGGCACCCGAGAAGACGGTTTTGCCGTCACGCCACACCGCCACCGCTGCCCCAGGCGAGTCGTCCCGATCGTAGCGGGACATCAGCTGGTCGACCAGATCCTTCGGATCGGTCTCGACGGCCTCGAGCCGGTCGAGCGAGATTTCGAAATCGCCCACCTCATCCTCGTCTGTGAAGATCTCGATTCGATACCGCCCTGCTTTGTTGGTCTCAAACGTGAAGACCGCTGGACCCCGGCTGGGGTCGCTGACTCGGCCGAGTTGTCGTCCCTCAGGATCAAGAATCTGGACCACGACATCGACAGTGAGTTGATCGACCTCACCCAGTACGAAGTAGTCGGCACCGACGTCGATCGTGTACGAGATGGTGTCACCTTCCGCTACCGAGCCCCGGGCCGAACCGCCGGCTCGAAGCGTCTCTTGGGCGGCGATATCGGTCGCGAAAAGCAGGGTCGTGAAGAAGAGCGCGATGCCCGGCATGTACCTGCCAGATAATAAGGGCTGGGTCCTGTGGGCATCCGCATTTTTTCTGGCCAGGCCACTCGTCATGAGACCTCCTCAATGCCTCTGTTACTTTTTCCAAAGAGACTACCAGCTCAGATCCAGTTTCGCTAACACGCTGAAAACCAACAACCCTATCACCACTTAACTGGTTGCAGAGCTTCGCCTTCCTGAGATGTCTCCGTGTTAAGAAACTCCACTGCCCGCAGGCAATGGCACTTCTTCACTGTCTGTTCCGCGAGCAGGTTGGAACGACGACCGGCGATCAGGTGACCGAACTTGTTCGAGCCAGAAGACGCCGTCGTACGGAATGCTGTTGCCACGAGTCGACACGAAATCAGTGTCTCCATCCCCGTCCATGTCCATCCCTAAGAACTTGTCGAACATGCCCCGCTTTCGGCGGGACATATCATGGCGTATCCAGACCTCCGTGGCGTCTCCCGGATTCGAGAACCAAGCCAACCGCCCAAGGGGGTCATTTATCGTCACCTCTCCGTCCCGGTCACGGGGACCCCGGCTATATCCGCCTGCCATTAGATCGAGATCGCCGTCATCATCGACGTCCGCCGAGACGAATCCCACTAGTTGATCTGGCGCAAAAGTTCCGATCGTGTGCAACTGCCAGGGTCCGCCGGGTGATGCCGGTTGCGCTAACCAAACGAGATCTCTGAAGAACTCGTTCGCCACGATGTCGAGACGGCCGTCTCTATCAAGATCAAGGAAGTCCATATTGAACCCAGTGACTCCGTGCAATCTGTTCTCACCCGTAGCTAAGTCTTTCGCGACAATCTCAATCGGGTGCTCTACAAAAGTGATCTCTCCGTCTGTCGTGTTCTCAAACCACATGATTCGACTCTCCGCAACTGACCCGCCCACAATGTCGAGATCACCGTCACCGTCTAGGTCTATGGGTTGAGAGTTGATCGGCCAGACCACTCGCGTGAGTTCATGTTCGATCCAGGATTCGTCTAGCAGTGGATCACCACCAAGCTCGAACCAAGAGATTGCATTAAGAGTCTCCGCATCACCAGTCTGTTCACCTTTGTTCGCAGACACGACCTCTAATCGGTCATCTTGATCAAAATCAGCTAGGAAGACTCTGATAAACGAACCTCGCCCAGTGGTGATCGAGGGAATGTGCCGCTTCCATACCTCTGTTCTGGAACCAGTTCCTCCGGGATTCTCGAAGTAGATCAGGTGTGCTAGTTCAACAGCTGCGATAATGTCGGGATAGCCATCACCATTCATGTCCCCAATCGCGGCGTCTTCAGCCGCACCAGCCTCAGGTCCTTCGGCAAGCGTGATCGACTCCCATCGATCAGGGTCACCTGTACCAAATGAGATCCTAACTAAGCCGTCGGCGATGCCGTCGTATTCGACATCAGATTCGTGGACTGAAACGATGTCGAGGTAACCATCACCATCAAGGTCGGCCATGACGAGTCCATCGCTACCAGCTAACTCCACTCCACTGATAGTTATGTCGTCTATGAGATGCTCGCGCCACGATATGTAGCTACCGTCGGCAGAGGTAGCTTCAGTGAGAGAGGCTCCGACGGACTCGGCAAGAGAGTGCCTGTCGGCCATACAGCCAATCGTCGTCGTTGCCAAAACCCCGGCAACAACGGACAGAGAAGCACTAGATCTTTTCATATCCTTGAAACCCACTGTTTCGACCGGCTATCCGACAGCCTGACTCACCTGTCGTTCACACATTGTGTTCAAGAGGAATCTCGGCATCACTGCTGTAGTCAGAGCCTCGTCAGAAAGCGCTTCATCTATTTTGCCTGACCCCCACTCCCGTGCCCCCGCATAATAGCCCCTGATCGCGAACAAGCCGGCTCATGTCGGCAAAGAGTCGGTCCACTTCACGTCGTGAGGCCATCCGGAAGCTTGCCACACGCTCCGGCGCGTGGGACGGTGGCACAGGACATCCTACGACACCGGACGGATCCTCTTCTTGAGCATGAACAGACCCTCTTGCATGCTGGTCACGAGAATCGTGCCGCTCTCGAAGAATGGGTATGTGCTCCACGCTCCGCCGAATCCCGGCCCCGTCCCGAACGGAGACGTATCGAACATGCCGACCTCGACCGGGTTCAAGGGATCCGAGGTGTCGAGGATATGGAGCCCGTACTTGTAGTTGGCCTGATAGGTGAAGTCTCCCTTCACGTACAGGTTATGCGCACTGGCTGGCAGTGATCCGAAGAATTCTTTCGCAAGGATGGGGTCTTCGAGGTCGTCGAGTTCCCAAATCAGCGTGCGCGTCGTCTCGACGTTGCCGGCAATCACGTCGCTCTCGTCATCCATGATGAAATACCGATGATCCTCGGTCACCCATCCCTGGTGCATGTAAGCCGGGTTGGGATGTGACGCGATCGACAGCTGGACCGGATTCGACTTATCGGTCACATCCGAGATCTGGAACCGGTTCCCGGACATCCTCAGGCAGATCTCCCGACCGCGATACGACTCATCCGGACCGCGGTAGACGATACATTGGGCGTCGTGTGTGCCCCCTGGCTCCGAACAGCCGACGAAGGCGGGCTCTATCGGCTCACTGATGTCGACCATGTGCATACCGGCACAGCCTCGACTGGTCAGATACGCGAAACCGGTCTCTTCATTGATGATGATGTTGTGACTGCTCTCCACCACGTTGAGTCCGTCGCCTCTATACAGGAGATCCGGATCGAAGACGACCGGGGGATCCACGACGTCTCTGAGACGGGCCAGATCGAAGACCTGCATGCCGTGCGCGCCTGCCCCGTCCGCGACGATGAAGGCGTGGTCCCTGTACGTCTTGATATCTCGCCACAGCTGCGAGCGTGGCGTGTTCGAGGTCTTCGGGAGATCGCCGATGAGCACCGGGTTCGTCGGGTCCGTGATGTCGATGAACGACGTGCCGTCGTTTCGTCCCACGAGCGCGTATTCGCGCCCGGTTTCGGAGTCGGTCCAGCCCCAGTTGTCATTCGCCCTAACGCCGCGCGCAGCTTCTGGGGCGGTCAGCAACGAGATCGGGATGTAGGCGAGCAGCTCGATGTCGTTGCAGTCGAAGGACTCCACGGACCCTTCCGTGCACCGGCGCTCCTCGCCGAAGACGGCGCCCAGGGCGTCGGGCGCGCTCAGGAGAACGTCTTCCTGCCGCCACGTTCCGTTGTCGTCACGTTCGTAGACGAACACTCCGCCGGCCTGATGGTCGAGCCCCGAGGCCGTCACTGCCGCTATACCCCCGCCCGCGACGACTCTGTGGCCGAACGAATCTTCCGTGTTCGTTTCTTCTTCCGTGAAGCGCATGTCGCTTGTGGCCCCATCCGAGAAGACGAAGGCCATCCCGGTCTCCAGTCCCCGCACAACGGGTGCTCCCACCCAGACGTCATCACCGTCCAGCGCCACGGAGCCACCGAACACGTCACCCTCCAGGGCTTCGGGCGCCTCGAGCCGGGCGCGTTCGGACCAGGTACCGGTTGCGTCGTCGAGGTCGAAGACAAAAGCCGCACCGAAGCCGAGACGGCTGAAGGGAGCCCCGATCACGGCGCGCTCCTCACTCGACACGATCGTGGCCCCGAACAATGCCTCCGCCTCGCCAACAACGGTGATCTCCGCTCCCTCCCGCCACAAACCATCCACGAGGCGGTATTCGAACACGCGCCCCGCTCCCTCGAGCGAGCCTCCGTTACTGGCTGCCTTGGGCGCGCCGACGAGCACCCGATCGCCGACGACCGAGACCGCCGCACCAAAGGCATCCCCCGGAGCCGCGGCGGGCGACTCGATTCGCTGCCGTTCGGTCCACCGGCCATCGGGGCCACGCTGGAACGCGTACACCGTACCCGCCGGCGGTGGCAGGATGCTCTCGTCGCCGCGCCGCTGCCGCGGTCGCATGCGGCTCACGTCGGTTGCCGTCCGGGCCTGTCCGACGAGGAGCCAATCCCTGTCCGCCGCGAGGGAGATGCCGTAGTCGACGCCGCAGTAACCGTTGAAGTTGCATCGGGGATCTAGGCCGACGACGTCGTCCGCGGCCAGCGTGCCAGAGAACGCCCATGCCGCGCCGGACCGCTCGTAGGCGTAAAGGCCGCCTGCTCTCGTGGCTACGAAGAGTGTGTTGCCGCTAAGCGCGAGCACCGCGCCGAAGCCGTCGGCTCGATCCGCACCTGGTGCAGTCAGCCGGGCCGACTCGATCCAGTCGCCCTCGCTCTTGCGGTACACGTACACCATGCCGGGGCGGAAGCTGTTGTTCGGCTCACCGATGATCAGCGCGTCGCCGTCGATGACGACGGAGTTACCGAACGAGCCGGACTGGGCGAATCCGGGCGACACCAGGACCGCCGTTGCGGCGAGTGACAGACCGAGAGCACGGAGCGATGCCATGGGACCTCCGAGAAGCTGACGCCGGGAACGCTGCACCCGGCTCTGCAAGATGGCGCCGTCGATGCGACGTGACGGCAGATTCGTCTAGACTATCGCTCGTAGGCGGAGCCGACAATCTCGCGGATCCTGACTACTTCGCATCGTACCCGTGGATACGCTGCGTCAGAACGGCCACCTGGCCCGTGCGTACTTGGTCTTCTCGGGTGGATGCTCAAAGGGAGGAGTGAAAAGGAGGGGTGCCACTAAACCTTCAGAAACTCCACCAAACATTTTTTCAGAAAACGGCGTTTCAGTGGCAGCGATGTGTGCGGACTCACACTAGCGCCCCCCTGCTTAAAACAGTCGGATCATAGAGAAGCTCGGACCTCCCAAACACTCAGGATCTCACTTTCACGGGCTGGTGATACAGGCATCGGTGGATCGCCCCGCTGTTCATCGGTCATAGCACCTGAGTGATACCACTCCAAAGTGTCCAGTGCCGTGACGGCAATAGAGCGGTAGGTGAGCCCAGCATCCTTGGCTCGAGCCACAGAAATTCGTTGGGATCCAAAGTTGTTTCCCACCGGCATGATCCAGGGGATCGCAAAAGTGAAGTTATGCTCAGTTAGAAAATCGTAATCCTCAATCCAGGTATAGCTCACTTCAGCAGAAGTTGTAGCCTTCATCCCATAGATGAACGCCTCCATGGTCAGGGGTGAAGCCGGACCGGTAGCATTAAATACCCCGTGGATCTGGTTCTCCAGGAGATGAACGATCCACTCTGTAAGGTCCCGCACATCTATCTGTTGAACCAGATCATGTCTCTTACCCGGCACTAGGACTTCACCACCCCGACGAAAACGCTCTGGCCAGTATGTACCACGATTTGTCATGTCCAGCGGGCCCACGATATACCCGGGTCTTACCACACATGCCCGATCCCCGAAGGCTTTGTGGACCTCTATCTCAGAGAGTGCTTTCATCACACCGTATGAGGAGGCTGAACCCCGGCCTGTGGAGGACTCCTCAAGTACCGGGTCGGTGTCCTCAGTGATCTCCGTAGTCAGGTAGGGATAGTAGACCCCTGTCGAGGAGATGTAGAGATATGTTCCCACTGCGTCGTGAAGAAGTTCTGCCGAATTTCGCGTCCACTCCACCTCCCTTCCAGAAGCATCAATCACTGCGTCCCAACTTCGTCCCCGCAGTGCTGAAAGGTCCTCCCCACGATCACCAATCAGGTGCTCCACCTGTTCAAACGAGTCCTGAAAAAGCCCGGGCTGGCTTCGGCCCCGCGTGAAGATTGTGACTTCGTGACCACGCTCGATTGCATAGCGCACATGATGGGGGCCAGTGAAGGTGGTTCCTCCCAAAATCAGGATCTTCAGAGAACGCCCAGCCTGCGACAGAGATCCTTCCCCTCCCGTAATCGTCTCCTCTCGAGCAGGACTACACGCAGAGAAGCCCAGGGCTAATGCCCCACCAGCAACGGCGGTCTTCTTAAAAAAATTACGTCTGTCAGTGTCCATACCCTAAACCTGCTCCCTCACCCCACAGGACCGCAACGTAGACGGGAGCACCACACCGGACGCGCAAAACAGTGTTTATAGTCCAGCGGTGGGTGCCGTGAAATAGGGGGGTGTACCCCACTGGGGGTCGCTTTGCTGGCGTGGGTGGAGAGTGGGAACACATCTTTACAGCATGTGGCGAATCCGACTGACAGCCCTGCTACTGCTCGCGGCGTGTGCAAGCCCCACTACTACCCCAGTGCCTACGTCAATCTCCATCTCACCCACCACCTTGAGTTTCACTGCGATAGGTCAGACAGCTACAGTTGTCGCTACCGTCAAAGACCAGAACGGCGCAATGATGGGTGCGAGGGTTGAGTGGATGACAACGGATGAAACCGTAGCCTCAATCTCCTCAGAGGGACCCATAAGCTCTATTACGGTCACGGCGGTAGGAGCGGGAACGGCAACCATTGTGGCCAGTTCAAATCCTGTCGCAGTATCAGCAGGGGTCACAGTTGTTCAGGAGGCCGCGAGCCTCGAACTGTCCAAGGACTCGCTGACGTTCTTAACACTGGGTGATACGAGCCGACTGACCGCTACTGTCCGTGACGAGAACGGCAATCTGGTAGATGATGCACCCGTTACTTGGTCGAGTTCGGACGACAATACTGCGACCGTGTCCTCTACAGGCTTAGTGACCTCAGTACAAGGTGGTGTCGTAACAATCACAGCCACCGTTGGGTCGGTGAGCGCGACCACATCGGTCAGAATCACCGTATGGTCATCGGTCACTGCGGGGTTGTTGCACACCTGTGGCATGACAACGGCAGGTGATGCGTACTGCTGGGGGTATAATCCCACTGGCCAACTCGGTGATGGCACGACCAGTGACCGTGCCATCCCGGGGCTCGTAACTGGCGGACTTACGTGGCAATCGCTTTGGGCGTCCCGTTCACACCACACGTGCGGAGTGACCACGGCAGGCGAAGCACACTGCTGGGGAAGGAATGACTACGGCCAGGTAGGTGACAACACGACCGAAAACCGCCGGGTCCCGACGCTTGTGTACGGTGGGTATACGTGGCAATCAATCTTTGGAGCAATCTATTTCACCTGTGGGGTCACGACTTCCAGTGAAGGATACTGCTGGGGGAGGAATAATTACGGCCAGCTGGGTGACGATCACGGTGGCGACATTGGTAGGCCACAACATAGCGTGAGTGGTGGGTATTCTTGGAAATCCATTTCAGCAGGTGAGGCTTTCTCCTGTGGGGTCACAACTTCGGTGGCTATTCTATATGAGGGATACTGCTGGGGGTACAATTTTGGTGGTCAATTGGGCATTGGCTTTCGCTCTAACGGATCCGTTCTGACCCCGACTCTCGTCGTTGGATCTCACTCGTGGGAGGTGATCACAGCGGGGCAGAGCCACGCCTGCGGGGTGACCATCACCGGCGAAGCGTACTGCTGGGGAAGTAACGGTTTCGGCCAAGTGGGTGATGGAACCACCGAGATCCGCCCTTCCCCGACTCTCGTAAGCGGTGGCCATACTTGGCAATCACTCTCAGCAGGACGTGAGCACACCTGCGGCGTAACGAATTCCAGTGACGCTTACTGTTGGGGTCATGGTGGAAATAGCCGTCTGGGTACTGGAAGCCCCAACGTTTTCACAGATCACCCGACACCCAATCTCGTGAGTGGTGGTCACTCGTGGAGCATGATCTCAGCTGGTTGGCCTTACACATGCGGACTAACGACTTCAGCCGAAGCATACTGCTGGGGTGACAACACTGAGGGTCAGATAGGAAACGGCACCATCATACTCATCCATGAGACACCACTCGCAACACCGACTAAGG
>DCAD01000055.1:21417-23920 GCA_002311875.1 Gemmatimonadales bacterium UBA1142 | reverse complement strand
AAGGTCACTCGCCCTTGGTCGTAACGGTGGCCGTCAATTGCCCGTGGTGCGGTGAGACCGTGGAACTTCTGGTCGATACGAGCGGCGGAGATTCCCAATCTTATGTTGAAGATTGTGAGGTGTGTTGCCGCCCATGGAATGTATCGGTCGCGTTGGACCCCGCTGGCGGTGTCAGTGTGACCGCAGACCCGAGTGATTGACCACCAAATTTTTTTCAGGAAACGGCGTTTCAGAGGCGGCGATGTGTGCGGAGTCGCACCAGTACCGCCCCCTGCTGGCGACAGAGGGGGGGTACAAATAGTTACTCTCGAACCAGCTTGTTTTCCCGTCAATTAGGGTACTGATACGGGTACTGTCACCCAACTAGACAGAATATTCAGAAACCCAGCAAGCGTGTAAGTGCTTGCTGGGCTTCCAGTTACTTCAGTGGGCGCTGCTGGACTCGAACCAGCGACCCCCTGCTTGTAAGATGGGAGTCTCTAGCCAACTTAATTCAGGATAACCCTATAGTTTTACTGCTGATTCTCCCATAAACAGTAGGCTTGCCCACGCCCACTATATGGTCAGACAGGATTACTTAGCAGTTAAAGTGGTTAACTTTTGGTTAACTTTTTCAGACGGCATCAGCTAGTCCTACTCCCCACTTTCTTCCTCACCGAAGACGAGTCGGCGCTGTCGCATCTGCTCCGACATGTACTGTTCAAACCACTCCAGCTGGTAGAGTTCGGTGCGCAAGAAGTTCGACGGATTCTGCGACGTCCCATGCCACTCCTCCTGCATATAGATCATCTTGGTCTCCACCCCCTCGATCTTCAGTGCTTGATAAAACTCTTCGCTCTGTGGGACCGGTGTGCGGAGGTCGTATTCGCCCACCATGATCAACGTGGGTGTCGTGACATTCTCGGCGAACATGAGCGGAGACCTGCTCAGGAATAGACTTCGAGCAGAATCTCCTTGCACTCGCCACCATTGATCCTGCCGCTTTCGACGGAGCAGGAAGTGGCGATCACGAGCAGGTCGTCCAGTGCCTTCAGCAGCACGTAATCACCCGGCCTCGCAAGTGACTGACGCACCTCCAAGTTGCCGTCCATGTCGATCGCTGGTGAGTTCTGGAAGAGGTTGTGGGGCTCGGCATAGCCTCCGGGGGTGAAGTTCATCTCTGCCAGAACCGCGTTGAGGTTGCCACGGCAGCTCGGATGGTTTTCGTCACGATACATGTAGTTGTCGCACGCCGGATAGAACAGGTCGTGGACGCCGACGGTGTCTTCCTCCAGCATCAGCAAGGGTCGTCGCTTGACGCTGTAGAAGGGCTGGCCGACTTGCGGGTACAGTCGGCGCTGGCGTGTCATCGTCGTACGCGGACACAGGTACTCGTCCGGGGTATCGTGCACGAACGCGAACAGATCAGAGACCTGAACGCCTCTCGGGGTAATCACTTTGATCGACTGATCGCGCTCCAAGAAGACGCCGCGGCCTGACTGCGGTGGGATCGTCACGGTGGAGACGATGCGGCGAGGTCGCTCCTGTCGCGGTGCACCTAGCCCCACACTGCTGCCAATTGCCGCGGCTACGGTGCCGCCCAGGAAGCCGCGTCTCGATAGCTGTGCATCTTCGTTCGACATAAGACCTCCTCATTCGGTGATGGTGAACCTAGATCTCGTTGTGTGTGGCCGATAAATTGCTAGAGCCCTCCGAATATCCGCAACTTATGCTCTACAGTTCTCACGCATCCGCGCACGATAGCGTTCTAGATGAAGTAGGTCTGCGAACCTGCCACCTCATCCCGCGGGACCGCAACTTAGACGGGAATACCACACCGGACGCAGCACCACCAATTTTTTTCAGGAAACGGTGTTTCAGTGGTGGCGATGTGTGCGGAGTCGCACCAGTACCGCCCCCTGTTGGCGACAGAGGGGGGGCATTGGCAGATACTCTTTTCACCCTGCGAAATCGATCCTGTGGCTCACTTATGGTTCACTTAACAGGAGATCGCGCCCTCGACTAAGAAGTCCCGCAAGCGTGTAAGTGCTTGCAGGACAACGCTTTCTAGCAGTGCCCCCGACAGGACTCGAACCTGTGGCCTACTGCTTAGGAGGCAGTCGCTCTATCCACCTGAGCTACGGGGGCAAACTGTTGTATTACAATGACTTATAGATTTTCACTAAACCCAACAAAGGTGTTCTGGGCACACTTGTGAAAGCATAGACAACCTAAATCTGGCTGGCTCTAGCCCACAACGTAACCCTGACTTGACTCTTCGCGGATTATACCCTGATTCTGCTTAGGCACCCCGCAGGACCACAACTTAGGCGGAAAGTGCGCTTGCGCTGGCTTTACTCGATCACCCGTGGCTTGAACAGGAACTCCTCGACGAAGTTCGGTGACCTGTCGGTGCCGACCCCTAAACCTGCGTGACTCGAAGGGTCGGGCCCGAACCGGGTACTACGCTTCTGTAAGACCTGAAAAGCTCTGTCCCGCACTTGCAGCTCGGGGTGCTCGGAGA
>DCAD01000055.1:18410-21295 GCA_002311875.1 Gemmatimonadales bacterium UBA1142 | reverse complement strand
GGGCCTCCGTCCGCATCTTCGAGCGCTAGGTAGACCAGTCCGTCGGGCCCCTCACGCACATCCCGTATGCGGCCGAGCTGTCGGTGGAGGAGTGTCTCCTCGCTCACCGCGTCTTGGCCGATGAGAGAGACGCGAACGAGCCGCTCCCCCGCCATGCCCGCGACCAGGGCGCTGCCCCGCCACCAGGGGAAGCGATCGCCAGAGTAGATCGTCATGCCCGAGGTCCCGATCGATGGAGTCCACACGAAGCGCGGGGCTTCCATCCATGGGACGTGCTCGTCGAGTGTGAACACCGAGCCGTCATAGTTGATGCCGTGGGAGACGACCGGCCAGCCGTAGTTTCGGCCAGGCAGGATCAGATTCAGCTCATCACCACCTCGGGGACCGTGCTCGTTTGACCAGATCACGCCCGAGATGGGATCGGTCGCGAGTCCCTGCATGTTGCGGTGGCCATAGCTCCAAATCTCCGGAAGGGCCGTGGCATGGCCGATGAACGGATTATCCGACGGCACACGCCCGTCGTCGTGCAGGCGCACGATCGTGCCCATATGGTTGGTGAGATCCTGGGCTGGGTGGTCCGCGAGCAGGTCCGGCGGCGCCATCCGGTCGCCGACCGCCACGTACAGGTATCCCTCGTGGTCGAAGGTCATGCGCCCTGAGAAGTGGTTGTTGTTTTCATGCCAGGCAACGGATTCGAAGATCTCCTCGACGCCGACGACGCGGTCACCCTCGAATCGGCCTCGCACCACGGTTGTGGTGCCCATCGAGTCGTCTTCGTCCGGCTTCCCATAGGTCAGGTAGACCAGTCGGTTCTGCGCGAAGTCGGGGTGTGGGACAACGTCCATGAAGCCGCCCTGTCCGAGCTGACGATACACGGTTGGGAATCCACTGACGGGATTCGGGTCTAGCACTCCATCGCGAACGATGCGGAGGCGGCCCGGCCGCTCCACGACGAGCATCTCACCAGTCGGCAGCCACGCCATCGACCATGGGTACTCCAGGCCCTCCACCACGGTGACGACCTGGAAGTTATGCCGAGCGGACTCGTAGACCCCGGCGGAATCCGGCTCCTGACTCGCGATTTGTGCCTCAGCTGAGGATGCGGCGGCGAGGAGAATAAGGCCGGCGGTGAGGTGATGTAGTGTGGGCATGGGAGGTGCCAGGGCTGCGTTGAGGTGGGTGATGGCGTCGGCGTCGCTCATGCGAGCAAGATGCGGCTGAGATCAGAAAACCGCGAACTAATCGAGTGGGGGCTTTGGCGGCAAAGCTCGACTAATCAGTTCATCTCCGGAAGTCGTTGCCACAGTTCATCTTTATGCGCGAGAGCCATAGTCCAGATCGGATGATCTAGTGGTATGTTCTCAAAGAAAACAACCTGAGCATCGTCAATAGTATCCCAATCATCGAAAAAGACGTTGATCTTCCAGTTGAATTCACCTCCCATGTTATGCTCCTCCACTATGTAGCCTCTCATCAGTCCATTAGAGATGGCTTCATCAAGAGCTGGTAGGACATCGCCCCAAAGTTGATTCCATTCGGAGAGGTCGGCCCGATTAACTTGGAAAAGATTTTCATACAGGTAGCCTGCGTCCCCGGGTGATTCCACATTCCTTAGGCCAATATTCCAGGTTTCATCCTTGTGAGCCAAAATACTTCTATTGAATGCCTCTAACGCTCCAGGATCTGCTGCAGCTATCTCAGAACTAATTCTTAGCCAGGCTTGTTCAAAATTGGTCCCTTCCATACCAAGCAAATGCCAGCGGAGATTGTACTTACCACCCGTATTGTGCATCCATACGCCATAACCCGTGATCGTTCCATCTTCCACTAGGGTTTCCATTATTGGCACTGCCGCACCCCTATAGAGTGCAGCAAACCCGGGAATATCACTAAAGCGAACGCTGTGCGATGCTATAGATATTCGAGTTGCCCCGGGAGTAGCCCGAGCGTCCGTACTAGTCTGGGCATCTGCGCAACTGATACTTACACCACTCAATAACGAGATGACCATCAGTTTCTTCAGCATTCAATCCTCCTGATTTATTTACAAGATAAACATCCAACAGCTACTCTGGAACCGAATAGTATAGTTTATAAACCATTATATAACTGTCACTTATACTATTTTGTATGATGTTAGTTCTTAGGCTCTTAGCTGGCGTTCATAGGTCTAACCCAGCTCACCCTGACGACAAGATAACAATGAAGCACCTCGTGCGGCCTGATGATCAACGACTAGAGTAGAAGTTCGACCACCAGAAATCCCCCGAAGAGCAGGATTCCAAATGTCCAGGCTAACAGGTTGAAGTAGCGATCGATAAACGACGCGATTGGCTGACCAAACTTGAAGATCAGCCCAGCCAGCACGAAGAAACGGAGGCTTCTGCTCAGCACAGAAGCGACGACGAAGATTCCGAAGTTGATCGAGAATACACCCGCTGAGATAGCGAAGACTTTGTAGGGGATAGGTGTGAGGCCTGCAAAGAAGATTGCCCAAAAGTCCCAACGATCATATTGCGCCTGTACCTTATCGAATGCTTCCGCGCTCACACCCGGTACGTATTGGAAAAACCATGGTTCAGCTAAATGCCATGCTCCCGCGCCGATCTCGTAACCGATTATGCCACCGAGCACGGATGCACTGGTCGCGATCAGGGCAAAACGCAGAGATTTACTCGCGGCACCAAGGCAGAGTGCGATGAGCAGCGGGTCAGGAGGTATGGGAAAAAATGAGGACTCGGCAAGAGCGAGCACAAATAGTGCTGGTGCCCCATAGGGCGTTTCTGCCCAGTGCAGCACCCAATCATATAGCCGCCTGACGGGCCCTCTATGCTTTGCTACTTCTCTCACCCACCCTCACCCTGCCAGGCGAACCGACCTAGAAG
>DCAD01000055.1:4594-18317 GCA_002311875.1 Gemmatimonadales bacterium UBA1142 | reverse complement strand
TCTCTCGAACCTACGGGAATCAGCATACGCCCACCCTCATCAAGTTGATCCACAAGTGTGGACGGAATCGAAGGGGCAGCTGCGGACACAACGATCACATTGAAGGGCGCATACTTCTTCCATCCGATCGTCCCATCACCCACAAGCAGAGCAACGTTATTTACGTTGAGCGAGTCCAGCACTTTGCGAGCGTGTTGCGACAGTTCGCGCAGGCGCTCTACCGAATAGACACGATCTGCTGCAAGCGCGAGGATCGCTGTCAGATATCCGCTGCCGGTCCCGATTTCCAGAACCTTTTCATCCCTGCCGGGCGAAAGCAGCTGGAGATAGTAGGCCTGCAGAGAAGGCTGAGACGCAGTCTGACCGAAACCAATCGGGAGAGGAGCATCTTCATAAGCACGTGGCCACAGTACTTCCGGAACGAAGATATGGCGGGGCACCATATCGAAATACTGAAGCGTCTCGAGATCGCCGACTCCCTTCGCCTGGATTTCTTCGATCAGCTTACGGCGATACCCGACGAAACGGGTGTCGTCTAAAGGGCTAGTTCCCACGCCCGAATCTCCTCAAGGAGCTTGTAGTTCGTAAGGTCGAGGTGTAATGGTGTAACCGAAACGTATCCATCTTGGACCGCCTGGAAGTCCGAGTCCTCTGGGCCTCTCCAGCTGACTGCACCACCGCCAATCCAGAAGTATTCCCTGCCAGAGGGATCATTGGCTCGTGTGATCGCATCCGAATATCGTCGGCGACCAAGCGATGTGACCTTCACTCCTCTCACTTCACCCGGTGGCACTCCTGGTAAGTTCACGTTAAAGAGAGTGTCCTCGGGGAATGCTTCTTGTCCCAAGATCTTTCCCAGGATCACACGCACCACTGCTTCCCAGCCTTCTAATTCTTCTGGTCGATCTCCAGCGTAGGAGAGTGCAATGGCTGGAATCCCTATCACTGTTGCCTCCATCGCAGCTGCGACAGTGCCCGAGTAAAGAACGTCTTCACCCATGTTGGGCCCGTGATTCACCCCAGATACGCAAACGTCTGGCCGACTGGGAAGAAGCTCATTGACAGCAAGAATCACACAATCCGTCGGCGTTCCGTCTACCACATACGAGCCATCCGAGGTGAGACGTGCACGGAGTGGGTGATGGAGTGTAAGCGAATTACTTGTGGCACTCTGCTCGCGGTCGGGTGCGACAACCGTCACGGAACCCAATGCGTTTGCTGCCCCTGCCAGCACTCGGATCCCGTTAGCGAGGTAGCCGTCGTCGTTCGTGCACAGGATGTTCATCGCCAGGCGGTACCGAAGAACCGTGACTGGGTTCCAAGGCTACGTCTTGGGGTGTTCAGCCGGCCTCCCGCGACCTGCCGTGACTGAGCGTATCCTTTAACTGCAGTAGGTCAGCCTTAAGGCCTGTTAGTACCTCAGATTCGAGCACGCTACGTCGCTCTTCTTCAAGTTTGCCACCTGAGCGCATCTGGAGGAGTCTCTTGTTCGCGCCCTCAATAGTGTATTTCTGCTCGTAAAGAAGTCGTTTCACGAGCATAATGACCTCAATCTCTCTCGACCGAAAAACGCGGTTCCCTGCTCGATTCTTAGTCGGTCTCAAAACTTCAAACTGAGTTTCCCAATAACGGAGCACATGCGGCTTCAAGCCTGTCAGGTCGCAGACCTCACCGATGGAGTAGTACACCTTTTTGGTAACGGGCTCGTTCATCCTCGCTCCCAGAAGTCTAGGAATACGACTGCGCGTACTATGACCATTCCTCAGATGTGGATTCCCTGAGCATCAGCATTTCTAGAGCCGCTGCGGGCAGAACATCCTCGTTCAAGATCCCGTACACCTGCTCGACGATGGGCATTTCCACCCCACAGCCTCTCGCTAATTCGTACACCGACTCAGTGGTCTTTACTCCCTCGGCTACTGCCTTCATATCGGATAGGATCGCCTCCAGTGACTCTCCTTGTCCCAGGCGGTAACCAACTGTGCGGTTGCGACTCAGGTCCCCCGTGCACGTGAGTAAGAGATCGCCCATGCCGGCCAGCCCCGAGAAAGTAGCTCTCTCACCACCCATCGCGACCCCAAGACGGGTCATCTCCGCCAAGCCACGAGTAATAACAGCAGCAATTGTATTGTGTCCGTAACCCAGTCCTGAGGTAATCCCTGCTGCAAGTGCCACTACATTCTTAAGCGCACCACCCAACTCCACCCCAACGATGTCAGTGTTCGTGTAGATTCGAAAATAAGGCCTCTGAAAAATCTTCTGGGCCTCCTTAGCAGCCTCAGTTGTCCGACCCGCTATTACCACAGCCGTGGGGGCATGACCTGCTACCTCTTTCGCAAAACCGGGGCCAGAAAGCACACAAAACCGATCCATGATCTGCTCTGGCAAAATCTGACCGAGGACTTCGTCCATCCTGAGGAGTGTGCTAATCTCTATTCCCTTAGAGGCACTCACCACGAGAGCGTCCGTAGGTACGTTCGAGGCTGCCTCAGTCATCACCTCACGTACGACCTGGGCTGGGCTGGCTGAAATCACAACTGAAGCGCCCTTCAGTGTCCTCGAAAGGTCAGTCTCTGCTCGAAGTGCCTCCGGTAGACGCACTCCGGGCAAGTACCGGTTCTCATGGACGTCGTTGATACTCTCTGCTACATCTGCCTCGAAAGACCATAGCGTTACTGTGAACTCATCTTTCTCGGCCAAGAGCATTCCCAACGCGGTGCCCCAAGCCCCCGCTCCAATCACGGCAACACGCCGATCCTCGGTCACGCTAGCTCTCTCTGCTCGTCAGAGTCCGGGGCACCGTCTTGTCCGAATCGACTTTCGGTACCCGCCAAAAGGCGCTTAAGGTTGGAGCGGTGAGCCCAGATCACGAAAAATGCCAAGGTCACCGAGAACCAAATGAGCCCCTGTCCGCCTTGGTGAGGCGTAACCGCAACAAAGATCGGGAGGGTGGCCACCGCACCGATCGATCCTAGCGCAACATAGCCGGTCGGAAGTGTGAGGACGCACCATACCACAAAGCAACCGAGGACAGCCCAGGGAGCAATCGCTAGCAAGACTCCAGCGCTGGTAGCCACTCCCTTACCGCCTTTAAATCCCACCCAAAATGAGAAGATATGCCCGAAAATTGCTGCTCCACCAAATGCGAGCGTCCAGCCAAAATTCGCACCAATCAACCCTGGGAAAAACCATACAGGGAAGAACCCTTTTGCGACATCAACAATCATAACTGGAACCGCCCAACCAGGGCCCACAATGCGGAATACATTGGTCGCACCAAGATTACCAGAGCCATGCTCCCGCAGGTCGATACCGCGTACCAACCGGGATACCCAGTAACTGCTGGGCATGGCCCCGAGCACATATGACAGCACGAGTAGCACGTAAGTCACTTTTCTCGCCCTGATCTAAAACGAAGACGGATCGGCGTCCCCATAAACTTCCAAGCTTCACGGAAACCGTTTTCAAGGTAGCGAATGTAGGGCGCGGGCAAGGCGTTCGGATAGTTCGAGAAAATAGCGAACGTAGGCGGCCCGACAGTCACTTGTGTTCCGTACTTTACATTTACGCGACGGCCTCGATAGAGCGGTGGTGGTTGGCGCCTGAGCAGGGCCTCTAAGACCTCGTTGACCTCGTGTGTTTCTACACGCCTGCGTCTTTCTTCATGTACTTCAAGGATCAGGTCCAAGCACTTTCGAACTCTTTGACCCGTTAACGCCGAGGTGAAAAGCATGGGGATCCAGCGAAGAAAAGGAATGCGCTCGCGCATTTTCTTTTCGAATGCGGGTCCGGTCATCGTGTCCTTCTCAACCAAGTCCCATTTGTTCATAAGTAAGACGATTGCTTTCCCTGCTTCCCAAGCTGTTCTAAGGATCTTGATATCCTGGGCGTGCAATTCTTGGTCACTCGCATCAATCAGAGCCACGCACACATCAGCTCCATGCACAACTCGATCGGTCCTGAGCGCACTGTAATACTCTAGGTTGTCCTTCACCTTTGTCTGACGTCGGAGTCCTGCTGTGTCTACGAAGACTAGTGTCCGGTTATGGTACCGGAACAGTGTGTCTACCGGGTCACGAGTGGTACCCGGAACATCTGAGACGACAACCCTATCTTCCCCAATCAGGCGGTTTACGAAACTTGATTTGCCCACGTTGGGCTTCCCGACAACCGCTACCCGGATCGATTCCCCATCGGCCTCATCCACTGTCGTTACTTCAGGGAGTGCATCCACCACCTGGTCCAAAAGATCTCCGGACCCCTTACCCGATAGAGAGCTAACCGGGAGAGGCTCTCCCATTCCCAGTGACCAGAAATCGTGATGTCGTTGGTCGTTTGGGAGGTTATCGATCTTGTTTGCTACCAAGAGCACCGGCTTCTGGGATTTCCGTAGTATCTCTGCGAGTTTCTGATCAAGGGGATGTACCCCCTGTTGACCGTCGACGAGGAAGAGGATCACGTCGGATTCGGCGACAGCAGCAAGCGCCTGATCACGTACAGCTTTTTCAAGCGGTTCGTCACTCCCCTCGATGATTCCTCCAGTATCAACGATGAAGAAATGTCGACCCGCCCAATCCGCGGCCGCAAAATTGCGGTCTCTGGTGACGCCCGGCTGGTCATCTACTATTGCTACCCGTGCTCCGATAACCCGGTTGAAGAAGGTTGATTTGCCAACGTTCGGGCGACCGACGACTGCGAGGATAGGAAGCTGTCCGCTCATACCGACCTTAGGGCTTCCGTCACTTCATATCCGGTGCAGATCGATGCTGGTGCGAGTACCGTCCGAAGCTCATCCATTGGGACGTCATCGATAAAGATGTCATCCGCGTTAAGAGCTTCGGCTGGCAGGACCACAAGATCTCCGGACTGGGTACCCTGCAGCGCATTGAGGATGTCCCGGCCGCCAAGCAACCCAGCTATCGTGACCGTATCACCGAAATAGCGATTCTCAACCTGTAGCACCTCAACAGACGCTGCTGTTGCAGCCGCGAGCGCCGAGGCTCTCTCATCAAGGAACGGCGCCATAGATCCACCGGTCACCAGGCGAATTCTACGTCCCTCAAATCGGGGGACTTCCGCCAACCCACGCTCGAATCCATCTACAAAGCGTCGGATCGCGCCGACTCCGTTCTCGTAAAGTGCACCGTCGTCGTAGTACGAAGCCTCAGGAAGCGGCAGGCCTCCTATCAAGTACATCTCATCAGCGGCATAACACCAACCGAATCCTCTCCCTGTGTCTCCAACGCGGCGCGCTCCATCAACTTGAACTATCGCCGCAATCGCTTCCGAAGCCTTAAGTAGACGCACGGGTCGGTTAACGTTGTAGCGAGTCAAGCCAACCGGCACGACGGATAACGAACGTACTGACGGCCCAAGCCCCCAGAGATCAGATATCGTGCGATCAAGATGTTCTCCATCGTTCCAACCAGGACACAGCACCACCTGTGTGTGGACTTCAAGGCCCCCGTCTATCAGTTCCCGCAGCTGATCCATTATGAGACCGGCTCGCTCATTAATTAAAAGGCGTTCTCTTACCTCGGGTTCGGTCGCGTGCACACTCACATACAGCGGCGAGATTCCCTGTTCGATGAGTCGTAGAAGACCCTTTGGTCCGAGGTTCGTTAGCGTGACATAACTCCCGTATGTGAACGAGAGTCGGAAGTCATCATCGCGGAGCCATAGCGTCTGTCTCGCACCTTCGGGGTTCCCATCGATAAAGCAGAAGACGCACTTGTTCGCACACTCTCGGATCTGGTCAGGTGCGGGGATAATCCCAACCTCATTTCCCGGCTCCCGTTCGATCTCGTAGAAGACAATCTCCCCTTTGGGAGACACGGTCTCTAGCTCTAGCTGAGTATCAGCAAGGAGGAAGGTGAGATCAATCCCGTCACGCACGTGCTCGCCATTGATACGCACGACTCGTGTTCCGATCTCAAGATTGAGCTCTTCGGCAATGCTTCCAGCTTCAATTTCGGCGATCCGGATCACAAGCGCCTCACCGAGTGACGAGGGAAAAGCAGGGTGACAGACCAGGAAAAGCTAACTGGCGCATATCACCCCTACAATTTTTTTGCTTGACCTCTAGATGCTTTTCGAAGCAGGTTCGTATGTGAGGGACAACACAGACTCGCGGCCAGAGGGGCCTTATGCCCAACGTGTCATCTCCTGAACAGATCTCCGGAGCGACGTGTTGAACTCCAACAGATCACTGTTTCGGATAGGTGCAGTTCTCGCCCTCATAGGTATCTCAGCTTGTGAGGAAATCGAACAGGTCCAGGACCGCTTCCGGGACATGACCCCCCATGAGGCCTACCAAGCCTCTCTGTCCGATGCGGGGCTCACAAGCACAGCGCTTGGACGCGATTGGATTCTTGCTGGGCAACAAGCCGTTCAAGCCCCAGTAGAGATATCTCTCCCGTTCCGTGAGGCGGGTTTCATCACCCCTGAAGAGCCAAGGGCAGTGGGGTATCGTTTGACGATTGGCCGCGGGCAGCGCCTCACAGCCAGCGTCTCGCTAAAGAGCGGAGAGGAGACGCGCGTCTTTGTCGACCTCTTCCGAATGGCTGAGAACGAAGATGACCCACCGCGACCAATTCTCTCTACAGATTCAGTGCCTGGGACATTCGAACACGAGCCCTGGAGAGGCGGGGACTTCCTTCTAAGGATACAACCAGAACTCCTCAGAGGTGGCACCTACACCGTCACACTCCGCCTTGAAGCCCAGCTCGCATTCCCTGTAGACGGGCACGGTGTCCGCTCCATTCAGAGCGCCTTCGGCGCTAATCGGGATGCTGGGCGAAGGAGCCATGACGGTGTGGACATCTTCGCACCCAGAGGAACACCGGTACTCGCCATCTCAGCCGGCCGGGTGAGCCGAGTGCAGGTGACCAATTTGGGCGGCAAGGTCGTCTGGGTACGTGACCCAATCAGAAACTCAAACCTGTACTACGCCCACCTAGACAGTCAGGCGGTCAGCCGCGGCCAGGAGGTAGAGCTAGGAGACACGCTTGGTTTCGTCGGCAATACGGGAAACGCACGCACGACACCTCCACATTTGCACTTTGGAATTTATCGCCGTGGAGAGGGTCCAGTTAATCCCGACCCATTCCTGCGGCCACCCCGTGGTGCCCTCGCTGAGCAAACCGCAGACCTCGGACACCTCGGGGAATGGGTGCGGCTCTTAAACGACGGAATTCGACTACGGGCAACGCCGGAGCGTCGTGGAGAAATCCTTCGTGAACTAGGTCAATACACACCGCTTCACGTACTTGGCGGATCCGGTGAATACTTCCGTGTCAGGCTCCCAGACGGTGCATACGGCTATGTGGCTTCTCATCTCACAGAACCTACCGACCTTCCGCTCGGCTCAGAAGTCGCAGCCAGGAACCAGATGATACTCTCAGGCCCTTCATACGCTGCACCTGTAATCGTACAACTAGATGCTGGAACGGAAGTGCCAATCCTTGGCCGCTACGAGGGCTACCTCTACGTGCGAACACCAAGTGGACAAACTGGCTGGATGGGGGAGCAGCAACAGTAGAAAAAACGTCCTAGTTGCCCACCCGATCCCTCAGTTCCTTGAACCAGTTCACAACCAAACTTGAGCTACTCCGTTGTAATCTTTGGCCCACTCGGCCGTAGGTGCTTATCAAACCATTTCATGATGATCTTGGACACTTCCATCTGGAGCTTGGGCTCACGTGGCCCGTGTGGTGTCCTCGGTAACACGATCATTTCTGTGGGCACGCCCAAGCGCCCCAAAGCCCTGTAGAATTCCTGCCCCTGCGTGAAAGGAACTCTGAGGTCGTTCTCTCCATGGATCACCTGAGTGGGTGTTTCAACATTCGCGATCCGGTACATCGCTGAATGTCGCTCGTATCCCTCGTAGTCTTCCCAGAACTCCTCACCTCCCATATGAGCCACGAGGTATTCGCCGATATCAGTGGTGGTCACCATGCTCACAAGATTTGGGAGACCAGCACCCATACTGGCTGCCTTAAACCGGTCCGTGCGAGTGACGGCGAATGAAGTCATGTATCCACCGTAACTCCACCCCATGAGAAGCAGTGAGTCCGGGTGGGCCACTCCCATATCAATGACCTCATCCACTCCCTCCATCAGGTCGTCCATATCGCCGTAACCCCAGTCACGCACGTTCGCGAACCGAAAGTCACGGCCATAACCTGAGCTTCCGCGTGGATTGGGTCGCAGGACCGCGTACCCCTCCTGAGCGAAATATTGAAGGTTGTATGTAGATGCACTTCCCGTGAACGACTGCACGAATACGCCTGAAGGACCACCGTGAACGTTCAGGATAAGCGGATAGCTTCGGCTTGGATCGTAGTCTACGGGATACGTCAGCAGGCCCTCGATCTCAAAGCGACCGTCTTTCGATTCCCACGAAAGCACTTCTGTTCTTCCGAGCTCCGGCATTTCCACATCGGCATGTAGATCGGTCACACTTTCTGGCCGGAATGAGGAAACCGAGGAAACGTGTACATCCGCTGGCGTATCCGTTGTCTGCCAGGTGAATACCATCGCGTCCGTGTCGGCTGCTAAAGCTACCGATCCGAGCACGCCCTCACCGCTAGTCAATTGCCGAAGTGATTCCCCGTCTACCGGAAGAGAGGTCAGGTGCCTGGTTGTACCGATAGATTCCAGGAGCAGTACGGACGTCCCATCCCTCGCCCAACCCATCAAGCCTCCACTTCGGTCGTGGCTATCCGCAAGCTTTGTGGGCTCGCCACCCGTGGAAGGAACGATGTACACGTCACCGAGACCAACCCGTTGGGGTGTGTCACCTGATGATGTGAATGCTAGCCACTGACCATCAGGGGAATAGAGCGGACTGCCATCAGTACCGCCGAGTGAAACAAGGGGGGTTACGGTCATATCGCCCTCAGCCGATACCGTCGAGATATCGGAAGCTCGGGATCCTTCATCTAATCTGGGATCAGCTTGATGACTGAAAGCAAATCCACTGCCATCCGCTGACCAGTCGAACCCAGTGATGTGAAACTCACCTTCAGTATGCCGAGTCGCTTCCTGTGGTTCGGAAGAAGAAGGGTCGAACGGCACGCTATAGATGTGATTGTATTTAAAGTTTTGGTCCACAAAGATCGGGTCACGCTTCTCTAGCCTCTGGGCTTTCTCTTCATCCGTATCAGGATCACGCATCAGGTAAGCGATGCGATCCCCTGAAGGCGACCACTGATACGAACTCACCCCGGAAGCAGCATCCGTTACGGGAAATGCCTCACCACCATTGACTGAAATCACCCAAACTTGTGTGCGTGAGCCCCCTTCGCTTTCTCCTTCTGCTCCGCTTCTCTGACTACTAAAAGCCAGCCATTCCCCATCAGGTGAAAACGCTGGGCCAGAAGCTGAGATCTTACCTCTCGTGAACTGTGTGTTTCCCGTGCCATCCGAATTCACCAACCAGATATGGCTCAGATATTCGGATTGCTCGCCTTCAATCAACGGAACCCGAACCACATAGGCTATCCGGCTACCGTCCGGGGAAATCGCAGTCTGTTGCACAACGTTAAACTCCAGACTCTTACTCGGAGTCCAACGAAGTTCGTCATCGTCTTGCGCGGATAGCGGTGTCGTTGTCACCGCCCAAGTCATGAGCGTGACTACAGAACACAGTAAACGCATCCGGGACCTCACTTTGCGACATAAATTGGACAGCGAACCTACGGTGGATTCAGAGCTGTCGGCAATTCGATCCAAGGTCCAGATCACATTATGGAAGTATGGACTTTATTCGTTATCCACAGCCATAGCTAGCGAAAAAACAGGCTTCAGCCACATCTTTTACGTTCGTGACCCAAGGAAAACTGCTGAAGCTTCTCTTTCAGCGACTGTGATCAGAACGATCACGGCATCGTCGATTCCTTTGATAGGAGATCCCTGTGTCAATCCTTAACAGACACATCTTAACGCTCGAAATCATAGCACTCACAACCTTACGCATCCCCGTATCTGGGCAAACCACCGCAACCGACTACACGAGAGCTGATCAATTCTTGAGTTGGAATGCAGCCTTGCTCGTCGAGGGTGATGAGATGAGTCCAGAATGGCTTGATGAGGACCGTTTCTGGTACCTCAGCCATATCGGTGACGGCCATGAGTTCATTCTGGTCGACCCCAATTCACGAACGCGCGGCGTTGCGTTTGATCATAACCGTCTCGCTGCAGCACTATCGATCGCGGCTGACACCTCCTATGTAGCGAACAAACTACCCTTCGAAACATTCGACTTTGTGGAAGATCAGTCAATTCAATTCCATACAGGTGACTCAATAAGATGGGAATGCTCCCTGGCCTCCTACACATGCGCGGGACCAGATCCTATCCCGGATCGTCCAGATACAGAGCGCTTGTCACCCGACGGGCGTTGGGTCGCATTTACCAGAGACGAGAATCTTTGGATCCGTTCTGTTGATGATGATGAGGAAATACGTCTATCTGACGATGGTGAGGAGAATTTTGGCTATGCTGTCCCACCGGAGGGCTGTTGCTCTGCTATCACCCTGAAACGAGAAGGTAACGAGGCTCCACCAGTCCTGACCTGGTCTCCTGACTCACGGCGGATTGCAACGCATCGACTGGATGAGCGTGACGTGAAGCAGCTCCACCTCCTCGAAGCGAAAACAGGACGCCCTGAACTACACAGCTATCGCGTAGCTCTCCCTGGGGATTCAGTCATTCCGACTTATGAGATCCATATCTTCGATATAGACAACTCTGCGGCCACTCAGGTCCGAATGGATCCTCTCGAAGCAATGAACACATCGTGTTGTGGATTAATGATAGACACACTCTGGAAGGACGTACGATGGGGTAATGATTCTGAGCAAGTCTTCTTCACACGGAGCGTCCGCAGCTATGACACGCTCCAGTTATATGCGGCTGATACCGACAATGGTGAGGCACGTTTGATCGTCGAAGAACACTCCAAAACGTTCGTCGAAGCCAACGGGCGCTCTGGTGGCATACCAAATTGGCGGGTGATCAACAGAAATTCCGAGGTTGTGTGGTGGTCAGAACGAGATGGCTGGGGACATCTGTATCTGTTCGATGCAGTAACCGGAGAATTGAAGAACCGCATTACAGAAGGCCCCTGGATGGTGCTCGACCTACTGCATGTTGATGATACGGGCCGCTGGGCATACTTCACGGGAGTCGGCCGAGAAGAAGGCCGCGATATATATAACCGTCATCTTTATCGGGCAGCCCTTGATGGCGGCCGTGTCGAGTTACTGTCTCCAGAAGATGCAGACCACGAAATCTGGGTGAGTCCATCAGGTCGCTACTTCATCGATCAGTTCGGAGACTTTGAGTCTGCACCCACAACAGTTTTAAGAAACTCCAGTGGAGGTATCCTTCTCGGTCTACAAGAGGGGGATTTCTCTGAATTATTAGCAACGGGATGGAATTTCCCAACTCACTTTGTAGCGACCGGACGGGATGGCGTTACCCCTGTCCACGGCCTCCTGTTCTTCCCGTCGAATTTTGATCCTAACACTAAATACCCCGTCGTAGACTACATCTATCCTGGACCCCAAGTTGGTGCAGTCCGTGGTAGGCAGGCTTCAGTTCGACAGGGTGGTAATGCTGCCGCCTTAGCAGAGTTGGGATTTATCGTTTTCCTCATCGACGCGATGGGAACCCCGGCCCGTGACAAAGCGTTTCATGACAGCTACTACGGGAACATGCGCGATAACGGGTTACCTGATCACATCGCAGCCCTGAGACAACTCGCGAGAAGATACCCCCAAATCGACCTAGATCACGTAGGCATATTCGGTCATTCCGGTGGTGGGTTCAGTTCTACGGACGCGATCCTCAGCTATCCAGACTTCTTCAAAGTTGCCGTATCAAGTGCGGGAAACCATGACAACCGAAGCTACGATTACACATGGGGAGAGAAGTACCACGGGCTCCTCGAGAATAACGATGACGGGACTAATTCCTTTGATTCTCAAGCGAACCAAAATCTTGCAGGAGAACTCTCCGGAAAACTTCTACTCATCTACGGAACATTGGATGATAACGTACACCCGAATGCAACAATCATGTTGATCGATGAGCTGATCGAGCATAACAAGGACTTCGATCTGCTTGTGATGCCAAACCGGAATCACGGGTTTGCTAACGAACCTTACGTGATCCGCCGCACGTGGGATTACTTCGTTATGCATCTACAGGGGCGGACAACACCGAACCAGTTCAGGATCATACAACCCGGAGATTGATCTGGTCACATACCTCTCAGACTTCGCTGCCTAGCGTGCCAGATTCAAAGCCCGGTAGATGAGTTGTCCGGTTAAGTCGGAGAACAAATTGAGAGCTGATTGGGATGCGTTCCTTAGTGCCTGCCGGACATCTGATCCACTCGCAGATGCAGAGCGCACTCGGGTAATAATCTGGGCTAACACACCCTCTTCCCCATTAGCAACAATTCGTATCTGATCGGAACGTCCCAGGGCATCGAGAGCTGCTACAGCGAGTAGGTCCATCCTGTTCGCAGCTATTTCCCCCTCGAGAACGTCCCGTGGGGTCGCAGCTATGACTGCTTCGAAGGCTGTAAGCGCCCCTGACTCATTCCCACTGATCCGGAGGGCAAGACCTCGCAAGTACTGCTCAATGCGTTCCTCGGGATTATAGGGTCGCCCGAGACCCAGATGTTCAGGCCAAGTCACTGCCATATTAAAATGATCTAAGGCAGCAGTTGGGTTACCTCTATCGAGTACATGCAAGCCAGCCAACACGTGAGCTTCCGCAAAAATCTGGTGACTTATACTCGAGTTTTCAGAGGGTAGAACCTCGGCCTCATCTAACAGCTCGATTGAAGCTTCAAAGCGTTGTGTTCGATTGAGTGCTAGAGCGTGGAGTAGATCAAGATCGAAGTCTTCCGGAAACCGGAGCCGAGCATCTGCGGAGACCGACAATGCATCCTCCCATCGACCTTCACCATGTAGGTACTGGATCAGCGAGACATGGACCGTTCGCAAGTCAGGGGCCATATCGACTGCACGCCTAAAGTCTGATTCGAAGTTGATCTGGCCGATCAAATCGCCACTCTCGAAATGTGATGCCATCAACGCTCTTGAGACGTAGAACGGACCGTAATCCGGCATTTGATCTAAGCCTATGAATAGCTCAGCGGCCTCGGGAACTCGATCTCGTGCCCATAGGTTGAGCCCAAGCAGGTACGCCCAAGACCAATGAGAGTCACTCGCAACCGCCCACTCAAGTATGGGAATCGACTCAGGGCGGTATGGGAATACGAAGTCCGGATTGACACCACCACCCAGGGCTCCAGGATCTTCAGCTAAGTACGCTCGCCACACACGCAACATAGGGTGTCTGAGCCCAGTTTCACCGAGTTCCAGAAGTGCTATCGCATCATCTCTCTGACCTAGCTCCACATAATCAATCGCAAGCTCTAGAAGCTCCTGCTCTGGATATTCACTCCTTAGTCCCTCAACAACATTTTCTCCTGTTGAGACGTCAGCTAGATAAAGCTCTGCCTCTGCGAAGTGGTGAAGCGGATCCAGTTCCAATATAGAGGAAAGAATCCGATCCCATTCTACTACATCACCCCCTAAACGGGCGAGAATCGCCAGTAGCCTATTAGCAGAAAGACTATTCCGATCATAGTCCTTGGCGAGGCGAGCGTAGCGACCAGCCTCTAAATAGTCACCACCCACCA
>DCAD01000055.1:417-4528 GCA_002311875.1 Gemmatimonadales bacterium UBA1142 | reverse complement strand
CCGGAACGCTACCGATCGAGCCGACCAACCGAACGCTTCGCGAGCATCGATTGTCTGCCCCAGAGCGCGATAGAGGTTTCCCGCAATGAAGTTGCCTTTAGAGTCATAGGCATCGAGCCGCAAAACTTGGTCGGCGAAATTCAGACCTTCTGCGTATCGACCTCGCCGGTACTCAAGATCGGCTAGGCCGAGAAGCGCCTCTCTATTCCAGGGCTCTTTAGCCAAGACTGTTTCGAATAAGTTTCGAGCCTCGTTGAAGTGCCGGCCCTGCACAAGCTCTCGAGCGGCCATGACCTCTCGGTCTGACAGCGGTATACTCGGTATCGCTTCAGCATCCGTCGAAAATGGCCTCGATATCTGTCGAGACTCTGGTTTCGAATGGTAGCGGAGCCTAAGCCGAGGAAATTCAACGATGACCTCGGCATCCTGAGGGATCAGTGGAGATTCTCCCGTCGCATCAACAGATCCGAATTCACGCTCGATCGGCTCAAGTACTTCTAACGAGACCTCATCCGTGAACAATACCACCCCGTTCACCAAGACTCTCATGGTGTCATCAGTCTCTACAAATGCATGAGTTCGGACGCGGACACGCCCTCCTTCTCTCTCGACAAACATTGCTCCGTCACGTGATGCATCACTGAGTCCGCCGAGACCCTCAACCGGGAACCACGTCTCTGTCCATTGATCTGTCGCACCCGGATCGAACCCCACCTGGGAGATCGGATTCACATCGTCGCCAGAGGAATACTGGACTAGGAGTCGACCCGCTTGGAATTCGACGTACTGTCCATCCGTGTCGGTGAGGAGGTCCTCCCAAATACCACCCTGCCGTGACAAAGCCCACAACCAAAGCTTCTGGCCGGGCATTTCTTCGTAACGTGACCAGTGGCCAAAGCCGTAATCATCGTCGAGGTAGTACCCTCCAAAAAAATCGTTCAGTTCACCTACTACATGAAACGATTTATTGCTACCGAACCGGTTCTGGTCATATACCGATAGCTCCCGACCTTCGGAATCGAACGGCCAGTCCCGCTGAGCACCCGGATGTTCGAGGTAGGAGTTTCCTGGAATACTCATGATGAGGTCATCTTGGGCAAATGCTGCTGCGGTCATCCAGTTATAGTAGGGCTGCTCTAGGGTAGTGGGATTCCACCATAGAACATTCGTTTCGAAGTATGCACGGTCAGGTGGTAGCCGAACTTCTACTCGCCAATGCGTTCGAGAAGGGAGGTCCATCGCGCCGACAACCACACTGACGCTACCGTCGTCATGTTCCCGCGTTCGATAATCGACCGGGGTAGCAGTGGAAGGCGTATGCCCGATGACACCAAAATTGAACTCGATACCACCCGAGGTCCACGGACCGCGAAGCGCGATATTCCGGAATTTTATCACTTCGTTACGGTAGATGAACTCGTGTCCGGTTTCCTTAACCCTCGCACCCCACACCTTCCCTCCTACTTCGGGAAGCACCCATAGCTCAATCCATTCGTTTTCGAGGTGAACAACCTTCCACTCCACCGGTTCCGAGCGGTGTGCGTAACCCTCAAAGCGGTGGTAAGGGTAAAGACGATCGTCACTGGCCAGGATAGGCACAGGATTCGGATCGGAGAATGGATACGTCTCGATGATCCGAATTTCTTCGCTGATCCGTGCTCGGGGCTCTTGGGCGTCAAGCTTGAAGTACTGTGACCCCAAAGTTAGGGGGACAGAAACGACAAGCAGCGCTCGCATGGTAAGACGTGGATTGAACATCGTAAGGATGATGGCTAGGAGAGACGAACTCCGAAATGGGTTTCATCACATCCGCCCATACGCTCTTAACTTAGCGCGGTCCTTCCCTCAAAAGCATCGGGAGATCGACTTGGGATTCAGCTAGTTACAGCGATCAGCTTAAGAAATCAAAAACGAGCGTGCCGCGCCCTCTCTCTTCTTCATTCACTGATCGCTCGAGCCAACGCCCTTGTTCCGGGTCACCGACTCGCACGACGTGTGTACCCTCAGCAAAGACCGGTGGCTTGAAGGTGCGCCCGACGACGCGGCGCACGTAGACGAGGGCACCATCAGCATTCCGGACTTCGACAACCGGGTCGGTGATGCCATAAACCTCTACCGTTGGCAGGAAGCCCACGGGTGAGCGACCATCTCCATCTTCACGATCCACGATGACGGGCCAGCCCTCGTACTGCCCCCGACCGGAGGATGGGTCGACGTGGCGGGGCCAGCACTCGATGCGAATTAGCTCATCTTGCTTGTCAAAGATGACAATCCCGTAGCCGGTCACACGGTCTCGGATGATGCTCGGCTCCAGTCCGGTCGCACGCGGGTTCGCCGCCGCGTGGACCGTGATCCGGTTACCAAAGCCGTCGAAAAAGTCTCCAGTGTATGCTCGACTACTATCGAGTGGGGCCTCGCGAACGGACGTGGGTGGCCACCAGCGACGCGGCCAGATGTTGTTGAGGGCAGGTCCGGTGAAACTGAAGCCGGCATCGCTGAACTCCTCGATTCCGTGGCGAACCACTGTGGCAAGGTGCTGATCTCCAGCGATGTGGAAGGCCGAGCAGGCCCGCAAAAGATGCAGAACCTCATCCCTATGGACCTGCGGCCATCCATTGGAATCCATGTCCACTGCCATCTTGTCACCGAGGACGTAGTTACCGGGCTGGGGCATGGGCAGAGAGGGCAGGACTTCACCGCTCATCGCGTCTTCTGGGATCGTATGTACGGCAGCGAAATTCGTTTGCGATAGCACCACCTTCATGTAGGACGGACCACTCCAGTCTTCCGTCCAGTCATCGAGGAAGACCATTTGTCGTTCTCCAAGAAGTGACGCGTCGGGAAGGTCCCGATACTCACGGACGTCGAAGGCCGGGTTTTGGATCCATCCGTTGAGGACCTGGGCTCCAGCAGGAAGAACGTTGGCCGGAGCTGATTTGAACTTTCGGTCCTCTAAGATCGCGAAGCTCACTCCCGCATAGTCCCAGCGGGTATAGTAGACACCGAGCCCTTGTTCAACCGGCGTCGGATCAAACGGGTCGGGAAGGTGACTCGTCTGTGCCATCTGTACCGCATCGACCCACTCGACGGGCATTTTATAGCCCCCCTGATCTTGAGCTACCGCCCCCCACCCCTTGTCCGTGGGCGCTAGCTTCCCGCCTTCGCCCCACACATTTCCGTGATAGACGTCATGGTCGTCTGGTATGAAGGCTGCGGGGACATGACGAAAGAGATCTCGGTACGACCAGCCAAACATGTACCATTTGTGGAGCATGTCGAGCACAGCCTCTTCGATCGATTCGGTCTGGATCCCGAACCCTCCTGATCCCTCATAGAACTGGTCACCGAGGAAGAGCGACATGTCCGGATTGTGAACCGTGACGTTCTGTACAACCTCGCTGTCCGGGAATCCGTGATCGGCATTGCAACTGAAGACCGCTGCCTTGAGTGGGTCCATCAGTGCCGGCTCGGCGGCCACGGTTCCCAGATACTCGTAAGTCATCGGCCCAGTGGCGAGCGGGATCACCACTCGAACACGGTACTCCACTGCTCGGTCGGGCGTCCAGGATTCGACCCGGAAACGAGCGGTACGCGAAAGCGCGTCGATGGAAGCCCTAGCTACCTGTGCCCAGTCTTCGCTCTGTGAGCGCGTCTCAAGAACGGCCTCTAGCTCACGAATGGACTCAATCGGCGCGAGTTGCGCGGTAAGCTTGAGCGTGCTTCGGTGCAGCGTGTATTGCGCGAACATGATCGGACCAAAGCTCGCGGATGGGTCAGCCAAGATCCCCGAGCCACTTATACACCAGTCGGTAAACACCGCTCCCGGGTCGGAGGTGTCATCTTCAATGTGGCTGAGGAGCGCCAGATTCCCGACTAAGTGTTCAGGTGTGAGATGGTTATGAACCAACCGAGCCAGCACTGGTCCGTCGTCTGGCGACCGGGCTGTGAGCTCCACCCTGCTGCGGCCACCTGAATCGGCCGCAACCACATGCAGCCGCACAGGTGCTGCGAGGGAGATCCGCCTTGAGGAGCGCATATCGCTGATGAACAGGGCACCGGTGCCGTCGATACCCACGTCAATGCCGATTCCGTGAACAGCGGCGGAGCGGTA
>DCAD01000055.1:0-324 GCA_002311875.1 Gemmatimonadales bacterium UBA1142 | reverse complement strand
GCCCGAACTCCGCAGACGAGCACACCATCCCGAATCGACCAGTCCTGCAGTCGGTTGCCCCAGTATTCTGGTCCAGCCCACCGCATGTCTGGCCAATCCTGCCAGAGACTACGGAAGGATGATTCCTGCGCAATGAGACGAGGGGCTCTAATGAGCCCCTTAGATCCAAATGCAGTGAGCAATAGCAACCTTAAGGTCTCGCGCCGGTTCATAAACTCACCCAGAAGGGTTGTACAATGGATTGGGCTCGGAGGGGACAAATGCTCCAGTTCCCTCCCACCAGGCCTGTAGTGCGGCGTCAAGTTCGTCGGTGACTTCGGGCAT
>DCAD01000049.1:16558-20268 GCA_002311875.1 Gemmatimonadales bacterium UBA1142 | reverse complement strand
TAACTGAAATCCTCGAATAAAGGTGATACAACACATGTCCACGTCCTCAGGACCCCAGGCTCCATAAAGGGTTGAAATGACTGACAGAATTCGGATCCGGTTAAAAGCTTTCGATCATTGGGTGGTTGATCAGACAGCCGCTGATATTGTGCGGACAGCGCAAACCTCGGGTGCGACGGTCCGGGGCCCCATTCCGCTTCCGACTCGTCGTCAGCGCTGGACCGTTCTACGCTCGCCCCATATTGACAAGAAAAGCCGAGAACAGTTCGAACTGAGGACACACAAGAGACTTATTGACATCGTCGATAGTCGCCCACAGACGATTGACGCGCTAACGAAACTCGATCTTCCAGCTGGTGTGGACGTCGAAATCAAAGTCGGCTGACGGAGGGCTTCAAATATGCCCGGTTTGATTGGAAAAAAAATTGGCATGATGCGTATCTTCAGCGAAGAAGGGTTTCAGGTCCCGGTGACTGTGATTGAAGCAGGCCCGTGCTCTATTGTTCAGGTAAAATCCGAGGATCAGGATGGCTATCAGGCGATTCAGCTTGGCTTTGGTTCAAAGAAGGCGAAGCGTGCGTCGCGGGCAGAGATAGGGCATTCCGCGACCGCAGGGTTGGAAGTAGCACCTAGCCTGTTACGAGAGTTCCCAATCGAGGATGGTGCGGAATACGAGGTGGGACAGGAACTTACAGTCGAGCAATTCGAGGCGGGTGACCGGGTCAAAGTTACGGGCCGGTCGAAGGGACGGGGTTTCCAAGGTGTCGTGAAGAGGCACGGATTTGCCATGCGACCAGCATCACATGGACATCCGATGTCTCGTATCCCGGGCTCGATGGGTCCTGGGACTGACCCGTCCCGAGTGATTAAAGGCAAAAGGCTCCCAGGCCGTATGGGTGGAACCCGCACGACTATACGAAATCTGCAGGTTGTGCGTGTCGATGGAGAAAGAAACCTTCTTTTTGTTAAAGGTGGCGTTCCGGGTGCCCGGAATGGCTACGTTCTGGTCTCGAAATGACGAAGATGTTCAAGGCCCGCTACTACAAGGCTGACGGTAAAAAGGGTAGAGCCCGAGCACTTCCCGACAAGTTCTTCGATGGTGTTGTGAATGAGAGTGTAGTTCACCAGGCAGTAAGGGCCTATCTCGCGAATCAGCGACAAGGTACTGCTGCTGCCAAAACCCGCTCAGATGTCGCTGGTGGTGGTCGAAAGCCTTGGCGTCAGAAAGGCACAGGTCGTGCCCGAGCGGGAACGATCCGATCTCCGATCTGGGCGGGCGGTGGCGTCGCGTTCCCACCCATACCGCATTCTTGGCGCCAACGACTCCCCAAGAAGGTTAAAACGTTGGCTAGGCGTTCAGCACTCAATGACAGGGCAGAGAATGACCGAGTGGTAATAGCGGATCTTCCTGAGATGAAGTCTCCGAAGACTCGTGACCTCGTTGCGTTTGTAAGTGCTATAGATGTTCCTGGTAAAGTGCTTCTGCTGACTGACGGGGTGAATAAAAACTTGTACCTCTCGTCTCGGAACCTCCGTGCCGTCTCGGTAGTTCCTTTCGGAGACGAGTCAGTCTACGACGTCCTTTGGGCTCACACCGTTGTGATTGAGCGTAGTGCGCTAGAGATCGACTCCAACCTAAAGCAGCCCGGAGAGACAGATCTTGAGTCTCAGTCGTCCAACGAGGAAACAGACGATGCGTGAGGCTTACGATGTGATTTACGCTCCGGTCATCACCGAGAAGAGCTCGGATCAGATGGAGGCTGCGAACGTCTACACGTTCATCGTGAATGAAGACGCCAATAAGATTGAGATCGGTCAGGCTATTGAGAAACTCTGGGACGTGACTGTTAGGGATGTACGGACCATGAGGTACCCAGGTAAGACCAAGCGCTCCCAGATGGCTCGCTTGGCTCGCAACGCTGCTCCTGGACGTCGTCCTTCCTTCAAGAAAGCGGTTATACAGCTAGCGGAAGGCGATCACATTGAGATTTACGAGGCCGGTTGATCATGGGTATCAAGAAATTCAAGCCAGTCACACCTGGACAGCGCATGCGCTCAATCCTTGACAACCAGGTGCTCACCCGGAAAGGACCCGAACGTGCTCTCACTGAGGCACTAAGCTCGAGTAGCGGTCGCAACCATCATGGGCATATCACGGTCCGACGCCGGGGGGGTGGGCACAAGCGCAAGTACCGCCGAATCGACTTCAAGAGAAACAAGTTGGACGTGCCAGGTGTGGTGGCTCACATCGAATATGACCCCAACCGCTCCGCCAACATCGCATTGATACATTACGCGGACGGAGAGAAGCGTTACATCTTGCATCCCAAGGGGCTCGGGGTTGGTGATCAGGTTATGGCGGGTGCAGAGGCGGATATCCTTATCGGGTCTGCGATGCCACTTGAACTCGTGCCGCTTGGCACTTCTGTTCACAACGTCGAACTCAAGCCTGAGAAGGGAGGTCAACTCGCGAGATCAGCCGGTGCTTCTGTTCAGGTTGTAGCTAAGGAGGGAGGATTCGTAACGGTGCGTCTTCCGTCCACTGAAGTACGGCGTATCAGAAAGGAGTGCATGGCTACGATCGGCGAAGTTGGAAACTCTGACCATGAATTGACGGTGATTGGTAAGGCCGGTGCCAATCGTTGGAGGGGGAAGCGTCCCAAGGTTCGTGGTGTTGCGATGAACCCTGTTGACCATCCCCTGGGTGGTGGTGAAGGCCGTGCCTCAGGAGGGCGGCCTCCCGTATCACCTTGGGGTAAACCAGAGGGTCGCAAGACTCGTAATAAGAAGAAGGAATCGAGCAAGTATATCGTGCGTGGTCGCAAGCGCGGCAAAGCAACGACGTAGGAGTAACGTATGCCTCGTAGTGTAAAGAAGGGCCCGTTCATAAATGAGAAGCTTCTTCTCCGTGTGCAGGTAATGAACGCTCGGAATGAGAAGAAGGTCATAAAGACGTGGTCCCGTGCATCCACCATCTCTCCGGAGTTTGTGGGACACACAGTGGCTGTCCACAACGGTAACAAATTCATCCCTATTTACATCACAGAGAACATGGTTGGACACAAGCTGGGAGAATTTGCACCAACACGGCTGTTCCGAGGGCATGGTGGCAGATTTGCTGACAAGCGGTCCGGGCCGAGATAACGGCTATGAGAGCTAGAGCAATCGCACGATATGTCCGAATGAGCCCTCGAAAGGTCCGGCTAGTTATTGACCAGATCCGAGGGAAATCCGTGAATGAGGCATACGGGATTCTGCAGTATTCAAAAAAGGGAGCCGCTGAGCCGGTAGGAAAGACGCTCCGCTCTGCGGTAGCAAACGCACAGGTCAAGTCGCAGGACGATGGCACTTTGGTCGACATTGATGATCTGGTGGTTCGGCAAGCTTACGTCAACGAAGGTCCTACTCTCCGCCGTTGGCGTGCGCGTGCTCAGGGAAGGGCTTCGCCAATCCGCAAGCGTACGAGCCACATCACCGTGGTTGTCGATACAGAGGAAGTTTAGAGGATATGGGACAAAAGACTCACCCACTCGGGTTTAGGCTCGGGATCGTCAAGGACTGGAAATCTTGCTGGTACGCAGAGCGCGATTTCCCACGCCTGCTTAAGGAAGATGAGACGATCCGCCAGTACCTAAGGCGTCGGCTAGCCCATGCTGCGCTGGCTGATGTCGAGATTGAACGGAAGCCCAGCAAGATCGTCGTCACGCTTC
>DCAD01000049.1:14597-16479 GCA_002311875.1 Gemmatimonadales bacterium UBA1142 | reverse complement strand
GCGGAAATCTCCATTAACGTCGAGGAGATAAAGCGTCCTGAAGTGAACGCGTATCTCGTTGCGGAGAACGTTGCGCATCAACTTCGTCAGCGAATCTCGTTCCGACGTGCCATGAAACGTGCGGTTCAAGCTGCTATGCGTTCGGGTGCCAAGGGAATCAAAATCCAGTGCGCTGGTCGCTTGGGTGGGGCTGAGATTGCCAGGACTGAGGGCTATAACGAGGGTCGGGTGCCCCTGCATACGTTGCGAGCGGACATAGACTACGCGCAGGTGCCGGCGTTCACGACCTATGGATGCGTCGGCGTGAAATGCTGGATCTTCAGTGGTGAAGTCGTAGAAGAGCGCCGAGGGCGTACGTACTCCACCGGGAGCTGATAGATGCTGTCACCAAAACGAGTAAAGCACCGCAAGACTCACAAGGGTCGCATGCGCGGAATGGCTCATCGTGGCAGTAAGGTATCCTTCGGTGAATACGGGCTACAGGCGCTTGAACCGTCTTGGATCTCTAATCGTCAGATCGAATCTGCTCGTGTCGCGATGACGCGCCATATCAAGCGTGGAGGTAAGGTCTGGATCCGAATTTTTCCGGATAAACCTATCACGCAGAAACCTGCCGAGACCCGTATGGGAAAAGGCAAGGGTAACCCGGAGGGCTGGGTCGCAGTGGTCAAGCCGGGACGCATCATGTTCGAGCTAGAGGGAGTGGACGAATCGACTGCTCAACGGGCACTGGAACTCGCGGCTGCAAAGCTCCCGATTAAGTGCCGTTTCGTGCTGCGTGATCAGCAACTGTAGGAGAATAAAATGAAAGCTGAAGAAATCCGTGAATGGGACGAAGTCGAGATTAAGGCGAGGCTCAAGGAGTTGAGAGAAGAGCAATTCAAGCTACGATTTCAGCTTTCAATGATGGAACTTGAAAACCCCAATCTCTGCCGGCAGGTCAGACGTGATATCGCTCGACTTGAGACGGTTAGGAAGGAGCGTGAATTGGCTACTACGGAGATCACCCACATAGCGGAAAACGCATGAGCCAGGAAGCCATGGATGAGAATGGTATGGAACATCTAGAGAACGTGCCTACTTCTGCTGATGCTCCGGAGTCTCCTCCAGTGGAGGTGGATGTTAGTAGTGACCGTGGTCACCGAAAGGTAAGAACGGGTGTGGTTGTAGGAGATAAGGCGGACAAGACAATTACGGTGATGATAGAACGACGCTTCTCACACCCGCTTTATGGGAAGGGCGTGAAGCGCAGTAAACGGTATCATGCACACGATGAGAGCAACGCGTGCAGAGTCGGAGACATAGTTCGGATCATTGAGACCCGACCTTTGTCGAAGACCAAACGCTGGCGCTTGCTCGAGACCCTGGGCCGAAAGGCCTGAAGGCGAGATAGGGGAACTGAGTCATGATCCAGCAGGAGTCGATCCTAAGAATTACCGACAACACAGGTGCGAAATCGGCGCTTTGCATCAGGGTACTGGGTGGTTCGAAGCGCCGGTACGCGGGGATCGGAGATGTGATCGTTGCAACCGTCAAGGATGCCATCCCCAACGCTGCAGTAAAAAAAGGCGAGGTGGTGCAAGCCGTGGTGGTTCGGACTGTAAAGGAGACAAGACGCAAGGATGGTAGCTACATCCGATTCGAGGATAATGCAGCTGTGCTCATCAACCAGCAGGGCGAGCCCCGTGGTACCCGTATCTTTGGTCCCGTCGGGCGCGAGCTGCGTGAAAAGAAGTACATGAAGATCGTTTCCCTGGCTCCTGAGGTGCTCTGATGTCCGGTGTTAAGTGTCAGATCATGAAAGGTGACAGAGTCCGTGTTATCCGCGGCAATGATCGTGACGTAGAGGGGAATGTGCTCGAAGTCATCAGGCATACCAGAC
>DCAD01000049.1:9387-14475 GCA_002311875.1 Gemmatimonadales bacterium UBA1142 | reverse complement strand
CCCCATCCATATGTCGAATGTGATGCTGATCGACCCGGCGACGGATGAGCCAAGCAGAGTGAGGGTTCGGGTCGAGCAAGATGGAACCAAGGAGCGGATTGCAGTCAAGAGCGGCAATCCGATCCCACGGCCACAATGACTTTGCTCTTGAGTATCTAGGCAGATCATGGAACCGCGTCTGAAGACTCACTACGAGAACCATGTTCGCCCCAAGCTCCAAGAGGAATTTGGGTTCGTGAATCCACACCAGATCCCCAGGGTGGTTAAGGTAGTGCTGAACGTCGGGGTCGGTGAGGCGTCACGAGACCCCAAGCTACTCGAGAGTGCGATCGATGAGCTTGGGGTAATCTCGGGCCAGAAGCCGCTCATGAATCGCGCGCGTAAGTCGATATCGAATTTCCAGCTCCGAGAAGGTATGCCTGTTGGAGCTTCAGTGACCTTACGCCGTGCCAAGATGTGGTTCTTCCTAGATCGCCTGATCAGCGCGACAATTCCTCGCGTTAGAGATTTCAGAGGACTTAAGCCGCGGTCGTTCGATGGGCGTGGCAATTACACCATGGGTATCCATGAACAGATTGTTTTCCCTGAGATCGATTACGACAAGGTGCGCAAAATCCACGGCATGGATATTACGGTGGTTACATCTACGGATGCGGACACCGAGGCACTTGCCCTGCTGCATGAACTGGGCTTCCCCTTCCGCGGTACTGTACCGGTTCAGATCCGTGCGACCGCCTAAGAGAGAAAATTACGAATGGCCAAAAAGGCACTCATTGAAAGGGCTAAACGGACCCCAAAATTTGGGGTTCGTCACCGCAACCGGTGCCAGCGATGCGGGAGACCACGTGCTTTTCTCCGGAAATTCGGGATCTGCCGGATCTGTTTCCGAGAAATGGCACTTCGCGGGGAGATCCCTGGTGTTCGCAAGTCGAGCTGGTAAGGGAGTATCAAGACGATGATGACTGACCCTATTGCGGACATGCTGACCCGCATCCGGAATGCAGGACAGGCAGCCCACAAGTGGGTAGATATGCCGGTATCCACAATGAAGATCGAGCTCGCACGGATTCTACAGGAGAGTCATTTCGTGCACGGACACAAGGTTCTTGCCGATGGCCGTTTCGGGGTACTGCGCATTTACCTTAAGTACCACGATGGCAAGCCCGTCATACGTCATCTTGAGCGCATCTCGCGTCCGGGTCGACGTCACTATGTCGGTAAAGATGCGATTCCTCGTGTTAGGAACGGTCTCGGGATGGCTATCCTGTCAACATCAGCAGGAATGGTATCTGACCGCACTGCCCGCGAGCAGGGTGTAGGCGGTGAAGTTTTGGCGCTCGTTTGGTAAAGCGCAAACGAGGGAGAACGTAACCATGTCACGTATCGGGAAGATGCCAGTTGAACTCCCCAAGGGAGTCGAAACCACCGAGGTGGAGGGCACGCTGAGTGTTAAGGGACCGAAGGGGTCACTCACTTTGGAAGTTCACCCGGATATGAAGCTCGTAATGGAAGATGATGAGCTACGAGTTCAGCGGCCTTCGGATCAACGGGACCACAGGGCACTGCATGGCCTTACACGTTCGCTGATCCAGAACATGGTCACCGGGGTAACCGATGGATTCACCAAGACGCTTGAGATCATCGGTGTCGGTTATCGCGCGGACCCCAAGGGTAATGGTATAACGCTCAAGTTGGGCTACAGCCATTCCATCGACTATCTCCCGGATGATGGGATAACTCTCGAGTGTCCGAACCAGACCACGATCGTGGTCAAGGGCATAGATAAGCAGAAAGTCGGACAGGCTGCAGCTGAGATTCGTTCGTTCCGGCCCCCTGAGCCTTACAAGGGAAAGGGCATCCGTTATCAGGGTGAAGTCGTGCGACGTAAGGCCGGCAAGACCGCTGGAGCAGCGCTATGATCAAGCAGAGCAAGCTTAGGAAGAGCCGAAGTCTCCAACGCATACGGCGTCACCGCCGCATAAGAGACAAGATCAGGGGCACGGCGAAACGCCCCCGCCTAGTTGTGTTTCGCTCACTCAAGAATATCGAAGGGCAGCTAATCGATGACGATCTCGGCCGCACCCTGGTCGGATTATCTACTCTGGCGGAGGAACTCACAGGGTTCAACGGAGACAGTAAGAACCCTCGGGTTGAGCATGCTCATGCAGCTGGCAAATTGCTAGCTGAACGCGCTAAAGCGCACGGAATCAACACCGTGGTTTTCGATCGCGGTGGATACAAATACCACGGTCGGGTGAAGGCTTTTGCCGAGGGAGCCCGTGAGGGAGGTCTGAAGTTCTGATGCCGAGGGATTCGAAGAGAAAGAAGCCGGGCAGGAATCGAGAAAGTGATCTGGTTGAGAACGTCATCTTTATTAACCGCGTTGCGAAAGTCGTAAAGGGCGGCAGGCGGTTCTCTTTCTCCGCTCTTGTCTCGGTTGGAGATCGAAAGGGGAATGTTGGGATCGCGCTCGAGAAAGCGAATGAAGTTGCTGAGGCGATCCGAAAGTCTTTTGAGAAAGCTCGTAAGAACATGGTGAAGGTACCTATCCAGAATGGGACACTGCCGCACGACATCATTGGTCGATGGGGGGCTGGCAGAGTACTTCTACGTCCGGCAGCTCCTGGTACCGGTGTGATCGCAGGAGGTCCTGTGCGTGCGGTGCTTGAGGCTGCGGGAGTGAGTGATGTCCTCACCAAGAGTCTTGGCTCGAACAACCCCATTAATGTAGTGCGGGCGACGATGAACGGTTTGAGCGAGTTGGTTACAGCTGAACAGGCCGCTGAAGAGCGTGGAGTATCCGTTGCGGCCCTTGGGGTGCACCGTGGCTAAGAAGAAGAAGCAGACTATGCTAAAGATCACTCAAACGCGGAGTGGTATTGGGCGTCAGGCTAAACACCGTCGCACCCTTCGAGCGCTGGGAATCAAGCGTCATCAACAGAGTGTCGTTCACGAAGATTCACCAGCCATAAGGGGGATGATTAATCAGATCTCCTTCATGATTGATGTGCATGAGGTAGAGGGCTAATACATGGCAGAGCTACACGATCTCACTCCCACCGCAGGTTCACGGCGAAACCGAAAGCGCGTTGGTCGGGGGCCTGGCTCAGGCTCCGGCAAGACTTCCGGTCGCGGTCAAAAAGGTCAGAAATCGAGGTCAGGCGGTCGAATTCGAAGAGACTTCGAGGGTGGCCAGATGCCTCTCGCGCGCCGGATCCCCAAGCGAGGCTTCAAGAACTTCAACCGGGTTGAATATCAGGTTGTTAATGTTCGAGACCTCGAACGCTGTGATAGCGATATCAATCCCGAGTCCCTAAAGCGAGTAGGTCTGATCTCTTCGCTCCGAAAGCCTGTCAAGATTCTTGGCCAGGGTGAGATCGAGCAGGCTTTCTCAGTTACTGCACACAAGTTCAGTAACAGTGCGCAGACAAAGATCGAGGCTGCAGGCGGGAGTGTTTCGCTCATCACTGTAGGTGTGGCGGAAGCTTCGTAGCGTGTCGACCCCTGCGAAAAATGTAGCCGGCCTGTTCCGTGCTCCAGAGCTCAAGGAGAAGATTCTCTTCACCTTGTTCATCCTCCTTATCTACCGGCTCGGATCACACATTACGGTTCCGAGCTTGGATGTCGGTGCCCTACGCCAGCAGTTCGGTGCACTCCAGGACACCTTCTTCGGCATCTATGACATGTTCGTCGGTGGAGGTTTGTCCCGTGCGACGATCTTGGCCCTAGGGATTATGCCCTACATCTCTGCGAGTATCATGTTTCAGTTGCTCGCAGCTGTCTTCCCGACCATTGAGAAGCTACAGAAGGAGGGAGAAGAAGGCCGTAAGAAGCTGACCCAGTGGACTCGCTATACCACCGTCGTCCTATCTGCTGCTCAGGCGTACGGTTATTCGGCCTTCCTACAAGCGATCCCGGGAGCGGTTACCGACCCGGGCTCCCTATTCACTTTCACGACTGTTACGACACTCACTGTTGGTGCAATTTTTGTAATGTGGCTCGGCGAGCAGATTACCGAGCATGGAATAGGTAATGGCATGTCTCTGATGATCTTTTTCTCGATCATCCAGACTTTTCCAGCCGCTATTGTGCGCACCTGGGAATCCTTCCGTCTCGGAGAGATCGGTCTTTTTTCACTCGCCGCTCTTGTGGCAGTAGTAGTCGCTGTCACCGCAGGGGTGGTGGCGATGACGCTGGCCTCGCGAAAAATTCCAGTGCAGATCCCTCGGAAAGTTGTCGGGCGTGGGCGTATCCGAGAAGGTCAGAAGAGCTTTATCCCCCTGCGTATAAACTCCGCGGGTGTCATGCCGATCATTTTCGCTCAGTCCTTCATGGTAGTTCCGGGAACGGCGGCGGCTTTTGTGGATTTGGGTCCGCTTAACATTATCAACGAAATTTTCGCTCCCCAAACGTGGGCATACTACATCACCTATGGGTTTCTGATTGTCTTCTTCACGTACTTTTATACAGCCATCATATTCAACCCGATCGACCTCGCCGAGAACCTAAAGAAGCAGGGTGGGTTCATCCCAGGTGTGAAGCCGGGGGCACGCACTGCGGAGTACATCGACCGAGTTCTCACCCGTGTGACGCTACCCGGCTCTTTCTACCTTGCAGGTATTGCGCTCACCCCGTTTTGGATCTTTGATATTTTCAATATCACGACGTTCTTCTTCGGTGGCACGAGCCTCCTGATCGTGGTAGGAGTTGGGCTCGACACAGTTCAGCAAGCCCAGCAGCATCTGATGCTCCGTCACTATGACGGCTTCATGAAGAAAGGCCGGGTGAAAATGCGTGGGCGCCAACGGTACATGTGATGGTGGTCATCCTCCTGGGCCCACCGGGGGTAGGGAAGGGTACACAGGCTGTGCGGCTCATCGATTCCGTCGGAGGTGAGCACGTATCGACCGGTGATCTTTTGCGTGAAACTTGTCGGGATGGAACCGACCTAGGCTTGAAAGCTCAAGACTACATGGAGAAGGGCGAGTTGGTGCCAGACTCGTTGATCTTAGATCTGATCCAAGATCGCCTTAGGGTTATCAGCTCGGAAGCGAGCATCTTTTTCGACGGTTTTCCTCGCACGATTCC
>DCAD01000049.1:2689-9218 GCA_002311875.1 Gemmatimonadales bacterium UBA1142 | reverse complement strand
AATTGTGGGGCAATCTTCAACGTGCACTTCGACCCTCCAAAGATCGAGGGTGAGTGTGGACGCTGCGGGGAGGTGCTTGTTCACCGCACGGACGATAAACCGGAAACGATCACAAACCGCCTGAAGGTATACGAGCGTCAGACAGCTCCGCTGGTGGAGCACTACACTTCACACTCAGCGTCCTTAAGACGCGTGTCGGCGATGCAGCCTGTGGATGATGTGCAGTTGGCGTTGCGCGCTGCGCTTGGAATCGGTTAACCGAGTGATCCACCTACGAACACAAGAAGAGATTGACGTGATCGCCCGTGGTGGGAAGATCATTGCTAACCTGCTTGCTGAGATAGCTCCTCGTGTGGTTCCTGGGGTGTCAACGGCTGATCTGGACATATTCTGCGACGAATACATCTTGTCACATGATGGTGCCGTTCCTGTCTTCAAAGGTCTTTATGGCTTCCCGGGGAGTGTCTGTACCTCTGTGAATGAGGAGGTCGTGCATGGGATACCAAGTCCGAGCCGGATACTGGCTTCGGGTGACATTGTTTCGGTGGATGTCGGGGTACGGCTCGCGGCATGGTGCTCTGATTCTGCCTGGACGTTTCTAGTCGGTGAGGTGGACGATGCAGTACACGGGTTGCTCGAGATCACTGAGAAAGCTCTCGGGGTCGCGATCGAAGCCGCTAAGCCTGGGAACCATGTGGGTGACATCGGTGCCGCCGTGATAGCTACTGTGGAAGGGAAGAGCTACGCGATCGTCCGAGACTTGGTCGGTCACGGAGTGGGCCGGGAAGTTCACGAGGAACCGCAAATCCCGAACATCGGTCGTCCAGGCCATGGCCCGTTGCTCCGGGAAGGTATGGTACTCGCTATCGAGCCCATGCTTTCTGCTGGTTCTCCGGAAATCCGCACGCTGGACGATGGCTGGACGGTAATAACCGCAGACAAGGCCCTCTCAGCACACTTCGAGCACACGGTGGCGGTAACAGCGCAGGGACCAAAGGTTCTCACCACTCTAGAGTCCTCATTTCATACAGTTTCTACTACTACTACCACCACCGCTTGAAGCTCTACAAAAGCCTTATTACATTTTATAGCTATGCTAGAAATGATTCAGGAGATGTCATAATTGAAGGTACGAAGCAGCGTTAAGCCTATCTGTGAACATTGCAAGGTGGTCCGGCGAAAGGGTGTGGTGCGAATTATCTGCACCAGGGATCCTAAGCATAAACAGCGTCAAGGTTAGCGATTAATGGCTCGTATTGCTGGAGTGGATCTCCCTCGTGGAAAGAGGATTGAGGTTGCACTTACCTATATATATGGGATAGGTGATACTCGGGCCAAGCAGATTATTACTGAGTGTGGTGTTGACGCTAATCGCCGGACGCAAGATCTGTCGGATGACGATGTGAACCTTCTTCGGCGTCAGATTGAGGGCAACTATAAGGTGGAAGGTGCGCTCCGTACCGAGACGTCTATGAACATCAAGCGCCTGATGGATATTGGGTGCTATCGGGGACTACGTCACCGGCGTGGACTTCCGGTTCGTGGTCAAAGGACGCACACAAACGCTCGCACTCACAAAGGCTCTCGGAGGGCGATCACCGGAAAGAAGAAAGCACCCAGGAAATAGATAGCTTTACTCATTCGACGCATGCAGTGCATGCGTATCACTTGATGTGGCCCCAACGGAGACAGCAACCCCGTTTTGCCGCATCCATAGCGTGGAAAGAAGAAATTGGCAAAGCCAACAAACCGACCAAAACGCAGTAAGAAGGTTGTTGAGGCTGAAGGCATCGCTCATATCAAGGCGACCTTCAACAACACAATCATCACTATCACCGACAACGCCGGTAATGCGATAGTTTGGGCGAGCGCTGGTACGGCCGGTTTCAAGGGATCAAAGAAATCGACCCCGTTTGCGGCAACTATTGCGGCTGAGAAGGTTGGGCGAGAGGCGCTTGGGCTTGGTGTGAAGCGCCTAGATGTGCGTGTTCAGGGACCCGGCTCGGGTCGTGAATCTGCCATCCAGGCACTGGCTGCTGCAGGCCTACAGATCAAATCAATAGAGGACATTACCCCGTTGCCCCATAACGGCTGTCGGCCTCCGAAGAAGCGTCGGGTATAGGGAGGCCTAGCTAAGACATGTCTCGTTATACCGGACCCGTTTGTAGGCTCTGCCGTCGAGAGGGCCAGAAGCTCTTCCTGAAGGGGCAGAAGTGCTATACCGAAAAATGCCCAGTCGAGCGGCGACAATATCCCCCGGGCCAACACGGACCCGCGCACGCGCGGCGACGCAAGCAGTCGGACTATGCTGTTCAGCTACGCGAGAAACAAAAGGTTAAGCGGATCTACGGGCTGCACGAGAAGCAATTTCGGAATCTCTTCGAACGTGCTACTAACGTCCCAGGGATTACGGGAGAGAACCTGATCATCGCTCTGGAGACAAGGCTCGACAACGTCGTATTCCGGATGGGCTTTGCTGCGAGCCGGAGCCAGGCTCGCCAGCTAGTGCGGCATCGTCACGTGGAGGTGAATGGGCGTCTTGTCGATGTGCCGAGCTTCCGGGTATCAGCTGGGGATGAGATAGCGATCAAGCCCCGGTCTAAGGAAATCGTGCCAATCCAGGAGAGTCTCGAGGCAAGAACACGACCCATGCTTCTCGAGTGGCTTGCTCTGGATGATAAAGCGCGAGTGGGGCGGATGGTGCGCCAACCGACGCGTGCTGACATTCCGCTCGCGGCCCAAGAGCAACTAATTGTAGAACTCTATTCGAAGTGATCCTACGTCGGATCGTGGATTCCGACTCAAGTAAGGCTGTTTAGGAGGACATCGTGAACCTAGATCTCACCGGCTTGGTACTCCCTGAGCGTGTCGAGCAGGTCGAGGGTGTTGAAGATGCCGACCACTTGGCTCAATTCATGATTGAGCCGCTCGAACGTGGCTTCGGACATACCCTAGGCAATTCAGTGCGTCGTGTGCTGCTATCTTCCCTGAGAGGGGCGGCAGTATGGGGTTTTCGGATCGACGGGGTTCTGCATGAACACCAGACGATTGAGAGCGTCGTGGAGGACGTCCACCAGGTCATCCAGAACTTCAAGTCGCTGATTGTGAGTTTGCATGATGATGTGGACGAGGTAGTTCTAGAGATACAAGTCAAGAAGGCTGGTCCGGTGACTGCGGGAGACATTCAGCCAACCTCTGGAGTCACTGTCTTGGATCCGGGCCATCATCTTTTCACCCTACAGGAAGACCGCACGGTTAACGTGCAACTCTACATCAATAAAGGTCGTGGCTTCGTGCTAGCGAACCAGCACCCCCTTCCGCGAGAAGCCCCTGTGGACTTGGTCCGTATCGATTCGATCTATAACCCTGTGAGGAGGGCCAACTTCTCCGTAGAGGAGACACGGGTTGGTCAACGAACAGACTTTGATCGGCTCACACTGAACATCGAGACTGACGGTTCTTTAGATCCGGCCAGTGCAGTCGCGTATGCGGCTGAACTGGTCAGGAAACACCTAGAGTACATGCTCTATTTCGCCGAGGGTGGAATCCCTGAAATCACTCCTCCAGGATCAGTTGCGGTGTCGGAGAATCAACAGGCTCTTCTAAAGAGTCCGATCGAAGAACTCGCTGAACTCTCTGTACGTTCTCGCAACTCTTTGCATAAAGAGAATATCCTTACACTAGCCGATCTCGTGCAGTCATCTGAGGATGAGATGCTGCAAATCGAGAATTTTGGTAAGAAGTCTCTTAAGGAGATCTCGGACTTTTTGGAAGAGCGGGAGCTGAGGTTCGGTATGAAGCTTGAGGAAAGCGAAGACGGCCGGCTCTTTTTCTTGGATGCAAAGGGTGAAATGGCGGAGACCGAGAACGGTTAGCTATGCGACACAGGAAGAAGGGACGGAAGCTTCAGCGAACAGCAAGTCACCGTCGAGCGATGCTGCGAAACTTGGCGACTTCGCTCTTTCGACATGAGCGTATTGAGACAACAACTGCCAAGGCGAAGGAACTCCGGCCTTATGCCGAGCGCCTAATTACCCTCGCCCGTCGAGGTGACTTGCACGCGAGGCGTTTGGTAGCCCGGAAGATCCAAGATCGGGAGGTTCTAGGTAAATTGTTCGACGAAATCGCGTCCCGATACGCCGAGCGCCCGGGTGGCTATACCCGCATCCTGAAGCTGGGTAATCGCAAAGGTGATGCAGCTGAGATATCGCTCATCGAATTGGTTACTTAGTTTAGCGTGTGAGATAATGGGGACACCTCAACCGTACAGGACGACGGATATGGCTGACAACGCTTCCCGACGGGGTGCTGCTGACCTGGGCATCCCTCTGATGGTGCTCGCGTTCATCGTTATCGGTTTGTTTATGTACTACCTCAACGTCCGGGCTGCGGAAGAACGAGCGCTCGACATCGTCGAGGAGACTGATACTCCTGACGAAATGGAAGTCGCAACCACTATTGCTGCCACCGATCTTGAAGTAGATGCGGCCCCGTTAGAGGGTCGACTGATACGGGTGTCGGGGCTGAATGTAGCCAGCATGCTTGGCACACAGGGCTTCTGGCTTGAACTCCCGAATGGGCAGCCATTCCTCGTTTCGATGTCGGAAGAGGTTATAGCAGAGGGTGTGCCCGTCACCATGGGTGAGCGGGCGACTGTGACCGGCATCGTCCATGCGGTAAACGATTCTGCCTTGAGCGCGTGGGAGATTGCAGGAACGATCGGGGGCGGTGACCGTTTGGCAGCTGAGTTCGCGACGCACTACTTGGAATCAACGGAAGTCGTTGTAGCTGATACGGCTACCAGTGGGAATTAGGCCGGTTTCGGTATACTCAGAACTAGATAGATAACCCAGAGAACATGGCTCGAATTTGCTACGTGTGTGGTAAGGGTCCCGCTACCGGGAACAATGTCAGCCATGCTCACAATAAGACGCGCCGCCGCTGGCTGCCGAACCTCCAGACCGTGAAAATCGTCGACAAGAGTGGTGCTCGTCGTCGTGTCCGTGTGTGCACCCGCTGTATTTCAGCTGGTAAGGTTACGAAAGCTCCAGCTATGGTTGCCGACGGGTAGTCTCCACACGCCGACTCTGCCGGTTTGGTGCGAGCTTCGCTCATGGTTGATTATAGAGATCGAGCGGTTCTCTTCTTCTCAACCCAATGCGAGTTGATTCAAGTAATTCGCTGATGGTGACAGAGCAGCGGTCCCTAGCCTGACGGTATGGGCTCGGATGGAAGCACGTTCGCTCTCAGGTATATTCCAAGGGCTCGACTACAGGGTTGATACCTCTCGTAATTACGACCACAGTGCTCTTCCTATGACAAATTCACTTCCTGTGTCAAGCGACAACGAGATCACAAACTTTGGTGTTATCGGGCTTGGCTATGTCGGTTTACCACTGGCCGTTGAAGCTGCTCGCAGCGGTAAGTTGAAGGTCATCGGGTTCGACGTGAGTGAACAGGTTGTGGAGAGCGTCAACTCGGGATGCTCGCACATCCAAGATCTGATGGATGATGAAGTGGGGTCACTCCGCAACCGTGATTTGATCGAGGCAACGTGTGACATGAGCCGATTGGCTGAATGTGATGCGATCTCGATCTGTGTTCCTACCCCACTCTCAAAGACTGGTGATCCTGATGTCTCGTACGTAAAAGCGGCATCTGAAGCAGTGGCAGCTACACTACATCCGGGCCAACTCATCGTACTGGAGTCTACGACGTATCCTGGCACCACACGGGAGGTGCTGAAGCCAAAGTTGGAAAGCACTGGCCTAACAGCCGGGGAGGACTTTTATCTGTGCTTTTCTCCTGAGCGAGTGGATCCCGGGAATAAGACTTGGACGATAAGGAACACCCCAAAAGTCATCGGAGGACTCACAGAGATGTGCGGGGATATTGGTCAGAGCTTCTACGAACAATTCATCGATAAACTCGTTCGAGTTTCTTCGGTCGAGGCTGCGGAGTTGACGAAGATCCTAGAAAACACCTTTCGGGCAGTGAACATTGGTCTCGTCAACGAGATTGCCCTTATCGCTGACCGGCTTGGGGTGGATGTCTGGGAAACCATAGAAGCAGCAGCTACTAAACCGTTTGGCTTCATGAAATTCACACCCGGGCCGGGTCTTGGAGGACACTGTATACCTGTGGATCCACACTACCTGTCCTGGAAAATGCGCTCACTTAACTATAAGACGCGCTTTATCGATCTTGCGTCCGAGGTCAACTCCGAAATGCCGTTCTTCGTGGTGGACAAGGTACGGCAAGTTCTCAACCGTAACGGTAGACCCCTCAACGGATCAGGTATTCTTCTGCTCGGTATCGCTTACAAGAGGGACGTCGATGACATTCGGGAGTCTCCGGCCTTGGATGTAATGCAGCTACTCCAGCAAGACAGTGCGGATATCAGATATCATGATCCCTATGTGTCGAAACTGAAGTGGGAAGGCGTCGAACTCCACTCCGAACAGTTGACCGATGCGCTATTTAGCTGGGCGGATTGCGTGGTAATCCTTACCGACCACAGCTGTTTTGA
>DCAD01000049.1:1521-2634 GCA_002311875.1 Gemmatimonadales bacterium UBA1142 | reverse complement strand
GGTCTCGGGCGCCGGCGTCGTTACAGACGCTAAGGACGGCTGGATCGTGACGGGTTAGCTGGCTCCGGCTCCCCTATCTTTGAGATGTACTCCGAGGTCACTTTCCGCGAGTGTCGGCAATCCTTTGTCCTTAGGGGACAATATCGGATCCGAGATGGGCCAGGAGATCGCAATTTCGGGGTCGTCCCACTTGATTCCAGTGTCGAGCCCGGGATCGTATTCCTGGGTCACTTTGTACGAGACATCGGCTCCCGATTCACTCAAGACCACATATCCGTGAGCGAACCCAGGTGGAATCCAGAGTTGAACGGGTTCATCCGAGGCCATCTGGATTCCGACCCACTTCTTGAACGTATCCGACCCTGTGCGAAGATCCACGGCTACGTCAAAGATTTCACCCCGTACAACGCGTATGAGTTTACCTTGGACTTTGGGTGGGAGCTGAAAATGGAGCCCCCTCAACACCCTGTGGTTGGAACGAACGAAGTTGTCCTGGACGAAGTCGCAACCGATTGTGGCGAAGGCGCTGCGTCGGTACGTCTCGGTAAAGTACCCGCGTTCGTCCACATGGCGGGTCTTTTGGATCAAGAGGACGTCGGGGATTGCGAGCGGTGTGAAATCGAGAGCCATGAGTGAGGTGCGAGTGGATTTTCCCAGTGTAACCGGACCGAAAGTGGTGTTGTGTTCCAGGGTGAGCAACATCACTAGGAAGGTTATCGATCAGGGAGGGTTAACATGAGGTGCGTGATCACAGGAGCAGGAGGTCTACTGGGATCCGCACTCTCGAATGTCATGGCTCGTCGAGGCATGGGATACACAGCCCTGCGGAAATCTGACCTAGACGTGACGGACGTGTTCGCAACCGAGAGCCGTTTCAAGGTGGAGGAACCCGATGTCGTCTTCCACTGCGCAGCCCTTACCGATGTGGACAGGGCGGAATCTGAGAGGAAGGAGTCATTCGCTGTAAATGCTGGCGGAGCCGGCAAGGTTGCGGAGGCCTGTAGGAAAGTGGGAGCACGGATGGTGTTCTTCAGTACTGACTACGTGTTTGGCGGTGCCAAAAGAACTCCGTATTCGCCAAACGATGAGCCTGACCCACTTTCCGCATACGGG
>DCAD01000049.1:0-1348 GCA_002311875.1 Gemmatimonadales bacterium UBA1142 | reverse complement strand
AGATGATCAGACGGGAAGCCCCACATGGGCAAGGCACGTTGCCGAGGTCACGCTCGATCTGGTCGACCATGGGGCTTTGGGTACCTACCATGTGAGTGACGCTGGGAAGGCGAGTTGGTATGATCTGGGCCGGCAGGCTCTATCGATTTGCGGTCTCCATACCGAGATCGAGCCCATTTCGACTGAAGATTGGGGAGCGCCAGCCCCCCGTCCCCGCTACTCTGTGCTTGACTCGAGTAAGGCCGAGACGCTCCTCGGCCGCAGCATGACCCCGTGGAGGGAAGCTGTGAAGAAATTTCTCGATGAAGCGCTGAAATGAAGGGCGTCATCTTAGCAGGTGGCCTCGGGACCCGGCTGCTACCGATGACACGGGTGACCAACAAGCATTTGCTGCCAGTTTATGATCGGCCGATGATCTGTTACCCGATTCAACAACTCGTCACCTCTGGAATTGAGGATATCCTAGTGGTCACTGGAGGTGATAGTGCTGGTGACTTCCTGAAGCTGCTGGGAAATGGAGAAGCGTTCAGGCTCAAGAGCCTGAGCTATGCTTACCAAGATGGTGAAGGGGGTATCGCCCAGGCACTTAGCCTAGCCAGAGACTTCTCCGCGGGGGAGCCCCTCGTTGTGCTCCTCGGTGACAATGTCTTTCAGGATTCAATCTCAGAGGCCATCGAACTCTACTCCCAAGGTGGGGGAGCGATGATCCTCCTCAAGGAGGTTGACGATCCGGAAAGGTTCGGCGTTGCGGTGCTCGAAAGTGGCAGGCTAGTGGAGATCGTTGAGAAGCCGGAAACCCCTCCGAGTAGATTTGCTGTGACCGGATGCTACTTCTTCGATTTCCGCGTCTTCGAAATTATAGACGGGCTCGAACCATCATCTCGCGGAGAGCTTGAGATCACAGATGTCAATAACAGGTACATCGAGTGGGGAGAGATGCGGCATCACGTGCTGAACGGTTGGTGGACTGATGCCGGTACCATTCCGTCACTCTTCCGCGCCAGCGAACTCGTAGGGGAGGATCGTGACAACCCTGTATTGAACGGAATAAGCATGGGGCCGGACGACTGGAGCCGGCACGCTAGCGAGTGAGATACCTCGTCACCGGTGGAGCCGGGTTCATCGGCTCAAATTTTGTCCGATTCCTACTCCGAGAAAGGCCAGATACCGAGGTCATCAACCTAGACGCGCTGTCTTATGCAGGGAATCGAGACAATATCGCAAATATTATGGATGACCCAAGGCACAGGTTCATCCACGGAGATATATGTGACTCGAACACAGTCGCTAGAGCTATTAAGGGCATCGATGTAGTAGTGAATCTGGCGGCGGAAACCCATGTCGACCG